>CAWFSV010000016.1:0-165532 GCA_963818575.1 uncultured Chloroflexia bacterium | reverse complement strand
CCTGATCAAATAGGCCGATCTCACGCGGGGGCCCACGGCCGATTGGCCGCCGGCCCCCGCTCTCGATCGCATGACCTTTCGCCCTCGGCAGGACGCGCTGATCCTGATCGGCCTGATTACGCTGGTCGTGTTCGCCCTCGGCCTGAGCGTGCAGCAGGCGGATGTGCGCGCCCTGCTCGGAGGCGCGGCGCTGTGTGCCCTCGGTCTAATTCTTCGACGCAGGGCGGCGCGGTCCGCCGCTTCACCGGCCCGTTTCCGGATGCTGCGCCGCGCCCTCGGCCGGCCGCTCCCGCCGACAGACGACGAGAGCTGAAGCCGGCGAGCCAACTCCGCCATTCCGGCATCGCCCACATCCCGACGCTTCTCGTCGTGGGCAGTTGCCATGCGGAAGGGTCTCGCGGCTGCCAGCCAGTGAGCCGGCCTCCCTGTCCGGAAATTCGACCTTCACGGTGCATGTAGCCGCAGCCTTTAGGCTGCGTCCCACCCCCCGCGCCGTGCGCGCCTGGTGCTGGCGCATCAACCCTCTCGCACGTGACCGCGGGGTCGCGCGACCGCCGAGGTCCTGCGTCCGATGACGCAGGCCGAAGCCTGCGGCGACCTGCCACGCGCCACGCCCTCCAATCCGGAACCCCGCACCCCGCACATCGCACCCAGGCGCGGGCGACGCCCCGGAGTTGACATCCGGCCCCCGCCTGCCGTATCATCTCTTTGTATATACAAAGGCCGGCAGGAACCCCTGGACCGCTCCCCTCGCCCAGGGCGGCTCCCGCCTGGGAGGTTGACCGATGAGCGACCCCCGCCAATACGTCCTGGCCATCGACCTCGGAAGCGGCGGGCCGAAGGTCGGACTGGTCGACGACTCCGGACGGATCATCGCCAGCGCCTTCGAGCGCATCCCGATCACGCTGCTGCCCGACGGCGGCGCCGAGCAGGATGCCAACGAGTGGTGGGCCAGCATCCTGCGCACGGCCAAACAGGTCCTGGCGGAGGCGGCCGTGCCGCCCGAGTCGATCGTCGCCGTCGCCTGCACCAGCATGTGGTCGGTGACCGTCGCCGTCGACGAACAGGGCAACCCGCTGATGCCGGCCATCTTCTGGATGGACACCCGGGGCGGGAAATACAACCGCCAGATCGTGCGCGGGTTTCCCGAGGTCGAGGGCTATAACCTGTACAAGCTGCTGCGCTACATCAGCGTCGTGGGCGCCCCGCCCACGCATTCCGGCGTCGATGCCCTCGGCCACATGCTCTACATCCTTCACGAACAGCCGGAAATCTATCGCCGAACCTACAAGTTCCTCGAGCCGATGGACTTCGTCAACATGCGCCTGACCGGCCGGGCGGTTGCCACGCAGAGCACACTCTTCCCGACGATCATGGTCGACAACCGAAGCCCGGACGCCACTTCCTACGACGCCTGGGCGGTGCGCAACTCCGGCCTCGATCCCGCCAAGCTGCCCGAGCTCATCCCCGTCAACGGACTGATCGGACCCCTGCTGCCCGCCGTCGCCGCCGAACTCGGCCTCTCGCCCCGGACGGTCGTGATCGCCGGAGCACCCGACAACCACACCTCGGCCATCGGCAGCGGCGCCGTGCGCGACTTCGATGCCGTGGCCGTGATGGGCACTTCGGGCATGTTGTGCTGCCACGTCCCGTTCAAGAAGACGGACCTCAGCAGCATGATCACCACCATGCCCAGCCCGCTGCCCGGACGCCGCCTGATCTACGGCGATCTGGGCAACAACGGCAAGGTGCTCGATTCCTTCCTCACCAATCAGGTCTTCTGCAAGGACGCCTTCGGTGGCATGGAGCACTCGCCCGACGTCTATGAGCGCATGAACCTCACCGCCGAGCAGGCGCCGGCGGGAAGCGGCGGGCTGCTCTTCCTGCCCTGGTTCAACGGCACGCTGTGCCCGAAGGAGGACGCCGCCATGCGCGGCGGTTTCCTCAACCTGTCGCACACCACCACCCGCGCCCACATGACGCGTGCCGTCCTGGAGGGGATCGCCTACAACTGGCGCTGGCTGCTCGGCCCGGCCGAAAAGTTCGTCGGCCGGCGCTTCCCCTATCTGCGCCTTTCCGGAGGCGGCGCCCTGTCCAACACCTGGGCGCAGATCATGGCCGATGTGCTCAACCTGCCGATCCACCAGCAGGCGGACCCGCGCAACGGCAACGTCCTCGGCATCGCCTGCCTGGCCTTCCTGCGCCTCGGACGCATCCGCCTCGAGGACATCCCGGGCATGGTCAGCATCGCACAGGTCTTCCACCCGCGCCCGGAGAACCGCGCCGTCTACGACCGGCTCTTCACCCAGTTCCTCGTCTGCCAGAAGAGCCTCAAGCCGGTCTTTCACGTCCTGAACCCTGCCAGCTGATGGGCAGCTGAGGAACTCCACGATGACCAGCGACACACCCTCCGCCGCGTTCGGCGAGCTGCATCCGTACAAGGATCGCTTCGCCGCCCACACCCAGATCCCCGCCCAGGGCCGGCCGGCCGAGGAGGTCTTCGCCGAGTTGGCTGCCATGGCCGAGGCGGAGAACCAGAAGTGGAATCGCGGCCAGGTCTCCGGCACGTTCTATCACGGCGGCATGGAGCATTACGCCTTCCTCAACCGCGTCTTCGGCCTGTATTCGCACGCCAACCTCTTGCAGCGCGACCTGTGCCCGTCGGGCACCAAGATGGAAGGCGAGATCCTGGCCATGACCGCCCGCATGCTGCACGGCGACGCCGTGCCGCAGCATCATCCGGGCGAGGAAGTGTGCGGCTCGATCACCTCAGGGGGAACCGAGAGCATCCTCAACGCCATGCTCGTCTATCGTGAATGGGCCCGGCGCGAGCGCGGCATCGCCAACCCGGAGATCGTCGCCCCCGAGACGATCCATCCCGCCTTTCAAAAGGCGGCGCACTACTTCGACCTGCGCCTGGTGCGCGTGCCGGTGCGCGACTTCCTGGCCGACGTCGACGCCATGCGCGCCGCCATCACGCCCAACACCATCGCCCTGGCCGGTTCGGCCGGCAACTACCCTTACGGCTTGATCGACCCCCTCGAGCAGCTCTCGGCGCTGGCGGTCGAGAAGGATCTTGGTCTGCACGTCGACGGCTGCCTCGGCGGTTTCATCCTCCCGTGGATCGAACGCCTCGGCTACCCGGTGCCGCCGTTCGACTTTCGCCTGCCGGGCGTGACGTCGATGTCGTGCGACACGCACAAGTACGGCTACGCCCTCAAGGGCACCTCCGCCGTCCTGTACCGCAACCGGCACCTGCGCCGGTTCCAGTACTTCAAGACCTCCGAGTGGCAGGGCGGCGTGTACGTCTCACCGACGCTGCAAGGCAGCCGCTCCGAAGGGCTGACCGCCGCCACGTGGGCCGCGTTGGTCACGATGGGGGAAGCGGGCTACCTGGAAGCCGCCCGCGCCATCATGCAGGCGGCCGATACGATCCGCGCCGGCATCGCCACCATCCCCGAACTCAAGGTCGCCGGAGCCTCGACGTTTCTGATCTCGATCCTGTCGGAGGTCGTCGATATCTTCCATGTCAACGACTACCTCTCCAAACTCGGATGGCGACTGAACGGCTGCCAGCGCCCGGCGGGGATTCACTTCTGCATGACGCTGCGCCAGACGCTGCCCGGCGTCGCCGAGCGTTTCGTGAACGACCTGCGCGATGCCGTCAACTACGCCAAGGACCCGGGACAGCCGATGGCCGAGAGCGGCGCCATGTACGGGCTGGCCGGTTCCGCCGGCGGCCGTGCCATGCTGGATGAACTGCTGCTGGACTTCCTCGATGCGACCTACGAGCCGTAAACCGGCGGCCGCCAGCGGCGCCGTTCGGGGCCGCCTGGGAGGTTGACCGATGAGCGACCCCCGCCAATACGTCCTGGCCATCGACCTCGGAAGCGGCGGGCCGAAGGTCGGCCTGGTCGATGACACCGGACGCATCATCGCCAGCGCCTTCGAACGCATCCCGATCACGCTGCTGCCTGACGGCGGCGCCGAGCAGGATGCCAACGAGTGGTGGGCCAGCATCCTGCGCACGGCCAAACAGGTCCTGGCGGAGGCGGCCGTGCCGCCCGAGTCGATCGTCGCCGTCGCCTGCACCAGCATGTGGTCGGTGACCGTCGCCGTCGACGAGCACGGCGACCCGCTGATGCCGGCCATCTTCTGGATGGACACCCGGGGCGGGAAATACAACCGCCAGATCGTGCGCGGGTTTCCCGAGGTCGAGGGCTACAACCTGTACAAGCTGCTGCGCTACATCAGCGTCGTGGGCGCCCCGCCCACGCACTCCGGCGTCGATGCCCTCGGCCATATGCTCTACATCCTTCACGAACGGCCGGAGATCTATCGCCGAACCTACAAGTTCCTCGAGCCGATGGACTTCGTCAACCTGCGCCTGACCGGCCGGGCGGTTGCCACGCAGAGCACACTCTTCCCGACGATCATGGTCGACAACCGAAGCCCGGACGCCACTTCCTACGATGCCTGGGCGGTGCGCAACTCCGGCCTCGATCCCGCCAAGCTGCCCGAGCTCATCCCCGTCAACGGACTGGTCGGACCCCTGCTGCCCGCCGTCGCCGCCGAACTCGGCCTCTCACCCCGGACGGTCGTGATCGCCGGAGCACCCGACAACCACACCTCGGCCATCGGCAGCGGCGCCGTGCGCGACTTCGATGCCGTCGCCGTGATGGGCACGTCGGGCATGCTGTGCTGTCACGTCCCGTTCAAGAAGACGGATCTCAGCAGCATGATCACCACCATGCCCAGCCCGCTGCCCGGACGCCGCCTGATCTACGGCGATCTGGGCAACAACGGCAAGGTGCTCGATTCCTTCCTCACCAATCAGGTCTTCTGCAAGGACGCCTTCGGTGGCATGGAGCACTCGCCCGACGTCTATGAGCGCATGAACCTGACCGCCGAGCAGGCGCCGGCGGGAAGCGGCGGGCTGCTGTTCCTGCCCTGGTTCAACGGCACGCTGTGCCCGAAGGAGGACGCCGCCATGCGCGGCGGCTTCCTCAACCTGTCGCACACCACCACCCGCGCCCACATGACCCGCGCCGTCCTCGAGGGGATCGCCTACAACTGGCGCTGGCTGCTCGGCCCGGCCGAGAAGTTCGTCGGCCGGCGCTTCCCCTATCTGCGCCTTTCCGGAGGCGGCGCCCTGTCCGACACCTGGGCGCAGATCATGGCCGATGTGCTCAACCTGCCGATCCACCAGCAGGCAGACCCGCGCAACGGCAACGTCCTCGGCATCGCCTGCCTGGCCTTCCTGCGCCTCGGACGCATCCGCCTCGAGGACATCCCGGGCATGGTCAGCATCGCCCAGGTCTTCCACCCGCGCCCGGAGAACCGCGCCGTCTACGACCGGCTCTTCACCCAGTTCCTCGTCTGCCAGAAGAGCCTCAAGCCCGTATTCCACGTCCTGAACCCTGCCAGCTGATGGGCAGCTGAGGAGACTCCACGATGACCAGCGACTCACCCTCCGCCGCGTTCGGCGACCTGCATCCGTACAAGGATCGCTTCGCCGCCCACACCCAGATCCCCGCCCAGGGCCGTCCGGCCGAGGAGGTCTTCGCCGAGCTGGCCGCCATGGCCGAGGCGGAGAACCAGAAGTGGAATCGCGGCCAGGTCTCCGGCACGTTCTATCACGGCGGCATGGAGCATTACGCCTTCCTCAACCGCGTCTTCGGCCTGTATTCGCACGCCAACCTCTTGC
This sequence comes from uncultured Chloroflexia bacterium, assembly GCA_963818575.1. GTDB lineage: Bacteria > Chloroflexota > Anaerolineae > Anaerolineales > E44-bin32 > DYJB01. The sequence continues at coordinate 159,825 of CAWFSV010000016.1, read as the reverse complement.
AGCGCGACCTGTGCCCGTCGGGCACCAAGATGGAAGGCGAGATCCTGGCCATGACCGCCCGCATGCTGCACGGCGACGCCGTGCCGCAGCATCATCCGGGCGAGGAAGTGTGCGGCTCGATCACCTCCGGGGGAACCGAGAGCATCCTCAACGCCATGCTGGTCTATCGCGAATGGGCCCGGCGCGAGCGCGGCATCGACCAACCCGGAGATCGTCGCCCCCGAGACGATCCATCCCGCCTTTCAGAAGGCGGCGCACTACTTCGACCTGCACCTGGTGCGCGTGCCGGTGCGCGACTTCCTGGCCGACGTCGACGCCATGCGCGCCGCCATCACGCCCAACACCATCGCCCTGGCCGGCTCGGCCGGCAACTACCCCTACGGCTTGATCGACCCCCTCGAGCAGCTCTCGGCGCTGGCGGTCGAGAAGGATCTGGGCCTGCACGTCGACGGCTGCCTCGGCGGTTTCATCCTCCCGTGGATCGAACGGCTCGGCTACCCGGTGCCGCCGTTCGACTTCCGCCTGCCGGGCGTGACGTCGATGTCGTGCGACACGCACAAGTACGGCTACGCCCTCAAGGGCACCTCCGCCGTCCTGTACCGCAACCGGCACCTGCGCCGGTTCCAGTACTTCAAGACCTCCGAGTGGCAGGGCGGCGTGTACGTCTCGCCGACGCTGCAAGGCAGCCGTTCCGAAGGGCTGACCGCCGCCACGTGGGCGGCGCTGGTCACGATGGGGGAAGCGGGCTACCTGGAAGCCGCCCGCGCCATCATGCAGGCGGCCGATACGATCCGCGCCGGCATCGCCACCATCCCCGAACTCAAGGTCGCCGGAGCCTCGACGTTCCTGATCTCGATTCTGTCGGAGGACGTCGACATCTTCCATGTCAACGACTACCTGGCCAAACTCGGATGGCGACTGAACGGCTGCCAGCGTCCGCCGGGGATCCACTTCTGCATGACGCTGCGCCAGACGCTGCCCGGCGTCGCCGAGCGTTTCGTGCACGACCTGCGCGATGCCGTCACCTACGCCAAGGACCCCGGACAGCCGATGGCCGAGAGCGGCGCCATGTACGGGCTGGCCGGTTCCGCCGGCGGCCGTGCCATGCTCGATGAACTGCTGCTGGACTTCCTCGATGCGACCTACGAGCCGTAGACCGGCGGCCGCCAGCGGCGCCAAGCGGGGGCTGTGGTGAAGCTGAAGGTTGACTCCTCCAGCGGCGTCCCTCTGTACCAGCAAGTGAGGCAGGCCATCCGGGCGCAAATCACTCCGGCCATCTGAAGCCCGGCGACATGCTCCCCGGCGAGGTGGCGCTCAGCGAGCAGCTCGGCATCAGCCGCCTGACCGTCCACCGCGCCATCCGCGAGCTGGTCGGCGATGGGCTGCTCGTGCGCCAGCGCGCCCGGGCCGTTCGTCGCCGTCCCGCGCCGCGACAAGGTCCTGGTCGAAGGCCCGTTGTTCAGCCTGACCGAGGAGCTCACCCGCGACGGGCTCGAGTTCTCCAACCGCATCCTCGCCCAGGAGGTCGTCGCCGCCTCGGCGGAAATCGCCGGCGACTTGCGCCTCGAACGCGGCGCCCCGGTCGTGCGGCTGCTCAGCCTGCGCACCGTCGGGCGCCAGCCGTTCGCCCTGGAGGAGATGCACTACCCGTTTGACCGCTTCCCGGCGATGGCGACGCTGGATCTCAACGACCGATCGACGTACGCCACGCTCGAGGCGCAGTATCACGCGCATCCGGAGCAGGCCGTCGACCACATCACCGCCGGAACGGCCACCGCCGCCGAAGCGCGCTCCTCGGCCTGAAGCCCGGACGCCCGGTGCTGCGCGTCCGGCGCGTGTCGTTTGACGCCTCCGGCCTGCCGGTCGAATCGACCGTGGCGACCTTCCTCGCCGACCGCTACCGGATCGTCGCCCGCGTCTCGCGCCACTCGCTGCACGCCCAGGACACGCCCCGGCCTCCGATCGGTTAGACTCGACCCCGCGCCTCCGCCACTCACTTCCAGGGCAAGGTTTCTTCAGCGCATGATGAGCTCGACCTCCACCGGTGAAATTCGGGTCTACCGCTATCGCTGGGTCATCCTGGGCGCATGGATGGCGGTCGACACCGTCCTTCACAGCCTGTGGATCTGCTATGCGCCGGTCGCCAGCCGGGCCGCCAGCCTGTGGGGGGTGAGCGAAGTCCAGGTCGGGCTGTTGGCCATGACCTTCATGTACGTCTACCTGGTGACTTCCCTGCCGGCGTCGTGGGCCCTCGAACGGTTCGGATTTCGGCAAGGGAGTGGGGTTTGCCGCGGTCGTGATGGGCGTTGCCGCGGTTACTGCGCGGCGCCTACGCCCTCGACTACCCGATCGTCCTGGCCGCCACCGTCGGCCTGGCCGTCGTCCAGCCGTTCGTCGTCAACGCTTCGACCAAGTTGGTGGCGCGTTGGTTTCCTGCCCACGAGCGCGCCACCGCTCCTGGGAGTGTCCTTCGTAGCCCCTGTGATGGGGTGGCGCTTCGCTCCGGGCTGACCCCGGCGGGGAGCGCATGCCTGACGCGTCTCGCGCCCGCCGGGGATAGAATTGGCGCATGCCTCGCCGGACAAGCGGGGTGCGGAGGCCTGGATGCGCATCGGCGTCGTCTTCCCCCAAACTGAATTCGGGCACGATCCAGCCGCCGTGCGCGATTTCGCGCAGGCGGCTGAGGCGGCCGGCTACAGTCACATCATCGCCTACGATCACATCCTGGGGGCGAATCCGAATCGGCCGGGCGGCCTGTCCGGCCCGTACACCCACGAATCCGCGTTCCTGGAACCCCTGGTGCTCTTCAGCCACATGGCGGCCGTCACGCGGCGCATCGAATTCGCCCCGGGCATCCTCATCCTTCCCCAGCGCCAGACCGCCGTGGTCGCCAAGCAGGCCGCCACGCTCGACGTGCTCTGCGCAGGTCGGCTGCGCCTGGGCGTCGGGCTCGGGTGGAACGCCGTCGAGTATCAGTCGCTGGGACAGGACTTTCACACCCGCGGCAAGCGCCTCGAGGAGCAGGTGGCGCTGCTGCGCCTGCTGTGGACACAGCCGCTGGTCACATTCGAGGGCAAGTGGGAGTCCATCGCCGACGCCGGGCTCAATCCGCTCCCCATTCAGCGCCCGATCCCGATCTGGTTTGGCGCATCGGTCGACGCCGCGCTGGAGCGTGCCGCGTGCCTGGCGGATGGCTGGATGATGACCGGTTTCAAACTGCCCGCCGATGCCCGGCCGGCGCTCGCCAGATTGGATGCATTCCTTGCCGACGCTGGGCGTTCTCGGCCGGCCTTCGGCGTCGAAGCGCGCATGGGCTACGGGGACGGCGATCCGTCGGGCTGGGAGCAGCAGGTGCGGGCGTGGGACGAGTTGGCGGTGACGCACCTGTCGTTCAACATGATGGGCGCTGGATTAGCACGGCCCGCAGGATCATTTGCGCGCCCTGCAGGCGTTCGCCGCCGCCGTGGGAGTGAAGCCATAGACGAGTCCGCCGGCCTCGACGGCATCGTCCTCTCATCCGGCGGGTGCCGGATCCTGGGCGCACTGCACCGCGCTGCCGGTTCGGATCGGCGCCCGGCAGTATTGCTGCTGCATGGCATTCCCGGTCACGAGAAGAACCTCGACCTGGCGGTCGACCTGCGCGATCGGGGTGTGCACTGCCTGCACATTCACTACCGCGGCTCGTGGGGCTCGGGCGGCGAGTATGCACTGGCCAACCTGGTTCCGGATGCCCGCGTGGCGCTCGAGTGGCTGGCGGCGCAGCCGCGCGTCGATCCAAGCCGCGTGGCGGTGGTGGGGATCAGCCTGGGTGGGCTGGGTGGCGCTCACCCTCGCCAGCCAGGCCGAAGGCATCTGCGCCGTGGCGGCGCTCTCGCCGCTGCTCGATCCGATTCGTCTCCCGCTCCCGCTCGAGCTCGCCCGCGAGTTCGCTCCGTCGCTCACCGGCGTCTCGCCCGAACAGCTGGTGCGCGAGTGGGCCGCCGTCCCTGCCTTCAGCACGATCGCCCCGCGCCTCGCCCGCATGCCTCTCCTGCTCGTCACCGCCGATGCCGACGAGGTCTTCCCGCCCGACCACTATGCCGATCTGCCGGCCGCGCTGCAGCGGCTGGAGCGCGTGCGCTTCCCGCGCGCCGACCACGTATACTCCAACGTGCGCTCCGGCCTGCGGCACGTCGTGTGCAGCTGGCTGCTCGATCAGTTCGACAAGGTTCGGCCGCTCGACGCCCGGACGTAGCGCCGACGCCGAAGGAGACACCGCATGCCCGCCTACGTGATCCTCGACATCGACGTCACCGATCCCGAGGGCTACGAGGAGTACAAGCGCCTGGCGCCGCCGACGATCGGCCTGTACGCGGGGCGCTACCTGGCGCGCGGCGGGCAGGCCGAGACGCTCGAGGGCGACTGGACGCCGAACCGGCTGGTGATCCTCGAGTTTCCCGACCGTGACCATGCCCGGCGGTGGCTCGAGTCGCCGGAGTACGGGCCGGCGCGCAGCCAGCGTCACCGGACGGCGCGGACCCGGATGGTCGTCGTCGACGGCGTCGTCCCAGGCTGACCCACAGGGAGAACACGGATGTCGTTCGAACCGCAAGTAACAGCACCCGAGATCTTCGTCTCGGTAGACGTCGAAGCCTCCGGCCCGGCGCCCGGCCGGTACTCGCTGCTGTCCCTCGGCGCCTGCCTGGTCGACGATCCAACGCTCACGTTCTACGCCGAGCTGCAGCCGGTCGGCGAGGCGGCGACGGCCGAGGCGATGGCGGTGCACAACCTCGACCTGGCGACCTTGAAGCGCGACGGGCTGCCGCCGGCCGAGGCGATGAAGCGGTTCGAGGCATGGCTCAAGGCCGTGGTGCCCGACGGGGCGCTGCCGGTATTCGTCGGGTTCAATGCCGCCTTCGATTGGATGTTCGTCGCCGACTACTTCGACCGGTTCCTCGGCCGGAATCCCTTCGGCCACACCGCCCTCGATCTCAAGGCCTACTACATGGGGCTGACCGGCGGCGCATGGAGCGACACGACCAAGGGCGCACTCGCCGTGCGGTATCCCGACCACCCGCACCTGACGCACAACGCGCTGCAGGACGCCATCGACCAGGCCGCCCTCTTCCGCCGCATGCGCGCCGAGCACACTCGGCCCCCACACGTATCTCCGTAGGGGCGCGGCGCCGTGCCCCTACCCCGGTTCGCGACCAACATTCCCGACGCACCGGCACGTGTCCGCGCACGGATCCCCAGACCGCGGACGGGCGAAGCATGCCCACCACATGGATTGCGCGAGCGGCGATTCCCGGCATGCTTCGCCCCTACGGGGGAGTTGCCATCCCGGCGCGAACGCGAACACATCTCGGCGGCGGATCGACCCGCGAGAACGCGTAGGGGCGGGTTTGAAACCCGCCCCTACGGAAACACGGTCCGCCCGATTATCCTGACGGACCTTTCAACCGCCGTACGACCCTCTCGCCCGCGCTTCCCGAATCTCATCCTCCGAGAGAACCGGTGGGGTGATGCCCAGCATGCGGCACGCCAGCAGCGTCCCCGCCGTCGCCTCGATCGTCTCGGTGAGCGCCGCCGCATGCTCCAGGCTATCGGCGGCGACGACCAGCCCGTGGTTCTGCATCAGGATCGCCGTGCCGACGCCGAGGGCGGAAGCGACCGCCTCGGCCAGCGCCTCGGTTCCAGGCATGAGGAAGGGCACCACCGGGAGCTCACCGATCAGCGCCGCCTCGAGCGAGATCGGCAGGAACCGTGTGCCGGTGAGCGCCAGGCGCATCGCCTGCGGCGCGTGGCTGTGCACGACCGCCCACACGTCCGGCCGGGTCCGGTAGATGGCGCAGTGGACGCGCCACTCGGTCGACGGCCTGGGCTCATCCGCGGAGCGCGGCGCGCCGTCCAGGCCGATGCAGGCCATGTGCTCCGGCTGCAGGTCGCCCTTGAACGTCCCCGACGGCGTGATCCAGATCTGTCCGGGCGAATCCGGGTCGCGCGCGCTGAGGTTGCCGCCGGAAGCGGTGATCAGCCCGCGGGCATACAGCCCGGCGGTCACCCGTGCCAGCAGCCGGGCCGTCTCGCTCACGGCAGGTTGAACACCAGCGTCCCGGGCTTGAAGCGGTGATCGATGGCGGCCTTCCCGGCGGCGACGAGCACGTACAGCACGTTCAGGGCGACAAATCGGTCCTTGAAGTGTTTGGTGCGCTTGGACTCCTCGAACAGCTGCTTGGCCGTCAGGCCCTTCACGCCGCGGTACTTGCCTTCGGCATAGCTCACCGCGTCCGCCTCGACGATGTTGAAGTTGCCCGCCGCCGGATCGGCCTTCTTGAACGACATGACCAGGAAGCGCTGGCGACCCTGGAAGATGTGGTACGTCTGCCGGATGCCCTGCGCCTCGCCGATGTAGCGCAGCTCCGACAGGACCTCTTTGACGTTCATGGGGACCTCCGATTTGGGCGGGGACCGAGCCATGTCGTTCGGCGTGCGGCCTCGCATGGGTAGTTCGTCTCATTCTAGCCGCGGATGTCTCGTCTTATGATCCCTAGCGCCTAGGGCCCACGCAGGACAGCGTCACGGAGATCCCGCCCATCGGGTGAGCCGAAGACCGTCGAAGGCGTGATCCCGAGCGAGGCAGCGCCGCAGGGCCGGCTGCGGGATCCTTTCGGGAATGGCGCCCCGGATGTCCTGACCGGGGTCCTTGCCATGGCCGTCCGCAACCATCGCCGAGCTGCACCTGCCAGGCCACTCAGCGCGGATTACATTCCGCGCCGCGAGCCGGCAGGCCAACCGCCTGCTCTCCGTCCGATAGGCTCCGGGGTCATCGAGGTCTCGCGGGACGTCTTGCCGGGGATGTCCCGTTGGCGGTGCGCATCTTCCGCCGATGCCCCCGCCGTAGGTTGGAGAGGGCGATGAGGATCCCGATGCGTCTCGGCGCTGCAGGAGATCCCACTTGTTGCCGTACAGGTCCTCGAAGACCGCCACGGTGCCGTAGGCCTCTTCCCTCGGGTCTTCGAGGAACTTCACGCCGGAAGCCATCATCCGGGCGTGGTCCCGGGCGAAGTCGTCGGTGTACAGAAACAGGAACACCCGGTCGCCGGCTTGTTTGCCCACGCATGAGATTTGCTCGGGTGTGGAAGCGCGGGCGAGCAGCAGGCTTGTCCCCGGGTCGTCCGACGGCCCGACCAGGACCCAGCGCTTGCCGTCACCGAGCGGCGTGTCCTCGACAAGGTTGAACCCGAGGCATCCGGTGAAGAAAGCGATGGCCTCGTCGTAGTCTCGCACCAGGAGTGTGACGTGTCCCAGGGTTCGATGCATCGATCCACCGCACGATCGCGAGTTGGTCAGCTCAACTCACCTGCCGGCCGTCGCTCCCCCTCGGGCCCGGCGCGGTCGGTCAGACGCCGATCTACGGCGCCGGCTCCTTGTGCTTCCGCTCCCGAAAGAAGACCGCACCCACCAACGCCACCAGCATCAGGCCCGCTCCCAGGACGGTCAACGCCAGGAAGATCTGGATCGCCTGGTTCACGACGCCCGGCAGGACGTCGGCCGCCAGCTGCGTATAGCGCGTGATGAAGGTCTCTTCGCCGCCGGCGGCCGGGGGCTGGGCGGACATCTCGAGCCAGCCGCGCGCCCCGCTCATCAGGATCAATCCCGGAACCGCAGCCAGGAGAACGATGCATCCGGGACTGCCCAACCGTCCGAAGCGATGGCTGAAGAAAACCAGCAACCCGAGAAGGACGAGCGAGATCAGCCCGGAGACTGCGAGCGCCGTCTTCAGCTTGCCGTGTGTCTCGGCGCTGATGAATGCCCAGCGGGCCGACCCCTCCTTCCAGTTCCGATTGCATGTCGGGGTCGGTCATCAGGCTCGCCAGCCCGTCCGCCCCGTCATAGTAGATCGGCTCGGCCCACTGCCGGAAGAACCACAGGCGCATTTCCCGGGGGGTCATCCCGGCGATGTCCTCCGCCCGGACGACGATCCGCATCCCGGGGATGGGCTGCCATTCGCCGTTGGGCGACTCGGCGATCTTCTGCTTCGCGATCTCGATGTCGCCGGCTTCGTCCAGCCCTCCGCCCTTGGGCGCTGAAGGAACTCGCCAGCGTCGTCGTCAGGAGCGTGATCCCTTGTTCGGGGGCCGTGGCCAGCACCAGGATCAGCGCCAGGAGCGTGACGTTCAGCGCGACCAACAGCAGGATGCCGGTGATCCACTTGGCATCCACATGCCAGTACGGGCGGGGCTTGCGTTCCTTGCTCGTGTCCATCATTGACCTCCCCGAACCGATCCACCAGCAGACCAACCGACTCGAGTTGTCGACGATCCTGCGTTCGTCCCAGGACGAAGTCCCGCCGAAGGCTGCCTATCCCGATGTCGCTTCGCCGCGGATCGGCCGGCCATCGTCGGGCAGTGCTCTCTCTTTCGCCGCACCGCGGCCTTGGTCGAATGCTCCAGCGATATCTCGCAGAGCGCAGTCGATCACGATCGTAGGCGCAGTGCCGATCGAGTCCTGCGTCGCCTATCGCGATTGGTCCGCGCTCCGCCACCAGGCGAAGGTGGCGGCGATCCCCACCAGGAAGGCCAGCGACACCAGGACGTAGCTGTGGAGCCCGATCTGCTCGGCCTGCTCACCATACATCAGGCTGAACGCCATGCTGAACGCCCCGGGGACCGACCATGGAAACCAGTCTGCCCAACCCATCACGCCCGCGATCTGTGCCAGGGCCAGCGTGCCGATCGCCCAACCCAGCGGAGGCAGGTAGCCGCGCCCCACGCTGGCGAACCAGGCGACGAACGGCATCAGCATCGCGGTCAGCAGTGCGGTGATCATCAGGCCGAAGAAGGTGGTCCATCCCAATTGGGCGGACCAGCCGGGCAGGCCGATCGCCCTTCCAACCCCGAGCCCGATCAGGTAGATCAGGACGGTGAGCGCCAGGAACCAGACCGCCGTCAGCAGGAACTTGGCCCCGACGATCGCCTCGCGCCGGGTGGGGACCGCCAGCAGTTCCTTGGCGGTGTGGTCCGAGAACTCACGCCCGAAGACCCAGGCCGTGATGAACGCAAACAGGATCGCCCCACCCATCGCCGTGCCCATCGACAGGAATTGCGAGTAGGACGTCCAGTCCGCCGGTCCCGCGCTGAGGAGCTGCGCCTTGGCGCCGACCAGCCCCATCTCCCGCGCTCGCTCGGGGTCCCTGATGATGATCATGAACAGCCCGCCGACGATCGGGAAGACCGAGAAGACCGCCGCGGTCACCAGCGGCACCCGGGAGCGGCGCGCCTTGAGCACCTCGGCCCAACAGGCTGCCAGCAGGGCGTTCATTCGTCTGCTCCCGTCAGGCGCAGGAAATGGGCTTCGAGATCCTCTTGTTCGACCGCCAGCCGGAGGGGAGGCGTCCCCGCATGGACCAGGAGCGTGGCCACCGCATCCGGTGCGTCGATCGCCCGCGCTTCGCTCAAGATGACCGTGCCCTCGCTTGCCTTGGGCGCATACCCGGCCCGGGTGAGCGCGCCTTGCGCCGCTTCCGGATCGCGGACCTTGATCTCCAGGCGCAGCGAGCGCAGCTTCTCGACCTCGTCCGCCCCGAGCTCCTCGATCAAACGACCCTGGTGGATGATGCCGATGCGCGTCGCCAGGCGGTCCACCTCCGTCAGCAGGTGGCTCGACATGAAGACGGTGACGCCCTTCTCCTTGGCGAGGCTGGCCAGGAGTTCGCGGATCTCGACCACGCCGGCGGGGTCGAGCCCCTTGGCGGGCTCATCCAGGATCAGCAGCTCGGGTTCGTGCAGGAACGCCCGCGCCAGCCCCAGGCGCTGGAAGTTGCCCGTCGAGAGCACGCCCGCCTTTCGGTCGGCGTACGGATGGAGACCCAGGCGTTCGATGGCGCGGCGACGTGGCGCCCGTGTCCGAGATCCCTTGCAGGCGGCGGGCGATCTCCAGGTTCTCCCGCACGGTCAGCTCGGGGTAGGCGGCGGGCTCCTCGACCAGATGGCCGACGCGCCGCCACGGCCCGCGTCCGTTCGGGCCGACCGCCTGCCCGAGCACGCGCACCGACCCGGCGCTCGGGCGGATCATGCCCAGCAGGGCGCGGATCGTCGTCGTCTTTCCCGCGCCGTTCAGGCCGAGGAAGCCGTAGATCTCGCCGACCCCGACGCGCAGGTCGACCGCCTCCACGGCATGCACCCGGCCGTACCACTTGGTCAGTCCGACGGTCTCGATGGCGTAGGTCATTCGCACCTTCTGTCGTGTCGGTGGCGCAGGTTCGGAAGGGAGTATCGCGATCAGGCGGCGCAGGCTCGGGAGGGAGTATCGCGCACAAGATCGCCGCGTGTCTCTCGCTTCGGGGCGCGAGCACTACGGAAGGCGAAGCGCCCGCACCTTATGCTCCAGCCCGCCGGCCGAAGGTCCCCGGCGTTCTTCCCGGGGGTCAGCCGGAGGTCCTGGTAGATCGTCCAGGGCCTCAGCGAGTGGATGGGCGCCACAAGGTAGACCTCAATGAGAGGTCGATCTGCCGAGAGGGCAAAGATCCTCGGGAGCGCCGTTGAAGCCGTAGCCTAACGGGTCGAGAACTTGGTCGGGATGTGCCGCCGCGAAATCAATGGCGCTGCTGCAAGCTGCGACCAGGTCGTTGGTGCCTTGAAGTCGCAGCCAGAATGCCTCGGCCATCTGCGCGTAGGAGTGGCCAGGCCGGGCCTTGGGGAACTGCTGCACCAGTTCGTTGTAGGAAGCCTCTGCGGCCTCCGTCTGGCCGAGGGCGGCTCTGACAACAAGCAGCCGAAAGCGTGCATAGGCTTCTTGGATGGAGCCTCGGTCGCTCTCGGGAGTGGGAAGCGAGAGCTCCATGCAGTAGTTCGGCTGCTCGATTACTCTCCAGTATGCGTGCGTCCCCGGATTGAGGCTCTGGTCGGTAATGGCGCGGAGATAGGAGAGGATCGCTTCTTCAAAGTAGCCCAGGGCGGCAAGGCGATCGCCGTCTTCGACCGCCTGGTAGCTATACCTCGGTGGGTCAGGGTCTTCCCTTTGGAGACGTAGTGTTCGCTATCCCACCTCCAGGTGGAAGTGGTGCCGCGGCTGGGGGTACATGCCACATAGCCAATACCCGGAGCCAACGTCGGTGTGCACCAGCAGCTCCTTGATCCCATCACCTTCGAGATCGTCGAATTGACCAACGGGATCCAGTTCGGCCCCTCCGCCTGCCGTGTCGTCGCCGTCATCGGCTTGAATGAGTTGCTGGAATGTGTGCCCATCCCAGGCAACAACATTGAATTGGGTGCCTCCCCAGTCAGGAAGATCGCGGTTCTCCCCTCGGCGATAGGCAAGCTCAGTCCTCCCGTCGGCGTTCAGATCGGAGACCTCCATGATCCCAATCCAGCCAGCCGGATCATCGGGAGACGCCTCAAGGAAGCTCTGGTAATTGTGAGCGGCGCATCCAAGCACAAGAATGGACTCCTGCCAAGGGAACCCGGGGATCTCCAGGTCAAAGAGGAGCTCGGGAACTGCATCACCGGTGAGATCTACCTTCGTGAGGCCAACCCGGACGTGGTCTGGTTCCGGGTCTGCGTCAAGGACTACGTCGGCGAGGTACGGCGGCGAGGCTCCTTCTGCGGATCCTCCGGCGTTCAGGTAGCTGAGCATCTGGGCTACAAGACCAGGTGAATCTATGAATGGTGCGAGGCGTGTACCGGGGCCAGCTGCTGGGCATTGGGCAGGACGTTCAGGCGCGGACGAGGCTGTGGGGCTGCGAGTCGGAACTACAACAGGGGTGGTCACCAGTGGCGTCGCCGGGGATGCACTGGGACTCGCCAAGATCGGGAACCGGGATCGGGGAGTTGGCGGGAGTGAACCTGGGGGGCAGTCCTATCGTCGGTGGGACTTGGCTCTGGCCTGTGTCACACCCAGAAAGGGCGAAGGGGAGGACTGCGAGAAGCAGCCGGTATCGGGAATAGTTCCATCGGGGTAATTTCACGGGATCCCCTTCTGGAGGTCGTGGGCCGTGGTGCCCAATGGCCTCGAGCTAAGCCGCTCGGCGGAAGCGGGCAACACCACTGGGACTTTAGGGCAAGCGGGCGGGCAAGACAAGAACCGCACTAAGGCCCGGCCCGCCGGGCCAGCTTCAGTGAGTTGTCAGGCGGCGGAGGAACCAGGGGCTTTCAAGACAACGGCCATCCTGTTGATGGCGTCGATACACACCCCCCAGAGATCCTGCACTTGCTGGACATCGTAAATGTGCTCGGGGTGCTGCGTGGGGTTTCGGAAGGACCTGCGAATGTTATCTAGGTGGTCGAGGAGCACTCCGTGTGGCTTTGCAGCCTTTCGTTTCCTGAGGTCTTGGAGCATCGGTCCCCACATGAGCTGGACTCGGCCACGCTTCGACATCCGAAGATAGAATGCCCGAAGGCTAGCTTCGGTGGCGCGGATGAGATGGAAGGCGGCGGCTGTAGGGAGTTCCAGCGCAGTGCACTTGCCGGCCTCTGCAAGGTCGTATTGTGCGATGGAGGGCAGCGACGGGAAGACCCCTGGCGCCAGGAGGTCTTGGACACTGTGCATAAGTCTTGACGTTTCCATTCGCATGGGGGAAAGAACGTATGCGGTTGAGCCTTCGATCTCGGCCTCGAGCGTGTGGCGGACCTTCGTCATCTCAGCGGCGAGCCGCTTTGCCTGATCGCTGGTAAGGGTAGCGTCGTCATGGGTAGTCTTCAACTCGCCCATCTGCTCTCTCAAGGTGGCCGAGGCCCGCCTAGTCACATGCAAGTCGAGGCTCACCAGATATTCGAGATACCGCTGTAGGTTGCTTAGAACGAACCACCCGCCTCTCTCATCGTTATGGACGCGGAACCCTTCTTGAGCATCATGGAGATACCTAACGCAGGTGCCAAACCAGTAGTACTCAAGGATGGAGACCTGTCTCATGGTGCCCCCTTGCGTGGCAACGTGGTTGCCCTCCGCCGCCCAACAGTCGATTCTACATCCTCTCCCTCCCAGCCTCCCCCTCCGATGATGTATCATCAACCCAGCCCGCGCCCCCGGAGGACGACGTGCCCGAGACCGACAAGCCTTCCGCCGAGATCGCCCGCATCCTCGAATTGGCCCGCCGCCTGGGCGTCGAGCTCGACGAGGAAGAAGCCCTGCAGTGGCTGGCGGCCATGGCCGCCGGACCCGGCGGCGGGGACGTGGTCGTCGACATGCGCACCGGGGTCTTCGGCCACCGGGTCACGATGCTCGACTTCTCCCCCGAGGAGCTGGCCTACTTCCGCCGCGTCGGGCAGCTGGTCGAGTTCATGGACGAGCCGGGCGTGGTCGAAACCGCCCTGGCGCTCTCCGGCTCGGCCGCCCAGTCGAAGATCCAGTCCTACCCGGGCGACTGCGACTTCTTCGAACGGGTCAACATCCGCGCCGCCACGCGCCCCGAATGCACCGCCATCCTCTCGCGCCTGATCCGCGACAAGGCCCTCGGCACCGAGAAGGGCGCCACGCACCAGTTGATCGAGGTCAAGTTCGGCTCGTTCCCGGCCGAGGTCGTGCGCGGCGGCAAGACGCTCAAGGCCGGGTCGCCCATCGGCTGGACGCCGGCCGAGATCCACGCCGGCAAGATCGAGCTCCAATCGCCCGACGGCGCGCCGGTCACGATCACCTGGGACCAGGCGGCGCAGGATCCGGGTTGGACCAAGCTCGACTGGGTGGTCGCCGATCCGCTGCGTGCACAATTGTCGAACGCCTCCAACATGCTCGACGTCACCTGGGAGGCGCCCGACGGATCGATCACGCCGCTCGACGGGTACCTCGACCCGTACTTCCAGGAGGTCTACCTCGAAGCCGGGTCGATCCCGATCTTCTCCAAGCTGGCCAAGCACGTCTCGGCCGACGCGCTCGACGAATACGTCGCCCAGCTGCAGAAAGAGGTCGACAAGTACCTGGGCAAGGACCTGAACTACGGCAAGGCCGCCAAGCGCATGTACAACATCTTCCGCCTCACCGGGCGCTACGAGGAGGCGGCCTTCATCCGCGAGCTGTTCGACGAGCCGGCCACCATCCTGTATCAGGTGTGGTCGCTGATCCGCACGCTCGACGACGCGCTCGTCCCCGGCTCGAGCATCCCGCCCGAGGCGCTGCACCGCCAGGCCGAAGTGCTGATCGCCGAGGTCCGCGACGCACTGGAGGGGACGCAGGAGATCGAGATCGTCCGCCGGCTGGAGCGGCTGCGCGATACGCTCGGCGACGAGGCCGGCCGGCTGGCCTGGACCACGCAGGCCGAAGCCGCCCGCGGCGAGGTGATCAACCTGGTCAACAACTTCTTCCACTCCAGGCTGACCGGGCATCCGGCCATCCGCGTCTACATCGACGAACAGCAGCATCACTGAGGCGCCGTGGGCGGACTGATCGAACAGGCCGGGGGCAAGCGCAGCCCGGAGCAGACGCTGGACCGGGCGCGCGAGGCGTGGGCGGAGAGCATGCTCCGCCCGATCGACGAGCTCGGGCAGGCGCTGCGCCGGCGCGAGCCGCTGGGCCTCGCCCTGCGCGCCGGGTGCGAGTTCGATGGTCACGCGCTGCTGCTCGACTACTGGCGCCAGCCGGTCCGCCTGACGTGGCCCGAGCTGGCCGCCGAGCGCGTGGCCGATGGCAAGCCGTGCTCGACGTTCGACCAGGCGATGCTGCTCTACTACCTGAACTGCGCCGACGGTGCGCCGCTGGCCGGCGAGTGGATCGGATACCGCGAGCTGCCCGACGGCGCCTTCTACCACCAGGCGTATCAGGGCTACAGCGGCAACCGGCTGGCGCAGGCATTCGGGACGCGGCCGGAGGCGTTCGCACCCGCAGCGCTCGCGCTGGGTGGCGAGCCGATCACCGGCCTGGGCACGACGGCCTTCGCCTTCCAACCGCTGCCGCGCATCCGCCTGGCGGCGGTGCTGTGGCCGGGCGACGACGAGTTCGCCGCACGCGGGGCGGTGCTGTTCGACGCCGCCTCCAGCCATTACATGACGACCGACGGGCTGGCGCTGCTCGGCGGCGGGCTCGCCGGCCGGCTGGCGCGGCAGGCGGGCTGATCCCGCTGATCGATTCACTCGAGGAGACATCGAGTTGATCCAACCGCCGCGATCGATCCTGGCCCAGATCTTCATCTCCCCCGACGAGCGGCGGCTGCGCGCCGGCTGGCGGCTGGTGCTCCAGTCGATCGTGCTGCTGATCCTGCTGACGCTGGTCTCGATCGCCGTCCTGATCATCTCGTTTGTCCTCGGGCTGGACCTGAACCTGCTGCAGCCGCTGGCGCTCGTCAATCTGCTCCCCACGACCTTCGCCATGACGCTCTCGGTTTGGATCGCACGGCGGCTGTTCGACCGGCGCTCGTTCGTCTCGCTCGGGCTCCGCCTCGACCCCCTCGCCCTGCCGGACGTGGTGGTCGGCTTCCTGATCGCCGGCGTGATGATGGGCGTGATCTACGCCATCGAGGCCGCCGCCGGTTGGCTGCGCTTCGACGGTTGGGCATGGCAGACGCTCCCGGCCGGCACGGTCGCCCTCGGGCTGGTATCCGGACTGCTGGCCTTCACGCTGGTCGGGTTTCAGGAGGAGCTGCTCCACCGCGGCTACATCCTGCAGAACGTGCGCGACGGGATGGACCTGCGCTGGGGGCTGCTGCTCTCGTCCGGCATCTTCGCCCTGATGCACCTGGGCAACCCGAATGCCACCTGGTACTCGATACTGCCCGGGCTGACCGCCGCCGGGCTCTTCCTTGCTTTCGGGTGGGTGCGCACGCGCCAGCTCTGGCTGTCGATCGGCGTGCACATCGGGTGGAACTTCTTCGAAGGCATCGTCTTCGGCTTTCCGGTCAGCGGGATCGACGTCGTCGGTCTGGTTCGCCAGACGCCGACCGGCCCGGTCTACCTGACCGGCGGCCCGTTTGGCCCCGAGGCCGGCCTGCTCCTGGTGCCCGCCCTGGCGGTCGGCGTTGGCCTGATCTGGCTCTATACGCGGGGACGCCTCGCTTCTCCGGCCGGCTGAGCTCACTCCGTCCAGCCTCTCTCCCATCCCGAGCGCTCCACCACAGCGTGCATCCCCCATATGTGGGATGCCGTCATCACGCCTACCCACAAATCGACCCTTGACAGAATAGAACTGCTGTTCTACTCTCAATCGTAGTTAGAACATGCGTTCTTTCAACCAAGGAGGACCATCATGTCGACCTATGCTCCGCCCTCGAATGCGCTTCCCGGTCCGGCACTCCGGTGACCTTGCCCGGCGCCTCGCCTCCCGGCTGACGATCCGCCGCGCCACCGCCTTCGGGCTGATCATGCTCGGCGCGCTGGTGGCCTTCGAGTTCTTCAACTACGGGACGACCGAGTTCGCCCTGCGCGACCTGATGGGCGACCTGACCTTCGGCGCGGCGCGCTGGTCGGTGGTCCTGGCGCTGGCCTTCTGCGGGATGGACTTCGCCGGCATCGCCCGCCTGCTCACCCCCGAGAAGGGCCCGCGCACGTCGACCGAATCCTGGTACCTGCTCGGCGCGTGGGCGGTCGCTGCGGCGATGAACGGCATGCTCACCTGGTGGGCTGTGTCGCTGGCGGTGCTCTCGCACCCCGGGCTGGGCAACGAGATCGTCGGCCGCCAGGAACTGATCCGCAGCGTGCCGGTGTTCGTGGCGCTGCTCGTGCTGCTGATCCGCGTGCTGATCATCGGATCGTTCACGCTGGGCAGCGGCCGGTTGTTCGCCGCCGACGAGCGCCGCTCGCAGCTGATGCTCCGGCCGCTGGCCGGCCGCTCGCAGCGCCCTGACGCACGCGCTGCCAACGTTCCGGTGGGACGCCCGGTTCGCCGCGAGCCCGGCCAACGTCCCGGCGCCGGCGTTCATCCACAGCAACGAGTCGTGATCGCCTCCTCCTCCTCCCGCTCGCTGCGCGGGACATGGAGCCCCCCGGGCTTGCAGGCATCGCCCGGGGGGCTCCCCGCGCCGCTCTGGCTGGCGCGGGCTGTCCCACTCCTGCTGGCGGCGGCCGCGCTCGCCGCGGCGATCCCCATCGGTTCCGTCCTGCATTCAGCGGATCGACGCGACGCCTGCGCCGGAGCCGGCGCTTCACCAGGGCGGTCTCCCCGCGCTGTTCACGCCCGAAGTGCAGCGCTGGTCGTCCGAGATCGAGGCCTGGTCGGCGCAGTACGGTCTGCCCGCGCCGCTGGTCGCCACCGTGATGCAGATCGAATCGTGCGGCGACCCGCGGGCGCGATCCGGCGCCGGAGCACAGGGGCTGTTCCAGGTCATGCCGTTTCACTTCGCCGCGGACGAGGCGGCGCTCGACCCCGAGACCAATGCGCGCCGCGGGCTGGGCTACCTGGCCCGCAGCCTCGAGCTGGCCGGCGGGCGCGTCGATCTGGCGCTGGCGGGCTACAACGGCGGGCACTCGCGCATCTCGCAGGCCGCCGAGCTGTGGCCGGATGAGACCCGGCGCTACGTCGCCTGGGGGTCGGCCATCTACGCCGACGCCGCATCGGGCCGTATCGGACTCCCCGGCGCTCGAGGCCTGGCTGGAGGCCGGAGGCGCCCGCCTGTGTCGCGCCGCCTCGACCGTTGACGCGTAGGGGCGGGTTTGAAACCCGCCCCTACGGTTCCGCGAAACGTGCTCTCTCCCACGAGATCGGGTTGATGCTTGTTGGTCGACTCTCCTCACGGCGCCTGGTAGCCGCAGCCTTTAGGCTGCGTCTTCGCCTCGGCCGCAGGCGATCCCTCCCGTCCATGTGCATGGGCACGGCACGCCGTGCCCCTACGTTCTCCAAATGGCGCGGACCGCTAAGAGAGAGACGTCGGGTGTCTGGTAGGGGCGAAGCATGCCCGGTGACGATCGGGACGGCTAGCGCGTCGTGGGCATGCTTCGCCCCTACGATGACCACAGAGGGCCGCGCGGCCGCGGAGTTGTTTCGAGCGGGTTTGAAACCCGCCCCTACCACGACCTACGAGGGCCCGCGGCCGCGGATTGCCGCGTGGAGATGCGACACGCGCCCGACAGTTCACCACGAGTGCCGGGTGTGGATGCGGTTGCGGCCTTGCAAGGGCACGGCACGCCGTGCCCCTACCGGATCCGCGCATGCGCGAATCTCCAATCCCGATGCATGTCAATCTCGGCGCGGCGCGGGTGGCCGCGGCCGGATGTCGATCGCCGGGATTGACGCAGGCTAAAGCCTGCGGCTACCTGCCGCGCGCGACCGAATGTCGCATGTGGATTTCCCTCACGCCGCGCGCTGCCGCGGACGAATGCGCCCCTCGCACGCACGCGTAGGGGCGAAGCATGCTTCGCCCCTACAGGTGCGGGGCCGTGGGTGGATGGCGATCGCCGGGGGTTCACGCAGGCTAGAGCCTGCGGCTACCTTGCCGCGAACGCATTGACATTGTTCTGTCGACTCCCCTGACAAGGGGGTTGGCCGCGACTTCAGGCTGCGTCTTCGCCTCGGCCGCGGGCGATCCCTTGGACCCATGGCACCGCCGGCGAAATCGTGCGAGAATGGGCTGAGCCGAAGCGCGCCTGATCCATCCAAGTACACAAGGCGCAGCCAAAGCGTGCTCGCATTGACCCGCGCTCGAATCCAACTGGAGGTGCAAACCATGCCAGCAGCCTTCATCCTTCGCAAGGCGACCAACGGCCAATTCCATTTCAACCTGACGGCGGCCAACAACAAGAACATCCTTTCCAGCGAGACCTACCGCAATAAGGCCAGCGCCCAGGCGGGCATCCGATCCGTCAAGGCGAACTGCGGCGCGGACGGCCACTACGAGCGCCGGACCTCGGCCAAGGGTCAGCCCTACTTCGTCCTCGTGGCCGCCAACAAGGAAGTCATCGGACGGAGCGAGATGTACTCGTCCAAGTCGGCGATGGAGGGCGGCATCGCATCGGTCAAGCGCAATGGGCGCAAGGCCGCCATCCGGGACGAAGCCTGAATCGTCACGCGCGGGCCAGCCGACGGACCGGTAGTCCGCGGATGAGGCTGTCATCCCACGTGTTGGAGATCCAAACTCCGATGGGTTGCACCATGGCCCATGGTTGAGCCCGCGCCATTCCTGCCCCCGCATCTGACGATCCGCAGGGCGACGATGGCCGACGCCCCGGTCGTCCGCGAGATCACCGACCTCGCCTATGCGCGCTACGTGCCGCTCCTCGGCCGCGAGCCCCAGCCGATGACGGCCGATCATCAGGCGATGATCGCCGAGCATGAGGTCTGGCTGCTGGTCGACGACGAAGCGCCGCTCGGCGTGCTGGAGTTGATCTTCGAGCCCGGCTGCACGCTGATCTACAGCGTGGCCGTCCGCCCCGAGCACCACAAGCGTGGCCTCGGGCGCATGCTGCTCGATTGGGCCGAGCGCCAGACGGCCCGCGCCGGCCACGACCGGATCCGCCTGTACACCAATGCCCTGATGGAAGACAACCTCAGGCTGTACGCGCGCCTCGGTTACACTGAGACCAGGCGCGAGCCCTACCTCGGCTCGACGCTGGTGCACATGGCCAAGCGGGTGGCGGGCCGCCCGCTGGCGGATGGACCCGGTCCGTAGGCGCGGCAGGCTCGCTCGAATCGATCGATTGTCATCGGTCCACACGGAGGTCGGTATGTTCGGGACACGCGTCGAGCAGCTCTCCGATCTGGAGGTCGCCTACCAGGCCTTCGTCGATACGCTCCAGGGGCTTTCGCGGGAAGACTTGCTGCGCTCGCTGGGCGATTGGACGCCGCGCGACATCGTCGCCCACTTCATCGGCTGGAACCGGATCACGCTCGTCGGCTGCGCCGAACTGCGCGAGCGCGTCGAGCCGTTCTACTTCTACGACGGCACCAACGACTACCGCGTGGTCAACGCCGGGTTCTTCCGCCGCTACCCATCCCAGGACGCCGGCGCCCTGCTGTCCGAGATGGCGGCCACGATGCAGGCGCTCGTCTCCTACCTGACGACCGTCCCGGACGCCGAGTGGGATGCCGACACGGGGATCGTTCACTATCGCAGCGGCCCGGCGACGCCCGCCCGCTGCGTCGACTCGCTGATCCGCGATTACCGCAAGCATCGCGACGAGATCCTCGCCGCCCCCGTCGGGTAGGGACGGCGTCCACCGCGGTACGCCCACTCCCTCGGCCGAGCTCTTCTCCGTGCACCCGATAGGAATCAACCGGCCCGCCTCATGTCAGGCGGGCCCGTGTCTTCCGAATGCTCTCCGATTTCGACGACTACGAACGCGCCGGGACGTCCGCGCAGCCGCTCCCGCTTTGCGGCAGCCAGACCGAGAAGGTGGTGCCCTTCCCGACCTCCGACGCAACTTCCAGCCGTCCCTCGTGGCTGCGCGTGATCCAGTAGGCGATCGACAGCCCGAGCCCCGCACCGCCCTGCCCGGTCCGGCGGCGCGAGCGGTCCACCCGGTAGAACCTCTCGAAGATGTGCGGCAGCTCGTCCTGCGGGATGCCGGGCCCGGTATCCGACACCGTCACCCGCGCCCAATCGCCCACGCACGCCAGCCCGAGGGTCACCGTCCCGCCGGGAGGCGTGTACTCGATGGCGTTCGACATCAGGTTGAGCAGCACCTGCTTCAGCCGGTCGCGGTCGCCCATCACCCGCGCCTGGTCCTCCTGGCCGAGACGCACCTCGACTCGTTCCTTCGCCAGCACCTTCGATTGCTGGAAGACCTCCAGCACGAGCGTGTCGAGCTCGAGCTCCGCCCGGCCCAGGGGCAGCTTGCCCGATTCGGCCTGCGTCAGCACCAGGATGTCCTGCACCAGGCGCTTCATGCGCTGCGTTTCGCTGCTGATCGCCTCCAGCGACTCGGCGTCCAGGTGACCCATCTTGCGCATCAGGTCGAGGTTGCCCAGGACGGTGGTCAGGGGCGTGCGCAGCTCGTGCGAAACGTCGGCCAGGAAGCGGCGCTGCGTCTCGAACAGATTCTCCAGCCGCTCGAGCGTTTCGTTGAAGGCCAGGATCAGCCGGCCGACCTCGCCTTGCGCCGGGCCGTTGAGCGGGATGCGTCGCGACAGGTCGTCGGCGCGGGTGATCTGCAGCGCCGTCTCGGTCATCTGTTCCAGCGGCCGCAGCGCCGCCGCCGCCGTCGTCCAGCCAACCAGCGCCGCCAGCAGGACCGCCATCAGCCCGCCGCTCAGCAGCAGCACCAGCAGCGCACGCTGCGCCTCATCGACGGTCGTCAGCGGGCTGGCGAGCTGCATCGTGCCCACGACCGTCCCCTCCGGCTGTGCCACCAGCGGGTAGGTCAGCACGCGCAGGTGAATGTCCTCGAAGGTCACCTCAGAGAAGGCGGCCTGGGCCAGCTCCAGGTGGGTTGGATCGAACGGGGTCTCGGCCACCGTGACGTTCTGCACCACCAGGTTGCCGCCGGTGTCCCAGATCTGGACGTAGACGTTGGCGCGTCAGGTCGAGTGCCATGGGGGGCAGCCGAATGCAGATCCACCTCGCGCCGGAAGGCCAGCCGGATATCGTCGGCGGCAACGTTGAGGGTGGCGTCGATCTGGCGGATCAGGCTCAGCGAGAGCAGGGCGTAGACGGCAAGGCCGAAGGCCAGCAGGACCAGCGCCAGGACGGCGGTATACCACAGCGTCAGACGGGCGCGAAGCGTCACGCCGACTCTCGGAGCACGTAGCCCACGCCGCGCACGGTGTGCAGCAGGCGCAGTTCGTCCTCGGCCTCCGTCTTCTGGCGCAGGTAGCGCACGTAGACTTCGATGATGTTGCTTTCCCCGCCGAAGTCGTACCCCCAGACGCGGTCGTAGATGACCTCGCGGGTCAGCACCTGGCGCGGGTGTTGGAGGAACAGCTCGAGCAGTTCGTATTCTTTGGCCGTCAGCTCGATCGGCCGCTCGCCGCGGAAGGCCTGGTGGGTCCCGGTGTCCAGCCGCAGGTCGGCGAAGGTCAGGATCTCGGGCGCCTCCGGTTTGGCGCGCCGGAGCAGGGCGCGCAGCCTTGCCAGGACCTCGTCCAGCGCGAACGGCTTGACCAGGTAGTCGTCGGCTCCGGCATCGAGCCCCTGCACGCGGTCGGAGACGGCGTCCTTGGCGGTGAGCATCAGGATCGGGACGTTGCTGGCGGCGCGCAGCCGCCGGCAGACTTCCAGGCCGTCGATGCCCGGCAGCATCCAGTCCAGGATCACCAGATCGGGGGGGTTGTCACGGGCCGAGGCCAGGCCGGCGGTACCTTCGAGGGCTGTCTCGACCCGGTAGCCCTCATAGATCAGTCCGCGCCGCAGGAAGTTGAGGATCTTTTCCTCGTCCTCGATGACCAGGATGAGTTCGCGCATGGCCGCCTCCGCCGCACGACTCTATCATACCCGCCCCGGCCGTTAAAGCCCCGAAGCCGCCCCGGGGGCGGCTTCGGTTGCGCAGCGTCTCGGTTAGAGAACCTCGACCTTGGCGCCGGCTGCTTCCAACTTGCCCTTGGCGTCCATGGCCGCTTCCTTGCCGGCCGCCTCGAGCACCTTGGCGTTCGGCGTCTCGGCCAGGTCCTTGGCTTCCTTCAGACCGAGATTGGTGATCTGCCGGATGGCCTTGATGACGTCGATCTTCTTCGGGCCGACGTCCTTGATCACCACGGTGAACTCGGTCTTCTCTTCGGCCGCCTCGGCCGCGGCTGCACCGCCGCCGGCCGGCATCATGGCCATGGCCATCGGCGCCGCCGCCGACACGCCCCACTTCTCTTCGAGCTTCTTCGTCAGTTCTGCTGCCTCGAGGACCGTCAGCTTGCTCAGTTCCTCGACCAGCTTGTCCAGATCAGCCATTGTTCAGAGTCTCCTTCGATTTAACATACGGTTTCGCGGGCATCCCCGAAGGGCGCCCCTTCGACTAGGCCGCCGCTTCGGCGGGCTTGTCGGCGTAGGCCTTGACCACCGTCGCCAACTGACGCGCCGGGGCGGCCAGCAGAGACGCCAGGCGGGTCGCCGGGGCGTTGAGCAGGCCGAGCAGCTGTGCCCGCAGCACGGGCAGCGGCGGCATGTCGGCCAGGCGCACCATCTGTGCCGCATCGTAGGCGATGCCGTTGACCACGCCGCCCTTGACCTTGACCTTGTCCGTCTCTTTCGAGAAGTCGACGATAGCCTTGGCCACCGCCAGCGGGTCTTCGGGGGCGAAGCCGACGGCGGTCGCGCCCTGGAGCGCCTCGTCCGCCACCGTCAGGCCGGCTTCCTTGAGCGTCAGCCGCACCAGGCGGTTCTTGACGATATGGAACTCCCCGCCCAGCTCGCGCACCTTGCGGCGCAGCCGCTCCACGTCCTTCACCCGCAGTCCGGAGTAGCTCGCCAGCACGATCCCCTGGCTCTTGCCAACCAGGTCGCGGTAGTACTCCACCATCGCCTGCTTACGTTCCTTTGAGAATGGCAATGTCCCTCACCTCCTTTCCCTGTTCGCGCCGCCAGCGCCGACGTGCTGCTGGCCGGCAACGAAAAAGTCTTTGCTTCGCGTTCGAGCCGCAGCAAAGACTCTGGCAACCACCCGTACCGGGGACCGGAGGGGGTCGTTGAGCCTTCGCCTCGGCAGGAGATTAAGCCCCGCGCCTACGGGGCACCTGCGGTCTTGGGCGAAGCAAGTTGTCGGACACATCCCGCCAGGCGGGATGGACGAACCGTTTTCCCTCGACCCTACACGATGTTCGGGTCGATCTTGATCCCGGGACCCATCGTGCTGGTCACGGTGATCTTGCGCAGGTAGGTGCCCTTGGCCGCCGGCGGCTTGGCCTTCTTGACCGCCTCCAGGAGCGCCGTGAAGTTCTCCGTCAGGTTGTCGGCGGAGAACGATGCCTTGCCGATCGGCACGTGCAGGTTGGCGGTCTTGTCGACACGGAACTCGACTCGCCCGGCCTTCAGCTCTTTGATCACCCGGGGCAGATCGACCGCCGGCACCACCGTGCCGGCCTTGGGGTTCGGCATCAGGCCGCGCGGCCCGAGCACCTTGCCCAGGCCGGACTTGCCGATCTTGCCCATCATCTCGGGCGTGGCCACGGCGGCGTCGAACTCCATCCAGCCGTCCTTGATCTTGGCGATCATCGCATCGTCGCCGATGATGTCGGCCCCCGATTCCTGGGCCACGCGGGCTCCCTCGCCCTCGGCGAAGGCGATCACGCGCACCGACTTCCCCAGCCCGTTGGGCAGCTGCACCGTATCGCGCACCTGCTGCTCGGCGTGCCGCGGGTCCACGCCCAGGCGGATGTGGACTTCGATCGTGCCATCGAACGACGTGTACGATGTCTCGCGGGCCAGCGTCAAGGCCGGGAGCGGCTCGTACAGCTTCTCGAGCTCGACCTTGGCGACTGCGTTGCGGTATTTCTTCCCGTGCTTAGCCATCACGACTCCTTGTGGTGTTGGCGGGCCACGTGTGCGGCCCTCCCACGTCAGTCTTCGACGATCAGTCCCATGTTGCGGGCGGTGCCCTCGATCTGGCGCATGGCCCCTTCCAGATCGACGGCGTTCAGGTCTTTCATCTTCACTTCGGCGATCTCACGGATCTGGATGCGCTTGACCTTGCCGACCTTGTTCCGGTTCGGTTCGGCCGAGCCCTTGTCGATACCGGCCGCTTTGCGCAGCAGGACCGGCGTCGGCGGCGTCTTCAAGATGAAGGTGAACGAGCCGTCGGTAAAGATGCTGATCTCGGCCGGCAGGATCTCGCCCGGCTTGCCCGAGGTGCGGGCATTGTATTCCTTGCAGAACGCCATCAGGTTGATGCCGTGCGGCGCCAGGGCCGGGCCGATCGGCGGCGCAGGGTTGGCCTTGCCGGCCTCGATCTGCAGGCGTACAACGGTCTTGAGTTTCTTGGCCACAGGTGCACTCCTTGAGTGGTGTTAGCGGGCGGGTTGGGCCGCCCTCCCACGCGGGCCCTTCGGCCCGCTTTCAGGCTTTCTCGACTTGCAGGAAGTCCAGCTCCACGGGCGTCTCCCGCCCGAAGAACGACACCATCACGCGAACCTTGGCCCGCTCCATATCGATCTCATCCACCGTGCCGATGAAATCGTTGAACGGTCCGTCGATAATGCGCACCTTCTGGCCGGCCTTGTAGGTCACCTTGACCCGCGGGGCCTCGGCCTCCATGCGCTTGATGATCTGGGCCACTTCCTCCGGACGAAGCGGCGTCGGCTCGTTGCCCATCCCGACGAAGCCGGTGACGCCGGGCGTGTTGCGCACGACGTACCACGAGTCCTCGGTCAGGATCATCTGCACCAGGATGTACCCGGGGAAGACGCGCCGCTCGACCGTGCGCCGACGTCCGTCGCGCACCTCGATCTCTTCCTCGGTCGGTACGACGACGTCGAAGATCTTGTCCTTCATCCCCATCGTGTCGATGCGCTGTTCGAGATTGTGACGCACCTTGTTCTCGTAGCCCGAGTAGCAGTGGACCACGTACCAGTGCCGATCGTCGGCCGGCTCCTCCGCCGCGGCGGGCTTGGCCGCCGGTTCCACGGCCGCCGCCATCACCGGAGGGAGCGGCAGGTCCGGAATGTACGGCGGGTAGGGCACGGGCTCCGCCACCGGCGCGGGTGCCGCGACCGGGGCAGGCTCCGCCTCCATCGCAGGCTCAGCGGCGACGGGCTCTACGGTGGTCTCTTCCTCCGGGGCGCAGTTCGTCCCGGGGCTCCAGCTCCTGCTCACTCATTCGATCTACCCAAGGGTGAGAACCCACCCAATCAGGCGGGCAAACAACAGGTCCATCGTACCCAGGAAGGTACTCATCACAGCCAGGACGACCAGGACGACGATCGTCAGCTGTGTCGCCTCCGGCCGCGTCGGCCAGGTGACCTTGCGCAGCTCGCCCACGGTTTCCCGGAACGCGCGGCTGATGGCGTTGGGTTGCCTCTTCGTAGTCATCGCCTCGTCCTCCGGTCCCGCCGGTGCGTTCGACGCGCCGGCCAGCGTGCGATCTCAGGCAGGCCAGGCAGGAATTGAACCCACAACCCCCGCTTTTGGAGAGCGGTGCTCTGCCAATTGAGCTACTGGCCTACGTCCGTCGCGCCCCTACTTGGTCTCGCGGTGCAGCGTGTGCTTGCGGCACCGGGGGCAGTACTTCTTGAACTCGATCCGGCCCGGGTCATTGCGCCGGCTCTTTTCGGTTGTGTAGTTGCGCTCCTGGCATTCGGTGCATGCCAGGGTCGTCACCGGTCGGGTATCCTTCTTGGCCATAGATCATTCCTGCAGCCCGCGGCGGCAGGTCTCCTTCTATTCCAGAATCTCGGTAATGACGCCGGCGCCGACCGTCAGCCCGCCCTCGCGGACGGCGAAGTTCGAGCCCTTCTCCAGCGCCACCGGCGTGATCAGCTCCACCGTCAGATTCACGTCGTCCCCCGGCATCACCATCTCCACCCCGGTCGGCAGCGTGATCGTCCCCGTCACGTCCATCGTCCGAATGTAGAACTGCGGCCGGTAGCCCGTGAAGAACGCCTTGTGCCGCCCCCCCTCTTCCTTGGTCAGCACGTACACCTGGCTCAGGAACTTCTTGTGCGGCGTGATCGACTTCGGCGCCGCCACCACCATCCCGCGCTCGACGTCCGTCCGCTCGATCCCCCGCAGCAGCAACCCCAGGTTGTCCCCCGCCATCCCCTCGTCCAGCAGCTTGTGGAACATCTCCACGCCGGTCACCACCGACGTCACCACCTCGTCCCGCAAGCCCACGATCTCCACCGTCTCCCCGACCTTCACCTTGCCCCGGTCCACCCGGCCGGTCACCACCGTCCCCCGCCCCTTGATCGAGAACACGTCCTCCACCGGCATCATGAACGGCCGGTCCGTCTGCCGCACCGGCTCCGGAATGTACTCGTCCACCACCCGCAGCAGCTCCTTGATCGAAGCGTACTCCGGCGCATTCGGGTCCGTGCTCTTCGACTCCAGCGCCTGCAGCGCACTCCCGCGCACGATCGGCGTCGTGTCCCCCGGGAACTTGTACACCGTCAAGCAGCTCCCGCAGCTCCAGCTCCACCAGCTCCAGCAGCTCCGGGTCGTCCATCATGTCGACCTTGTTCAGATAGACCACGATCGCCGGCACTTCCACCTGCCGCGC
Source organism: uncultured Chloroflexia bacterium (assembly GCA_963818575.1). GTDB lineage: Bacteria > Chloroflexota > Anaerolineae > Anaerolineales > E44-bin32 > DYJB01. The sequence goes on along the minus strand of CAWFSV010000016.1, from coordinate 132,856 downwards.
CAGCAGCACGTGCTCCCGCGTCTGCGGCATCGGCCCGTCCGGCGCCGCCACCACCAGAATCGCCCCGTCGACCTGCGCCGCACCCGTGATCATGTTCTTGATGTAGTCCCGGTGCCCCGGCATGTCGACGTGCGCATAGTGCCGCTTCTCGGTCTCGTACTCCACGTGCGCAATCGCAATCGTGATCCCGCGCTCGCGCTCTTCCGGCGCATTGTCGATCGAATCAAACGGCCGGAATTCCCCCTTCCCGAAAAACGAGCAGTACTTCGTGATCGCCGCCGTCAGCGTCGTCTTGCCGTGGTCGATGTGTCCCATCGTCCCCACATTCATGTGCGGCTTCGTGCGCTCAAACTTCTGCTTCGACATGATGGCGATCTCCTTGCGTCAGCATGCGGTCTCGGTTGGCACGTGAGCCCTCAATGGGAGTTGAACCCATGACCCCACCCTTACCAAGGGTGTGCTCTACCGACTGAGCTATGAGGGCAAGTCAGCTTTCAGCATTCAGCATTCAGCTCAAACCCACCGGCCAAGACTGCTAAGCTGATGGCTGACGGCTGATCGCTGACAGCTTTCTTCCCTGTGGGCGGTGAAGGATTCGAACCTCCGAAGGCGTCTGCCAACTGATTTACAGTCAGTCCCCTTTGGCCACTTGGGTAACCGCCCAACGACCCGCCGTTGCCGGCAGGCGATCCGGTCCGAGGCCCTCGGGCCGGGTCACGTGCCCTCAACGTAAGCCGACGATGGGACTTGAACCCATAGCCTACCGCTTACAAGGCGGTTGCTCTGCCATTGAGCTACGTCGGCATGACGATAAAAACGCGCCCCACCTGCACGGCGCATTCTGATCCTGGCCGGGGTAACCCACCGCCGACAACGCCGGATAAGTCTAACAGGATTTGGCACCCCCGTCAATGTAAGCCACCTATGGCGCCTCCACCCGCCGGCCTGCGTAGCCGCGTGCCGCCCAGGCGGCATATAGGGCCAGCGACCCGGCCACGGAAGCGTTCAGCGACTCGACCCGGCCGCGCATCGGCAGCCGCATCAGGACGTCACACGACTGGCGTACCAACCGCCGCATGCCCTCGCCCTCATTGCCCACCACCAACCCGAGCGGCCCGGACAGGTTGACCTGGTCGAGGTCGACCGACTCCGGGCCGGCTTCCAGCCCCACCAACCATACGCCTTCGCGCTTGAGCCGTTCCATCGCTTGCGCCAGATTGCCGCGCGCCACGGCCAGGTGTTCGCTGGCGCCCGACGAACTGCTGACCACCGCCGGCGTGATCCCGGCTGCGCGGTGCGATCCCAGGATCACCCCGTGCACTCCCACGGCTTCCGCCGTGCGCAGCAGCGTCCCCAGGTTCTGCGGGTTCTGGATCAGGTCGAGCACCAGGATCAGCGCCGGCTCGCCCCGCCCGATCGGCGCGCTCCAGGATCTCGTCCACTTCGACGTACGGGTAGGCCGCCACGGTGGCGGCCACGCCCTGATGGGAATCGGTCTCGCGATCGAGATCGCCCCGGCGCACCTTGCGCAGCGGAACCGAATGCGCCGCCGCCAGGTCGAGCAGCCGCTTGAGGCCGCCGCGCGCCTCGGCGCCCTCGGCCACTTCCAGCCCGTACACCGCCCGCCTTCCGGCGCGCAGGACCTCGTAGGCCGCATTGCGGCCGAAGATACGTTCGCGCGCTCCGCCCGGCATCGCCCGCTCCCGCCCGGTCAGCGCCGGCGCCAGGTCGTCCCGCCCTTGCCGTCCTCGATCAGCACCCCGAGTTCGGCCAGACGGTCCCGGATCCGATCGGCGACGGCCCACTGCTTGGCCTGGCGCATTTCCTCGCGTACTTCGAGAAGCAGATCCACGAAGGGCGCTGCCGGCTGCGACTCTTCATCCTTGTCCTTCAACTTCAGGCCGAGGACGCTGGCCAGCGAACGCAGGCTGGACTGCGCTTCGTTGAGCGCTCGCTCTCCGGCGCCGGCATCGCGAGCCTGATTGATGGCCCGCACCAGTTCGAACAGGTGGCTGAGCGCTCCCGCCGTGTTGAAGTCGTCGTCCATGGCGGCTTCGAAGCGCCGGCGCGCCTCGGCTGTCGCCGTGGCCACTGCTCCCTCCGCCCCCGGCGCCGCCGTCGCACCGCCCACGGCGGGCTTGAGGGCCGAACGCAGGCGCTCCAGAGCGCTCTCCGCCTGGCGCACCACATCGTCGGTGTAGGTCAGCGGGCCACGATAGGACGAATTCAGCACCAGCATGCGAAACGCGTCCCCGCTGTGCGCGCCGAGGAACTCGTCGACCGTCACCAGGTTGCCCAGCGACTTCGACATCTTCTCGCCGCTCAACTGCAGCATCCCGTTGTGGATCCAGAAGCGGGCGAAGGGCTTTCCGGTCAGGCTCTCCGTCTGGGCGATCTCGTTCTCGTGGTGCGGGAAGATCAGGTCGTTGCCCCCACCGTGGATGTCGATCTGCTCGCCCAGGTACTCCAGGTTCATCGCCGAGCATTCGATGTGCCACCCGGGCCGCCCCTTGCCCCACGGGCTGTCCCACTCCGGCTCGCCCGGCTTGGCCGCCTTCCACAGCGCGAAGTCCGCCGGATCCTGCTTGCGCTCGTCGATCTCCAGGCGGGCGCCGGCGCGCATCTCGTCCAGCTTGCGCCCGGACAGGCGACCGTAGTCGATGTCGTGCGCCACCCGGAAGTAGACGTCGCCCCCCACGGCGTAGGCGTAGCCCCGGGCGATCAGCGCCTCGATCATGCCGATGATGCGCTCGATCTCCTCCGACGCCCGCGGGTACTCGGTCGCCGGCAGAACATTCAGGTCGATCAGATGCCGGGCGTACTCTTCCAGGTAACCCTGGGCCAGCGCCCGCGGCTCGACGCCCTTCTCCGCCGCCCGTTTGATGATCTTGTCCTCGACGTCGGTGTAGTTCATCACGTGATGCACCTGGTAGCCGCGATACTCCAGGTAGCGCCGGATGACGTCGAAGACCACGGCCGACATGGCATGCCCGACGTGCGCCCGGTCATAGACCGTCGGGCCGCAGACGTACATGCGCACCCGTCCAGGCTCGAGCGTCTCGAACGGCTCCTTGCGCCGGGTGAGCGTGTTGTAGATCGCCAGCGCCATGGCTGCGCCTCTCCCTCAGCCCGCCATCGGCCGGGCGAAGATCATCCGCCCCGCGGCGGTCTGCAGCACTTTGGTCACCGTCACCGAGACCGTCCGCCCGATCAGCTCGCGTCCCGACTCGACCACGACCATCGTGCCGTCATCCAGGTAGCCGACGCCCTGCCCGAACTCCTTGCCCTCCTGGAGGACGTGCACCTCGAGATCCTCGCCGGGCAGGTAGACGGCCTTGACGGCGTTCGCCAGCTCGTTGATGTTGAGCACCGTGACACCCTGCAGCTCGGCCACCCGGTTCAGGTTGTAGTCGTTGGTCAGCACCGGGCAGCGCATCTGCTTGGCCAGGATGACCAGCTTGTCATCCACCCCGCGCACGCCCTCGACGTCCAGATCGGTGATCCGGAACGGGATGCCCGGTTCCTTCTGCAGGCGATTGAGGATATCCAGTCCACGCCGGCCGCGCTGCCGTTTGAGCCCGTCGGGGGAATCGGCGATGTGCTGCAGCTCGGCCAGCACGAATGCCGGGACGACCATCGGGCCGAAGATGAAGCCGGTGTGGGCGATGTCGGCGATCCGGCCGTCGATGATCACGCTGGTATCCAGCAGCACGCTCCGCCCGCCGGACGGCCCGTCCCCACCCTCTTCGATCACCGTCGCCAGGCGGCTGCGCAGCAGACCGAGGATGTCATTCTGGCGCAGGACGAAGATCGTCACGCTCAAGTACGTGAAGAAGAGCGCTCCGATGAACGGCAGCAGTTGGCCGAACGGCGCCGGCAGCAGCGAGAGGGGGAACGAGATCAGCGCCGCCACGATCAGCCCGACGATCAGGCCGATCAGCCCGGAGACCATCGTCTGCGCCGAGACCTGCGCCACCATCCCGCGGATGGCGCGCACCGGCCGGGTGGTCAGGAACGGGGTGATGACCAACCCCATCAGCGCGCCGACCATGGCAAAGACCGCTGCCCAAAGCTCAGGGGGTCCGGACGCCAGGTCCCCCAGGTACACGCCGAGGTAGATCCCCCCGACGGCCATGCCCACCATGCCGATGATGCGGACGATGAACTCAGCGCTCATACCTGCCCTCCAAAGCAAGCGGGGCGGACGCCCGGTTTCGCGTCCGCCCCGTCTGTGGACGGGCGGCCTCTTGGTCATACGCGGGGTGCCTGTGCCGCCGCTTCCAGGCACAGGCGGACTCCCACTGCATGGATGATCAAGAATGAAACCGGGGCCGCTCGGCGGGGATGATGGATGACGAATGACCGCCGTGCCTGCCATGCTGATCATACCATGCGCCGCCTCGGAGTCAACGCGGGCGGCACGAGAACCGGACGCGCCGGGCAGGCCGGTGTTCGGGTAGCCCGCGGCCCCGCAGCTTGCGAACTGGATGTCCTCGCCGCGCACGGCTGAAGCCGCGGGTCGCACCCTTCGTCGGCCTTCAAGTCCTCGATCAGACCTTCGCGCCGGGTCTTGAGCGACTCGATAGACGCCGCCTGCGCGAGGCGTTCGACATCTCGCCTGCCCGTTCCTGGCTGACGGCGAGCTGCGGAGGGTCGGGGCTCCCGAATGAAGGCACCGGTCACATCGTAACCATCCAGCCACGGGCCGCCGTCGATCGCCTTCATGGCTCCTCGGATCCCGATCTGGATCGCTCCGAGGTCGCTGGTCACGAGAGTGAATCCGTGGTCTGCCGGGCTCGAGATGTCGTCGATACGAAACCGCCGTTCCCCGGTCAGGGCTTCCCACGATGTCTGCGCCTGAGTTGAGCCGATGGATCGGCAAGCGGTCTGGCGGACTCTGCGGATGTAGCTGTGTCCGCGTCCCCCCAACCACGGTCCTCCGAGATGCGGATAGCCCTCGTCTCAACCTCAGCCGCCGGCGAAGAAGCCCCATCTCGCCCGAACGCACTTCTGGTCGCCATTTGGACCTGCGCACTGGGGCGGATGCGCAGCAGACGGTTGCAGGCGACATGCGGAGGCCCAGGGGGTAGACCTTCCTCGGTCTACTCCTGCCCAGCCATGCCCGAAACGTCGGGCCGCGTGTCTTCCGGTCGCATGGGGCGGGCCCGGCCAGAGGCGGCCTCACCGTTCCTTCTTCATCAGCAAGCTGATCGCCCTCGGCAATTCCCGCACGGAGAGCCAATCTGGCCAGAAACTGAGTAATCCGGCCTATTTTCACGGTGAATTTACGGTCGAATGTTATCCTTTTCATCATATACTCCGCGATTCGTATTCTCGGGAGAAGGAGAAGGAAATGAAACGCAATACGAGTGGGCCATTATTGGCCGTCTTGGCCGCGGCGCTGTTGGTGGTTGCTTGCGGCGCGCCCGTCGCCGGGGACTCTCCGGCAGTCACCTCGCAGCCCGCCGGGACTTCCACGGGCGGGGGCTCGGGCTTCGGCCAGAGCGGCGGGGTTTCGTCCGTCGAGGACGTCAAGACCGCCACGGTCCAGATCCTGGCCGAAGGCTCGCTGCTGCAGCCGGGCGGCGCCCTGCCCAACGCCAGCTGGTCGGGCTCGGGCTTCATCATCGACCCGTCGGGGATCGCCGTCACCAACAACCACGTGGTGACCGGCGCAGCCCGCATGAAGGTCCTGGTCGGCGGGGAAGACGAACCCCGCAACGCCCGCGTCCTGGGCGTGGCGGAATGCTCGGACCTGGCGGTGATCGACATCGACGGGGACGGGTTTCCGTTCATGACCTGGCGCGAGGGGCCGGTCGATGTCGGCCTGGACGTGTACGCCGCGGGCTTCCCGCTCGGCGATCCCGAATACACCTTGACGCGTGGGATCGTCTCGAAGGCGCGTGCCGATGGGGACCGGGCCTGGACCTCCGTCGACTACGTGCTGGAGCATGACGCCAACATCCAACCGGGCAACTCCGGCGGGCCTTTGGTGGATGACGAGGGCCACGTCGTCGGGGTCAACTACTCCGGCGGGTTCGCCGCGTTGGCTGCGCAGTACTACGCCATCGCCCGGGACGAAGCCCTGCCGGTGATCGAACAGCTGCGCGAAGGGAACGATGTGAATTCGTTCGGCCTGAACGGCGAAGCCTTCGTCGACGCCGAGTCCGGCTTCTCCGGGATCTGGGTGACCTCGGTTACCTCCGGTTCCGTGATGGACAAGGCCGGGGTTCAGCCGGGTGACATCATCTCGTCCATGGAGGGCATCTCGCTCGGGCGAGGCGGCACGATGGGCGAGTACTGCGACGTGCTCAAGAGCCACACCCCGGAGGACACCCTGGCGATCGAGATCATCCGCTTCGGCACCGGGGAGTTCCTCACCGGCCAGCTCAACGGCCGCGAACTGGCCATCGCCTCCACGTTCGGCACCGATCCCGGCCCCGGCACGGGCACGGGCGGCACCTCCGAGTACGTCGACGTCTCCGACGCCTACGGCTCGATCGCGGTCGAGATCCCGGTTTCGTGGGCCGACACCGACGGGTCCGAATGGCTCGATGGCGGTGACGTCATCGGCGCCACCATCTCGGCGGCTCCCGACCTGCAGGCCTACAACACGTCGTGGGGCGCTTCGGGGATGAGCTTCAAGGTCTCGGACGATTTGGCGAACCTCGGAGGCTATATCCAGATCCTGGACGTCATCCGGCCGGACTACTTGAGCGACTGCAAGCTCGACACCCGCTACGACTACAACGACGGGTACTACCGCGGCAAGTTCGACTGGTTCGACAACTGCGGCGGGCCCGGCGGGGCGTCGGTGATGGTGCTGTCTGCCGTCCCAACCGACAACTCGCAGGCCTTCGTCATCTTGCTCCAGATGCAGATGATGAGCCAGGAGGACCAGGACATCGCCACGCATATCCTGGAAACCTTCCGCGTCATCGGCACGTTGCCCTAGCACTTCAAGGAAGTAGACACGACACCGACGGGCGGGAGGCCTCTGGCCTCCCGCCCCCCGAGGAGCCGGCGGCGGATGGACAGCCAGAAAGAGAAGTACCTCTCCTATATGCTGCGCCTCTGGCTGGCCTTCTCCGAGGAGGGCGCTTCCTGGCGCGCCTCGCTCGAAGATCCTGAGACCGGCAAGCGTACCGGTTTCGCCGGACTGGGAGACCTGTTCGGCTACCTCAAGCAGCAGACGCTCCGAGATCCACTTCTCGGAGGGGACGCCGCACCGGCGGTCCCCGACCAGGACCACGAAGAAGACGCCTCGGTCTAGAGGCCCCGATCACCGATCGGCTGGCGGGCACGCCGGAAGGCGCACTTCCTCCCCCCGGCGCCGGCGGCCGAAGCTTGAGGCCAGTCGACCGCGCCCGGTTGCACGTGTTGAACCGAGCGCCGGCCACGGGATACGACCCTCGAATTGGACATGCACGAGATAGGATGCTCGGCTCATCGGGCAAGGAATGAGGGAGTGATGGCAGCGTTCGCTCGATCGATTCCGATGATCATCCTGGCCCTGGGCGCAGGCAGTGACCGCCTGCACACCCTCCACACCCACGGTCGAGGTCAAGCCGGCCGTAGAGGCGCCTGTGGCCGCGGCCCAGACCCACCGAAGCCTTGGACCTCACCCAGCCTCCACACCGACCGCCTCCCCTGCGCCCGCCTCGCTCAACGCCGAGGGTCCGTACGTCCTGTTTGAGGGCGAGGCGGGGTTCTGGATCGCCAATCCCGACGGCTCCTTCCTCACTCGTCTCTCGGAGTCAGGCATCGGGTCAGCCGACCTGCATCGGGCGATTTCGCCGCAGGGTGATCGGTTGGCGTTCGTGTCCAAGAGCCAGCACGGCCCGGTCCTCCTTCAGCTCGCGCTCCCCGGCGGTGCACAGAGTGTGCTGGCGACGCTTCAGACCGTCCTCCCGGAAGATGTCCTCGCCAATCCACTCTCGGCGCAGGCCTTCGCCTACTATGCCATCACCCAGTATGACAACGTCGCCTGGCAGCCGGGCGAGGGGCGGTACCTGGCGTTCGTCGGTGCCATCCAGGGCCCCACCGCGGATCTCTACGTGTACGACAGCCAATCGAACGCCATCACTCAGCTCACCGACGGCGGATCGCAGGCGGTCTACCCCACCTGGTCGCCGGATGGCACGACCATCCTGCACTTCGGTGGACGCTGGGTTCCTCCATTCGGCGGTGCGATCCTCGGGTACAACCAGGCGGACGGCGCCTGGGCGGTGCGCCTCGAGGACGGTGAAGTGATCGCCCAGCCGGCCGGAATCCGATGGCCCTGGAACCTGGTAGGCTGGCAAGCGGACGGCCGATACCTGGCCTCCATCGAGGATGAGGAGTGCGGCGTCAGGGACCTGCAGTCTGTTGATCCCGCAGGAGGCAGCGCCTTGCCCGTCTTGGAGGGCTGCTATTCATCCTATGCCGCACTCTCCCCTGAGGACGACGCGCTCTTGTTCTCGAGCTCCGATTGTGAAGCTTGCCCGCTCGGCACGGGCACGTTTCTCCTGCGCTCCGGCGAGGCCACCCCGCAGCGCGTCTTTGAAGACCGGGCCTGGGGGATCGACTGGCTCCCCGAGAGCGGCGTGTTCCATGCCTATCCACTGGGATTGATCTCCAGCGACGGCGCAGTCGTCTCCCTTCCCCCGGTGCCGGATGCCTCCTATCACCCGGCCGCCTCGAAGCAGGGCTACCGGGCCTGGGAGGTGATCGAGAACCAGCAGGGGAGAGTGGTCGTCGCCGGGCCCGGACAGGAATTCCACACGGTCCTGGAAGCCGATGTCGCCGCGCTGATCTGGGATCCGGAGTCGGGCGACACGCTGCTGATCGCGGCACAGGACGGGACGTTATACGCCGCCTCGGCGCCGGATTTCGTCCCGCGTGTAGTCGGCGATTCTTGGGAGCCGCATCGCTCAGGTTGCCTGGATCCCCTAGAGGAACGGCTCGGTCGCGCGCTCCGTTCGCCGCGCCGCGGTTACCCGGGTTCACGGCATCCCGGCACCATTCGACCTCGAGCTCGCCCCGGCCTCCCATCGCTGGGAGCCGAAGGCCTTCCTTCTTCGCTGCCGATTGCAGGTTGTCCCCCCGGTCGTGAGCTCGGCGCAACCGCGCCCAGGCCTGCTCATCCCATGACAGCCTGGCGGGCCGACCGCGCCCGACCCCGCGCCGGGACACGAGTCACCTTGCGGCATGCTGCGAGTTCGCCTAGAATTCGACCCGGGGTCTTCCGGCTGAGATCCTCAGGCAAGCGGTTCACGCTTCCATACCCACGGAATCGATTTCCCGACCCTCGGGAGACGTCCCGGCGTGCCTTTCCGGAACGTCGATTGGAACAGGCGCGGCAGGCGGCTTGGCCCAACTCGAACTATTCCTCCTCGGATCTCCGGTCATCACGCTGGATGGCGCGCCAGCGGAAGGCTTCGCCACGCAGAAGGCGCGGGCGCTGCTTTTCTACCTGACGACGGAGTCGCATCACACCCAGCCCCATCCACGCGAGACGCTCGTCGGGCTCCTGTGGCCTGAGATGCCCGATGCCGCCGCGCGTGCCAACCTCCGCCAGGCCCTGTCCAATCTGCGCGAGGCCATCGGCGACGAACTGGCCCAGCCGCCGTTCCTCAGCATCCGCCGCGAATCACTGCAGTTCAACCTCGACAGTCCGTATGGATCGGACGTGGCCGCCTTTACCGACTTGTTGAAGGCGTGCGACACACACCCTCACCGCCAGGCCAGCCGCTGCGGATCGTGTGCCCGCCGGCGGGACCAGGCGATCCGTCTGTATCGGGGGGACTTCCTCGCCGGGTTTCACCTGCGGGACGCCGTCCCGTTTGAGGAATGGGCCACCCTCCACCGGGAAAGGCTCCACCGGCGTATGGTCGCGGCGCTGATGGCGCAGGCCTCGTTCCACGAAGCCCGGCGCGAGGACGAACAAGCGCTGGCGATGATCACCCGGCAGTTGGAGCTGGACCCCTGGCGGGAAGAGGCTCACCGCGACCGCATGCGGCTGCTGGCCGGGTTGGGGCGGCGCAGTGAAGCGCTCACGCAGTTCGAAATCTGCCGCCGAAGCCTGGCGCAGGAGCTGGGCGTCGAGCCCGACCCGTCCACGACCCGATTGCACGCACAGATTCGCGATGGGCAGCTTCCCCTTCACCTCGCCTTCATCTTCGGCCTCACCTCGGCCGCTGCCGGTTCCGTCGACTCCATTCATCGGCCGGCAACGCGAGTTGGCGGAAGTGACGGACCGGATCGAGGACCCGACTCATCGACTGGCCACATTGGTGGGAGGAAGCGGCGTCGGCAAGTCGCGGTTGGCGCTCGCCGCCGTGGAGCAGTGCGGCACCGCCTTCCCCGACGGCGTGGCCTATGTGGACGCCGGGGCCCTCGACTCTGCCGCCCAGCTCCCGGCCGCATTGCTCTCGGCCCTCGATGTTCCCCTCTCCGGTCCAGCCGATCCGGCCGAGCAGATGCTGGCGGCGCTGCAGGAACGCGAGGTCCTGCTGGTCCTGGATCGCCTCGAGCACCTGCTGCCGGACGGCCGCGGGATTCTGGTCTCGATCCTGGCCAGGACGCGGAAGACGACCATGCTGGTGACATCCCAGGAACGCCTCGGCCTGCAGGCCGAATGGTGTCAGGAGGTGGAAGGTCTTCCGCTCCCGGAGGACAGGCCCGGCGACGATGCTCTGGGGAACGACGCCGTCCGATTGTTCCTGGAACGCGGGGGCCGCATCCGGCGGACGCTGGGCACGGACCCGCGTGAATTGGTGGAGGTGCGTCGCATCTGCCGTCTGGTGGAGGGGATCCCGTTGGCGATTGAGCTTGCGGCCTCGGCCGTCGGGCTGCGAACCTGCGCCGAGATCGCCGACGAATTGGAGGCCGACATTCGGGGCCTGGCGACGGAGCATCACGACATCCAGCCCCGTCACCGGAGCCTGGCCGCCGCCCTCGACTACTCGTGGGGCCTGCTGGGCGCCGAGCACCAGCGGACGCTTCGCCGGCTGTCCGTATTCCGCGGCGGCTGGGAAGCACAGGCGGGTGCGCAGGTCGCCGGCGCCACGCTGGACGATCTGCAGGCCCTGAGCGACAAGTCGCTCATTCGCCGGGATGCGACCGGGCAATTCGAAATCCACGCCCTGATGCAGAAGCACGCCCATTCGATTCTGCTCGCCGCAGACGACGCCCATGAGGTCCAGCATGCACACCTGGTCTGTTACAAGGACCTGGCGGAGGCCGCCGGCCCTCACCTTGCCGGCCCGTCGCAGGTCGAATGGCTCCCGAGGCTCGAGAGGGAGATGGCCAATTTCCGCCAGGCGCTCTCCTGGGAACTCGAGCAGGGGGAGGCCGAGCTGTCTTCGCAGCTGTGCATGGCTCTGTCGCGGTTCTGGATGATTCGCGGTTATCTGGCCGAGGGCCAGCGTTGGATCGAAGCCGTGCTGGCGGGAACGGCGGCACCTTCGGTGCTGCTCCAGGCACGGCTCCGCAACCGGGCCGGGATCCTGGCCGCGATGCAGGGCGACTTCGAGTCCGCCGAGCGACACCTGCAGGTCGGCGTCCGACTAAGCCGGGAGTTGGGCGATACGCTGGGGGTGGTGAATTCCCTCAACAGCCTCGGCGCGATGTCGATTGACAAAGGAGATTACGCGACCGCACGAGGATACCTCGAAGAGTGCCTGCCGTCCTGGAGGGAGCTCGAGAACAAGAACGGGCTGGCGTCGACGCTGAACAATCTGGGCGCCGTCGAGCTGCTGATGGGCGACCACTCTTCGGCCCGACAGCGCTTCGAGGAGAGTCTGCCTCTCTTCCGCGAACTGGGGGATCGCCGGATGATCGCCGGCGTGCTCTACAACCTGGGAGATCTGATGCTCAGGCAGGCCGGCACGTCGGAGGCATCCCGTCTTCTGGGGGAGAGCCTGACGCTGCGACAGGAGATCGGCGAGGTTGGCGGCGTGGCAGAGTCGCTGGAGGCTTTCGCCAGGCTGGCCCTGAGCGGCGGGCGCGCGGCGCAGGCCGCCCGGCTTTTCGGCGCCGCCGAGAGCATGCGGCAGGCCGTCGGCGCCCCCGTGGCGCCGGTCAATCAGGCGGAACATGTTCAGGCGCTCGAAGCGGCCCGACGCAAACTAGGCCAGGCAGAGTTCGAAGCCGAAACAGCCCGGGGTCGGCAGTTGACGGCCAACGAGGCGGTGCACCTGGCGCTGTCCTCCTGACCTCCGCTCCTCCCCCGGGCGCGGTGTCGTGTGAGCAGGCCGCGCCTCCCACCGGCGGGATCGTCTCTCCCATTGCAGCCGATGCTGACGCCCGCCACCGGCCATCCCCGATCGAGTCCGAGTTGGATCGCAATCCGCCCGCGCAGGGAATGCACACCGGGCGGGATGCAACCCGCCCGGCTTCGGTCCGTGGTTGTTGGATACTCGATCGCCGGCTCGAGCGTCGGCGCCGGCGCGATCACTTCTTCACGGCTTCGTTCGCTACTCCCCCGTGAACGGGAACGTGGCGTCCTGCGTCAGATCGATGCCGTACTCCTCGAGCAATGCGTTGCCGTCGCAGTCCGAGAGCAACATGTCATAGGCGCCGCTGGCCAGCGAGAACACCCGTTCGGTCCCCGGCGGCAGCGTCTCCTCCACCCCCAGCCGATCCTGTCCCCAGTTCTCCGCCTGGTTGGGTGCGATCTGGATATAGCACACCTCCAGGGCGGATTCGTTGTTCAAGGTGAAATCGATGACCGAGTGATCCCCGCCGACGAAGATGGCGTCGGTCAGCAGGCTCTCCCCTTCCACCTCGAGGACCAGCTCATACAGGCCGTCTCCCAACCCGCCCTCGTCCATGACGCACACCCACCAGTTGCCGGCGTCCGACCCGGCCCAGCTCTCATCCAGGTAGCTGCCGCCTTCATCCAGCACGCCGTCGACGAACCAATACGCCGACCAGCGCATGCCGTCGGTCATGCCCTCGTAGTCCCAGAAGGCGCACAGCTGGATGGAGTCGGCCGGAAGCGCGTGCCACTGATCCATGGGTTGATCGTCTTCGGTCACGCCGTCCGAGAAGACCAGGTTGAGGAAGTAGGTGTCGCCCAGGTCGTATCCGCCGGAGGGCGGAGGCGCCAGCGGTTCGGCGACATACTGTTCCCCGCGTTCGGCCGCCTCGATCAGTGCCCGGGCCAGGTTGATCGGGCGCAGCCCGTTGATGAACCCTCCGATCGGCACACAGGTATCGCTTTCATCGATCAGCCCGTCGCGGTTGGTGTCCACCACCGGGCGGCAGTCGACGATGTCGCCCTCGGTCGAACCGCCCGAGGCGCGAGTCGGCACGCCGATCAGCTGCCCGGCCGAGTTGACCGCCATCCCGCCCGAGTTCCCGCCGGCGATGGTGGCATCGGTCTTGATCCACGCCCTGCCCTCCACCGCTCGCTCGGAGGTAAACCCACTGACCGCTCCCTCGGTGAAGGTGATCGTCTCGCCTCCGATTCCGGGATAGCCGAGTACGCGCAGGTGGTCACCGATCTCTACCTGGTCCGAGTCTCCGAGCGGAATCGACGCCAGGTCCGCCTGCACCGGATTGCCATCCAGGTCGCTCACGATGCGGATGACTGCCAGGTCCAGCTCGTAGTCGGCGGAGGCGATCTCGGCCAGGTATCGCAGCTCGGGGGGCTCGTCGGTGCGGCCCGTGACCGCGACGCCGAGCACATCGTATTCGCCCAGGCGATCGTCAATCACATGGCCGTTGGTGAGGATCAGCCCGTCAGGCCCGATCACCGAACCGGAACCGGACCACACGACATCGTAGCCGTCCCCGGCGGTTTGCATGGCGAGAATCTGGACGGTCGCCTTCGCCAGGTCCGCCGTCGCACCCACCGGCGCGGCGGTCGGGGCCGTGACCGGAGCCGGAACTCCAACGGTTGGAGTCGCCTCTCCGCCCAGGCTGCACGCCAGCCCGGCGACACTCATGGCGGCTGCCGCCAGCCAGAACTTGCTCATGTGTCCTGCCATCATCAGCCCTCGTCCCCGGAGGCGGCCTGAACCCCGGCCGCACGTGACCCTGGTTCGCATTCTAGCCCAAATCACCCCGTCGAGCCGCGGAGCATTGCCCGAAGAGGATGGGACAGGTCTCCTAGTTCGATCCCCCTCGGCGCCTTCGGCAGCGCAGTACAATGCGTGCACCGCGTAGGGCCGCCGATGCATATCCTGCTCACCAATGATGACGGTGTCGATGCCCCCGGACTTCTGGCGCTTGCCCAGGCCATGCGCCGTCTGGCGGACGTCACCGTCCTGGCGCCCGACCGCAACTGGTCGGCTTCCGGCCACGTGAAGACCCTGCACCGCCCGCTGCGTGTCCGGGCCACTCTCCTGGCGGACGGGTCACCCGCCATGACCACCGATGGAGCGCCGTCCGACTGTGTCGCCCTGGCGGTCCTCGGCCTGATCGAAACGCCGATCGACCTGGTCGTCTCGGGGATCAACCCGCACGCCAACGTCGGCCATGACGTCACCTACAGCGGGACGGTGACCGCGGCGATGGAGGCGGCGATCTCCGGCCTGCCCGCCCTGGCCGTGTCGCTGGACTCGGCGGATGTCCCTTCGTCGGTCGAGGCTTACGGCACGGCGGCCGAGGTCGCGCGCCTGCTGGCCGAACGCGTGCTTCGCGACCGACTCTCGCCCGGCGTCCTACTCAACATCAACGTCCCGCTGCGCCCGCTCCAGGAACTGCGCGGCATCGCGCTCACACGACAGGGGCTGCGCGTCTACCGCGACGCCCTGATCCGCAGGGAAGACCCTCGCGGCCGGCCATACTACTGGATCGGCGGCGAAGCCCCCACCGGGATCCTCGAGCAAGGGACCGATCTGTGGGCGCTCTCCGAGGGTTGGGTCTCCATCACCCCGCTGCAGCTGGATCTGACCGCCTATCCAGCGCTCAAGTCACTCCACGCACTGACCTTGCCGTTCTGAACTCGCTCGCCATCCCGCCGCGGGCCGCTCGAATCGCGGCCAGGCTCCCGGCGGGGCCGTCTCCGCCAGGCTGCACCGATCAGCTCCACGTGCCAGGTAAGAGGGAACGGGTATCCCGCGACTAGGCTGTGTCCGGCTGGTAGCCGAGGCGCTCGGGGTGCGTGTACGCCCGCAGCGTCGAGCGGCGCACGTACCCGACCAGCGTCAGGTTCCACGCCTCCGCCAGCGACACGGCCAGCGAAGTGGGGGAGTTGCGCGAGGCGATGATCGGGCAGCCCATGCGCGCCGCCTTGCGCAGCATCTCGGAAGAAATGCGCCCGGTCGCCAGCAGGATCTGTCCGGCGGTGGGCGTCTCGCTCAGCATCGCCATGCCGGCCAGTTTGTCGATCGTGTTGTGGCGGCCGACGTCCTCCGCCAGCAGCAGGATCTCCCGGCCGTCCGACAGCCCGGAGGTGTGCACCCCGCGCGCTCGGGCGTGCAGGCTCCCCGGCCCGTGCAGTCTCCCCATCAGGTCGACCAGCGTCTCGGGCGTCAGGCGGGCATTCGACTCGATCGGCGGCAGAGCCTCGGACGGATCATGGAAGGTCGTTCCGCCGCCGCAGCCCGAGGTCAGGATCTCCCTGCGAGGGCGCTCCACGGCATGGTCGAGCCACACGTCCACGCAGCAGCCGTTGCGGCTGACGGTCAGTGCCTCGACCTGATCCATTCGATCGAGCAGTCCCTCGTTCTTGAGGAACCCCAGCGCCAGCGCCGGCTGGTCGCGCGGCGTGCACATGATCGAGGCGAATTCCTCCCCGTTCACGTACAAACCGAGCAGGATCTCGCCGATTACCTCGGCGCGGACATGCGACCAGGCATGCTGGTACTCGAACCAGTGCGTCTCGGTCGCCGCGCCGTCCATGCCCTGCTTCGTCCCTCCCACCGATCCCGGGAATCATCCCACACGCTCCGCCCGCAGCACAAGGGGCAATCTGGGCCCTGTCGCCGGAGGTGATCGTTCTGGCGGAAAAGCAGCGATGGCTGGCTGGCCAGCCATCGCCTGTGTGTCCGACAGCCGCTAGCTGCGGGCGCGCCTGGGGACCTCGACGCGCACGGCGCACACCTTGTACTCGGGGATCTTGGCCTGCGGGTCGAGGCCGAAGTCGTGCGTCAGCATGTTGGCCGGCGCCTCGCGCCAGTGGAAGGACAGGAAGACCGTTCCCTTGGGAACGCGTTGGCCGACGCGCGCCTGCGTACGCACCTGGCCCCGACGGCTGTGGATGACGATCGGTCCGGCGTCCCGGATCCCCAGCTCGTCGGCGTCGGCCTCGTTGATCTCGGCGTAGCTGCGCGGCTCGCGCCACGACAGGCCTTCGCTCCGGCGGGTCATCGTGCCCGAGTGATAGTGGTAGAGCGTCCGCCCCGTGCTGAGAATCAATGGATACTCGGCATCCGGCTGCTCGGCCGGAAGCTGTGCGCCGACGACGGTCATCTGGCCTTTGCCGCGGCTGAACGCGCCCAGGTGCAGGGTCGGGGTTCCCGGATGGCGGGCATCCGGCACGGGCCAGGCCAGCCCGGCCTGCCGCAGGCGGTGGTGGCGCACGCCGCGGTAGATCGGGGTGACCGTGGCGATTTCCTCCATGACATCCGACGGGGTGGCGAACTCCCAGAACTCGACCTCGCGGTTCAGGCCGCGCTTGCGATCGAGATGCGCCCCGATCTCGGCCAGGATGAACCAGTCGGGCCGCGCTTCCCCGGGCGGACGCACCACGGGCCGCAGCAGTTGCACGCGGCGCTCCGTGTTGGTCATCGTGCCGTCCTTCTCCAGCGCCGCCGCCGCCGGCAGAATGACGTGCGCCAGCTGCGCCGTCTCGTTGAAGAAGATGTCCTGTACCACCAGGAAGTCGAGGTTGCGCAGCGACTTCTCGACGTGTTGGAGATCGGGGTCCGACATCATGGGGTTCTCCCCCATGACATACATCGCCCTGACCTTGCCCTCGCCGGCGGCGTGCATCATTTCGACCAGCGTCAGGCCGTTGGTGGACGGCAGGTCCTCCAGGCCCCAGGCCTGGGCGACCTGCCGGCGCTTGGCCTCGTCTTCGACGCGCTGATAGCCCGGCAGGTATTCGGGCAGGCCGCCGACATCGCACGCGCCCTGAACGTTGGACTGGCCGCGCAGCGGGTTGACGCCTGAGGACGGCTTGCCCACCTGGCCGGTGAGCATCGCCAGGTTGGCCAGCATCTGCACCAGCGTCGTGCCGATCGAGCGCTGGGTGATCCCCATGGCGTACAGAATGGAGGAGTGGCCGCGTGGCTCGGGGAAGGCTGAGGTGCCGAAGGCCCGCTCCCCCAGGGCATACAACCGGGCGGCGCGCTCGATCTGTTCCGCCGGGACACCCGACGCCAGACAGGCGGCCTCGGGCGTGTACTCGGCCAGGCTGTCCCGGAAGGCCTCGAAGCCCTCGACGCGCGCGCTCAGGAACTCGGCATCCGCCCAGCCCTCGCGCAGGATGACGTGCGCCATGGCCAGGAAGACGTAGATATCGGTCCCGGGCTGCGCCTGCAGGTACAGCGTGGCGTGACGCGTCAGCGGCACGCGCCGCGGGTCGATGATGATCAGGTGGGCGCCGCTCTTGACGGCGCGAATGACCTCGTAGCTGATGACCGGGTGCGATTCGGCCGTGTTGGACCCGGTGATCAGGATGCAGTCCGCCTGGCGGATCTCCCGAATGCTGTTGGTCATCGCTCCACTGCCGAACGCTGTCACCAGACCGGTGACGGTGGAGCTGTGTCAAAGACGGGCGCAGTGATCGATGTTGTTGGTCCCGATCCCGACCCGCATGAGTTTCTGGAACAGGTAGTTGTCCTCGTTGGTGCAGCGGGCGGAAGCCAGGCCGGCGACGGCGTCGGGGCCGTGCGCCTGTACGGTCTCGAGGAACTGGCCGGCGACGATGTCGATCGCCGTCTCCCATGAGACCGGCAGGAAGCTCTCCAGCCCGACGCGGCTGGTGAAGACCGAGTCCTCCGACGGCGTGAACGGCTCGGCGGTGAGCCCCAGCCGGTGGGCGAGGTCCCGCCGCACCAGGGGTTGGGTCAAACGCTCGGGGTTGGCGACGAAATCCCAGCCGAATCGGCCTTTGACGCACAGGAACTCACCGTTGACCGGCGCCTCCGGGAATCCCTGGGCGTACAGGATCTTGCCGTCCTTGGTGGCGTAGTCGATTCCGCAGCCCACGCCGCAGTAGCCGCAGATGGTCCGCACGTGCTCGAGCTCCCACTCCCGCCCCATGCCGATCCGGCCGCGAGGCATCAAGGCCGCCACCGGGCAGACCTGCACGCAGTTGCCGCAGAAGACGCACGTCGAATCGGCCATCGCCCAGTCGAACGGCGTCGCCACGTGGCTGACGAAACCGCGTCCGGAGACCTCGATGGCGTTCGCCCCGACGATCTCGTCGCACACGCGCGTGCAGCGGCCGCACAGGATGCAGTACTGGTGGTCCCGCACGAACATCGGGTTGTCGTCCTGGATCAGCGTGCGGGAGAGCTCGAAATCGAAGGTCGTTTCGGAGATGCCGTAGTCGTAAGCGTAGCGCTGCAAGGCGCATACGCCGTTCTTATCGCAGGTGACGCAGCGCAGCGGATGGTCGGAGACGAACAGGTCGATGATCTCGCGCCGCATCTCCGTCAGGCGGTCACTCTGGGTGGTGATCGCCATCCCGTCCTCGGCCAGCAGGCCGCAGCTGGCGGCCGGGTTGGGCCGGCCGCCGATCTCCACCAGGCACAAGCGGCAGCCGCCGGATGGATGCAGGTCGGGGTGATGGCACAGGTGCGGGATGTGGATGCCGTTGGTCAGCGCCGCCTGCAAGACACTCGTCCCGGGCGGCACCTCCACCGTTCGGCCGTCAAGCGTCAAGGAGATCATGCCGTCGCCTCCCGATCAGGCAGCCCGGGTGGCCGCGCTCGGCCGCATGCTGCAGATGCCGGCCGGGCACAACCCGGCGTCGACGTGGGCGATGTACTCGCGTTCGAAGTAGCGCATGGTGGTCAGCACCGGATTGGGCGCCGTCATCCCCAGGCCGCACAAGGACGAAGTGCGCACCGTCTCACACAGGCGCTTGAGCCGCTCCAGGTCCTCGTGGGTCCCCTGGCCGTGACAGAGCTTGGTCAGGATCCCCAGCATCTTGCGCGTGCCGACGCGGCACGGGACGCACTTGCCGCACGATTCGTCCTGCGTGAACGTCAGGAAGTAGCGGGCGAAGTCCACCATGCAGGTCGTGTCGTCCACGACGACCATGCCGCCCGAGCCCATGATCGCCCCGGTGCGGCGCAGGTCCTCATAGTCGATGCGCGTGTCGAGCAGCTCGGCCGGGACGCAGCCGCCGGACGGCCCGCCAAGCTGCACGCCCTTCACCGGCCGATCGCTCTTGCAGCCGCCGCCGATCTCCTCCACCAACGTGCGCAGCGGGGTGCCCAGCGGCACCTCCACCAGCCCCGAGGCGCGCACGTTGCCCGTCAGGGCGAAGGCCTTGGTGCCGCCGGACTGCTCGGTGCCGAGCGCCGCAAACCACGACGGCCCGTGCAGCAGGATCGACGAGATGCTGGCGAACGACTCGACGTTGTTGATGTTGGTCGGATAACCCCACAGGCCGGAGACCGACGGGTAGGGCGGGCGCATGCTCGGCGTGCCGCGCAGCCCCTCGATCGAATGCATCAGGGCCGTTTCCTCGCCGCACACGAACGCCCCGGCCCCTTCCTTGATGACGAACTCGAAGTCCATCCCGCTGCCCAGGATGTTCTTTCCGGTGACGCCGTACTCCGCCGCCTGGCGGATGGCGTTGCGCAGCGCCTTGACCGCCAGCGGATACTCCGCCCGTACGTACAGGTAGCCCTTGGAGGCGCCGATCGCCCAGGCGGCGATCAGCATTCCCTCCAGGATGCGGTGCGGGTCGCCCTCGATCATCGTCCGGTTCATGAAGGCGCCCGGGTCGCCCTCGTCGGCGTTGCACACCAGGTACTTGAGCTGCGGCGCCTGGCGGCGGGTGATCTCCCACTTGGTGCCGGTCGGGAACCCGGCCCCGCCGCGACCGCGCAGGCGCGAAGTCCTTCACGGCGGCGATGACCTTCTCCGGGGGCATGCTCAGCGCGTCGCGCAGCGCCATGTACCCGCCGTTGGCCAGGTAGTCGTCCAGAGACAGCGGGTCGATCACCCCGCACAACCGCGTCGTGACCTTGGTCTGCCGCGCCAGGTACGGGAAATCCCCGTGGTCCGACCGGCGGCTGAGGATCCACGACGGGTCCACCCAACGGCCGCCGCCTCCACCGAAGTGGCGGTCGAGCACCAGGCTGACGCGCTCCGGGCTCACCGGGCCGTACAGCACGGCCACGTCGTTGTCGATCACCTCGATCAGCGGTTCGTTGTGGCAGGCGCCCAGGCAGCCGGTGCGCTGCACGGTCACCGGGACCTGACGCCGATCGACGTAGGAGTTCACCGCCGTGACGACGGATTCGGCCCCGGCAGCGAGCCCACAGGTGGATGTGCCAATGCGGACTACGGTGCTCATCGCCCCTCCCTAGACCCTTGGCCGTTCCTGCGCCACGAGCTCCGACAGGATCTCCCACGAAAGGTCGGGGGTCATCCGCCCGTAGGTTTGATCGTTGATCACCATCACCGGCGCCAGGCTGCAGGCGCCCATGCACGCCACGGTTTGCAGCGTGAAGAGCCCGTCCGCCGTCGTCTCGTCCTCGGCGATGCCGAGCTTCTCGCTGATGTGGTCGAGCATGGCCGACGAACGATTGACGTGGCACGCCGTGCCCTTGCACACCCGCACCTGAAAGCGGCCCGGGGCCGAGAGCTTGAAGACGTTGTAGAAGGTCGAGATGCCGTAGACCTGGCTGAGGGGGAACCCGAGCTCGCGCGAGGCGTACTGCAGGTGCTTGGCCGGCAAGTAGCTGTAGCGCAGCTGGATCTCTTCCAGCACCGTGATCAGCGCGTCGCGCTGGCCGCGATAGCGGTCGAGGATCTCGAGCAGGTCGGCCGGCGGGGGCTCGGCCAGCGGATCGCCCTGGTAGTTGAAGCGGCGAATGGGGTTGGCGGAGACGCGTCGGTTCATGGGTCTCGCTGTCCTCCCTTTGGCACGCGCAAAGCCCGCCGTTCCCTACCGATGGTAGGGAGAAAAGCGGTCGGGACACCCCTGGCAAGCAGACTATAGCACTCTCCCAGGCCGTCTCCAGCGACATCTGTCACCCGAAGGGCAGGCGCTCTCACCGATTCCCCCCGCACCAGCCGCTCCGACCCGGATTCTGCCTACCATCGGTAGGCGGGCTTTCCCCGAACGCGTGTTCGGCATCCAACGGCTGCGGCCCCAGGGTTGCCAGCCCGTCCAGCAGTGGTTACAATCCGGGCCATGGCACTCGAGACCGGATCCCTGCTCCACGATCGCTACCGAATCGAAGGCATGCTCGGCAAAGGCGGGATGGGCGCCGTGTATATCGCCTTCGACCAGACCCTTCAGCTGCGGGTGGCCATCAAGGAGAACCTGAACGTCGGCCCCGAATCGGAGCGCCAGTTCCACCGCGAGGCGTCGCTGCTTGCCAGCCTGCGCCATGCCAACCTGCCGCGCGTCACCGACCACTTCCTGCTCGAAGGCCGGCAGTACCTGGCGATGGATTTCATCGAGGGCGAGGACCTGCACTCGCGTGTCCAGCGCCACGCCCCGGCTGCGGCAGAAGTCTTGCAGTGGGCCGACGCGCTGTGCGACGCACTCACCTACTTGCACACGCGCCAGCCTCCCATCATCCATCGCGACATCAAGCCCGCCAACGTCAAGCTTCAGCCCGACGGGAAACCGGTCCTGGTCGACTTCGGCCTGGCCAAGGAGTTCGACCAGTTGCAGACCTCCACCGGCGCGCGCGGTCTGACGCCCGGCTACTCGCCCCCCGAGCAATACGGCGGAGGGCGCACGGATGCGCGCACCGACCAGTACGCCCTGGCGGCGACGATCTACACACTGCTCACCGGACGCCCGCCGACCGACAGCATCGAACGCATGCTCGACAAGGTCGAGCTGCGCTCCGCCAGCGCCCTGAACCCGGACGTACCGGCCGCACGTGGATTCCGCCCTGTCGCGCGCCCTATCGATCGAACAGGCGGCGCGCTTTCCGGATGTCGGCACGTTCCGCGAAGCCCTGCCACGGACGGCTGAGTGCAGCCACGGTGCGCGTCTCGCCGCCGACGGTGGTCGCGCGGCCGCAGCGGCGTATCCCCTGGATCCCGATCATTGCCGGCGCGGTCGTCGTGCTGGCGCTGCTCGGGGGCGGCGGTGCGCTGCTCATCGGCGGCACTCTGCTGAACCTTGGGCGCTCGACGGCCACCGCCAAATCACCGCTCGTCCTGGTCGTGCCTACGGCTACCGAAGCCGCTCTTCCGATCTCGTCTCCCACCTCGGAAGCGACCCCCGCACCCGCCGCCAGCGATACGCCGGTCCCACCAGCGACGTCCGCAGCCCCTCAGCTGGGCGGCGGTGGAGGGATCGCCTTCGTCAGCGACCGCGAGGACGGGCGCACGCTGCAGATCTGGTGGATGCTGCCGGATGGCAGCCAGCCTTCGCCAATTGACGTTCGGCCCGGGCGACAAGGCCCAGCCGCGCTGGTCTCCCGACGGACAGCGGCTGTTGTTCGTCGGCCCCGGCGGAACGGATTCCTCCGGCAACAAGCTCGGCCTCGACGTCTGGTCGATGAACGTTGACGGCACCGCCATCACCAACCTGACGGCCAACCCGGGCGACGATACCGACCCTGCCTGGTCGCCGGACGGGGCGCGCATCGGATTCGCCTCCACCCGGAGCAACGACCTGCGCCAGGTGTTAGTGGCCGAGGTCGCCTGCACGCCGGCGCCCGGCGGGTGCAGCCTGGGTAAGCCGCGCAACTACAGCTACTCGCCCGAGTTCAACGCCGTCGAGTTCTCGCCGGTCTGGTCGCCCGACGCCGCGCGCCTTGCGGTCGCGGCGTCGATCAACGGTGCGCCCGGACGGATCTACTTCCACCCCGGTGTGCTTCCCGAAGGCGGGATCGCCCCCACGCCGTCGGCCTTCGACCGCAGCGACACGATCGTCGGTGCCGACCACCTGGACTGGTCGTCCGATGGGCTCTGGCTGATCTTCACCTGGAAGCAGCCCGGGTCGAACGAGATCTACATCGTCCCCGCCGACGACCCGAAGCGCTGGCAGAAGCTGACCAACTCGGCCGGCAACAAGGAGCCGTCCTTTTCGCCCGACGGGAACTTCATTGTCTTCACCTCCACCCGAGACCAGAACCCTGAGGTCTACTTGATGCCCGTCGGCGGAGGCAACGAGACCAACCTGACG
The DNA here is from genome assembly GCA_963818575.1 of uncultured Chloroflexia bacterium. Classification (GTDB taxonomy): domain Bacteria; phylum Chloroflexota; class Anaerolineae; order Anaerolineales; family E44-bin32; genus DYJB01. Next base: position 109,581 of record CAWFSV010000016.1, on the reverse strand, counting down.
CAGTCCTCGGGCACACGCGATCTGCAGCCGGATTGGCAGCCGGGGGGATAGCGGCTGGCTTTCAGCTTTCAGCTGTCAGCTCTCAGCCTTCAGCTTTCTCGCCGCACCAAGCTCGCCCCGGCAACGCACGCCTGCCTTGAATGCGATATGGCCAACCACACACCCAGGGACGCCAACCGCCAGGCCACGCCGACTCCCACCGTCCCTGAACCCGCGCCCATCCAGTCGCTGATTGCCCACCGGTCAGCCCGGCCGTACACTTGGACACCTTCGCCTGTCACATTCCGCACGCCGCGGCCGTTCTAGGATCAGAACTGCATGCTGGACCCAAGGAGGATCTCATGCGAGCGCGTCGTCCGTCTCCGTTGATCTTGGTCGTTTCTCTGGTGTCCTTCCTGGCCCTGGCCTGCGGGCTGCAGGGCACAGCCTCCCCGACGGCGGATCCCAACGTGATCGCCCTGGCCGTGCAGCTGACGCTGCAAGCCTCCGGCGAGTCGCCCAGCGGCCCGCCTCCGGCGACGATCCCGCCGGCGACCGAGGCCGCCCCGCCGACCGCCGAACCTCCCGCCGTGCCGACGCCAACCGTCGCTCACGTCGCCTTCCCGGTGAACCCGGGCGGGACCACAAGCTACATGACCGACCGCTCTTCGGCTGCACTGGCCGGTGAGCGCCGATCGATCGCCGACAACCTGGATATCGGGTTGCTCGAGCGTCCGTTTACCGCGAACGTGATGGACTATCAGGGTTACCTGGACCTCAACCGCGGAGAGGTCAGCATCGGCGCGCCCTGGATCTATGTCTCGCTGTTCCTCGAAGGGGCGCCACCCGCCGGCTCGACGGCGGTCTACGGCGTCGAGGTCGACATGGATGTCGACGGCCGCGGCGACTACCTGATCGTCGGCGTGGCTCCGGCCAGCTCCGACTGGACGACGAACGGCGTGCGTATCCTGCGCGACACCAACAACGATGTCGGTGCCACTCACCCGATGCTCGCCGATCCGCCCTCCGGCGGCAACGGCTACGACGAGCTGGTCTTCGACCAGGGGCAGGGAACGGATCCTGACGCCGCCTGGATTCGGCTGGCGCCGGGCACCAGCACCAAGGTGCAGGTGGCGTTCAAGTACTCCGCCATCGGCTCGCCGAACGAGTGGACCTGGGGCGTGTGGGCCGACGAGGGCGTGAACAAGCCCGAGTGGTTCGACTACAACGACCACTTCACCGCCGCCGAAGCCGGGTCGCCGACCTCGGGCAGCAGCCTTTACCCGATCAAATCCCTGGCCTCGGTCGACAACTCGTGCCGCTGGGCCGTGGGCTTCACACCCGATGGCACCGAGCCGGGCATCTGCCCGGTCCCGCCCACGCCGACGCCTGTGCCGATCGGGTCGATCGCCGGCCGTGTGACCAACCTTGGTGGCGGCTTCACCGGCGGCACCGTACAGTTGGGCCTTGGGTCGTGCACGAGCTCGGGGCTCAAGACCACGTCCATCGGCTCGGACGGCTACTACAAGTTCACCGGCCTCAGTGCCGGGACCTACTGCGTGACGGTCGTCACGTCGTCGCTGAGTCCATCCGCCCCGTACGGCTGGGCTGCAGTTGACCCGAACATCAATCCGAACCCATACCGCACGGTCCCGCTTGCCCACGACGAGCAGAAGACTGGAGTCAACTTCCGCTACGTCGATATCGTGGGGTAACGGCAGCGGCTGGCCAAGAACGCCAAGAGCCCGAGGGGCTTCCCTCGGGCTCTTTCTGTTGGTTCATGCCATGCTGCCATGGCCGGGCTGCAAAGTGTGAGCCCTGGGTTCGCGGCTGCAACCGCGCGGTTCCTGATAGGTTCCGGGCCTACCTGGCGACCTCGATCTGAACCGCCTCGCTCTCCCCGACGTTCCCGGCGTGATCGGTGGCGCGTGCCGTAATCGTGTGCTCGCCGGCTTGAGCCACCCAGCGCAGCGAGAACGGCGCTGCTTCAGCCGAGCCGATGCGCTCGCCGTCGACGAAGAACTCCACCAGGCGCAGGCCGAGCTCGTCCGCCACATCGGCCTCGATCACCAGGGATCCCCCGGCAGCCAGGACATGCGTCCCCGGCTCCGGCAGCACCAGGGAGATACGCGGCGGCGCGTTGTCGACGGTGACCTGCACCGCATCCGTGCTCACCTGCCCCTCGCCGTAGACCACGACGAGCTGCACCGAGTACAGGCCCTCGAGCCCCTGGGTATCCCACATGCCCAATGCACCGGAGGCGACCGCCGTCCGGCTGTCGGCCCCGATCTGCACCCAGCGCGTGGGATTAAGCCCCTGACCGTACTGCAGCCGGTAGTATTCGAACTGCGCCGGGCGGGCCGCCCCGCGCAGCGCCACCATGCCGCGCACGTACTCGAACATTTCCGGGCGACTGAGGTTGACGACGGACGAGCCGGTCTCGCCGGCCAGGACGGTGTCGTACTCGGTTGGGGGCTTCTCGATCCCGGCCGCCTGTGCCCAGGCGGCGGCCGCCGGGGGCGGGACGAGGTACACCCGCTCCTCCACCAGATCAATCGGGGTGAAGAGCGTCGCCAGCTTCCCCGTCTCGCGATTCACCCGCAGCGGTTGATAGAGCGAGTCGTAGTTCGTCGGCTCGGTCCCATCGATAAAGACCTCCCGCACGACGCGTGGGCAGTATTGCGTCGGCAGCAGGCCGGACGGGTCGCAGACCTGGATCTCGCTCACCCCGGCCGGGATCGTCCAGTCCTGGGCCGGCAGGTCGCGCGTGGCATACAGGAGCAACGCGTGCCAGACCGGTGCCGCACCATTCAGCGGATTGACACCCGACGGCAGGAGCTCCCCTTCTCCGCCCAGCCAGGCGCCCACCGCCCGCTGGGGCGTCGCTCCCACACTCCAGAAGTCCCGCCCTCCCGGGCGGGCATCGACGACGACCGTCGCCGGCCGACCAAGGTCGAGCACGTCGGCCACGCCATGAGCATTGCGGCGCTCGGTCTCATCCGAGAGCACATCGTTCATCAAGTAGGCCAGCGGTGCGCTCACCAGGGCGCGACTCTGCGGGTTGGCCACGGACAGGGTCCGGCCATCCCACTCCTCGATGCGCAGGATGCTGATCGGCGCGATGCCGGCTTCGCCGGACCGTTCACCGATCCAATGGCCCTCATTGGCCAGAATGCCGTAGGCCGTTGTCAGGGAGGCCAGAGATGCCTCCGCCGTAGTCGGGCTGCCAGTCGTCCCCGGCTGGGAGGTCAGGTCGACGGGAAGGTCCAACCCCATCTCACGCGCGATCAGGCTCACGTTCTCGATGCCGGCCAGGGCGAACGTGCGTTGCGCCGCCGTCTCCAGCCCGGCCGCCAGCGCCGTGCGCATCCTCACCGGGCCGCGGTAGGTGCCGGCGATCAGGTCTTCTCCATCCGGAGGCAGGTCGAGCACCATCGTGCCCGGGCCGTAGCCGCGTGAGAACGCCGCCAGGTAGGTGATCGGATAGAGCATCGCCACGGCCGGCCGCCGCGCGTCGGGGTCGCCGACGACGCTCAAGACTTCGCCAGTCTGAGGATCGAGGATCATGGCCGTCAGCGCGTCGACCTGATGATCGACGCCGGCGTCGCTGGGCCGCAGCGGCGGCAGAAGCCCCGCCGCAACGCAGGGGGATCCATCGGCCGCCGGCACCACCGCGCCGGAGTCGCCGCCCCGCAGGCGCTGCAGGTGCGTCGCCGCCACACACTCGGCCTGGAGCTGCAGATCGTGGTCCTCGGCGGTGCGGATCGACAGCCCGCCCCAGCGCGAGAATTCGGACCCCCAGGCTCGCTCGAGACCTTCCCACGCGTAGCGGCCGTAGTCCGAACCGTTCCCCGATGCGGCTGCCTGCGCGGCAAGCACGCCGGCTGCTTTCGGTGCGCGCCCGGTCCAGTTGTTCGGGCGTGATGAAGCCGTCGCGGGCCAACGCACGCAGCACCTCGCCCTGGAGCGCCTCAGCCTCCGCCGGCGCTTCGGTGGGGTTGGTGGACGGATGGAGCGGGATCCCGGCCAGCAGCGCCGCCTCGCCCAGCGAGAGCTCGCCGGCATGTTTTCCAAAATAAGTCAGGGCCGCGGCGTCGATCCCGTACGCCTGATTGCCGTAGTCAGCCGTGTTCAGGTACCACTCCAGAATCTGGGCCTTGGTGAACCTGCGCGTCAGATCGGCAGCCAGGACGGCGCTGCGCATTCGGCGAACCGATTCGGGCCGGGCGGCATCTTCCAGAGGCAGGAGCGTGTGCTCGACGAGTTGCTCGGTCAACGTCGGCGGGCCGGGGCTGCCCAGAACCGCACCCAACGTCGCGCGCCAGTCGTATCCGGGGTGGGTCCAGAACGCGGGATCCTGAAACGCAAGCGTCGCCTGGGCGAAGATCGGCAGGCGGTCCGGGGAGGCGGCCGTGATCTCCAGCCAGCGGCGATCGACCGCGGCCGGGTTCAACGCTTCGTAGATCAGCACTTGCCCGCTTCGATCGAAGAGCCGCGCCGGCGGCAGCTCGAGGTTCGGCGCCGATCCAAAGCGCAACTCGTAACCCTCGATGGCGGGCAACCCGGCCGTCACCTCGCCGAACAGCAGCGCGCCGGTCACGGTGCCCAGGCCCATCGTCAGCCCGAGTGCGCCCAGGAGCGCCAGGACCAATGCGCGCGGCCAGGCCGGCGCGCTCGCGCGTGCCCGCCGCCGGCGGAGGACAAGAGGGGTGATGAGCATGGGGGGATTCTACCTTCGGGCGACGCCTGCCACACGCATGCAACTTCCGTGCCCGCCCTCGTCTGCGCAGGCGACGGCCGCCAGAGCCGAGCCCTCGACCCGCCAAACCCGCAGAGACAATCGCGGCCCGAGATCCTCCCGGGCCGCGTCCTTGCGCCCTGACCGTCGCCGCGGCGCATGCCCGCCGCGTTACGCTGGTTGCGCGGGAGCGTTATCCAGGATGGACTCGATGCGCTCCAGCACCTCGGGCGTCAGCAGCCGAGGGACGCCGATGGCCTTGACGTTCTCGTGCACCTGCTCGACGCGCGTGGCGCCGGTAATCACGCTGGAGACTTGCGTCAGCCGCAGCAGCCAACCGATCGCCAGTTGCGGCAGGCTGAGCCCGAGGTCGGCAGCGACGCCGCCCAGCTTGCGCACCTTGGCCAGGTCGGCGTCGTTCACGATCCCGCGCAGCCAGTTGTAGCGGTCGACCGTAAGGCGCGCCCCGGGTGGCATCCCGTCGTTGTACTTCCCGCTCAGCAAGCCGGAGCGCAGTGGACTCCAGGTGACCATGCCGAATCCCAGATCGTCCGCCAGCGGGAGCAGCTCATCCTCCACGATGCGGCGCACGAGCATGTTGTAGTGCGGCTGCTCCACGGACGGAGGGAACCAGCCTGCCTGACGGGCGAGGCCGTGGGCGCGGGCGATCTGGCCGGCGCGCCACTCCGACGTCCCCCAGTACAGGATCTTTCCCTGGTGCACCAGATCATCCATCGCCCGCACGGTCTCCTCGACCGGGGTCTCGGCGTCGTATCGATGGCAGAAGTACAGATCCAGGTAGTCCACGCCCATGCGCTTGAGCGAGGCGTGGCACGACTCGATCACATGCTTGCGCGACAGCCCCTTCCCGTTCGGACCATCCGAGGTCGGCCAGAAGACCTTGCTCGACAGCACGAGCGAATTCGCGCGGCAGGTCGCGGATCGCCTGGCCCATCACGACTTCCGCCCGGCCCCGGGCATAGACGTCGGCATTGTCGAGGTAGTTGACCCCGTGGTCCACCGCCGCATGCAGGATGTTGGACGCCGTCCGATCGTCGATCTGTTCGCCGAACGTCACCCAGGCGCCGAGCGAGATCTCGCTCAGTTTCAACCCGGAGGATCCCATGCGCCGGTAGTTCATCCTCGCCTCCAACGAAAGTGGGACCCGTTTGGTCCCACTCGCCGCACACACGAACCTCGACCAGTACTTTCGGATTATACCCTTCGGGCATTCGGGGGATGCTATAGTGGCCATGACTCGGACTCCTGCCGGAGGGGACCGGTCGCGTACTGGGCACGTTGTTTGCGTGGGCTCTTCGAGCCCGCGTCGGACGGGTGAGGGGCTCGGCCCGCCGCGGAGAGGGTCATCGACGATGCGCCTCTCGACAACGTGGCATCCCATCTCGGCCCGTTGCTGTTCCCGCATCCAGGAGGTGCAGAATGAACTCGGAAGCATGCTTTCGCGGCGACGATCGCGCTGCTGGTGGCAGGCTCACTGGCCTGCACCAGCGCCACGCGCTTCTTGGGAATCGACTCCGGCGGCACGCTGCCGGGCGCCGGGGAGGAACAGGCCACCCAGGCCGTCTCCACCCTCGAGCCGGGCGTCGAGCCGACCTCCGCGCCTGTGCAGCGCCTTGAGCTGCTCCCGACCCCGACCGCCTTCCACGTCACGGACGAGGATGATCCGCGCGCCATTCTCGACCTCGCCGACCCCGACTACCTGGACTACTTCGAGGTCCCGGAGAAGTGGTTCGACTATGACACGCCGGGCCGCGCCGCCTACGGCGTTGAGGACAGCCGCCTGTGGGGGCTGGACTACGAACCCGAGGAGCTGTACAGCTGGTGGTCGTACACCGACAAGCAGACCGACCTGATCTACGCCGAAGTCAGCGCCACCAATGGTGACTGCGTCGGCAAGGACACCGTCGGCTTCGTGATCCACTCCAGCCCCGAGACCGCCGCCGGCGGCTATGCCCTGGAGGTCTCGTGCGACGGCGAGTGGCGCTTCCTGAAGCACCGCGTCGGCAAGATGCCGCATGAGTTGATCGAGTGGACCGCCTCGGACGCCATCCAGACCGGCAAGGACGCCACCAACCGGCTGGGGATCTGGGACCACTTCGGCAAGTTCTACTTCTTCATCAACGGGGTGATGGTCGGCGAGTCCAGCGATGTCCCCCATCAGTATCCGGGCGGCACCTTCGCCTTGTACGTCAAGGCGGCGCAGACGTATAATCTCAAGGCGTGGTTCGACGATCTCGCATCCTGGGAGCTTCCCTTCGACCTATGACACGTCTGAGCATCGCCTGTATCTTGATCGCCTCGGCGCTCCTGGCCGCCTGTAACCGGGCGGCCCAGGAGCCGCCTCCCAACGAGCTGGCGACGCAGGTGGCGTCGACGCTGACCGCGGCTCCCACGCTGCCGGCCAGTGTCACGCCGCCGCCCAGCCCAACGCTGCTTGCCAGCGCCACACAGGCCGTTCCGCCAACGGAAACGCCGACCGAGACGCCGACGCCGGGCGGCAGCCCTTCCCCCACGCCTCCGCCGCTGGCCCCCGACGATCCGCGCACCGGCCTGAACCTGGCCGCTCCCGACTTGACCGACGACTTCAGCGCCCGATTCAAGTGGTACGAGTTCAGCGACGCGACCTCGGCTTCCAACCTGGTCGAGGACGGCAAGTTGAAGGCCGTCGACAACCTGGCCGACTCCTACATCTGGTGGAGCACGACCGACTCACAGGCGGAAGATGTATATGCCGAGGTGAGCGCCGCCATCGGCGCCTGCTCCGGCCGCGACTCGGCCGGCATGGCTGTTCACGTCAACGGCTCGAACTTCGACCAGGGCTACGCGCTCGACTTCTCGTGCGACGGCTCGTTCCGACTGCGCAAGTTCATCACCGAGGCCGCGCCGGCGACCCTCATCGACTGGACCGCCTCGCCCGAGATCGTCAAGGGCCCCAACGTCTCCAATCGAATCGGGCTGCTGGCCAAGGACTCGAAGCTGTACGTGTTCGCCAACGGCAAGCTCGTCGGCCAGATCGATGAGTCGTCCTATGCCTCGGGCACGTTCGGGCTGTACGCCAGCGGCGTGAACACCGCCGCCGCTGACGGTGAGTTTCGACGATTTCGCCGCCTGGTATCCCTGATCCTCGGCGGAATATCCTTCGAACTCGGCCAGGCAGGCACCTTCGGGTGCCTGCCCCCTTTGTGGGCCGGCAGGTCCTTCGGTAAGATACGGGCTGGATGATCCCCTTGCGCACCCTTCCCCAGGATCTCGTTGTTGGCCGGCGCCGTTGCGTTGAGCGGCTGCGCATCCGTCTCGCCCGCCTCCCCCACGTCGACGCCCGCGCCGCAGCCCACGCCCACCGCCACCTTCGTCTTTCCCACCCTGATCCCGACTGCCACCGTCACCGCCGTTCCCAGCCCGACCGTGCCGCCGGCCTTGGTCGAAGGCGCCGGGCCGCTCCTCTTCCAGGCGGCCTTCTCTCCCGACGAAGGCTGGCGGCTGAGCAGTGACGCAGATGGGGGGCGAGTCTCTCCGGAGGTTCGCTCGTCATCGCCGTGAGCCGGCCGAACGCCTCGCGCTACGTACTCGCCCCTGGCCCGCCCGCGGTGGACTTCCGCCTCGAGGCGGAGGTCCGCGCCGGGTTGTGCGGCGCCGAGGATGAGGTCGGCATCCTGTTCCGCGTCGGCCCGCTGGAAGAGCACTACCGTCTCACACTCACCTGCCAGGGGCAGGTCCGCGTCACGCGCGTGCTGAGCAACGGGGCGGCCGTCCTGGCTGGCCCGGCAGACGCCCCGAGCGCGATCCCCGGATCCCCTGCCGTGAACCGGCTCAGGATCCTGGCCCGCGGCGACGACTTCACCTTCTACATCAACGACGTCGAGGTCCTGCGCGCCGATGACCCCTATCTGCTCGCCGGCGGATATGGGTTCTTTGTCCGCTCCGCCAGCCAGGGCCAGACGACGGCGGCGCTGACGGCGCTCAGCGTCTACGCCCTGCAGCCGGAGGCGTCGCCCACTCCGGCGCCCGAGTAACCGATGCCCGAGAAACGTCCCCTTCGCAACCGCCTGAATGACCTGCCGGCACGCCAGTGGCTCAAGTTCCAGAAGTCCTGGTTTGTCCATGATCCGCCGCGCCGCAAGAAGGATGTGCTGCGCCACCCGGGCAAGTTCCCCGAGACGCTGGCGCTGGATTTCATCTCGTTCTTCACCAAGGCCGGCGCCTGGGTGCTCGACCCGATGGTCGGCACGGGTTCGACGGTCGTCGCCAGCCTGCGGGCGGGCCGCAACTCGATCGGCATTGAGCTGAACCCGGAATACGCCGACCTGGCACGCTCTGTCGTGGCGCTCGAGCGCACGACGCTCGGTCCGCCGGCCGAGTCGCTGGCGGCCGAGATCCTCACCGGCGATGCGGCGCGCCTCGACAGCTTCGGGCTGCCGATCTTCGATTACGTCCTGACCTCACCGCCCTACTGGGACATGCTGCACGCCCGCGGCGCCGAGGCGCAGCGCCGGCGGCGGTCGTCGCCGGAACTGGATGTGACCTACTCCGAGGATCCGGCCGACCTGGGCAACGTGGCCGACTATCACGACTTCCTGCGCCGGCTGGTCCCGATCTACGCCGCGCTGCAACCCTACCTCCGTCCGGGCGCCTACCTGACGATCATCGTCAAGAACATCAAGAAGGGCGGACGGATCTATCCCCTGGCCTGGGATCTGGGCCACGCGCTCGGGCAGGTCTACACGCTGAAGGACGAGCGCATCTGGTGCCAGGACGACATCCGCCTCGCTCCCTACGGCCTCGGCAGCGCCTGGGTGAGCAACACCCATCACCACTACTGCCTGCAATTCCGACACGAGCCGTGACCATCGGGCGCCGTCGGTTGCGTGCCCGAGTCATCCCGGTTATCCTATCGTCCAGACCCCATCGCCGCAGGCGCATCGCCCAGCACTCTCCGCCGGTCGTCTCGGCCAACTCCCGCCGCGGGCGCGCAAGGACCGGGCACAAGCATGTATCTGGCCATCGAAGGTGTCATCGGTGTCGGCAAGACCACCTTGGCCCGGCTGCTCCAGCGGGTGTTTTCGGCTGAAGTACTCCTCGAGGCCTTCGAGGAGAATCCCTTTCTGTCCGACTTCTACGGCGACCGGGAACGTTACGCCTTCCAGACCCAGATCTTCTTCCTGCTCAGCCGCTACCACCAACAGCGCCAGACGGTCCCGGAGGTCCTGGCTCGCGGAAACCTGATCGCCGACTACACGTTCGAGAAGGACGCGTTGTTCGCCGAGCTCAACCTGCGCGGCGACGAACTCGACACCTACACCCGGCTGCACGAGGCCCTGGCGGAGCGGATCGTCCGTCCGGACCTGATCGTCTTTCTGCGCGTCGAGACCGACGTCGCCATGGGGCGCATCGCCATGCGCGATCGGGCCTACGAACGCAGCATGGACCGTAACTACATCGACTCCCTCAACCAGGCCTACGAGTCGTTCTTCTCCTCGCCGCGTTCCTCCCCCGTCCTGGCCATCGACACCAGCCCGATCGACATCGTGCATCGGCCGGAACACGTGCGCGAGATCGCCCAGCGCATTCGCACGGCCCTCGGGATCGCGCCCTATCAGCCCGAGCTGCCGTTCGACGGAGGCCGATCCGCTTGATCATCACGCGCGCCAAGCTTGTCGAGCTGGCCCGGCGCGAGGCCGAAGCGCGGGCCGCCTCCGGCGACCTGATCTCCGCCTACCTGGTGGGCAGCGTCGCCTACGGGGAGCCGCTGCTCGGCGGCACGGCCGATATCGACCTGGTCCTGATCCACACCGACGATCCGGCCACGCGAGCGCGAGATGATCCCGCTCTCGGCCGACATCCACCTGGATATCGTCCATCACGGCCGGCAGCGCTATGCCCAACCGCGCGGCTTGCGCATCGATCCATGGATGGGGCCGGCGATCAGCGGGCCCGTGTTCCTGTACGACCCGCAGCATTTCTTCGAGTGGGCGCAGGCCGGCGCCCGCGGCCAGTTCTTCCGCGCCGACCACACGCTGGTCCGTGCTCGCTCCCTGCTGCAGTCCGCCCGCGACCGGCTGCCTCACCCGCTGCCTCAGCAGCCGGAGCCGGGCACGCTGCTCGAGGCGGCCATCGACGGCGCCAACGCTGCCGCCTCGCTGGCCGGGGCTCCGGCGGCCGGGCGGCGCTTCCTGCTCGACCTTGAACGGCGAGGGCAAGTGCTCGGCCGGCCCGAAGTCAGCGAAGGATTGATTCGGCTTTTCGGGATCGAGCGCGGGGACAGCCGGGCCGTCCCGGCCTGGGTCTCCGCCTGGGCCCGCGCCTTCGACGCCGCCTCCCCGCTCACCAGCGACCCACGGCTGGCCCCTTGCCGCCGCGCCTATCACCTGGCCGGGTTCCAGGCGCTGGTCGAGGCCGGTCGGCCCGACGCCGTCGTCCTACCCTTGCTGTCGATCTGGGAACGAACCGTGCGCGTCCTCGAAGCCTACGGGCAGGCGGCAGATTTCCGCACCGCCTGGGATGATGCGCTGCACGATCTGGGGCTGCCTCCGGAGTCGCGGCAGACCCGCGCCCTTGAGCTCGAGAGCTACCTGGATGCCGTCGAGATGTTGATCGACGGATGGGCCGCCCGCAACGGCGGCTGAACGCGAGAAGGGGAGGAGCCATGAAGAAGTTTGTCGCCGTGGCCGGCAACATCGGGGTCGGCAAGTCCACGCTGGTGCAGCTCCTCTCCAGCCGCCTGGCCTGGGAGCCGTTCTACGAGCCGGTGGGCGAGAATCCGTATCTGGCCGATTTCTATGGCGACATGCGCGCCTGGTCCTTCCATTCCCAGGTCTTCTTCCTCACCCGCCGCCTGCGGGCCCATCGCCAGCTCACCGATCACCCGACCTCGGCCATCCAGGATCGCAGCGTGTATGAGGACGCCGAGATCTTCGCCCGCAACCTGTTCCTGCAGGGCAACATGGTCGAGCGCGACTACCAGTCCTACTGGGAGCTGTATCAGGTGCTGACCGAGTTCCTTCAGCCTCCCGACCTGGTGGTCTACCTGCGGGCGACGACCGATACGCTCCGGCACCGGATCGCGCTGCGCGGCCGGGGATATGAACAGCAGATTCAGCCCGAGTACCTGGAACAGCTCAACGCTCTGTACCAGGCGTGGATCGACAACTTCACGCTGTGCCCGGTCCTCACCGTGCCTTCCGATGACCTTGATTATGTCGCCCACAGCAGCCACCTGGATCTGATCGTCTCCAAGATGCGCGAGAAGCTCGAGGGGAAGGAGGAGGTGGTCTTCGATCCGGAGGAGGTGGCCCGGGTGAACGGCCGCACATCGGAGGGCGGCTAAGGCCATCCAGTGCTCGCTTCGGGCTCTACGGGGACCGAATCTGAGCTGCCTGCTGCCCGGGGCAGGCTGTCCGCCTGCGGGAGCAGCCGTGCTTGATTCCCGACCTCAAATCCTGTAAGATTTCCACAACAGAGCCATTCGGGCGACTGAGCTGATCGCAGGGGAGCATGCCCGATGGACATTATCAAGGTCTCAGCCGAATCGCGTACATCGGCCGTTGCCGGCGCCATTGCCGGAGTCGTTCGAGAGCACAAGCGGGCCGAGGTCCAGGCGATTGGCGCAGGGGCGGTCAACCAGGCCGTCAAGGCCACGGCCATCGCCCGGGGCTATCTGCATGAGGACGGCATCGAGGTGATCTGTATCCCCGAGTTCACCACGGTCGAGATCGACGGCAAGGAACGGACCGCCATTCGCCTGGTGGTCGAACCCCGCTGAGCCACCACGATCGATGAGGAGCCGACAGCAAACGAGCCCTGCATCTGCAGGGCTCTTGGCTTCGTCGCGCCGACGCGCCGCCGGCGATTCCTCTTCAGCGCGCCGGCAGCCGCGGCAGGTCAAGCATCAGCGTCTCCAACGTCAATTGGATGTTGGCATACCGATCCAGCCGGTCGAGCGCCGTTCGGAGGGCGCCCACGCCGGCGGCCAGCGCCTCGCGGCTGCACGCGCTCGCCAGTCGCTCGAGGTCGGCCTGTCGATCCGGATTGGCGAGGTGATCCTGGGCGGCGTGGGATACCAGCAGAGCATCCCGCCACAGCGTCAGCCAGGTGCCAAGCAGTTCGCCCACCCTTCGCCGCACGGCATCCAGTTCCTCGCTCGACTTGCGTTTGCGCGCCCACGCCTCGGCGGCGGCGAACCGCTCGCCGCGATTGGCGCTCAGCAGCCTGCCCATCTCATCCAGCGCCGCACTGCGCCGGGCCAGCTGCTCCGGGTCGGACTGCAGCGATTTCGCCAGGCCCGGCCGGCCGGCCGAGAGTGCCGCCAGCAGCCGCGCTCGCTCGTCCGGTTCGCCGTCGTCCTTGAGCGACTGTTCGATCATCGCCGGATTGACCGGCCGCAGGTTGAGTACCTCGCAGCGCGAGAGCAGCGTGGGCAGCAGCCCGGCGCTCGATCCGGCCGTGAGCAGCAGGACCACCTTCTCCGCCGGCTCCTCGAGTGTCTTGAGCAGGGCGTTCTGCGCCAACTCGTTCGCCGCATCGAAGTCCACCAGCAGAGCCACGCGTCGCGCCGCCTGGCGCGGGGTGAGCGCCAGCTGTCGCTGCAGCTCCCGCACCTGGTCGATCTTGATCTCGCTGTCTCCCGGGACGAGGCGCACGATGCTCAGGTCGGGATGGGTCCCGGCGCGCATCGTCTCGCACGTGCGGCATCGCCCGCAGGCCTCGCCGGGCTCCGGCACCTCCGGGCAAGTGAGCGCCTGGGCAAAGGCCACCGCCAGCGTGCGCTTCCCCACCTGGTCCGGCCCGGTGAACAGATACGCGTGTCGAACGCCTCCAGCGCGAATGTGCCGCCGAAGCAGATCGATCGCCCACGCGTGCCCCAGGATCGACCAGGCCATAGCCGGATTGTAGCCCATCGCCGCGGGCCCGCCGGGCGGCATGGTATTCTAGGCGCAGGCGGAGAGCCCTTCCTCCGCCCCCACCTCCTGCCTGCCCACCGATAGCCGTCTTTCGTATCGAGGCCTCCGGCGGACGAGGGTGGGGTTCGAGAATCTTACGGGCTTCATCCCTGGCCTGTCGAGGATCCGGCCCCCAGGGCCGCAAGCATGCCTTCCATCATCGACGCACGTTCGCCCGCCCCGGCCTTCCATATTCGGACACTCCCCGTCTTCGGCGACGCCATCCTGGCGCCGATGGACGGTTTCTCGGATTTACCCTATCGCAGCCTGGCCCGCCAGTTCGGCTCCGCCCTCAGCTACACGCCGTTCGTCAACGCCATGGAGATCCTCGCCGGTCAACCCCGCACGCGACGGCTGCTCGAGTTCCTCCCCGAAGAACGACCGGTCGTCTTCCAGTTGTTCGACAGCGATGAAGGACGACTGCTCGAGGCGGCGCGCGCCGTGCTCGAGCTTGGCCCGGATGTCCTGGACATCAATATGGGCTGCTCGGTCCGCTGTGTGTCCGGGCGCGGCGCCGGCGCCGGATTGCTGCGCGACCCGCGCAAGGTCGGCCGGATCATCTCCAGCCTGAGCCGCGCGTTACCGATCCCGGTGACGGCCAAGATTCGCCTCGGGTGGGACGCCGGATCGCGCAACTTCCTGGAGGTGGCGCGCGCCGTCGCCGAGGGCGGTGGCGCACTCATCGCCGTCCATGCCCGCACCCGCGAACAGGCCTACGCCGGTCACGCCGATTGGGACGCCATCGCCGCCGTCAAGGCCTCGGTGGCCATTCCGGTGATCGGCAACGGGGACGTCCTGCGCGTGGAGGATATCCAGCGGCTGCGGGAACACACGGGCTGCGACGGGGTGATGATCGGGCGCGGGGCGATCGGCAACCCGTGGATCTTTCAGCGGCGCGACCGTCGCCAGGTTCCGCCCGGCGAGATCGTGGCGACCGTTCGCCGGCACGCACAGCACATGGCCGCTTATTACGGCGAGCGCGAAGGCCTGGTGCTCTTCCGCAAACACCTGACCCGCTATCTGCTGCCGCTCCAGCCTCCCGAGGAGACCCGGGTGGGACTGCTGAGCGCCACGGCTCTCCAGGATTTCGAGGGGCACCTCCAAGCCCTGCTGAGCGTGCCGGTTCCTGCGGCGGCCGATTGACGCGCGGCCTGCCTGTGCGCTAGAGTCGGGTATCCGCCCGCCCGGCCAAACGGGATCACCCATGCCCACACTTCTCGATCATCCGACGTTCCTGCGCATCCGCCGCAATCATGCCCTCGAGCATGCGACGATTCACCTGCTCAGCTCCCGGCCGGTGCGCACCGCGCTGGTCGGCCGCTCCGACGGCCGCGGGTTCTACCTGATGGGTGAGGTGACCACCGACGAAGTGGAGAAAGCCGTGCTGCAGGCGCTGGCGCGCCTGCAGGCGGGCGAAGCCCGGCTGGCCATCCACCCCAACTGCGGCACCAACCTGGTCACCGGCGCCGCGCTGGCCGGCACGGCGTCGTTCCTCGTCGCCGGAATGACACGCCGACGCCGATGGACCGATTGGCTCGATCAACTCCCGCTGGCGCTCCTGGCCGCCTCCCTGGGATTGATCGTCGCCCAACCCCTGGGCACACTGCTGCAGCGCCGGATCACGACCGAGGCGCGGCCCGGAAGCCTGCAGGTGCTCTCGATCCAGCGGCTCCGCCGGCGAAGCCCCAGCCTGCATCGCATCCTGACGGTGAGCTAGATGGCCCCCAAGCCGACCGTCTACCTGCTCCACGGCGATGATGCGCTGGCGCAGGAGGAGTTCGTCGACCGGCTGATCAAGAAGCAGGGCGAGCCGTCCAATGTCGCCATGAACACGCAGCGCTTCTCCACCGACGGCGCGGCGCTGACCGACCTGGCGCAGGCCTGCGCCGCACTGCCCTTCCTGGCGGATCGCCGGATCGTGATTCTCGAGAAACCCGCACGCTGGGCCGAGGACTCCGACCGCTGGGCGCGCTTCCAGTCGCCTGCTCGAGTCGCTGCCGGCCTCGACGGCACTGGTGTTGGTGGAGCCCGCGCTGCTGAAGGACAAGTCCTCGCTGCTGAAGTGGGCGCAGGCACACCCCGAGGCGGCGTTGGTGCGCGGCTTCGCCTCGCCGAAGGGCCGGGACTTCGAGAGCTGGCTGGTGCAGCGTTGCGAGGCGAAGGGAGGCTCCATCGAGGCCGGCGCGGCTCAGCTGCTGGCCGAGCTGGCCGACGACGACGCCGAGCGGGCGGATCAGGAGCTGGCCAAGCTGCTCGACTACGTCGACTACGCCCGACCGATTCGGGCCGAAGATGTCGAGCGGCTGACGCCATTTCACGGACAGGCGGATATCTTCGATACCGTCGACGCCCTCGGCCGGCGCGATGCCCGAACCGCACTCGCCCGCTTGCAGCGCTTGCTCGAGAACCAGGACCCGCACTACGCCTTCGTCATGATCATCCGGCAGTTCCGCCTGCTGCTCCGCGCCCGCGAGGCGCTGGATGCCGGCCAGAACCCCGCCGCAGACGTCTCGGCGTTCACCCCTTCGTTGCCGGCAAGGTGACCGAGCAGGCGCGCAACTTCACGCCTCGTCGACCTGGAGAGGATCTACCACCGGTTGATGGAGATCGACCTGGCCGATAAGACCGGCCAGCTCCAACTCGACTCAGCCCTGATCGGCCTGGTCGCGGCGGTAGCCGGCTGACGTCACCCGGCTTCAGCTCTCGTGGTCGTCGACCCCCATCCAGAGGTGGCCGTGCAGCACCATCGGGCTCGGGCGGACATCGACGCCATCGACGCGGCCCACGCTCGGTCCGGTCAGCATCGACGGATGGACGTAGCACACGTTCGGCACGCGGCCGTACTTGGTCCGGTAGTAACTCGCCGCCGCCTGCACTCGAACGGGGATCTCCTTGTGTTCTTCGCCGTCAAACCACAGCATTCCGACGTTCATTCCAACCCTCCCACCGGCGACTGATCGTGCCGGGCCTGTCTTCCTTGGGCCGATCTGCGAGCCCGAGGTGCGACCTACTTCGCACCTGAAGGCGGTTGCGCCATCCAGACACAAGAGCCGCATGTAGCGGCGCCGATTGCGCCTTACCGACCTGCATGCCGGACAGGTCCACATGCGGCGTCGCTTCTGCCTGGCCTGGAGAACATTTGTTCTATGAGTATAGTCGCTCCACCCGGGACAGTCAAGGCCCGGCAACTCCGAGTGGGACGTCGACTGAGAGCGGACCTGGCCGAGTTGGCTTGAGGAGTCCGAACCTGCCCTCCCGGCGGTGCGTCCGCCCGTTCAGGCACCTGCTCCGGGGGACCTCCGGACCGCTGTGCTACAATCACTCCGCCGTTGCGTGACATCGGCATGATCCAGCCCCGCCCCTCTCCGATCGCAGGCACGTGGTATCCCGGGACCCCCGAGGCGCTCGCGCGCTCGGTCGATGCTCAGCTCCACCGCGCCGGCGCCCAGCGTCCGGAAGGCGACGTCGTCGCCCTGGTCGTGCCTCATGCCGGACACCGCTACTCCGGGGATGTCGCCGCCCAGGCCTTCCATCTCGTCGACGGCGCCGCGGTGGAGACGGTTGTCATCGTCTCCCCGATGCACCATGCCTACCCGGGCCGGATCCTGACCACCTCCCACCCGGCGTATGAGACCCCGCTCGGACTGGTCGAGGTCGACGCCGAACTCGTCTCCGCCATCGACGGCAAGCTCCCCGACGGCCTGCACCTGGAGAGCGTCGCGCAATGACCCCGAGCACTCGCTCGAGATCGAACTCCCGTTCCTGCAGCGCACACTCCAGTCGCCGTTTCGCCTGGTGCCCCTGATGCTTCGCGACCAGTCATCCGAGACCGCCGAGGCGCTCGGCCGCGCTCTGGCCGAGGCGCTGCGCGGTCGCTCGATCCTGCTGGTGGCCAGTTCCGACCTGTCGCACTTCTACCCCGACCCGGTTGCCCGCACACTGGATGCTTTCCTGCTCGGCCCGGATCGAAGCCTTCGACCCGCTCGGTGTGATCGAGGCCGACCATCACGGCCAGGGATATGCCTGCGGGCGCGGGGCGATCGCCGCCGTGCTGTGGGCGGCGCGCAGACCTGGGCGCCACGCATGTCGCCTGTGCTCGGGTACGCCAACTCCGGCGACGTCACCGGCGACACCAGCTCGGTGGTCGGCTATGGAGCAGCGGTTGTCCTGCGAACCCCGGATGCCTGACCGACCCCACGCAGTCCCTCCTCGCCTCCCGACAGCGGCCCCCAGGCTCCGCTCGGTGCATCATGCCGGCTGACCTGCTGCAGGACGTCCTTGGCCTGCTGGCCATCGTGTTGCTCATCCTGCTCAACGGGTTCTTTGTCGCGGCGGAGTTCGCCATCGTCCGCATTCGCCGCACGCGGGTCGAAGAGCTCGTCGCTCAAGGCGATCGCCGCGCCCCGTGGATCCAGCGCGCCCTGCGTGAAACCGGGCGGTTTATCGCCACCACACAGCTCGGGATCACGACGGTCGGGCTCGCCCTTGGCTGGCTCGCCGAACCGGTCATCGCTCACCTCTTCGAGCCCGTGCTCAGCCTGCTCCCGGTCCGCTGGCAGTCCGGGGTGGCCTACGGCGTTTCGGCCTCGCTGGCCTTCGCCCTGACCACCTTTCTGCTCGTAGTCTTCGGGGAGCTCACCCCCAAAGCGCTGGCTCTCCAGGATCCCGAGCGTATCGCCCGCATCGTGGCGCGCCCGATCCTGGCCGCCGCCTCCGTGCTGCGACCCATCACGTGGCTGCTCAACCTCACCGGCCTGAAGTTGGCCCGCAGCCTGGGTGTGCGCTCCGCCTCGGAGCAGGAGCTGGCGCACTCGGTCGAAGAACTCAAGATGCTGGTCTCGGCCAGCGCCGAGAGCGGCGTCGTGCAGGATGACGAGGAGGAAATGGTCCACGCCGTGCTCGACTTCGGCGACACGCTCGTGCGCCAGGTGATGGTGCCGCGCACCGAGATGGTCGCCCTGCCGGCGGATGCCCCGCTGGAGGCCGTGATTCAGACGCTCACCGAGCAGCCGGTGACCAAACTGCCGGTCTACGAAGGCGATCCCGATCACGTCATCGGCGTCGTCCACCTGCAGGATGTCCTGCCGGCCTGGCGCCGGCCGGACGCCGCCAGCCGCACGGCGCGCGACTTGATGCGGGAGACCATGTTTGTGCCGGACACGGTGCGCATCAGCGACCTGCTGCGGCGCTTCCGATCCCGCCGCCAGCACCTGGCCATCGTGCTCGACGAGTACGGCGGCACGGCCGGCCTGGTCACCCTGGAGGACCTGCTGGAGGAGATCGTCGGCGAGGTGAACGATCCGTTCGACCTGGAGGCCGAGAGCCAGCCGCTGCAGGACGGCTCGATCCTGATCGATGGGCTGACGCCGATCGATGAGCTCAATGCGCGCTTCGAGCTGGCGCTGGACGACCCGCACTACGACACGATCGCCGGCTACATCCTCGGCCGCCTGGGGCGCATGGCGCGCGTCGGCGACACGATCACGGCGGAGAGCGTTCGCCTGAGGGTCGAGTCGATGGACGGGCTGCGGATCGCCCGCGTCTCGATGCGCCCTGTTCCGCCGCCGGTCCGCATGACCGTATTCGCCGAGGTCGTTGTCCACGCCCCCCCTGTCCGGGGCGCCTTTCACTATCATCTGCCCCCCGACCTGGAAGGCCGTGTCGGTCCCGGACACCTGGTCATCGTCCCCTTCGGCAAACGCCGCGTGCAGGGCGTTGTCACCCGGCTGCTGGACGAGGCCGAGGTCCCTGAGACTCGCCCCATCGAGAGCCTGGTCGACCCAGGCCCGGTCCTCCGGCCCGAGCAACTCGCCCTCGCCGCGTGGATGGCGGGCCAATACCTCGCTCCGTTGATCGACTGCCTGACGCTGATGCTCCCTCCGGGCCTGAGCCAGCAGGCCGACCAACGGGTAAGCCTGGTGGACACGTCGGCCGTCCCCCAGACCGCGGCCGAGAAGCGAGTCCTGGCGTTGCTTGCCGCTCGCGGTCCATTGCGCGGCCGCCAGTTGGGCTATCACCTGCCGCGCGTCGATTGGCGCCGAGCTGTCGAGTCCATGGCGCGACGCGGCGCGTTGCTGCGCGAGTCGATCCTGGATGCGCCGACCGTCCGCCCGCGCCGTATTCGGTCGGTGATGTTGACCGCAGCCGCGCCTCCGGACTCGTCCCTCGAACCTCTGGGCAGCACACCGGAGTCTCGCCGCCGGCGGAAGGCAGTCCTCGAGCTGCTGGCGCGCGAACCCGGGAGCCTGCACGTCAACTGGGTGTACGCCGAGACCGGGGCGACAGCCGATGACCTGCGCTTCCTCGAGGAGCACGATCTGGTCAGCCTGGGAGAGACCGAGGTGTGGCGTGACCCACTGGCCGACGTCGATTTCATCCCCTCCCAGCCTCCGGAGTTGACGGCGGATCAAGCCGCGGCCTGGGAGCAGATCCTCCCGGCCTTCGACGCCGGGAAGGAGCCCGCGCGGCCATTCCTGCTCCACGGCGTGACCGCCTCGGGCAAGACCGAGATCTACTTGCGCGCCATCCAGGAGACCCTGCGCCGCGGGCGGTCGGCCATCATCCTGGTGCCCGAGATCGGCATGACGCCGCTGACGGTCGCCCGACTCATGTCTCGCTTCCCGGGCCAGGTCGGCCTGCTGCACTCCCGGCTGTCCGATGGCGAACGCTACGACACCTGGCGTCGCTGCCGGAGTGGACAGCTCCCCATCGTGCTCGGCCCGCGCAGTGCCCTGTTTGCCCCGCTGCCCAACCTCGGGCTGCTGGTGCTCGACGAGGAGCATGACGAGTCCTACAAGGAACAGAGTCAGTCGCCTCGCTACCACGCCCGCGCCGTCGCCATCGCCTACACACGGCTCGTCCGTGGGGTGTGCATTCTGGGCAGCGCCACACCCGATGTGGAAACGACCTATCTGGCAGAGCGTGGGCGGATCGTCCGCCTGCGGCTCCCCCAGCGCGTCCTCGGTCACCGGAGGCGATTGCAGGGGCAGGCCGAGCGCCTGGGCGTCGGCAGCCACTACCGGCAGCTCGAGCGCCAGGCCGACGCCGCCGATCTTCCGCCGGTGCGCATCGTCGACATGCGTCAGGAACTCAAGGCCGGCAATCCGTCGCTCTTCAGCCGCCCCCTGCAGCAAGCGCTGGCCGAGACCCTGGATGCGCACCAGCAGGCCATCCTGTTCCTCAACCGCCGCGGCGAGGCGACCTTTGTCTTCTGCCGTGACTGCGGATGGGTCGCCCGCTGTCCACGGTGTGGCATCCCGCTCACGCATCATCCCGGACAGCAGGCACTGCTGTGTCATCGCTGTGGCTACCGGCGTGCCGCGCCGACCGAGTGCCCGGACTGCGGCGGCCGCCGCGTGCGTTTCTTCGGCGCCGGCACCCAGCGCGTCCAGGAGGAGCTCTCCAGCCTGTTCCCCTCCGCCCGGGCGCTGCGCTGGGATTACGACGCGACACGTGCCCGGGGCGCGCACGAGGTGCTGCTGGCGCACTTCGCCGGCCATCGCGCCGACGTCCTGATCGGGACGCAGATGATCGCCAAGGGCCTGGACCTGCCGCTGGTCACACTGGTGGGTGTGGTCTCCGCCGACACCGGCCTGCATCTCCCGGACTTCCGCGCCGCCGAGCGCACGTTCCAGGTGTTGACGCAGGTCGCCGGGCGGGCCGGGCGCGGGCTGCTCGCCGGCCGGGTGATCCTGCAGACCTACCATCCGGACCATCCGGCGATCGTGGCCGCCTCGAGGCACGACTACGAAGCTTTCTATGAGCAAGGAAGTCGAAAGTCGCCGGCAGCTCGGCTATCCACCGTTCCAGCGGCTGACGCGCCTGGTGTACCGCAATCCGGATCCCGACCGGGCGCGACGCGAGGTCGAACGCGTCGGGCGGCTCCTCCGCCGCGCCCTCGAGGAGCAAGGCGACCCCACCGATCTGATCGGCCCGGCCCCATGTTTCTTCGAGCGGCTGCGGGGTGACTATCGCTGGCAGGTCGTCCTGCGCAGCTTCGATCCCGGGCCGCTGATCCCGCCGGACTTGCCGCAGGGCTGGGTGGTTGACGTCGATCCGGTGACGCTGCTCTAGACGCTGCCCGATCGATTCGAGGGCGAGGGTGGTTCCTGCTCGCCTGGCGATCTTGCAGCCGCGCTGCACGCCCGACCCTCCTGCCGCCAACTGCCGTGGCACCTGCGCCCTACGGGGAGGCAGCGCACCCTCTCCGCGGAGGGAGCCGGAGGTCCCCTCGTCCGTAGGGGAAGAGGGTTGGGGTGAGGGGGCGAAAGTCACGGCGCGGCTCGCAAACGCCACGCGGCCCGATGGGCCGCGTGGCGCGTTTGGCAGCAACTCCCAGTGTCAGTCGCCGATCACGTCGGAGGGCGCACCCGGCTGTAGAGACCTTCCCGGATCGCGGCGACCTGACGCCGCATGGCGTCGTCGGTCTCGAGCTGTTCGCCGATCTTGCCACAGCCGTACATGATGGTCGTGTGATCGCGCCCGCCCAGGGCATCCCCGATCTGCGGCAGCGAGGATTGGGTCTCCTCGCGGATCAAATACATGGCGATCTGACGCGGCAAGGCGACGTCGCGCGAGCGGCCCCGCCCGAGGAGCAGCGATGGATCCAGGTCGAAGTGCTCGGCCACGGCGGCGATAATCCGATCGGCCGTCAGGGCGCCGGGCCGCGGCAGCAGGTCGGCCAGGGCGATCTCGATCAGCTCCAGGGAAAGGGGCTGGTTGCTCAGGTCCGAGTAGGCCAGGACGCGGGTGAGTGCGCCTTCGAGCTCGCGGATGTTGCTTTGGACGCGGCGGGCGATCAGCTCGAGGTGCTGTGACTCGACACTCCGCCCGGCGCGCTCGGCTTTGGATCGCAGGATGGCCAGGCGTGTTTCCAGGTCCGGCGGCTGAATGTCGGCCGTCAGGCCCCACTCGAACCGAGAGCGCAGACGCTCCTCCAGAGTGACCAGCGCCTTGGGCGGCCGATCGGACGAGATCACCAGTTGCTTGTCCTGGCCGTGCAGGGCGTTGAAGGTGTGGAAGAACTCCTCCTGGGTCGACTCCTTGCCGGCGATGAACTGGATGTCGTCGATCAGCAGGACGTCGATGCGCCGGTAGCGCTCCCGGAACGCCTCGGTGGTGTGGGAGCGGATGGCGTTGATCAGGTCGTTGGTGAAGTCCTCCGACGAGACGTACAGCACCTGGAGCCCCTGTGCCGCCGTGGCATTGCCGACCGCATGCAGCAGGTGCGTCTTGCCCAGGCCGACGCCGCCGTACAGGAACAGCGGGTTGTAGGCCCGCGCCGGATTCTCGGCCACCGCCTGCGTGGCGGCGTGGGCCAGCCGGTTGCTGGGGCCGACGACGAAGCTCTCGAAAGCGTAGCGCGGGTTGAGGTGGACAACCGAGGCGGCCGGAACGCGCGGCACGGGGGCCGCCACCAGCGCCGGCGCGGCGTCTTCTTCGGTCGACTCGCCCTGCCAGACGACAAAGCGCACTTCGATGGTGCGTCCCGCCAACCCGGTGAGCACACGCTTGACGGTCGAGAGCATGCGATCCTCGAGCCAGTCGCGTGCATAGGCGTTCTGCACGCCCACGATGAACGTGCCGTCTTCGTAGGCCAGAAGCTCCGCGTCGCGAACCCAGGTGTCAAACGTCGCCCTCGGCAGCTCCATCTGGAGTTGCCCAAGGGCCGCCTGCCACATTCGCTCCGCGTTCATCCGCATCTCCCTGGAACCGGGACGCAAATTCCCCTGGGCGGAAACGCGCCCGTCCCGGTCCGGACTCTCCTGTACCTGCTTCGTGTGGTGAACCGCCGTCGGGGAGACGGCTTCCTGCATTGATCAACGAAGGCCGACGCACGGAGACACTTCCATCGATCAACACGTGCATTCTAACAAAGCCTCGGCCGCGGTTCAAGTCGATCCACCGGCGCTTACCCTAAAACAATCGATGTTTTAAGACGCGGCCATGTTAACGCCGAACCGGTGGATGATCGCCTCGCGCCACGCTCTGCAGCTCAATTGCGCTCCGGGCCCGCCCCACATCCGTTGCCGCAGTTTTCGGCAGGCCCAGATATGGCGTAGAACACGCCCCGCTCACCGCCGCATCGTTCGGGCGCCTCGCATCTTAACGCCGGGCCCGACCGCCAACGGTTGCCGTGCTCAAGAGGAACAGGCGGAATCGCGCCTCGCCTCCGAGGCACTATTCGGAGCGCGGTCGATTCGGCGTTGGGAATGGCCAGCGACAGCGCCTCGCGCACGCTGCGCGCTTCCATCACCTTACAGTCCCGGTGCGTCGCCGATCTCGATGCGCGTGCTGCGCGGCACGATCGCGCGGCGAAAACCAAGCCGGGAAGCTTCCCGCAACCGGGCCGGAAGCTGCGCCACGGCCCGCAGTTCGCCCGACAGCCCGACCTCGCCGACCAGCACCAGGTCCGCCGGCAGCGCCCGATCCCAGGTGGACGACGCCATGGCAGCGGCGATGGCCAAGTCAGCGGCCGGTTCCTCGACCCGCAGGCCTCCAACGACGTTGACGAACACGTCCTGCTCCGCCAGCTTGATGCCCACCCGGCGCGTCAAGACCGCCAGGGTCAGCAGCAGGCGGTTCAGGTCCACACCATTGGCCGTTCGCCGCGGGTGGCCGAACGACGTGGGGCTGGTCAGCCCCTGCACCTCGACCAGCAGCGGACGCGTGCCTTCCATCGTCACGGCAATCGCCGAGCCCGGCGCATTGACGACACGCTCGGCCAGAAACGCCTCGGAGGGATTCGGCACCTGCGACATCCCCGCCGCCCCCATCTCGAACACGCCGACCTCGCTCGTTGCCCCGAAGCGGTTCTTCACCGATCGCAGCAGACGGTAGGCGTGGAACGGGTCGCCTTCCAGATACAGGACGGTGTCGACGATATGCTCCAGCACGCGCGGCCCGGCAATGGCCCCCTCTTTGGTCACGTGCCCCACCAGGAAGATCGCCGACCCGCCGGCCTTGGCGACGGCCTGCAGGCGCGCAGCGCAGTCCCTCACCTGTGTGATCGAACCGGCGCTCGAATCCAACTCCGGAAGGTAGACGGTCTGGATCGAGTCGATCACCGCCAGGATCGGGTGAAGGGACTCGACGTGCCCGACGATCGCGTCCAGGTCTGTCTCGCTCAGCAGGTACAGGTCGTTGGGGATTGCCTGCGCTTCGAAGAGCCGCTGCGCCCGGGCTTTGATCTGGCGCTCCGACTCCTCCCCGGAGACGTACAACACCGGGCCATGGCGGGCCATCTCGACCGCCACTTGGAGCAGAAGCGTTGATTTCCCGATCCCCGGTTCGCCTCCCACCAGAACGACCGAGGCCGGCACGATGCCGCCCCCGAGCACGCGGGAGAATTCCTCGATCGGCAGGGGCAGGCGCGCCTCGGCGTCGCCCTCGATCTCGCCCAGCCGGTGCGGCGCACCGGCGCCCCCGCGGCCCGGCGTCACCCGGCGGGGCTTGGCCGGCGCCACAGCTTCGCCAACCATGCTGTTCCATGCACCGCACTGCGGGCAGCGGCCCAGCTCCCTGGCCGCCGTGCGGCCGCATTGCTGGCAGACAAACTGGGTTCGCGCACGAGCTGGCATTCCGAGATCTCCCACGGCCGGCCGGCCGAGCCGTCAGCGCCGCCACAATCGGCGGGGCCCTTGCGATGGGTCACCCGCATCGCCCGGCACGGTCGGCCTCACGGTACGTACGGCGGAAGGTCAAGAACGATGAACCCCCCACCCGCTTTGGGCTGGAGGCGGAAAGGGAATTCCGATTGGTCCGGCATCTCCGTCGACGTCGCCCCGCAGCATGCGCCGCGCACGAACTGCGTCCCGTCCGGGAGGCTGAACTCGACATCGAACACCAGCTCTCCGGAGGGGGTGATCTGCGCCAACGTCAGCGAGCGCACCGGCAGACATTGCAGCAAACGGCTGCTGCATCCGTACCCGATCAACCCGGCGACGTCCCCGGCTTCGATCTCCGGGTTCCAGATCTGCATCGAATCCAGCGGGCCGCCATACAGCGCGGACGCCTCGGCGTACTCGCCGTCCGCCAGCATGCCCAGGAACGACGCCAGTGTCTGCTCGGCTGCCGCGGTGTCTGCCACCTCCGGACTCGACGGAGGGGACGAGCAACCTGCCGCCAACATCCCACCCAGGATCAAGACCAGGCACAGCATCGGCAATCGTGGGCTCATGCGAGCCTCCGTGAACACAACGCCTTCATTATAGGGCAGGCATGCCGGCTGCTCCCTGCTTCGAAACGAGCAAGGGCGACCCGGCGGGTCGCCCTTGATGGAGCCTCGTGAAACGCTCGTGGGGTTAGGCGTCGCTCGCCGGGAGTGCCGCCTCGGCTTCACCCTGCGGCTCGGACTCGTCCAGGCGCAGGGCGATCTCGCCATCGACGGCGTCGACCAGCACCCGATCTCCGTTCTTGAACTCCCCGGAGAGCAGCGCGTCGGACAGACGGTCTTCGACCTTGCTCTGGATCACGCGTTTGAGCGGCCGGGCGCCCATCTCCGGGTCGTACCCCAGATCGGCCAGCAGCTGGCGCGCCGCCGGGGAGGCCCGAAGCAGAATGGCGTGGTCGTGCAGCCGCTGGCCGACCTTGGCCAGCTCCAGATCGACGATCTCGGCGATCTGCTCCTTGGTCAGCGCGTGGAAGACGACGGTCGCATCGACCCGGTTGAGGAACTCGGGGCGAAAGACCTTGCGCAGCGCTTCGGTGAGGGTCTTGCGCATGTCGTCATACGCCAGACGCTGGTCGGTGGCCTCGTCGCGCGGCACGGCGAAACCCAACTGCGTGGTCTTGCGGATCATCTCGGCGCCGACGTTCGAGGTCATGACGATGATGGCGTTGCGGAAATCGACCTTGCGCCCGCGGGCGTCCGAGAGGTGCCCTTCCTCCATGATCTGCAGCAGCATGTTGTGCGCTTCCGGATGGGCCTTCTCGACCTCATCGAAGACGACGATCGAGTACGGCCGCCGCCGCAGCGCCTCCGTCAGCTGTCCGGCATCCTCGTACCCCACGTATCCCGGGGGCGCACCCACCAGCCGGCTGACGGCGTGGCGTTCCATGAACTCGGACATGTCGATCTGCAGCAGCGCGTCCTCGGTGCCGAAGATGAACTCCGCCAGCGCCTTGGTGAGCTCGGTCTTGCCGACGCCCGTCGGCCCCAGGAAGATGAACGAGCCGATCGGCCGCTTGGGGTCCTTGAGGCCCGCCCGGGCACGGCGCACGGCCTTCGAGATCATCTCGATCGCTTCGTCCTGTCCGATGATGCGTTCGTGCAGCGCCGACTCCATCAGCAGCAGGCGGACGGATTCTTCCTGAGCGATCTGGGTCACCGGCACGCCGGTCCACATCGAAACGACCTCGGCGATGTCTTCCGCCGTCACCTTCGGGCTGTCTTCGTTTCGCTCCCAGCCGGCGCGCAGCTGGCTCAGCTTCTCTTCCAGCTCCGCCTCGCGCGTCACCAGTTCCTGGGCGTCGTCGAAGCGCGCCTCCTCCACCGCCTGGGCATGCTCCCGGCGGGCGGCCTTCAGCTCGTCCAGCGCCAGGCGCAGCGTCTTGGCCGCCGGGCTCTTGTACATCCGCACGCGCGACGAGGTCTCGTCGATCAGATCGATCGCCTTGTCGGGCAGGAACCGTTCGCTGACATAGCGCGACGAGAGCAGCGCCGCCGCCTCCAGCGCCTCGTCGGTGATGATCAGCTTGTGGTGCTCCTCGTACGGCTTGCGCACGCCGTGCAGGATCTGGATCGTCTCCTCGATCGACGGCTCTTCGACCGTCACCGGCTGGAAGCGCCGCTCCAGGGCGGCATCGCTCTCGATGTGTTTGCGGTACTCGTCGAGGGTCGTGGCGCCGATGACCTGCAGCTCGCCGCGCGACAGCGCCGGCTTGAGGATGTTGGCGGCGTCCACCGACGACCCGGCCGACCCGGCGCCCACCAGCATGTGAACTTCATCGATGAACAGGATGGCATGGGCCGTCTTGAGCTCGTCGATCACGCGCTTCAGCCGTTCCTCGAACTGGCCGCGGTACATCGTGCCCGCCACCAGCGACCCGACGTCCAGCTGCAGGACGCGCTTGCCGAGCAGCGGCTCCGGCGTCTCCCCGGCGACGATTCGCTGCGCCAGGCCCTCGACGATCGCCGTCTTGCCCACCCCCGGCTCGCCGATCAGGGCCGGATTGTTCTTCGTCCGCCGGGCCAGGATCTGGATGACCCGCTCGATCTCCATCTGCCGGCCGATCACCGGGTCGAGCTTGTTCTCCTCGGCCAGGGCGGTCAGATCGGTCGCCAGCTGGTCGACCAGAGGCGTCTTGGCCTCCTTGTCCTTCGACCGCGAAGCCGTAACGCCCTGGGCCGCCTTCTGAGGCGGCTGCGCCGGGCTCTCCTGCAGCACGCGCCGCGTCTGGCGTCGAACCTGCTCCGGCGTGATTCCCAGCCGACGCAGCACCTCGATCCCGACGCCCTCCCCCTGGCGCACCAGCCCGAGCAGCAGGTGCTCGGTGCCGATGTAGTGATGCCCCATGCGGCGGGCTTCCTCGATGGCGTACTGCAGCACCTGCTCGGTCCCGGGCGAGAGCTCGACGTGACCGCCGCCCTGCCGCCCAATCCCGGTCAGTCGTTCAACCATCTCCTTGACGCGTGCGGTGTCCAGCCCCAGCTCGCGCAGGACGCGTCCCGCCACGCCGCCTTCCTCGCGCATCAGGCCGAGCAGCAGGTGTTCCGTGCCGATGTAGTTGTGATGCATTCGCTCCGCTTCTTCGTGCGCCAGGCTCAGCACCCGTCGGGCACGCTGCGTGAAGCGCTCCATCTTGTCGGCCACGTTGCAGCCCTCCTGTCCGGGCGGCCAATTCGCCCCGAACATGTCTCATTCTACCAAACAAAGGACGTCCCATGCCGCCGGCTGCGTTAGCGTTGCGTTGGAAAACAAAAGGGCCGGGCCGTGTCGGCCCGGCCCCGGCGTCGACTAGGCCGCCGGATGGGTCTCTTCCTCCGGCTCGGGAGGTTTCTCCGGCTCGGGAGCGGTTTCCGGCTCGGGAGCAGTTTCCGGCTCGGGAGAGCTTTCCGCCTCCAGGTCGGCGTCGAAATCTTCCACCGCATCGGGTGCCGGGCGGGGCTCGTCGTCGCTCAAGTCGCGCATCGCCGACTGCCAGTCCATCTCGGCGTATTCGGCCGAGTCGACCCGCTTCAGGCTCAGCCCGATGCGCCGCCGCTGCTGGTCCAGCTTGATCACCCGCAGCGACACGGTCTGTCCCTCCTCGAGCACCTCGCGCGGGTGTTCCACGCGGCGGTCGGAGAGTTCCGAGATGTGGATCAGCCCCTCGATCTCGTAGGCTTCCATTCCCTTCAGTGTGGCGAACGCGCCGAACTTGGTCAGCTTGGTGATCTGGCCTTCCACCAGCTGTCCCTCGCGGAACTGCTCGGCGATCGTCTGCCATGGGTCGGGCTCGAGCTCGCGCATCGACAGGCTGATGCGTTTGCGATCCGGGTCCACCCCCAGCACCTTGACCTGCACTTCCTGCCCGACCTTGAGCAGGTCCTTCGGGTGGGCGATCCGCCGCCAGGAGATCTCCGACAGGTGCACCAGGCCGTCCGCCCCGCCGATGTCGACGAAGGCGCCGAAATCGGCCAGGCTGATGACGTGTCCGCTGCGGATCTCTCCCGCCTTGAGTTCGGTGATCAGGTGCTCCTTGAGCACCTTGCGCGCCTCGCGCGCCGCCGCCCGCTCCGAGAGGATCAGCCGGTTGCGCCGCCGATCGACCTCGATCACCTTGGACACGATCGGCTCCCCGACCATCTTGCCCCAGCGCTTGTCGGGCGTCTCGCCCTCGGCGCGCCGCCGCCGCGACAGGCTCACCTGCGAGGCGGGGATGAATCCGCGCAGGTGGCCGAGCTTGACGATCAGGCCGCCCTTGTTGTAGCCGGCCACCTCGCCGTGCAGCGTCTCCTGGCTTTCCAGCAGGCGCTCGGCATCCGTCCAGTCGCGCTCCTCTTCGGCGCGCGCCAGCGAGAGGACCAACCCGTCCTCCCCTCCGCCGGCGCGGATGACATACACGCTGATCTCCGACCCCACCGCCAGCGCCTCGCGTATCTCAGGCGGCAGCTGTTCGAGTTCTCGGGCCGGGATGATTCCCTCCGACTTCGCCCCGATGTCCACCAGGACATCTCCGTCGGAAATGCGGGCGATCGTGCCGCGACGTATCTCGCCTCGGCGGGGGGTCTCCATGTCCAGCGACTCCCCCCCGAGGAGTGCGTCCATCGGATGCACCTCCGGCGCCCCCGATTCCTTGGGCTGGCCGGGCTCGGACCCGATGGTCTGCGGATTTTGCTCCATGAACGACGCCTTCTCCGGATCAGGATGAGAGGATTATAAAGGTAGACCGGAGTCTTGACAACGGACGGCCCGCAGCCCCCGGCCGGGCCCTCGCCCCGGCGCGGTATAATGCCCTCGGAGCACCCCATGAGCGTGGTTTACCCATTCACCGCCATCGTCGGCCAGGAGCGCATGCGTCGCGCCCTGGTGCTCAATGCCGTCAACCCGCGCATCGGCGGGGTTCTGATTCGCGGCGAACGCGGCACGGCCAAGTCCACCGCCGCCCGCGCGCTGGCCGCCCTGCTGCCCGAGGTTCTGGTCGTCGCCGACTGCCGTTTCGACTGCGACCCGAGCCAGCCGACCACCTGGTGCACGGAATGCCGGGAGCGCGTCGCCTGCGGCGAGGAGCTCCCCACCGAGATGCGCCGGACGTCGTTCGTCGACCTGCCCGTCTCGGCCACCGAGGACCGCGTGGTGGGCACGCTCGACATCGAAGCCGCCATCAAACGCGGCGAGCGGCGCTTCGAACCCGGCGTGCTGGCGGCCGCCAATCGCGGCCTGCTGTATATCGACGAGGTCAACCTGCTCGACGACCACGTCGTCGACCTGCTGCTCGACTCGGCTGCCCTGGGCATGAACATCGTCGAGCGCGAGGGCATCTCCTTCGCCCATCCCGCCCGCTACATCCTGGTCGGCACGATGAACCCCGAAGAAGGCGACCTGCGGCCCCAGCTGCTCGACCGCTTCGCCCTGTCGGTCGACATTCGGGGCCTCAACGCGCTGGCCGACCGCGTGGCGATCATCGAACGCAATCTGGCGTTCGAGGCCGACCCGGACGGGTTCCGCGCCCACTGGCTGCCGCAGGAGCAGGAGCTCTCGCGCAAGATCGAGGCCGCCCGGCAGCTGATCGATCGCGTCACCTACAACAAGCGCGATCTGCTATCCATCGCCGCCCTGACCTCCTCCCTTCAGGTCGACGGGCACCGCGCCGACCTGGTGATCCTGAAGGCGGCGCGGGCGCAGGCCGCCTTCGAAGGCCGCGCCGGCCATCACCGACCTGGACATCGCGCTGGCCGCCGAGCTGGCGCTTCCCCATCGGCTGCGCCGCGGCCCATTCCACCAGTCCGAGGTCAGCCTGGACGATCTGCAGGCCCGCATCGACCAGGCCCAGGCACAAGTTGGCGCCGCCTACGAGTCCGAGCCGTCCACCGAAGAACAGCCGGCCGATAAAAAAAAAGTGAGCCGCGTGGCGTAGCCCGCGAGGCCAGCGAGGACGAGCAGCGGCGCGGGCTGGCCGAGCCGGCGGCGCAGTCGCCGGTCGATTCGCTTCAATCCAATTGGTGGGAAGGCGGCGAGAAGGTCAAGACCGGCGAGTCCTTCCAGCCGCGTCGGCTCGAAGGCCAGCTCGACCGCATGACGCGCCGGATGGGCGGCCGCCGCACCCAGACGCGCACCGACCGCAAGCGCGGCCGCTACATCACCGCCCGCCCGGCCAACGGCGTCACGTCCGACATCGCCTTTGACGCCACGCTGCGGGCCGCCGCGCCCCACCAGATCCGTCGTCAGGAACAGCGGCGTCGGGTCGCCTTCGCCATCGAAAGCTCCGATCTGCAGCGCAAGGTACGCGTGCGCAAGGCCGCCAACCTGATCCTGTTCGTCGTCGATGCCTCGTGGTCGATGGCGGTCGCCGAACGCATGTCGGCGACCAAGGGCGCCATCCTGTCGCTGCTGACCGACGCCTACCAGCGGCGTGATCGCGTCGGCCTGATCGTCTTTCAGAAGGACCGCGCCCTGACGGTCCTGCCTCCGACCAACTCGGTGCAGCTTGCCCAGAGGGCCCTGGCCGATATCCCCGTGGGAGGCAAGACCCCCCTCTCGGCCGGATTGCGCCTGGCCCTCGAGACGCTGCAGCAGGAGAAGCTCGTCCACCCCGACGTCCTGCCGCTGATGATCCTGCTCACCGACGGCGCAGGCAACGTCTCGATGGGCAGCCTGCCGCCTCAGGAAGAGGCCCACCAGGTGGCCGATCTGCTGTGCGCGCAAGACGTCCGCACCGTGGTGATCAACATGGAGCATGCCGCCTTCGACCAGGGCCTGGCGCGCACGCTGGCCGAGCATCTGGGCGGCCCGTGCTACACGCTCCACGAGCTCAAGGCCGAGCATCTCTACCGCACCGTTCGCAAGGAGCTGGACGCCGCATCCTCCCCTGCGTAGTCCAACTCCACGGAGGCAGGCATGGATCAACCCCTGGGTTTTGAAGTCCGGCTTTCCAACTCGTTCCCCGAGGCGGAAGTGCGGGTGACCGAGGCGCTGAAACAGGAAGGCTTCGGTGTGCTGACGCGGATCGATGTGCGCGCCACGATCCAGGAGAAGATGGGCAAGGAGTTCAGGCCCTACGTCATCCTGGGGGCCTGTAATCCGCCTCTGGCACACTGCGCGCTGGAGAATGATCCTCGCGTGGGCCTGCTGCTGCCGTGCAACGTCGTGGTCGAGCAGCGGGACGACGGGGTGTGGGCTTCGATCGTCAATCCCGAAGTGCTTCTGGCGGTCGGGCCGCTGGCGCACAATGCCCCTCTGTGCAGCGTGGCGTCCGAGGCCCGCATCCGGTTGGAGAGAGTGGCCGCCGCTCTGCGCCAAGCTCAGTAGGAGCCGAAGGCCGGCGACCCCCTTCCATCTCGCCTTCGTTCTCCTCCGTTCGAGGAGACGAACTCAAGCACTCCCGCCTTCTCGCCCCCTCACCCCCCGCCCTCCCCCTACGGGGGAGGGAGCCGGGCACCCTCTCCCGTAGGGCCGAAGGTCCCCTGAGTTGGGGGAAGAGGGTTGGGGTGAGGGGGCGAGACTCTACTCTCAGATTGGCATCGAGCTCAGCGGACGGCCCGCACGTTCACCGCGTATGCGTAAGCCTCTTGGCCTGCAGCCGTTCCAATCGGTGCGTGAGGCTGGACCAGCACCTCGTCACGTCGCCAGTCCGCCGGCCAGCGGCCGAGCGCCCCGAGCGCCTCCTCGGTCCAGTACAGCGCTTGATGCGCGTCTCGAATGTCCCACTCGAAGTACTTGGCGAGTTCCACGCACGGCGTGGGATCAGACGGGGCGCGGTCGTGCCATTCGGCCCATGCTGCCAACGCCTCGGCTGCACGCCCCCCACGCTTCATGTACTCGGCCAGCCTGCGCAGCGCCTCGATGCGCAAATCCCCCTCCGACAGGGCGACGGCGGACCGCAGCGCCTGCTCGGCCGGATCGACCCGCCCCGCTCGCTGGTGCCATCGTCCGACGGCCAGCGCCTCGGAGGCGGTGAGCTGGCTCGGGTCGGATTGCCGATGCCGACCGAGGACCTGGGTGGCGACGCCGACCAGCGAGAGCACGTCCATGGTGTTGTGGTAGATGACACGCTGCATGCCCTGCGTGGCGCCCGTCCGAAGATACTCCAGGTACATCCCGGGGATCAGTGCGCCGGGGATGTCGTCTTCGGTTCGGCGGAGGTGGAGGACTTGCTGTTCGATCGTGCCCATCGTGCAGTCCGGGAGGGAACGTGACCACAACCGGCGCGAGGGGTGAAGCAGATCGAGGTGCGGCGCGGCCATCAGGTTGCGCCGCTGCCGCAGGCCGACGATATAGCGCGAGTCGAGCAGCGGCAGGTCGAACGCCTGGCCGTTGAACGTCACCAGCCCGGTCGCCGCCTCCAGGTCCTCGAGCAACGCGTGGAGCATCGCCGCTTCTTCGGCCGGATCGCGCAAGAAATACTGCCGCAGGCGGAAGCCCTCGGCGGTGAAGGTTCCCACTCCCACCAGGAAGGCCAACGTGCCGGCGCCACCGGCCAGGCCGGTGGTCTCCGTGTCGAGAAACAACAGCCCGTCCATGCGCGCCTGAGCCAGCGCCGGCTGGCGGGCGACATCCGAGGCAAGCAGCGCGTCATAGACCAGCAGATCAGCTAATCGACTCGGGCCGTGCTGATGGTCGGAGGGGTAGGAGCGCTGCATCCGGTAGGCGGTGCCTAACGGAGTTGTGATCTCTTCGCCCTCCAGCGGGCGATCGACCGCAGCGCGTGCCGTGGTGACGGGCCCGGGCGCGTTCGCCCTCCGGCCAAGTCGCCTCAACCGTCGGCGCAGATCGGAGGTGTTGTTCATGGTGTGGTGGGGGAGGACGCGGGTCGGGATTGCCGTATCCGGCAGATTCTCGACTCGATTGC
Organism: uncultured Chloroflexia bacterium; assembly: GCA_963818575.1. GTDB lineage: Bacteria > Chloroflexota > Anaerolineae > Anaerolineales > E44-bin32 > DYJB01. Next base: position 75,417 of record CAWFSV010000016.1, on the reverse strand, counting down.
TGATCGATGTCTATCTGTGAAGGATGTCACATATACCCGATGACCTTCAGTAGTGGAGCCCTCAGTCGAGGGATTGTACTATGGCCACCGGAGACGAGAGACGGGGCACCCCTAAGCTCATCGCTGTCTCCTCCTTTGGCGAAGGCCTCCCCCGGGTTACCCCCCTCACCGCCCCGGGGGAGGCGCCATGAACCCCCAGCGCGCTGCCCATGGCAGCGCGCTGATGTTCTGGCGACACCAATCCAATGCATCGATACCTCCACGGGCAAGCTACTCGCGTTTGCGCGCACCGAGACCCTCCCCCACCAGATTGCTGTCCTGTGATCGGAAGGAGAAGATGGGTCCGGGCTGCGCGCTGAGCTCTCACCCTCACTCCCCGCCTAGGCGTGAAGGGATCGCGATTCCGGGAACCGCGCCTTGATCTTCGCCCGCTACACCCCACCAAGGCGAGGATGGCGCGTGAGTCTGGGATCCGCGCATTGACCTTCGCCCCCTCACCCCTTCCCTCTCCCTACGGGAGAGGGAGCGCGGCTCCTCCCCCGTGGGGCCGCAGGTGCCACGTAGTTGGCGGCAGGAGGGCCGGGGTGAGGGGGCGAAAGGAGCCTCGCGGATTGGCGACTCAGGCGCAGATCCTGGGGTGAGGCTGCAAGGCCAGGGATTGCAGGCGTGCGCCTGGGCCGCGGGCCAGGGACGGACTAAGTCGCCGCCACCTCGTCCTCGAGCCGGCATATTCCGACAAAGCCCGCGAACCCAAGATTGCGATCAACGCTCCGGCCTTCTCGCATCATCCCCGCGACACCCTGCCGGTGCCAGTCCCAGCCCGCTTCGACCGACATCCGCCGCGCCTGCTTGCGGATCGGGTTCGGGACAGCCGGCAGCAACTGCGAAGCGAAGGTCGCCGTCACCAGCGCCGTCCCATCCTCGAAGCGTGTGTGGAATTTCACCCCCAGCCCGAATGCATAGGCATAGGTCGGCGGCGAGGTGTGAATGAGCAAGGGGAACGCCCCGGACAGCTTCCAGGGCGGCAACAATCCCAGCACCTCCCGGCGCATGAGCATCAACACCGCCGCCGGGAACGCCGTCAGCGCCGAGTAGGCCGGCCCTGTCTCACGATAGATGCAGACCTCGCCGAATCCGAGCCGGACCAGCCGGCTGATCGGCGCCGCGAAACGACGGCGAACCCGGTCGGCCGTATGCGAGTCCTGCACCAAATCATAGGAGATCGACATCACGCTTGGTCGGGCCCGCCGAGCGCCTCCGGGCAGAAAGGGCCCGGCCAGCACCGGCCAGGGTCAGGTGATGACCGCCGGAAGGACGACGGTAAAGCGTGATCCCTTGCCCAGGGCCGAATTGACCCAGATGCGGCCGTGGTGGCTGTCGACGATCGACTTGACGATCGACAAGCCCAGGCCGGTGCCGGAAACGTCGTCCGGCACATTCGAGGCGCGGAAGAACTTGTCGAACAGGTAGGGCTGCTCCGCAGGCGGGATCCCCGGGCCGGTATCGGTCACGCGCAGGATCACTTGATCCGCCTCGGACAATGCCTCGATCCGGACGCGGCCGCCGGAGGGTGTGTACTTCAGGGCGTTCTCGAGCAAGTTGCCGATCATCTGTCGCAGGCGGATCGGGTCGCCGTTGATCAGCGGCAGATCGTCCGGCAGCTCGGCTTCCAGCGCCAGGCGGCGGCTCTCGGCCACACTGCGCAGCGTCTCGACCGCGTAGCGCGCCAGAACCGCCAGCGGCGTGTTCTCGCGGGCCGAGTCCAGCCCGGCCTCGATCCGCCCCAGGTCCAGCAGGTCGGAGATCAGCGCCGTGATATGCTCGACGCTCGATCGCACGCGGCGGATGAACTCGCGCTGCTGGTCGTTGACCTCCCCCGTCCGTTCAATCAATTCCACATAGCCGAGGATGGCGGTCAGGGGAGATCGCAGGTCGTGCGAAACGGTGGTGACGAATTCCGACTTGATCCGGTCGAGCTCCTTGAGATGCGTGATGTCCTGCATCACCAGCGCCTGGCCCACGCCCTCGATCGGTGTGCGCTGGGCGTTGACCACGCGGCCGTCCTTGAGCTCGATTTCCTCCCGTCGCGGGGCGTTGCCCGGGGCGCGCATCAACGCCAGGATCTGCGGATGCTCGAGCGTCTCGACCAGCGATCGTCCCAGAAGGGGCGTGTGCGCCTCGAAGGCCTCCGCCGCCGTGCGGTTGATCAGCAGCAGCCGGTTCTCCGGATCGACGACGATCACGCCGTCCTCCGTCTGCGTCAGGATCGTCTCCAACTGGACGCGTTCGGATTCCGAGCGGTTGTACAGCCGGGCATTCTCGATGGCGATGGCGGCATAGTCTGCCATGGCCATGACCACGGTCATGTCCTCCTTGGTCAGGGAGCGCCCGGCCTTGCGGTTGTCCACCCCGAGCACGCCGATCGTCCTGCCGCGGGCGCGCAAGGGGACATACAGCAGCGAATGCACCAGGTAGGAGGTCTTGATCTTCTGCGGGGCGGTCTCATCCAGGATCACCGGCTGACCGCTGGCGATCACCTGACCGGCCAGCGAGTCTTCCACCTTGAGGCGGAAGGTGCGGGCGAACTCGTCGTCGAAGTTCATCGACGCCCGCATGGTCAGCTCGCCGCTGACCTCATCCAGCAGCAGCAGGCTGCCTTCCTCCGCCTCGGTCAGGCCGACGGCCGACTCCACCACGGTGGTCAGGACCTGATCCAGATCCAGCATGGCCGTGACCGTGCGGCCGATATGGGCCAGCGCCTCGAGTTCGTGCAGGCGGCGTTCGAGGGATTGGGCTCCGGCGCGCGATTCGGCTTGCGCCTTGAGGACGTCCTGGCCCCGTCGACCGACGGTCATGGCGCGCCCGACGGCCGCCAGCAGGTGCTCGGCATCGAACGGCTTGACCAGGTAGTCGGATGCGCCGGCTCGCATCGCTTCCACCGCCAGCGTCTCCGAGCCTTCGGCGGTCATCAGGATCACCGGCAGCATCGGCAGATCGCGCTTCACCCGGCGAATCAGGTCCAGCCCCTTCAGGCCCGGCATGTGTTCGTCGGTGAGTACCAGATCGGGGTGCAGCTCGCGAATCAGCGTCAGCGCCGACATGCCGTCGCCGACCGAGTACACCGTATACCCGGAGGGTTTGAGGACGGTCTGTTCGAGGAAATTGCGGATCTCTGCCGAGTTGTCGGCGATCAGAATGGTTTCGCCCATGCTTCCTCAGCAGACGGCGGGGTTACGTTCTGAACACTAACACGGCCGCCTGCGCCCCGGATATGGTACTTCCGTGGGCTCCCGGCCGCCGGCGCTCGGGCCTAGGAGGCGCGGGCGGGCGGTTCGCCCATCTGGTGGAGGACGCTCTCGAGGTCGTGCCCGATGGCTTCTAGCGAGGCCCGCAGCCCGGGTTCCTGCACCACGCTCAGCAGGTGGGCGACTTCCTCCTGGATGTGACGCAGCCGACGGTCGAGCAGTCCCAACATCTCGTTACTGGTCGGCACGCCGGCCTGAGCGTCTTCGATCGCCTTCTGCAGGCGCCGGGCGCGTTCTTCCAGCGCCTGGAACAGACGGGCATTGACCAGCGAGATGGATGCGTAATCCGCCACGGCCTCGAGCATGGCCTGGCTGCGCTCGCTGAACGGACGGTGCTCCTGACGGGCGACGCTGATCACGCCGATCGGCTGGTCGCGAACCTTGATCGGAGCGATGAGCGCCGCCTTTCCCAGGCGCGCCATCTTGAACTTGGTCAGGCCTTCCCCGTAGATGTTCAGCGTCTCGCCCGACAGCAGGACCAGCGAGCTGACGCCGTCATCCCAGGGATGGTGAAGCCGGGCCGCCACCGCCGGCGGCAGGTTGCGCTGGGCCCTCAGGACGAGCTGCTTCGACCGATCCTCGATCAGCAGGACCCAGCCCAGGTCCGCCTCGGTGACGTACAGGCTGCTGTCCACCAGCTTGCTGAACAGCTGCGCCTGATTGGTCGTCGAGGTGACCGCCTTGCCGATCCCGTACAGCGTCGTCAGCTCGCGCACCCGGCGCTCGAGCTCCCGGTTGCTCTCGGAGAGCTGCTCCGCCAGCTGATGCCGCTCGTTGCGCAAGCGGACTTCGCTCAGCGCCCGTTCGACGGCCGAGACCACCTCGGCCTCGCGCAGGGGTTTGACCAGGTAATCGCGCGCCCCGAGGCGAAAAGCCTGGATGGCGGCGGCCTCCATCCCCTCCGGCGCCGTCACCAGCATGGGGACTTCCATGCCTTGCGAGCGCATCGCCACCAGCAGGTCTTTGGCGCTCAGGCCGGGCAACGTCAGGCTGGCGACGATCAGGTCCGGGGAGAAGTTGAGAGCATGCTGGATCGCCGCCCCGCCGTCATCCGCCGTCTGCACCAGGTATCCGAGAGGCTGCAGGACCTGGCGCGCGAGCAGATCGAGGACATCCGGGTCATCGTCGACGACCAGGACCCGGCCACGCTGGGCATTCGGCATCATGCGATTATGATAGCACGGAAGGCCGCATGCCGCCCGAGCGCAAGCGGGGTGAGAGCCGGATGAGACCCGCTCCGCTCACCTTGACGGCGGCCCGGCGGCAAACATAGAATCCGAAGTGCGGCGAGAGGCGTATGGAGTACAAGGACTACTACAAGATCCTCGGCGTCGAACGCAGTGCCGGTGAGAAGGAACTCAAGCGCGCCTACCGCAAGCTGGCCGTCCAGTTTCACCCCGACAAGAACCCTGGTAACCCGGGAGCCGAGGAGCGTTTCAAGGAGATCAACGAGGCCTACGAGGTCCTCGGCGATCCGGCCAAGCGCGCCAAGTACGACCAGCTTGGCTCCTCGTATCAGGCATGGGAGCGGATGGGCGGCGGTCAAGGCGGGTTCGACTGGTCGCAGTGGATGAGCGGGGCCCCCGGTGGAGTCCGCGTCGAGGTCGGCGACTTGAACGAATTGTTCGGCGGCGGCTTCTCCGACTTCTTCCAGGCGATGTTCGGCGGGATGGGATCCCGCCCGCAACCCGCCCGCCGTGGCCGCGACCTGGAACAGTCCGTGCGCATCAGTCTGGCCGAGGCCTACCATGGCGCCCGCCGCGCCTTCGATCGCGATGGCAAGCGACTGGAGGTCAGCATCCCGCCCGGAGCACGCAGCGGCACGCGCGTCCGCCTGACCGGGCAAGGTGCCAGTGGAGCATCGCAGTCCGGCGACCTGTATCTGGTCGTGGAGGTCGATCCGGACCCGCGATTCGAGCGCCAGGAAGACGATCTGTCGGTGGAGGCGCCCACCGATCTGTATACCGCGCTGCTCGGCGGCGAGGTGCATGTCCCTACGCCCGCGGGCGATGTGGTGCTGACCATCCCGCCGGGAAGCCAGCCGGGGCAGACCTTCCGCCTGAAGGGCCGCGGCATGCCCCAGCTGCGTCACCCCTCCGTGCACGGCGATCTGTTCGCCCGCCTGCGCGTCGCCCTGCCTGCACAGCTTTCGCCGGAGGAACGCGAACTGGTCCTCCGATTATCCAAGCTGTCCAAGCCCTAGCCCGCGATCGGCCATCCGGCCGAAGCCTGTCGAACGAGGTAGAGATGAAACGTACTGGTGGTCTCGTCCTGACGTCTTTGCTGCTGACGGTCTTGGCCTGTACCCTCCCGACGACCGCTCCGATCGTCGTGCAAGCGCCCCCGACACTCGCCTCGGCCGTCGACCCGGTTGCGGCCTCCGTCCCGCCCGCCCCGGGCAGCCCGGCGGAACCTGCCGCCGACCTCGCCGCGCTGTACCGAAACGTCGATCCGGGCGTGGTCGCCATTTGGACCTTCGGCAGCGTCGACGGCGCGCATGAGACCAGCGTGCCCCTCGGCCAGGGCACCGGCTTCGTCATCGACACGCAGGGCCACATCGTCACCAACCAGCACGTGGTCGCCGACGCCGAGGAGATCGAAGTCGATTTCCCGTCCGGCGACCGCGCCTGGGCCGAAGTGCTCGGGACGGACCTGGACTTCGACCTGGCGGTGCTGAAGGTCGACGTCCCGGCGGACAGGCTGTTTCCGCTGCCTCTCGGCGACTCGGACCAGGTGCAGGTGGGCGATACGGTGATCGCCATCGGCAACCCGTTCGGGCTATCGGGCACGATGACCAGCGGGATCATCTCCGCCATCGGTCGGACGCTGGACTCCGAACGCGCCTCGCCCGGCGGGCAGCCGTTCAGCTCCGGCGATATCTTGCAGACGGATGCCGCCATCAACCCGGGCAACTCCGGCGGTCCGCTGATCAACCTTCAGGGTGAGGTCATCGGCGTCAACCGCGCCATCCGCACCGAATCGTTCACCGTGTCCGGCGACGCCGCCAACTCCGGCGTCGGTTTCGCCATCCCGGTCAACATCATCAAGCGCGTCGTCCCCTCGCTGATCGAGGAAGGGCACTACGACTATCCGTACCTCGGCATCTCCAGCCTGAGTCAGAGCACGCTCAACCTGAACACGCTCGAGCAGCTCGAGCTGCCGGCCGACACGGTCGGGATCTACGTCACCTGCGTGACCGACGGCGGACCGGCGGACCAGGCCGGCCTACGCGGGGCGGGCGCCTGCGAGAACGGCGATCTGCTCCCCGGCGGCGACCTGATCGTCGCCATTGATGGACACCCGCTCGAAACCTTCAACGACTTGATTTCCTACCTGGTGAGCAGCACCCAGGTGGGCCAGCAGATCGTGATCGCCGTGATCCGTCAGGGAGAGGAGGTCGAACTCACGCTGAGCGTGGGGGCGCGCCCCTAGCCCCCCGCCCCGATTCACAACCGGTCCGCGTTCCCGGGAGGTGCCCGTGCTCACCGAGCATGACCTTCAGGAGCTGGTTGGATTCCGGTCGCCCCATCCGGTGCTGAGCCTGTCATCTCCACGTCGACCCGACGGCCGGGTCGAGCGACACCCACAAGCTTCGTCTGCGCCAGATGCTCAAGGAACTCGGGCCCGCCGCGGCCGTCGATGCGCAGGCCGCCCGCCGCTTCGTCGAGCACGAATACGGCTGGTCCAGCCGCAGCCTGGCCCTGTTCTCCTGCGCGCCCGCTTCGTTCTTCCGCGCCTACGGGCTGATGGTCCCGCTCCGAAGCCGGGCGCGCTTCGTCGACCGTCCCTACCTCAAGCCCCTGGTGGATTTGCTGGACACCTACGGCGAGTTCGGCGTTGCCGTCGTGGATCAGCGCGGGGTGCGCCTGTTCGACTTCCATCTGGGCGAACTCCGCGAACAGGGGGCGGCGCTTGGAGAAGCCGTGCGGCGCGTGAAGCGCGGCGGCGGATCGCAGGCGGCCGGCCAGCGTGGCGCGAGTGCGGGCCAGACGCGGCATTCGGAGAACGTGGCCGAACGCAACCTGCAGGACAGCGCCCGCAGCGCGGCCGCATTCTTCCAGCAGCACCAGGCGCGCCGCATCCTGCTCGGCGGCACCGAAGACACGCTGCCGTCGTTCACCGCCCTCCTGCCCAGGGCCTGGCAGAACCTGGTGATCGGCACCTTCCACGTCGGGATGGATGCCGGTCATTCGCAGGTCATGGAAAGGGCAATGGCCGTCGCCCAACGTGTGGAGAGGGAGAAGGAGGATCGCCTCGCCGACGCCCTGGTCACGGCCGCCGCCAAGGGGCGGGAGGCGGTCGCCGGGCTGCCGGCGACGCTTGCCGCGGTCCTCGCCGGCCAGGTGCAGACGCTGGTCTATCGCGATGGAGTGCGTGCGGTCGGCTGGACCTGTACAGGTTGCGGAAGCGTGGGAGTGGATCCGGCTCCGGTGTGCCCGTTCTGCGGGAAGGGCCTCGAGCCGATCGCCGATGTGGTCGAACATGCCGTCCGCCGTGTGCTGGTGGAGGGAGGCGAGATCGACGTCCTTTCGCCCGAAGCCGGGGAAGGGATCCTCGGCGGGATCGGCGCGTTCCTTCGATACGAAAACCCGGCGCGGATCACCGTGCCGGGTTCCTGAGGTCTCGCCGCAAAGGCCGGAGGGCTAACCGCCCGATAGCGCCTTCTCCATCGCATCGAGTCCGTTCGCCAGTACCTCCAGGTCCCTTCGGGCCGCGAACGGATCACTCTCGAGCTCACCGATGGCCAGCGCCAGCCGCTCGCGCAGAAGCTGTACGCCTTCCTGCTGTGAGCCTGCAAGCGCCTGCTCCAGCATCGCCAGCTGGCTGTCGGCGCTCACCAACGCCTGCGCCGCCTCCTGTGCCTCTCCCCCGGCGGACAGGACGAGCTGCGCTTGCAGCGTACCGACCCTCGCCTTCAGCAGAGCGAAGCTCTGATCCAGTTTGGCCTGCCCCACCAAGAGAGCCACATTCTCGGCTCGCACGGCCTCCATCTGGGTAACCTGAGCCTGCAGCTCGGCGATGCCCGCCTGCAGGACCCCTTGCTCTTGTTCGAGCACGGCCACCTGCTGCCGGAGCGGTCGGACCTGCACCATCCAGGTCGCACCGAGCCCCAGGGCAAAGACCACCAGCAGCCCCGTCGTCCAACGCAGCACCCGCGACCACCTTGACCTTGAAGGTGAGGCAGGCAGGGGATCGGGGACGGCCGGCATGGGCTTGGGGACGGCTGGTGCGAGATCAGGCGCGGCCGGGGTGGGATCAGGGACAGCCGATGTCGGTGGAACGGGAGTCGATTCGCTCATCACATTGCTCCTCTTCTCATCGGTAGGACAGCGGCTCGTCGAGGTCGAAGGGACTGGCCCGCGGCCGCCTGCGTGTCGGGGCGACGAGCCCGACGGTCAGCGCGCCGAAGGCGAAACCGCCGATATGGGCCCACCAGGCGATCCCGCCGAAGTCTCCGGCTGCCCCGAGCGTCAACAGGGCGGACGACAACTGCGAGAGAAACCAGATCCCCAGGTAGATGAAGGCCGGGATCTCCATGAGCCAGGGAAGAATGACCAGCGGCACCAGCGTCAGCACGCGTGCCGAAGGGAAGAGCACCAGGTAGGCCCCCAGAACGCCGGCGATCGCACCGCTGGCTCCGATCGTCGGGAGCGACGAGCCGGTGGCGAGGGCCACATGCGCCAGCCCGGCCACCACTCCGGAGGCCAGGTAGAACACAAGAAAGCGTCCATGCCCCATCCGGTCCTCGACGTTGTCGCCGAAGATCAACAGCGTCCACAGGTTGCTGATCAGGTGGAACCAGCTGCCGTGCAGGAAGATGGATGTCCCCAGGGTCAGCCAGCCGGCCGGTTGGGCAAACGACAGCCGCGCCGGCACCAGGCCGTAGGCCAGGGTCAGGCGCTCGAAACCTCCCGCCGGCAGAGACGCCATAGTCACGAAGGCGGCCACGCAGAGCGCGACGAGCGTCCAGGTGACATAGGGGCGCGAGCGGGAGCGAACAGTGTCGCGGAGAGGGAACATGGCTGCCGGTCAAAGACAATGGGCGGCTTACGCCGCCCATTGTACCGGAAGAGGTCAGCCGGGTCAGCCGGCGCGGACCTTGATCGTCTTGGCCTTGGCTTCCTCGGCGATCGGCAGCCGCAGCGTCAGCAACCCATTCTCGATCGTTGCCTCGGCCTTGGCGGCGTTGACCGCCTCGGGGAGCCGCAGGCGGCGCTCGAAATCTGCCGGGGCCATCTCGCGCATCAGGTAATCGCGTTCCTCGGCCTCTTCGGCCTTGGGTGTGCCGCGCAGCAGGACGACGTCATCGTGGATCTGGATCTCGACATCCTCGGGCTTCAGCCCGGGAACGGCGGCCCGGATCACGTAGGCGTCGTTCTCACTCGAGACGTCGACGGGCATCCGGCGCCCGCCATTGAAACCCAGCGGGGCATAGCCGGCGGTTCGGTGGAAGTGCATCGGGCGGGTCAGGTAATAACTGGTCATCGTATGTCCTCCAAAGTTACCCATGCGGGATCGCAAGCATGGCCTGATGCTAGTCTGGCTGCATCAGACGCCGGTCAGCGGCATCTAGGAGGAGCGTTAACGGGGATGCTCGGGGGAGGCGGTCCTGGCTTGAGGCTGCACGATGGGAGTCCCACCCGCATGCGTTTACCCGCACCCTCGCCCCCTTCCCCTCCGCATCGCTCCGGGGACCTCTGCGAGCTGGTCCCTCCCCTTGTTGGGTGGTAAGGAAGGGAGGGGCATCTTCATGGGGGATCGGCCGGCGCGTGCGCCGTCTCTCCCCACAACCACAAACCGTTGCGCCTGAACTCCTGCATCACGCCCGCGACTCGCGTCACACGCCCACGGCAGCCGAGGAGCGACCGTGGGTCGGTCTGCGCGCTCACCGCCTCGGCGCCCACGTCCGCCGCCAGCACCCGATCGGTGACCGGTTCATCGTGGACTTCTTCTGCGCGGACGCAGGGCTTTGCATCGAGGTCGATGGCGACACGCACGCCGAATCCGGGCAGCCCGAGTGCGACGCGGGGCGTACGACTTGGCTCAACCAACGAGGTTATCGGGTGATTCGCTCCACGAATGCCGACGTCCTTGAGACTCTCGCCGGCGTGCTCGAGACCATTCGGTTGGCGTGTCAGGAAGAAGGGGCGGAGGGTGCCGCCTGATCGGCGCGTGGGCCGTGGGGCGCACGATTACTCCAGCTCATACTGCAGCACCTGCGTCCCGTTCACGACCCACAGTCGCCCCTGCTCGTCGATCGTGATCCCGAATGGCGGGCCCTCCACCTCCAGGCGTTGGACGAAGCGGCCGTCGCGCTCGAACACCTCGACGCCCCATGAGTTGCCCACATACACGCGGCCCTGCCCGTCGACGGCAATCGACAGGGGCGCGCTCAGTTGGCCGAGTTCGTTCCCGGCGCTGCCAAACCGGTTGACGTAGCGGCCCGTCGAGTCGAACCGCAGGACGGCGTTGTTGAATTGGCCGAGTGCGAGCAGGTCGCCGCGTCCGTCGGCGGCCACGCGGGTGCTGAGTTCCGAGTCCCCCGTCTGGCCGCTCACCGCCGACTCGATCACCAGCTCCAGCTGCCCGGCGCCATCGAAGACGACCAGGTCATCCCGATTCCCGTACCATGCCGTCAGCAGGCCGCCGCCTGGCAACAGGACGATGTCCTCGAATTGCTCGCCCGGCTCATACAGCACGGTGTCGATCTCGGCACCGCTCATGCCGTCGCGCAGGACAATCCGCCCGCGCTGGACGGTGTAGACCACGCCGTCCCGTCGGACGGCCATCCCGCTGAGGGGGAACTCGCGGTCGGCGAACCATTGCGTGAGGAACGTCCCGTCCGGGCCGAAGGCCTGGACCCGGCCACCCTGGTATTCGCCCACATAGATGCGCCCATCGGCGTCCAGACCGATGCTCCGGGCATCGGTGAAGAGCCCGGCGCCGATTCCTTCGCCGCCGAAGGACAACTCCGGCTGGAGCCACCGGTTCCTCCAGGACGGCCGGAAGCACGGTCGATCCAACCGCCGCTCCGATGCCGAGCACCAATCCCGCTACGCCGATGCCGACTGCGACCAGCGTCAGGGCGATGACGGCCACGATGACGCCCTTGCCGGCCCGCGCCGCGGCGGCACGTGTTGCGCCGTCGGTCTGGATGCGAATGACGACCGACGCGGGTTGCGGCCGCTCGCGCAAGGCGTCCGGCACCACGACCGTCGTGCCGCAATGCGGGCAGCGCACGCTCGCCGCCGGGGCCTTCTCCAGGCCGATCGGCGCGCCGCAGTTCGGACAGTCGAAGTCTTCAGGCTTTCCCGTCATCCGGTCGCCTCATGTAGCCAAGTCCGCATGCCTTGCGCCCGACGCACCCGAGGCGGCAACCCCCACCCTAGCCCTCCTCCCACAAAGGTCGGGGACCTCGGCCCTTCAGGGGGAGGGCAGGGATCGGTTACCGCCTCAAGTCGTGCGGCGTAGTCGGTTTGAATCCGATCGTACTCTTCATCCATCAGCGGAGAGGAGATGACGAAGTCCGCCGTCGAGCGGTTGCAGGCCGTCGGGATGTTGTACAACACGGCGATGCGCAGCAGCGCCTTCACGTCCGGGTCGTGCGGCTGCGGCTCGAGCGGGTCCCAGAAGAAGATCATGAAATCGAGCGCGCCCTCGGAGATCATCGCCCCCACCTGCTGGTCGCCGCCCAGCGGACCACTGAGCAGGCGCGTCACCTCCAGGTCAAGTTTGTCGGCAATCATCTTCCCGGTGGTGCCGGTGGCAAACAGTTCATGCCTGGCCAGCGTCCCCCGGTTGTAGCGTGCCCACTCGAGCAGGTCCTGCTTGCGGTTGTCGTGCGCCACCAGGGCGATCCGCTTGCGGGTCCCGATCGGAATCACCTTTCCCATCGGCTCCTCCCCTGCGTCTGATTCGCCGCGAGTACTGACATCGTCACCCCGGCAGCGCGGTCACAACGATCGCCGGGGGTTTCTCCATGTGCTTCTTGACGGCGCACTGGTCGGCTGCCCGCACGACGGCCTCGCGGTACTTGTCCGGGAAATCCGCCGGGAGCAGGATCTCGATCTCCACCCGTTCCGTCATACCCGTGGCCGGGTTGCGTTGTGTGCGCTGGATCAGACGAACGCCGTCGGTGGGGAGGCCGCGCTGGCGCAGGAAGCCCAGGACGTAGATCCCGGCGCACGTTCCCAACGATGACAGAAACACGGCGAACGGCGTCGGCGCCGAAGCCCTCACCCCCGCCGGCCGGCGGCTGGTCGGTCTGCACCACATACGGACCGAAGCTGGCGTCGACCCGGGCGCCGCCGGGAAAGGTGATCTCCATCTCCATCGGCTCACTCCCTCGTTGGGCGCAAGGCGCAAGCAGCGCCGTTCGCCCGGTTCATCTGCAGGGTCAGCCGCCCGGCCAAACGGTCGCCGGTGGAGGCTGTTCGGGGTAGGAATCGCTGGGGCGGCCGATGGCCGCCCCACGACACGTCGAAAGGGGTCAGAAGCCCAATGCCCTGAGCGGGGCGTACAGCAGGTCGGGGTAGTAGGCATCCAGCAGGAACAGCAGGCCCACGCACACCCCCATCAGGAGCAGGCAGCCGCAGCCGGCGAAGATCCAACGCCGGGTACCGGCTTTCTCGGCCGGGATGACCTCTCCCTCGATGGCGGCCGGGGCCGGCGTTGCGGCAGCCGCAGGGCGCGGCGCGGCGGGCGCAGCTGCCCGTACAGGCGGAGCCGCGGTCGCCTTCCCGACCGGAGCGCCCATCACCGTGGCGGCCGATTCCGGCGAAGTCGAGTCGAAGGTCAACGTCACAATCTCGCCCAGGCCCAGCAGGTCGCCGGCATTCAAGACCCGGGGCGCCGCCAGGCGGTCCCCGTTGACGAACGTTCCGTTCGTCGAGCCCAGGTCCTCCAGCACGTAGCCGGCCGGCGTGCGTGTGATCCGAGCGTGCTGCCGGGAGACCTCCGCGTCGCCAAGGACGACATCGTTGGTGACATCCCGGCCCATCATCGAGACTTCTTTGGTCAGATCAATTACCACGCCAGGGTTGGGTCCGGTTCGGACGATCAGGCGGAACGCTGCCGCGGGCATACAGTCCTCCTTGCAGGGCGATGCAAATCAGGGTTAGTTTACAGTTTGGGTGTTCCGGCGTCAACCGGGCTCTTCGGGGCAGGACGCACGATTAAGCGCAGGCCCTGGACGTCCGATGACCTGGACGCGCTCGCCGCCGGCGATGGCGGGCGCTCCCGTCTCGACCTCGGCCGACCACAGCTCGCCGGCCAGCTGCACCGTCCCGGCCGGCGCCAGCGGCGTGCGCGCCTCCCCCAGGCGGCCGACCAGGACCTCCCGTCCGACTTCGACCGGGCGTCGGTGGGCCCGCAGCACGAAGGTCAGCATGACGAAGAAGCCGGCCGCGGTCAGCAGGCCCAGTCCCACCACCAGCGGCACCGAGACGCGCTGGAAGGAAGGCGTACCCGGCGAATTGAACAGCACCAGCGCCCCGGCGATGAACGACGCCACACCGGTAACCGTCAGCGCGCCGTGGGTCGGCGCCTTGATATCGAGCACGAACAGGACCAGCGCCAGCAAAAGGAAGACCATCCCAAACCAGTTCACGTCCAGGATTCCGAGGCCGTAGCCTCCCAGCGCCAGGCAGACAACCCCGATGAAGCCCGCCGCCCATCCACCCGGGCTCGAGATTTCGATCAGGATCGCCTGGACGCCGACGGTCATCAAGAGCAGGACGATATTCGGGTTGGTGAGGATCTGGAGCAACTGCTCGGTCAGAGTCTGGGAGAGCGCCTGGGGAAACGCCCAGGCGGTGCGCAGGATATGCTCCTCCCCCTGCACTTCGACACTCAATCCATCGAGTTGACGGAGGAGATCGGGGACGTCGTTGGCGATTCGGTCGACCAGTCCCGCCTGGAGCGCTTCGCTGGCAGACGCGGCGGTCGCCGAGTTCGATCGCCGCTTCGGCCAGCGCCACCGCCGACGGTCCGCGGCGTTCGGCCAGCGCTCGCGCCTCTGCTTTCAGAATCTCTCTGACCTTGGCTGCTTCCGTCGCCTCGAGATCCTCGCCCTGCCCGCCCACCGGGCTGGCGGCGCCGACGGCGGTTTCGGGCGCCATGGCGGCGGCGTGTCCGGCCAGGACGAGGATCGTCCCGGCGCTGCCGGCGATGGCGCCCCGCGGGGCGACGAAGACGATCACGGGCACGCGACTGCCGCGGATCGATTGCACCATGCGGCCCATCAGGTCGATCGATCCGCCCGGGGTGTCAAGTTGAAGGACCAGCGCTTCGGCCTGGCGCGCCTCCGCCAACCTCAGCCCACGGTCTAGATACTCGGCCATCGCAGGCGTCAGCGGGCCCCGGGCCTGGAGCACCATGACGACGGCCTCCGACTGGGCCTGCGCGTGCGGCCACGCCCCCAGCAGGAGCGCCGCCCCAAGGATCCAGCCCCACCACCCGAGTCGCCGAAGCATGCTGTTCTCCCAGCCTGATTATACGGCGGCGACGCAACCGACTTGTCGCCGGGAGGGTTCGCCTTATAATCACGCTGCAGCCATCGTCCGCGGTGGAGGCCGAGAAGGACCTGCCATGATCGTCATCGAGCGTTCTACGTTTCGCGACGAGAGCGGGACCATCAGCCTGGAGAACCGGCTGCGCGGCGCGCTTAAGTTCGGCTTGCGCTGGCATGGCGAGATGGAGGCCCAGCAGACCGTCACCCAGAGGCTGGCGAAGAGCCTGGGGGACGAGCACGTGCTGGTCCGGAACCAGATCGTGCCGGGCACCGAGGTCATCATCCCTCTCATCCTGCTCAGCCCCCAGGGCGTGCGGGTGTTGGTCCCCACGCCGCTGCGCGGCATCTATCGGGCGAAGCTGGATGAATGGCTGACCTTTGACGGCGGGGCACGGCGCTTCAAGCGCGTCCGCCCCAACCTGCAGGGGATCTCCCTCAACATGGCCGTCCAGTTGCTGCGCTTCCTCAAGAGCCAGGGATATCCGCTGCCCGAGATCGAATCGGTCTTGATCTTCACCAATCCCCGGACGCACGTCGACACGGCGCGCCCGAGCGTCCGCATCGTCCTGGCGGACGCCATCGACCACTTCGCATCCAACCTGCAGAAGTTTCCGGCGATCATGGACGGGGAGGATATCGGCGCGGTGCTCGACTCGCTCGCCTCACCCAAAGCGGCCGAGCCCGTGGCGGAGGTCGAGCCGGCCGCCAATCTGGCCGAGATCGTGGCGCAGCGCAAATCCGAGGCACAGGCGGAGCTGGCTGCAGCGCGCGAGTCTCGGGTCGCTCCGGAGCCCTCCGAACTCCTCGAGCAAGAAGAGGCCTGGGCCGCCGGGCCATCGGGTGCCGCCCCGCGCGTCCGCCCCGGGGCGATGCGGGCCGCCCATCGCGCGCCATCGCCCGCCTCGTCGGCGTCGCAGGCCGCCGAGGCCTTTGTGGATGCCCCCGTCGCCGCGCCCGAGCCGCTGCCGCGCCCGACCTCGCGTCGGCGACGCGGCGGGATCACCCGCCGCCAGTGGGTGATCCTGCTGACCATCCTCATCCTCGGTGAGGTGATCATCGTGGGAGCATTCGTCTACGTCTTGATCTTCGGGATGCCGTTCGGCTAGCGCCGGCGCCCGGCCGAGGGCAGCCTTGCCTCCGCGTCTTTCCATTATCCTTCCGGCTCACAACGAACAGGACCGTCTCCCCGACAGCCTGACCCGCATCCTGGGGTTCCTGGCGGCGCAGTCGCTCGAGGCCGAGATCATCGTGGTCGAGAACGGCAGCACCGACCGCACGGCCGAAGTGGCAGAGACGTTCGCCCGGACTCGTCCCGGCCTGCGGGTGCTGCGCGAGATCCGCCGCGGCAAGGGCCTGGCGGTCCGCCGCGGGATCCTGGCCGCCACCGGCGACTACCGTTTCATCTGTGACGTCGATCTTTCGATGCCCATCGAACAGGTGACGCGCTTCCTGCCGCCGGCCCTGGTGGACACGCCGATTGCCATCGCCTCGCGGGAGGCTCCCGGCGCGGTTCGCTATGACGAGCCCGCCCACCGCCACTGGGTCGGCCGAGGCTTCAATCTGCTCGTCCGGCTGCTGGCCGTCCCCGGCCTGCACGACACGCAGTGCGGCTTCAAGTGCTTCCGGGCCGATGCCGCCGAGGAGCTCTTCCGGCTCCAGGTGCTCGACGGCTGGACATTCGATGTCGAGGTGCTGTTCCTGGCGCGCCGCAAGGGCTACCGCGTGGCCGAGATCCCGATCCCCTGGTACTACGTCCCCGGAAGCCGCGTACGCCTGCTGCGCGATTCGTTCGCCATGCTCACCGACCTGCTGCGCATCCGCTGGTATGCCGCCCGCGGCCGGTATGGCCCGGCACGCTGACCTCCCCGCCTGGCCTGACCTCATCCATGAACAGCAGTTGTGGGACGCCGGAGCGCGCCTGGTTGCCGGGCTGGACGAGGCCGGCCGCGGCGCCTGGGCGGGTCCGGTCGTCGCCGCCGCGGTCGTGCTCCCTTCGGATCGGGCCGATCTCCACGATCTTCTGCCTGGCGTGCGCGATTCCAAGGTCATGACTCGCCGGCAGCGGGAACGCTGGGCGGTGAGCATCCGCGCAGTGCGCCCTGGCCGTGGGCGTTGGTGAAACGCCGCCCGAACAGGTTGACGCCATGGGACTGATGGCCGCCACACGGGCCGCCATGCGCGCCGCGCTGCAGGCGCTCTCCATCTCCCCGGACCATCTATTGATCGACCACCTCCACCTGACCGGGGTTCGGATACCGCAGACCCCGCTGACGCACGGCGACGCACGCGCCCTCTCGATTGCCGCAGCGTCCGTGATCGCCAAAGTGAGCCGTGACGCGCGCATGCTCGAGCTCGAGGCGGTGTATCCCGGCTACGGGTTTGCGCAGCATAAGGGTTACGGCACGGCGCGGCACCGCCAGGCCCTGGCCGTCCTCGGGCCGTCACCCATCCACCGCCGGACGTATTCCCCGGTCGCCATGCGCTTGGCGTTGGATCTCCCGGCCCGCGCCTAGGCGCACGCGGGAGCGTCCGCCTGCGGCATCTTCCACAATCCTGAGCATGCGGGCCGTCACCTCGAGCTTCCGGATGTGGCATGGGGAGCGAGGAGGACCTGCAGGGCACGCGACGAGTTGCAGGGCGCGGCCATGCAGGGATGCGTTGCGCTGGGCAGTTCAGTTCAGCTTCCGGGCAGGGAAGTCTCGGGCCTCGGCAGCGCGTTCGCCGCTGCCGCAAGCCTTATGCCACCGGGTGCGGGGCGTCAGGGATGCGGGAGCCAGATGGTGAACGTGCTGCCCTCGCCCGCCCGGCTGTGCACGCTGATGCGGCCTTTGTGCCGGCCGAGGATCTCCTTGCAGATCGAGAGTCCCAATCCGGTGCCGGGGGTCCCCATCCGCCGGCTGGCGGTTCCGCGGTAGAAGCGTTCAAACACGTGATCCACTTCGTCCGCGGGAATCCCCAGCCCGGTGTCCGTCACTCGCAGCGTCACCCATGGGACGCCATCTTCGGGGGTCACCCCGGTTCCAATGGACACACGTCCGCCGGGAAGCGTGTAGTGCATGGCATTGGTCATCAGGTTGGCCACGACCTGCGAAAGCATCCGTTCATCCGCCAGCACGCCGGGGAGATGATCATCCGGCAGGAAGGTCACCTCGATCCGGCGCTCATCGAACAGTCGTTTGCGATCGGCCACCAGACCGCGTGCCAGCTCATTCAGATTCAGGAACACCGGCTGCGGCGGATGGGTACCGGCGTCCAGGCGTGAGATCGCCAACAAGTCCTCGATCAGGTCGACCAGGCGCTCCGTTTCCCGATTGAGCGTTTCGAGGTACTCGGCGAATCGGTCCCGATTCGCGTTGCCGATCAGCTCCAGGTACAGGCGGATGTTGGTCAGCGGCGTACGCAGCTCGTGCGAGACGTCCGCCACGAACTGGGTCTTGAGGCGATCGGCTTCCGTGGCATGTTCCAGCGCCTCGGCCAGCCGCGCCGTCCGCTCGGCGACCGTCTGCTCCAGGTCGGTGCTGTGCCGCCGCAGCCGGTCGTACAAGGCCGCATTCTCGATGGCCACCGAGACCTGGTCGGCCAGCAGAGAGAGCAGCCGGGCGTCGTCATCGGTGAGGCCGTGCAACACCGGCGACTCGACGTTCAGCACGCCGATGACCACGTTTCCTTTGTGCAACGGAACGACGATCTCCGATCGCGTGGTGGCGATCGCCACGACGTAATCCGGATCGAGGCGGATATCCGGAACCAGGGATGTCCGGTCGGTCCGGGCCACCCGACCGACGATCCCTTTCGAGAGCGGGATGTGCAGTCCGACGGCGCGCTCATGTCCCTGCGCGGCGCGCGTGATCAGCTCCTCGCCCTCCACGAGCATGATCTCGACGTTCGGGTATCGCAGGACCTCGGCCACCTGCTGGCAGACCTCTTCGAGAAGCGGCTGCATCTCGAGCCGTCGATTGATGACCTGGGCCACCTGCTGCACCACCACCTGCTCACGATACCGGCGCTCCAGCTCCTCGAATCGGGCGGCGTTCGAGATCGCCAGGGCTACCTGCCTGGAGATGGCCTCCAGCAGATTCAGGTGCGCCGGGGTGAAGATCTCATCGCCCAGAATCGTCAGGACGCCCAGCAGGCGATCTCCGACCAGCAGCGGCGCGCTGATGGCGCTGCCTCCGGCCTCATCGACCCCCGGAAATTGAATCCAGCGCGGGTCGGCTCGCACGTCGTCCACGCGGCACGCCTGGCGGTGTTCTGCAACCCAGCCTTCCAGGCCGTGCCCCGCACGTACATCGAGTTGCTGCGCCAGGCCCTCCAACGCCAGCCCGTCGGCGCGGCAGGTAGCCATGAGACGCAGGCTCCCGCTGGACGGGTCGACGAGGAAGGCGCTGCCAGATCGCCCGCCGAGGCTTTGGGTGGTCATTCGGACGGCCTGCTCCAGGATGGCGCCGGGTTCCACCATGGAGGCCAGCTCGCGGCCGAGATTGACCAGCAGGCTCAGCTGCTGGCGCTCGGTGTCTGCCTGGGCAAAGAGGGAAGCGTTTTGCAGCGCCAGGGCTGCCTGGTCCGCCAACAATTGCAGGTCGTCGAGTTCGGCGTCGGCGAAGTGCCGCGGCTGACGGAAGGCAAGGTTCATCACGCCGAGCACCTGAGCGCCGACTCGCAGGGGCAGGCCGACGATCGCCCCGCCCCATTTCCAGTCCCGGTACAGGGCATCTTCATCCACCGACGGGACCACGATGCGCTCCCCGCCGCGCGCCACGCGCATCGTCAGACCGTCGGTCCGGGGCGCCGAGTACGCTTCATGCTGTCCGGCGTCCGACCAACGCGCAGCGCCGAAGCTCAGGTGTTCACCGTCGTACAGGAAGATGTGGCCGTCATCCCCCGAGAACAACTGGAGCGCGTGCTCCAGGACGGATTCCAGCACGGCGTTCAGCTCCAGCCGCGACGTCACCGCCAGGCTCGCCTGACGAAGCGCGGCGAGCGTGGCGCTGCGGTGCTTCTCCGCCTCGATCGCCTCGAGCCGGGCGACCGCCAGCGCCACCAGGGCGCCGGCCTGCTCGCCGAGAGCGATCTCCTCCTGCGTGAACAGGTGCGGCTGATCGAATCCGAGGAAGACCGCGCCGTAGCGGCGTGTTCCGACAACCAGGGGCACGATCAGGACGGACGGTGTGGGAAAGGCGGCGGCCAGCCGTGGGCTGAGCAGGTCGCTGTCGGCCACCTGTTCGATCGCCAGAGCCTTCCCGGCCTCGAGCGCGCTGGCCGTAAGCGTGCGTTCGCCCGGGTGGGCGCGCAACCGGGAGATCGCCTCCAGCATCGAACCGCGTGCCCCCTCGTGAGACGGGACGCCGAGGATCGGGTCCCAGCGGGTGAGCATGCAGCTGTCGGCATGCAGCAGCTCCGGCATGCGCCGCGTGAGGACATCGATGAACTCGGGGCGGCTCTCGGCGCCGATGGCGGCCAGCGTCAGCTCGTGCAGCAGGCTGAGCTGTTCCACCCGTTGCCGGCCCCCGTCGATCAAGCGAGCGTTCTCGAGCACCAGCGCCGCCTGGTTGGCGAACAACTGCAGCAGATCGAGGTCCCCCGGCGTGAACGGCAACCTCCGTTCGTCGCGCAAGACGTCGATGACGCCGATGACCTCACCCTGCCAGATCATCGGCGCCGCCAGCACCGCATGCAGGGGTGCGTCGGGGGCGTAGGCGCCCGAGCGGTTCGACCAGGTGCGGTAGTCGGGGACGATCAATCCTTGTCCGGTCTCGGCCGCACGCCCAGCCGCACCGTCTCCGTACGGCAACTCCACTCCCAGGATATCGACGGGAAGGCGGAAGGCGGCGGTGCCCCGGAGCACCCGGCGCTGTTCGTCGCACAAATACAACCCGCCCGAACTGCCGTCGATCAGTTCGACCGCTCGCTGCAGCATGCGCTCCTGGAGCTGGGGCAGGTCGCGCAGCGAGATCATGTCCTGCGTCATGGCGCGCAGGATGTCGAGTTGTCGCAGGCGCTGCACATTCAGCCGCTCCGCCCGCAAGCGACCCAATCCATGCGCCAGATCGTCCGCCACGCCCTGGAGAAGTTCGATCTCGTCGCCGGAGAAAGCGTCCGGCGCGTCGGCATACACCGCCAGGCCTCCCACCACCTCGCCGCCGGTGCGCATCGGCAGGCCGATGATGGACAGGTATCCACGCGGGACGGCCTCGCCGCGCCACGGTTCAAATCGCTCGTCCGTGCGCGTGTCGACCACAACGTGGGCGCGGTTCTCGCGGATGGCGATCCCCATCGGTCCAAGGCCGGTAGGGGCTTCGTCCCATGTGATCGTTACCGATTCGAGGTAGTCCTGTCCGTTTCCGGCCTGCGCCGCCGGGAAGACGACTTGGTCGCCTTCCCGTTTCAGGCCGATCCAGGCAAACCGGTAGTGCCGCGCTCCGATGAGCAACGTGCACAGCTCCTGCATCAGCCGGTCGGGGTCGACCGCCTGGACGATCAGGTGCCTGGCGTCGGTCAGGATGCCCAGGGTCTGGCTGAGGCGGGTGACGGTTTGTCGCGATTCGGCCAGCGACCGGCGCAGGTCGAAGGTCTCTTTCAGCACCGAAAGAGCCAGCCGGTCTCCGGTTGCGGTCTCCCCGCGTCGCTCCCTGCGCGCCTGCCAGGCATGAAAGACGATCGCCAGCGGCAGGATGGCGGCCGTCGAGAGCACCGACCCGCCAATCTCGGCGGCCAACTGACCAGACCTGCCGGCCGTAGGGCCCGCGCCTGCACCGAGCCCAAACAGGGCTGTCTGCATGATCCCCCCGGCCAGCAGGGCCAGGGACCCGGAGATCCATCGCGGCAGGCCCCGGTTGGTGAGGAATTGGTAGAGGACAACGACGGTGTACAGCCCGACCGTCATCGCCAGCAACTCGGCCAGCCGAGCACCGCCTCCCGAGAGGAGCAGGTTCGCCAATCCGCCGGGGACCGGCACCCACCCGAGCAGCACCGCCAGCCCCACCGCGAGCGGGATGGCGACGCCCCAGACGAGGCCGCTGGAAAACAGGTTGAGGATCAGCCGCGTGGCCTGCGGCGTCCCTTGCGCAGCGTAGACAATCAGCGTGCTGAGCAGGATGACCGGGGAGATCAGCCGTGGCGTAAGGGTGAGCGCGCCGACCGATAGGTGCAGCAACACCCCGCTGGTCGTGGCGGCCAGGGCGAACATCGTCCCGCGCCATACATCGAGGACGGCGAGGGTGCGCAAGTAGGCAGTCAGGAAATCTCGGCGGTGCCGACGGTCCCAGCGGTGCAGCAGATGCGCCAGGCCGGCCAGGGCCCAGAGTCCGGGGAGCAGCCAGACAAACAAGGCGACGGGCCCTCTGCGGAGAATGGCTGCCGAAGGGCAACCGCTCGGGATTATACTCTGCCTCCCTGGCCGCCACCCGGCCTCGGACGGAGAGCAGGATGGATTCGAATCCCTTTGGTGCCGTCGCGACGCTGACGACTCCCCACGGTCGATATGAAATCGCGCGGTTGGATCGCCTCGAGCAATCCGGGTTGTGCACGCTTGCGCGCCTCCCGTTTTCCCTGCGCGTGCTCTTGGAGGCTGTGCTGCGCCAGGTCGACGGGCGGAGCATCACCGAAGCCGACGTCGTCGCTCTGGCCGGGTGGACACCGACCGCCGCCCGGCGCCCGGAGATCCCCTTCCTTCCGGCCCGCGTCCTGATGCAGGATTTCACCGGTGTGCCGGCCGTCGTCGATCTGGCCGCCATGCGCAACGCCCTGGCACGCTTGGGCGGCGATCCTTCCAAGATCAACCCTCGCATCCCCGTCGACCTGGTCGTGGACCACTCGGTGCAGGTCGATTTCTTCGCCTCGTCGGAGGCGCTGAATCGCAACGCCGAGCTCGAGTTCCAGCGCAATCGCGAGCGCTACGAGTTCCTGCGTTGGGGCCAACAGGCATTTCGCCAGTTCCGCGTCGTCCCGCCGGCCACAGGCATCGTGCATCAGGTCAACCTGGAATACCTGGCGGGCGTCGTCCTGACCCGAGACGGCCGCGCCTTCCCCGACACGCTCGTCGGCACCGACTCGCATACCACGATGGTCAACGGGCTGGGCGTGATCGGCTGGGGCGTAGGCGGGATCGAGGCCGAAGCGGCGATGCTCGGTCAACCGCTGGTGATCGTCGCCCCGGAAGTCGTCGGCGTGCGGCTGCATGGCCGGCTGCCGGAAGGGGTGACGGCGACCGATCTGGTGCTCACCGTCACCCAGATGCTGCGCCTCCACGGCGTGGTCGACAAGTTCGTCGAGTTCTTCGGCCCCGGGCTGTCCGAGCTCACCCTGCCCGATCGGGCGACGCTGGCCAACATGGCGCCCGAGTACGGCGCCACCGTCGGCTTCTTTCCCGTCGACCAGGAGACGCTGCGTTACCTGCGGCTGACCGGCCGGCCCGAATCGACCGTCGACCTGGTCGAACGCTACTGCCGCGAACAACAGCTCTTCCGAACCGACACGATCCCCGATCCGTCATACTCCGAAGTCGTCGACCTGCCGCTCGACTCGGTCGAGTTCGAGCCTGGCCGGCCCGAAGCGCCCCCAGGACCGCGTGCCGCTCTCCCAACTGCAGGCCTCCTTTCGGCGGACGTTGACCGCATCCGTTGCCGACGGAGGCTTTGCGCTCCCGCCCGAGGCAACCGCACGCCGCGCCAGCGTCGGGACGAACGGTTCGGCGGTCGAGATCGGCCACGGCGCGGTCGTCATCGCCGCCATCACGTCCTGCACCAACACCTCGAACCCCTCCGTGCTGATCACCGCCGGACTGCTTGCCCGCAACGCGCTGCGCCGCGGCCTGCACGTCCCGCCGTACGTCAAGACCAGCCTGGCGCCGGGGTCGCGCGTGGTCTCCGACTATCTGCGTGACGCCGGGCTGCTCGAACCCCTGGCCGACCTGGGGTTCAACGTCGTCGGCTACGGCTGCACGACCTGCATCGGGAACAGCGGACCCCTCCCGGGTGAGGTTGTTCGTGCCATCGGCGAGGGCGATCTCGTCGCCTCGGCGGTACTGTCCGGCAATCGGAATTTCGAAGGGCGGATCAACCCGCATGTGCGCGCCAGCTACCTGGCGTCGCCCCCGCTGGTCGTCGCGCTGGCCCTGGCCGGGACGACGGATGTGGATCTGATCCATAGCCCGCTCGGGGTCGACGCTCATGGTCAGCCCGTTTTCCTGCGCGATCTGTGGCCGTCAACGGCGGAGGTCCAGCGGCTCATCGAGCAACACGTACGCCCGGAGCTCTTCCGCCAGCGCTATGCCGAGGTGTTCTCCGGAAATGAAACGTGGGCTGCTCTGCCGGTCAGCGCCGGCGACCTGTACGCCTGGGACCCGGCCTCCACCTACATCCAGGAACCGCCGTTCTTCGAAGGCCTGACGCGGGACGTACCGCCGCTGCAAGACGTGACCCGGGCGCGGGTGCTCGCCCTGTTGGGCAATTCGGTCACCACGGACGCCATCTCGCCCGCCGGGGCGATCCCGGCCGACGGGCCGGCCGGTCACTTCCTGATCGAGCAAGGTGTGCCGGTGCGCGATTTCAATTCGTTCGGCAGCCGGCGCGGGAACGACCGGGTGATGACGCGCGGGACGTTCGGGAACATCCGCCTGAAGAACTTGCTGGTCCCGGGTGTCGAGGGCGGGCGTGACCGTTCATTTCCCGGACGGCGAGCGGATGAGCATCTATGCGGCCGCCATGCGCTATCGCTCCGAGGGCGTGCCGCTGCTGATCATCGCCGGCAAGGAGTATGGGACCGGTTCGTCACGCGACTGGGCCGCCAAGGGGCCGCGGCTGCTCGGCGTGCGCGCCGTGCTGGCCGAGTCGTTCGAGCGCATCCACCGCTCGAACCTGGTCGGCATGGGCGTGCTGCCGCTTCAGTTCCTGCCCGGAGAAACCCCTCACAGCTTGCTGCTGACCGGGCAGGAGTCCATCAGCCTGCATGGGCTGGCTGAAGGGTTGGCGCCCGGAGGGCTGGTCAGCGTGCGGGCCGAACGTGAGACCGGGGCCGCGGTCGAATTCAAAGCGCGCGTGCGCATCGATACACCTCTGGAGCTCGAGTCCTACCGCCACGGCGGGATCCTGCATGCGGTTGTCCGGCAGATGCTCAAGGCATGACATCGACTTCGGAAGTCCTGCGGACTTCCGAAGTCGTGATGCCGAAAAGAGAGAGGCGAGCCAGCCGGCTCGCCTCTCTTCTGCCTCAGTGTAGGACCAGCCCGGAGGGCTGCTGACTTGCCCGGATAGCCACCTCCTCCCTTCCTTGACGGAAACCCGGAGTTCGGCTGACAGTTGGCCCTTTGGCCAATTCCATTCTAGGAGGATTCCTGCGCCAGCGCGCGGCTTGATAGGGACCTGAAAAGCGCGCCGGCGAAGCGCGGCCGTCCTGCCTCATCCAGTGCGGCCCACCTCTCGCGCGCCTTTCATCCAGTCGCCCGCTCTTGTCCGTTGCGGCCGGGGTGTTGTCCGTCCACCGCCGGCGGCCTACAATCCATGGCACGTTCTCAGCGCCTGGAGGCCTGCATGGCTGCCATCGATCACGACCTCGACCCATCTCCGCGGCTGCTCCTCGGCCCGGGCCCCAGCATGGTTCCTCCCCGCGTCCTGCGCGCCATGGCCACCCCGCTGGTTGGACATCTGGATCCGGATTTCATCGCCATCCTGGCCGATATCCAGGCCCTCCTGCGCCAGGTGTTTCAGACCGGCAACCGGCTGACGCTGGCGGTCTCCGGTACGGGCACGGCGGCCATGGAAGCAGCGCTGGCCAACCTGGTGGAGCCGGGCGACCCGCTGCTGGCATGCGTGCATGGATTCTTCGGAGACCGGCTGGCCGAGATCGCTCGCCGCCTGGGCGCCGAGGTCGTCAAGTTGGAGGCGCCATGGGGCCGGACGTTTGAGGTTGACGAGATCAACCGCGCACTCCAGGCACGATCCCGCCCGGATCGTGACGCTGGTGCACGCGGAGACTTCGACCGGCGCCTGTCAGCCGGATATCGCCGCCGTGGCGGAGGTCTGCCATCGGCACGACGCGCTGCTGGTCCTCGACTGCGTCACGTCGCTTGGCGGGCTGCCGGTCGAGGTCGATGCCTGGGGCGTCGACGTTGCTTACGGCGCGTCGCAGAAGTGTCTATCCGCTCCACCCGGTCTGGCGCCCATCACGCTCAGCCCGCGCGCCGAAGAGCAGCTCCGGACCCGCCGGTCGCCCGTGACTTCCTTCTACCTCGACCTGTCGCTGCTCGACAAGTACTGGAGCGAGAAGCCGACGTACCATCACACGGCTTCCATCAGCCTGGCCTATGCGCTGCGTGAGGCGCTTCGCCTGGTCGAAGAGGAGGGGCTGTCGGCCCGCTTCGCACGCCATCAGCGCAATGCCGAGAGGTTGTGGGGTGGGCTGGAGGCGCTGGGCCTGCCCTTGCTGGTGCCGCCAGCGCACCGACTCCCGAGCCTATCCACTCCCGTCCTGCCGGCAGGTCTGGACGACGCCGGCCTGAGGCGGAGTTTGCTCCAGGACTTCAACATCGAGATCGCAGGCGGCTTCGGGCCGCTGGCGGGCAAGGTGTGGCGCATCGGGCTGATGGGCCACTCCAGCCGGGCGGAGAACGTCATCACGCTGCTGGGCGCGCTGGCCGACTTGCTCAAGACGAAATAGCGCCCGGGCATCCGTGGCGGTGATCTCCGGATGAGATGCGCGTGTGTCGGGGATTACTTGCGAGTCCAGCGAGGCGACTTGCGTCCGAGCCGTGCGGCATAGACCGCCAGCCCGCCGGCGGCGGCCAGAAGAAGCAGGCCGAGAATCCCAAGCGCCGTCGACCGGGGTCCGCCGCCCTCGCCGGAGTTCACCAGCGCGGCGCTCGGCTGGGCGGCGAACTCGACGTAGCGCGTGTCGCCCGGATCGATGCGCACGGGAACGCTCATGGCGGTCGTCGGGTTGTAGTCCGGCGGCACGGCCGCACTGACGTTGTAGTCGCCGGTCTGCAGGTCCGGGACGCAGTGGCTGAGCGGCAGGCCATCCTCAGAATACTCGACGGCCGTGGCAAACTCCGCCGCCAGTTGTCCACTGACGTTGGCGATGCTCACCTGGCCGCCGCCCAGGGGAGGTTCGGCAGCGTCCAGCCTGGCGTTCCCATTCTCATCCACGAACAGCAGCGCGCAGATTTCGGCGGTGCCGAAGATCGGGGTGGGCGTCGGCGGCAGCGGCGTGGGTGTGGGGGCCTCTCCGGGCGCAGCCGTCGGTTGTACCGGCCCGGCATACCCCAGCAGAAGCTGACCCCCGGGCACGATGAAGTCGTTGATCGCCAGGCCGTTGAGGGCGCGCAGTTGTTCCACGCTCAACCCGGAAAGCGCGGCGATCGTCCACAACGTGTCGTCCTGCTGGATGATGTAGATGATCTTGCCGTCGGGGCCGGGCGTCGGCGTGGCGAAGTCGCCTGCCTGGGCCGCCGGCCGCGGCGATTCACCAGCCAGAGCCGGGGCGCGGATCGCCGTGGCCGCCAGGAGCAGCACCGCTACGGAGAAGGCCAGGGTTCGAAGGATCGATCGCACGGCTGGTGCCTTGTCTCGATTATAGCCCGTTCGCCGGGCGCAGGACTCCATCCCCCTCCAGGCCTGCGCCCCCAACCATTGCTCACCGTGCCGGGTTCTACTCCCGCCGCAGCGTGATGACTGCCACCTCCGGCGGGCAGTTCAGGCGCACGGCGGGCTCAATCAGCCCGACCCCGCGGTTGACGTACACCGGGCCGCCGGGGGATTGCACCAACCCGCGGGCATACGTGCGACCGAAGCATGACGGCAGCACAAGCGGGCCGATTCCTGGAAGGACGACTTGACCACCGTGTGTGTGGCCGGCAAGCGCCAGGTCGACGGGGCGATCGGTCATCAACTGCATGAAGTCCGGGTTGTGCACCAGGAGCAGGCTCGGTACTCCGGCTGGGATGGCGGCGAGGACTCTGTCAGCCGCTTGCCTGGCCGGCGCGTAGGCCAGACGCAAGTCCTCCCAACCTCCGTCGTCACCAAGGCATCCAAGCCCCGTGTCCTCCACGCCGATGATCCAGGCCGCCGTCTCGCGGATCTTGACCTGCAGCCCCTGATTGCGGAGGACGTGGATCCCCGCAGCCTGCAGCGCCCCAGCGACTGCATCGGCGCCGTTCCACACGTCGTGATTTCCAAGCACGGCGTAACTGCCCCCGGGAGATTCCAGGCGCGCAAGCTCCTGTGCGCATGCCGTCGCCCAGCCCGCCGAGCGGTAGACGAAATCCCCGGTCAGGCAGACCAGGTCCGGCAGATACTCGTTGGCCGCATCGACCGCGCTCCGGATCCATTCCGGCTCGACAATCTCGGACGCGTGCAGATCGCTCAGGTGGGCGATGCGCAGGCCGTCCAGCGCCCCGGGTAGGTTGGGTAGACGCAGGTCGAACAATGTGACGTCGAGCGCTCGCGGCGCCACGAACCGCACGTACCAGGCACTCCCCGCGGCTGATGCCGCCAATCCCGCCAGCGTGACCCCCGCCAGCCGCAGGGCATCTCGACGCGAGAGCCCCCGACTCCCTTCACGCTCCGTCACATTCGACGCGTCGCTCATCGTTCCGGTCAGCCTCCTCACCGGTGCGTGCAGACCCCCATGTTATACTGCCGCGCGAGGGATCGCCATGCCGCTCGATATCCTGATCGGCGCGCAGTGGGGGGACGAGGGGAAGGGCCGCATCACCGACCTGCTCGCAGCGCAGGCCGACGTGGTGGCGCGCTACAGCGGCGGCGACAATGCCGGCCACTCGGTCACCGTCGATGGACACCTGTTCAAGCTGCATCTGATCCCTTCCGGCATCCTCCAATCCCACACGCGCTGCGTCCTGGGTCACGGCATGGTCCTCAACCCGGCCACGCTCGTCGAAGAGATCGACTCGCTGGCGTCCGCCGGAGTCGAAGTCTCCGCCCCGGCGCCTGGCCGTCTCCCTGGCCGCACATCTGATCACCCCGGCGCATCGGGCCCTGGACGGCGCCGAAGAGCGCGCCCGCTCCGGCAGTTCCCTTGGCACGACCGGGCGCGGCATCGGCCCGGCCTACGCCGACAAGGCCTCCCGGCTCGGGCTGCGCGCCGAGGCGATGAATGACCCCGACGAATTCGCCGTCCTGGTTCGCGCGCATGCTGAGCGCGCCGCGCGCTTGTTGGAAACCTTCTACGGACTCCCGGCCCCTGATCCGGCCGATTCGGCCCGCTCCTACCGAGAGCTCGCCCTTCGCCTGCGCCCGTTCCTGGCCGACACGACCGCACTCGTGGCGGACGCGCTCGCCGCCGGGAAGACCATCCTGGCCGAGGGCGCCCAGGGCACGCTGCTCGATCTGGATCATGGGACGTACCCCTACGTCACCAGTTCGTCCGCCACGGCCGGCGGCGCCTTGATCGGTCTCGGGGTCGGGCCGCGGCACGTGCGGCGTGTCATCGGAGTCGCCAAATCGTTCCAGACACGCGTCGGCGCCGGCCCGTTCCCGACGGAGCTCAGCGGGCCCACGGCCGACTCGCTGCGCGGCAGCGGGTCGCACCCGTGGGACGAGTTCGGCACGACCACCGGGCGGCCGCGCCGCGTCGGCTGGCTGGACGGTGTCCTGCTGCGCTACGCCACGCGCCTCAACGGATTGACCGACCTGGCGGTGACCAAACTCGACATCCTCGGCCAGCTCCCCGCCCTCCGGCTGTGCACCGCCTATCAGCGGCAGGGAATCTCGGCACGCCGACCTTCCCGGGCTTCCCTCCACGCTGGAGGACTTCGCGCCTGAGTATGAGGAATTCGTCGGCTGGCCACAGGATGTGTCCGGCGTTCGCGACTGGGACGCCCTTCCCCGTGAGGCCCGTACCTACCTCGAGCGGATTGAGTCGCTGCTCGGCGTGCCGATCCGCTGGATCTCGGTGGGCCCCGAGCGACCGCAGGTCGTCGTGCGTGAGGCGGTTGGATGACTGCGCCTGCCTGGCTTCGCCGCTTCACGCCCGCCAACCTCGCCTTCCTGTTGATGAACCTGGTCGGCCTGGCGTTCTTCCTCTACCCCTTCTGGGCTCCCACGCTTGCGGCGACTTCGCAGTCGCGGGCGGCTCTTCTGCTATTCAGCGGCGCGGCCAGCCTGGTGTTGCTGGCGCTGATCGCCGAAGCACAGCACGGTCTGACGCTGCATACCATTGCCATCCTCGGCGCCCTCGTCGGATTGAATACGGTTCTGCGAGTGATCGACAACGTTGTGCCGCTGCCGGGAGGGTTCTCACCGGTCTACCTGTTGATCCTGCTCGTCGGCTTCACGCTCGGATCACGGCTGGGCTTCATGATGGGGGCGCTGACGATGCTGGTCTCCGGGCCGCTGACGGCCGGCGGCATCGGGCCGTGGACCCCCTATCAGATGTTGGCTGCCGGCTGGGTCGGGCTGGGCGCCGCCTGGCTGCCGCGCCGCGGCCCGCAGCTTGTGTGGCTGGCGGTGTACGGTGCGGCATGGGGTTGGGCGTACGGCGCATTGACCAACCTGTACTTCTGGCCCTACGCCATCCAGGCGCCGGACCTGGCCTGGCTGCCGGGCCTCGATCTGGTCCAGACGCTGACGCGCTACGGGCGTTTCTACCTGGTGACCTCGCTCGCCTGGGACAGCATGGCGGCCGTCGGCAACGTGCTCCTGGTCGCGCTGCTTGGGGCGCCGCTGTTGAAAGTGCTCGAGCGCTTCCAACGGCGTGCCCACGTGATCTGGGAGCCGGTCGAGGACGGCCTGCGGGTATAATCGCCGCATGCCTCGTCCCCGCCGGCGATCGGCGGTCCTGGGGTTCGGCGCCGCCCTTGCCCTGATCGCCCTCCTGGCCGTGGTCTACAACCTGCCCTTCGTTCAGGACCGGGTGGGTTGGCGCGTCAGCGAACTGCGCGCTCGCATCAAGTACGCCTTGTCGCCACCCGAAGAAGCGGTCTTCACCCCGGACCCGACCTTGCAGGCGATGGTTCAGACGACGCTCTCGGCTCTGACGCCGACGGCAACGCTCACGGCGACACCCGGCCCGACGCAGCCCCCGACCGTCACACCGACACCGACCATCGAACCCACGCCGTTGCCGGCGAGCGTCCAGCTCAGCGGCGTGCGGCACGAGTACCAGAAGTGGAACAACTGCGGCCCGGCGACACTGTCGATGGCCCTGTCCTTCTGGGGCTGGCAGGGCGACCAGCGCGACACCGCCGCCTACCTCAAGCCCAATCCACGCGACAAGAACGTCATGCCGTATGAGATGGCCGCCTACGTCGAGGACGAGACCGACCTGCAGCGTGATCGTGCGCGTCGGCGGCGATCTCGACCTGATCAAGCGCTTCGTCGCCGCCGGCATCCCGGTGGTCGTCGAGAAGGGTTTCGAGGGCGCGGGGTTCGACGGCTGGATGGGCCACTACGAGGTCATCACCGGCTACGACGACGCCCGGCAGCGCTTCACCGCCCAGGACTCCTACATCATGCCCGATCTGCCGGTGAGCTATGCCGACTTGCAGGCCTACTGGCGCGCCTTCAACTACCTGTATCTGGTGGTGTATCCCCCCGACCGCCAGGCCGAGGTGATGAGCCTGCTGGGGCCGCACGCCGACGAGGACTACAACAACGCCGCAACGGCACAGCAGGCCTCGGATGAGGTCTTCGCCTCGTCGGGGCGCGATCAGTTCTTCGCCTGGTTCAACCGCGGCACGAACCTGGTTCGGCTGCAGGACTACGCCGGCGCGGCCCTGGCCTTCGACGAGGCCTATGCCCTCGACGCGCAGATGGCGGTCGCCGATCCCGATCATCGCCCGTGGCGCATGCTGTGGTATCAGACCGGGCCGTACTTCGCCTACTTCTTCACCGGGCGCTACGGCGACGTGATCAATCTCGCCACGCAGACGCTGGTCAACGCCAGCGAGCCGACGCTCGAGGAGAGCTGGTACTGGCGCGCCCGGGCGCGCGCCGCGATCGGCGACTCGGCCGGCGCCGTCGACGATCTGCGCACGAGCCTGGGATACCACGAGGGCTTCGCCCCCAGCCTCGAGCTGCTGCAGGCGTTGGACGCCGCGCCCTGAGGCATCGCCGGCCGATGACGACCGCACCCGTTCGCGCCATCCCCAAGCCCGCGCTGTCGCACGTCGCCCGATCCTCGCTCCTCGTCGCGGCGTTCTTCGCGCTCGACAAGGGCCTCGGGTTCGTGCGCCAGGTCATCATCGGGCGCCAGTTCGGCATCAGCGCCGAGCTGGATGCCTTCAACGCCGCCAACAACCTCCCGGATCTGCTCTTTGCCCTGATCTCCGGCGGCGCGCTGGCGCTGGCGCTGATCCCCGTGCTGGCCGAAGTACTCGAACGTCAGGGCCGCCCCCCGATGTGGGAGCTGTTCAGCCGCATCGGCAACTGGGCTTTCCTGCTCACCAGCGGGCTGGCGATTGTGATCGCCGCCTTCGCCGGCCCGATCGTGCGCTCCGAACTGGGCATCGCCCCCGGTTTCACCCCGGATCTGCAGGCGCTGGTGGTGAACCTGATGCGCCTCAACCTGGTCGCCACGTTGATCTTCTCCCTCAGCGGCCTGGTGATGGCCGGGCTGCAGGCGAACCAGCACTTCCTGCTGCCCGCCATGGCGCCGGTCTTCTACGACCTCGGCCAGATCTTCGGCGCGCTGGTGCTCGCCCCGTCGGTTGGGCTGGCTCTCGGCCCGCTCAAGCTCCCGGCGGCGGGATGGGGCGTACACGGCCTGGTGATCGGCGTCATCCTGGGCGCCGTCCTTCATCTGGCGATCCAAATCCCGGGCTTGCTCCGCTTTCGGTTCCGCTGGACCCCTCGGCTTGGGCTGCATCACCCGGGATTGCAGCAGGTGGCGCACCTGCTCGGCCCGCGCATTCTGACCATCGGCGCATTCAACCTGATCTTCATCATGCAGGACAATCTCGCCTCCCGGCTCGGCGTGGGTGCGGTGACGGCGCTGGCCTTTGGCTGGTTGATCATGCAGGTGCCGGAGACGATCGTCGGCACGGCCCTCGGCACGGCACTGCTGCCGACGCTTTCCGAGCAGGCCGCCCGCGGCGACGAGCAAGCGTTCGAGGCCAGCCTCGGCCGTGCCGTGCAGGTGCTGCTCGCATTCTGCCTGCCGGCGACCGTCATCCTGGCCATCGTGATTCGGCCCCTGGTGCAGGCCGCCTTCGGGTTCGACGCCGCCGGGACCGATCTGGTTGCCTGGGCGACGCGCGCCTACCTGCTTGGCCTGACCGGACACTCCCTGCTCGAGGTGGCGGCGCGCGGTTTCTATGCACGCAAGGACGCACGCACACCGCTGTTGGCCACGATGGCTGGTGCGGTGCTCTTCGTCGTCGCAGGGATTGGGTTATTCACGCCGCTGGGCGCGCCCGGGATCGGGCTGGCCAACAGCCTGGCCTTCAGCCTGGAAGCCGGACTATTGCTCGTCCTGCTCTCCCGGCGATTCCCCGCCGTGCTGCGTCAGGGACGCGTGCTGGCACGCGTGAGTTTCGGCAGCGCGCTGGCTGGCCTGGCCGCGTGGCGGCCTGGTCGCGTGGGCGCTCATGGCCTGGGTTCCCTCTGCTCTACCCGGCGCCCTGGCCGCATCGCTGGCCGGCGGCGCGATCGCCCTCGCCTTCGTGATCCCTGAGATCCAGCTGCTGCGCCGGCTGTAGCCGCAGGCGCGCACTGCGCCTCGACCCCCTTCTCCCACCCAGCGCCGCCAACGCAAGAGCGCCCGCCGAAGGTGCGGGCGCTCCCTGGGAAACGGCTGGTCTCAGCGGCCGGCGGCTGCCGACCTACTCCTTATCGTACGGTTTGCCCCCCGCCGCCGGTATCTGTGCCCGGCCGACGACCCCCGCCAGCACGAGCATGGTGATCAGGTAGGGCGTCATCAGCAGGAATTCGGACGGGATCTTCACCCGCAGCACCGCCAGGCTGGCCGCCAGGGAGTTGGAGAAGCCGAACAGCAGCCCTGCAATCATTGCCCCCACCGGCATGTAGTTCCCGAAGATCATCGCCGCCAGGGCGATGAATCCGCGTCCGGCCGTCATCACCTGGTCGAACTTGCCCACCGAGCCCAGGGTGAAGTAGGCGCCGGCGAACCCGGCCATCATCCCGCCCAGGATGACAGCCATGTAGCGGGTCCGGATCACATTGACGCCCAGGGTGTCGGCCGCCTTGGGGTGCTCGCCCACGGCCCGATGCCGCAATCCCCAGCGAGTTCTTGAAGAGCATGAAGCTCAGGAAGGCTACGAAGAAGAACATGCCGTAGACAAAGACGTTCTGCCGGAAGAGCACGGGGCCGAGCACGGGGATCTGGCTGAGCAGGGGAATCTCATACGGAACGAAGATCCCCGGATCGTTGAACTGCGGCATCGGCTGCATGAACTTGCCCGAGATGAACGAGGTGATCCCCACGGCGAAGATGTTGATGACCGTGCCCGAGATGATCTGATCCGTGCGGTATCTGATCGACAGAATGGCATGCACCAGCCCCAGCAACCCTCCGGCCAGGATAGCGCCGAGCAGCCCGATCCACAGCGTGCTGACGCTGCCCACGATCGTCCCGATCATGGCCGCCGTCAGCATCATGCCCTCGATGGCGATGTTGAACACGCCGGCCCGCTCGCACAGGATTCCCGAGAGCGCCCCGAGCGTCAGCGGCACGGAGCGCACCACCATGATGCGCAGCATCCCGGCCAGATTGAGCGTGCCGCCGGAGGCCGCCCAGGAGAGGAAGGCGAACACGAACATGCCCCCCACCACTCCGAAGGCCAGCCCCGTGCGGCGGCCGAACCCCCGCACCAGCTGGAATGAGCCGACCGCGGCGCAGCCCGCCGCCATGACCCACAGCATCGCCTGCGTATTGAAAACCCAGTCGTCCACGACCACCGTCGAGCCGCCCGGGTACAGGCGCATCGTGGTGTCCATCATCGGGTCGACCGCGCGCAGGAACACCAGCCAGATGAACGCCGCTACCCCGAGGAAGATGAAGCCCAGCACGCGCCGCCGGGTCTGTGGGACGCTGACCGTGCCCATCTCAAGCGTGGATGTCGTGGCGCTCATCGGCTCAGTTCCCTCCCCAGCCTCGGACGTGGAACTCCGCCTCGGCCTTCTTCGGCTCCTTCAGGCGGTAGATGCTGCGGACGATCGCCGGCGCGGCGATGAAGGCCAGGATGAAGGCCTGCATGACCGAGATGATGTCGATGGGGATGCCGGCCGCCGCCTGCATCCGGACGGCTCCGTTGCGCAGGAAGCCGAAGAGCAGCGCCGAGAGGATCACGCCGACGGGGTGCGTCCGACCGAGCAGCGCCAGCGCAATGCTGTCGAACCCATAACCCGGAGAGAACGACTGCGAGAGGTTGTGGTTCACGCCCAGGAGCTCGTTGGCTCCGGCCATACCGGCCAGCGCGCCCGACAGCGACATCGCCAGGATCGTGCCGGTCACGATGTTCATGCCCGCATAGCGGGCGGCGCGCGGGTTGGCGCCCACCGTCCGCAGGTCGAAGCCCCATTTGGTCTTGAACAGGAACCAGAACACCAGCGCCGCCACCGCCAGGGCGATGAAGAACCCCAGATGGAAGCGGATCGGATCCGGGAAGAATTGCGGCAGTTTGGCGCTGTCCTCGATGATCGGGCTGATCGGATTGGTCGAGCCCGGGCGCTTCATCGGCTCACGCAGCAGCCAATCGGTGACCCGGTAGGCAATGTAGTTCATCATGATCGTGTTGATCACCTCGTGGCCGCCGGTCTTGGCTTTCAGCAGCCCGGGGATGAAGCCCCACAGCGCTCCTCCCAGCGCCCCGGCCAGGAAGGCAAACGGGATATGGATGATCGGGGGCAGACCTTTGAAGGTGTATCCCACCCATACCGAGAAGATGCCCCCCATGAAGATCTGGCCTTCCACCCCGATGTTGAACACGCCGGCGCGGAAACCAAGCGCCACCGCCAGCCCGGCGAACATGTAGGGGATCGATTTCACCAGGCTCTCGAAGAACGGGTTGAAGGCCCGCCGAATGGCCAGGGCGTCCCCGCTCTCGAGGGCGGCCGCGATCTTCGACGGGGTCCCGAACGCGCCGGAGAACAGCGTGACGTACGATTCCCACGCCGCCTTGAACCCGTTGCCGATGGCCTGCAGCGGCGAGGTCGGACCACACCTCGTAGAAGCTCTCGCTGGTCACGGCGACGATCAGGCCGCCCAGCAGCAGGCCGCTCACGATCGCCAGAATCGGAATGAGCAGCGAGCTCCGACGCAGCTCATCGAAGAAGATCCCGATGGCGGACGGCTTCGCTTCCTTGGCTTCGGTCTTCGCATCGCTCATGGGCCAGACCTCTCCGCGGCGTTGCGCTGAAGAGCGGCGGCCATCAGGCCGCCTGGCTCTCGGGATGGATGCCGGCCATCAGCAGGCCGACGCGCTCCTTGGTGGCCTCTTCGATCGGCAGCACGTCGACGATCTGGCCCCGGTACATCACCGCCACCCGGTCCGAGAGCTGCAGCACCTCGTCGAGCTCGGTGGAAACCAGCAGCACGGCCACCCCCTCGTCGCGCTTCTGGATCACACGGCTGTGGATGTACTCGATCGAGCCGACGTCGAGCCCGCGCGTCGGTTGCGCCGCGATCAACAGCTTGATCGGGCGAGAAAGCTCGCGGGCCACGATCACCTTCTGCTGGTTGCCCCCCGACAGCGTGCCGACGTCCACCTGCGGCGACGGCGTGCGGATGTCGAAGGCTTCGATCAGCTCCTCGGCATGCTCGAGGATCACCTTCGGCTGCAGGACCACCCCCCTGGCGTAGGGCTTCAGGTAGTAGGTGTTCAGCACCAGGTTGTCGGTCACCGGGTACGAGAGCACCAGCCCGTCGCGCTGCCGGTCCTCCGGGACGTGCGCCGACCCCAGCTCGGTGATCCGACGCGGCGTGCCGCGGCTGATCTCCTTGCCCAGCAGTTCGACGCGGCCCTCCACCGGGCGGCGCAGGCCCGTCAGCGCCTCCACCAGCTCCGTCTGCCCGTTGCCCTGCACGCCGGCGATCCCCAGCACCTCCCCGGCGGATACCTCGAAGCTGACGCCATTGACGGCCATCATGTTCCGGTCGGAAAGGACCTTGAGGTTCTGCACCTTGAGCGTGACGCCGGCCGGCCGGGCCTTGGCCTTCTCGATCTCCAGGACCACATCCCGCCCCACCATCATCGACGCCAGCTTGTTCATGTTCGCTTCGCGCGGCGTTGTCGTCCCGATCACGCGGCCCTGGCGGATGACCGTGATGCGGTCGGCCACGTCCAGCACTTCGCGCAGCTTGTGGGTGATGAAGATGATCGACTTGCCGCTCTCGGCCAGCGAGCGCATGATGCGGAAC
Source organism: uncultured Chloroflexia bacterium (assembly GCA_963818575.1). Classification (GTDB taxonomy): domain Bacteria; phylum Chloroflexota; class Anaerolineae; order Anaerolineales; family E44-bin32; genus DYJB01. Next base: position 38,271 of record CAWFSV010000016.1, on the reverse strand, counting down.
AGCTGGTCGGCCTCCTGAGGGGTGAGCACCGACGTCGGTTCATCGAAGATCAGGATGCTCGCCTCGCGGTAGAGCAGCTTGATGATCTCCACCCGCTGCTGCACGCCCACCGCCAGAGCGCTGACGCGCGCCGAGGGATCGACCTCCAGGTTGTAGGCGCCCGAGATCTCCAGGATGCGCTTCGCCACCGTCTTGTGGTCGAGGACCCCGCCGAAGGTCGTGGATTCGTCTCCCAGCATCACGTTCTCGGTGACGGTGAAGACCGGGATGAGCATGAAGTGCTGGTGGACCATGCCGATGCCGGCCCGGATGGCATCGCCCGGAGGAGCGGATGCGGGAGTCCTGCCCCCGGATGAGGATGCGGCCTTCGTCCGGGGAGTACAGCCCGTAGAGGATGTTCATCAGCGTCGTCTTGCCGGCGCCGTTCTCCCCCAGCAGGGCGTGGATCTCACCCTCCTCCAGGGACAGGTTGATGTGGTCGTTGGCCAGGATTCCCGGGAAGCGCTTGGTGATCCCTTCGAGCTCGAGGATTGGCGCCATAGGTTCCTCACGCAGGGGGTCCACCGACGGCCGCCAGCCTGGGGATGGGCGGGCGCATCGGGGTTTGCGTATTACAGCACAGAACTTCAGGGCATGCAACGAGGCGACGACCGTCTGGCCCAGACCGGAGCCCATCGCCGGAATCGAACAAGGGCCAGGATCGCTCCTGGCCCCTGCTTCCGTGCGGCGTTCGGTCGTGCGAGAACCGCCCTGGCCCTAGCGTGCGTAAACGGCGATGGTCGGATCGGCGACGATCTTGGCCTTGAGGGCCTCGATCTCGGCCATCAGGTCAGCCGGGACCTTGTCGATCCAAGCCGAGCCGACGTCCATCGACACACGGCCATTCTCGAGCGTGCCGGTGAAGTTGCCGCCGGCGAACGTGCCGTCCACGCCGGCCGAGATCTGGTCGAAGACGAACAGGTCCATGCGCTTCATGGCGCTGGCCAGAACGAAGTCGGCCTGATCAGGGTAGAAGGCGCTCCAGTCGGTGTCGACACCGATCAACAGGCCGGTGCCGCGCTCCTCGAAGACCGCCAGGCTGCCCTGGCCCACCGGCCCGGCAACCGGCATGATGATGTCGGCGCCCGCGTCGAGCAGCGTCTCGGTCATCGTGCGGCCCTTGTCGGTGTCGGTGAAGTCGCCGGTGAACAGGCCGTCCTGCGCCACCGGATCCCAGCCCTCGAGCTTCACGTCGGTGCCGTGAGCCTCGTTGTAGGCCTGGATGCCCAGGTAGTAGCCGTCGCTGAAGGCGGTGACCGGCGGGATGTTGATGCCGGCGTACACGCCGACGATCCCGGTCTGTGGTCATGCCCGCCGCCAGGTAGCCGGCCAGCATCGTGGCCTCGTGGATGTTGTAGTAGCTGCCCATGTAGTTCGCGACGTCTGGCGACCAGGTGTCGATGCCGCCGAAGCTGACATCCGGATTGGCGGGCGCAACCTTCGCCAGGGCCCCGTCCAGCAGGAAGCCCACGCCGAAGATCATGTTGCAGCCTTCCTCGACGAAGGCGTTCAGGTTCGGCTCATAGTCGGCCTCACCCTTGGACTCGAGGAAGCGGATGTCAACACCCAGCTCGGTCTGCGCGCGCTCCATGCCGACCCAGGCGAACTGGTTGAACGACTTGTCATCCGTGCCACCGGTGTCCGACACCTGGCAGGCGATGTAGGCCGGCGGGGCGTCGGTCGGGGGCGGAGGCGGGGGCTCGGTAGGCGGGGCCGCGGTCGGCTCCACCACCGGCGGTGCCTCGGTCGGCGTCGCCTGGCCGCAGGCGCTCAGCACAAAGGCCATGGCGATCAGCACCGAAAGAACGGCGTAGATCTTCTTCATCTGCTCTCACTCCTTATTTGGATTTCGGGAAGAGGTCTTTCCCGGACTGCACTTGAGGATCCGCACGTGCTCATCTTGGGTGTCGAGGGCGTCTGTCACCCCTTTCCCAGGCGGGAGTTGCCCCCCGGCCGAGTGGTCCTGCTAGTGTAGCACGAGACCCAGACCCAGGCAAACGGGCTAGGCCTGCGTCCTTTCATCCAGATCGCCGTAGTCAAGCACCTCGCGTGCCTGGGCGCCTTCCTTGGCTGGCCCGATGATGCCCCGCTCTTCGAGCAGGTCGACCAGCCGGGCGGAGCGCGTATACCCGATCCGCATGCGCCGCTGGAGCAGCGAGATCGACGCCCGGCGCATCCCGCGGACCACCTTGACCGCCTCGTCAAACAGCGGATCGACGCCCTCCTCGGATTCGGCCTGGATATCGTCCCACAGCGGGGCCTGCTTGAGCGGCCCGGCAGCCGCCAGGCTTTCGACGGGCGATGTCTCGACGGACGGCGCCGGCGCCGGACCGGCGGATTGGCTCCGCCAGAACAGGATCAGCCGGTTGAGCTCTGCCTCCGAGACGAAGGCGCCCTGCATGCGGATGGGCGCCGGGGCGTTCGGGGAATGGAACAGCATGTCGCCGCGTCCCAGCAGGCGCTCCGCACCCGGCTGATCGAGGATCACCCGGCTGTCCACCGACGACGCCACGGCAAAGGCGATGCGCGCCGGGAAGTTGGCTTTGATCAGCCCGGTGATCACGTCCACCGACGGCCGCTGGGTGGCGATCACCAGATGGATACCCGTAGCCCGCGCCAGCTGGGCCAGCCGGGTCAGCACTCGCTCGGTCTCATCCGGCGCCAGCATCATCAGGTCGGCCAGCTCGTCGATCACCACGACCAGGTAGTTCAATCCACGCTGCCCGGCGGCCTGCATGCGCGTGTTGAATTCGGCGATGTTGCGCACCCCGTCACGGGCGAACCGCCGGTAGCGCTCGTCCATCTCGCGCGAGACCCATTGCAGCGCCGGCACCACTCGCTCCAGATCCACCACCACCGGCGCCAGCAGGTGCGGGATGCCGTTGTAGAAGGTCAATTCGACCCGCTTGGGATCGACCATGACGAACTTGAGCGCCTCGGGGGAGTTCTGCAAGAGCAGGCTGGCGATCAGGGCGTTGACGCACACCGATTTGCCCGAGCCGGTCGTGCCGGCGATCAGCAAGTGCGGCATCATCACCAGGTCGGTCGAGATCGGCTGACCGGAGACGTCGCGACCCAGCCCGAGTCGCAGCGGCGGGCGAAGCTTACGGAAGGACTCCGCCTCGAGCACATCGCGCAGCGCCACCAGCGAGATCTGCGGGTTGGGCACTTCGATGCCGACAAAACCCTTGCCCGGGACGGGCGCCTCGACCCGGATCGACTGCGCCGCCAGCGCCAGCGCCAGGTCGTCGGCCAGCGCGGCGATCTTCCCCACCTTGACCTTGACGCGCTTGCCCCCGCGCACCTCGGAGAAGTCGGGCTCGACGCCGAACTGCGTGATCGTCGGGCCGCGGTTGATCTCGACCACGCGCGCCGGCGCCCCGAAGGCAGCCAACGTCTCTTCGATCAACCTGGCCCGCTCGCGGCTGAACTCCTCGTCGGCTTTGCCTTCCACCCCTGGCTCCAGAATTTCGGCCATATCCGGCAGGAGCCATTCGTGAGCCGGCAGCGCCGTCTCGGCTTCGACCGCCGCCTCGATCGGCGGCGTGCCCGTCGGAGCAGGTGCGTCCACCGCTCCCGAGCTCACGCTGCCCGCCGGGCGCGCCGGCCTGACCGCAGGCGCGGGGATGAAGGTGGCCGACGGCACGCGCCCGTCCGGCGTACGTTCCTGCGGCATGCGGCGGACCCGCCTCAGGAGTCGATCTCCATAGCCGACGATGTCCGCCACCGACCACCCGGCGAAAAGCATCACTCCGGCCAGGAGCCAGGCGGCCAGAACCACGACCGTGCCGGCTACTCCCAGCGTTTCGAGGAGCGCACTGAGCATCGCCGCGCCCAGCAGGCCGCCGCCGCGCCCCTGTTCGGCCAGCTGCATCGCTTCCGCTCGATCCGCGGGGACCAGGACGGCGTGGAGCAGGATCAGCAGCCCCAGGTAGAGCATCGCGCTGCCAGCCACCTGCCCCGGCCGGACGTTCGGGAGGCGCGCCTGGAACTTGCGCAGCACCAGCCACAATCCGGCTGCCGCCAGCGCCAGCGGCACGGCAAGCAAACCCCAACCGAAGACCGTCCGCAGCAGACCCAGCCAGGCGCGCGTCAGCAGACCCTCAGGCGCCAGCAGGCTGGCGACGGAGAACACGCCCAGAGCGATCAGGGCAACTCCCACCACCTCGACGCGATGCACCTGCAAGAAGTCGAGGGTTGCCTCGAGCCATTCGGGGCGCGTGCGAACAGGAGCATGCCCACGGCGTGGGCTGCCTGCTCGGCTGGATCGGTTCGGGGATGAGCGGCGAGGGGGAGATGCCGGCCCCCGGCCATCGCGCGCGGGCGGTCTTGAGCGAGCCAAGGGGAATTGCCTCCCGTCGCGGATTATAGCATGCGGGTCCGGGGGCCTCCCCCTTGCCGCCGGGCGGGTGCACAGCCCGCCGGTCCGGTGTACCCTGAGTGCACCTTCAGGAGGCGACGATGTCCCGATCGACCCTCCGGCCGCCGGATGCCCGCATCTTTCGCGCCCTGTACGCCGTCGGGCTCGGCCCGATCGTCGGGCGGTTGATCCTGCTGCTGACGACCACGGGCCGCAGGAGCGGGCGCAAGCGAGTGACCGCTCTGCAATACGAAGTGGTGGCGGGTGAGTACTGGCTCGGTTCGTCGCACGGGATGCGGGCCGACTGGGTCCGCAATCTGGTCGCCGACCCGATCGTCGAGGTCCAGGTACGCTCGCGACGCTTCCGCGGACGGGCGGAAGCGGTCGACGACGCGCAGCGGGTGGCCGATTTCCTCGAGCTGCGGCTGGAACGGCACCCGCGCATGATCGGCCGGATTCTTCAGATGGAGGGATTGCCGGCGCGTCCGAGTCGCCGGCAGCTGGAGGCCTACGCCGCGCACCTGGCACTCGTCATCATCCGGCCACAACCGGATGATGGATCCACCGGGAATGCGCCGGACCGCGATGCTACAATGGTGCCGTGAGCGACCCACGCGACCTTCAGGTCCTGCGCCTCACCCACTTCCTGCGCGACGTCCCCGACGAAGCCCTCGAGTCTGCGGCCGCACGGCTGACGCATGAGACGTTCGCCGCGGGCGAAGATATCGTCGTCCAGGGATCCGGACCCGATGCGCTCTACTTCCTGCTCGAGGGAACCGTCGAACTGCTGCAGCGCGACGCACGCGGCCGCGAGCAGCGGCTCGCCGGCCTGACCCCCGGCGACACTCTGGGCGAGGTCGAAGTGGTCTACCGACTTCCTCGCCAGGCCACCGCCCGGGCCGCTTCGGCCTGCACGCTGGCGCGCTGGGAGCGACGCGATCTCTCGGCCTTCATCAGCCAGCACCGCCCGGCCCTGGCCAGCCTGCGTTTCGCCGCCGCCAGCCGGCGCCTGGCCTCGCGCCTGCGTTTCGGTTGGCTGGGCGAGGGCGAGGTCGTATATGCCGCCGTCCGCAAGCACATCGTCCTGCTCTACCAGGCCCTGCTCGTTCCCGTCGGCCTGACGCTGCTCGGTCTCCTGTTTGCGTCCTGGGCCCTGGACACCGCCAGCTCGCTTCTCGGCTGGGTTGCCGCCGGCGCGTGCGCGGCCGGTCTGCTCCTCGGCGCGTGGAAGCTGCTCGACTGGAGCAACGACTACTACGTCGTGACCAACCGGCGCGCGCTGTGGATCGAGAAGGTCGTCGGGTTGTACGACAGCCGGCGCGAGGCGCCGCTGCACATGGTCCTGTCCGTCAGCCTGCGCACCGACGCCATCACGCGCTCCCTGGGCTTCGGGGATGTGATCATCCGAACCTATACCGGGCAGCTCACCTTCCGCGGTGTTGGCAACCCGAAGGCCATGGCGGCCATGGTCGAGGAACACTGGCGGCGGATTCAGCACCAACGGCAAGTGGCGGACCGGGAGGCGATGTCCCGCACGCTCCAGGAGCAGGTCGGCACCGAGGGGGCTCCGCCCACCGCTTCGACCCTGCCCGTCACCGCCGAACGACCCAGCCGCGAGGTCGGCCTCGATCACTGGACGCTGCAGATGCGTTTCGAGGACAAGGGCGTCATCACCTATCGCAAGCACTGGGCGGTGCTGCTGCAGTCCATCGGACTGCCGTCCGTGCTGCTGCTGGCCGTCGCCGGCTTGCTGGGGGCAAGCCTGAGCGGCTCGCTGACGCTCTTCGACCCTTTGATCTACGACCGTCGTCCTGCTTGGATTGATCGGCGGCATCGGGCTTTGGTGGTTGTACCAGTACGTGGACTGGGCCAACGATATCTACCAGGTCACCCCGACCCAGATCGTCGATATCACCCGTAAGCCATTGGGAACCGAGAGCCGCGAGGTCGCTCCGCTGGAGAACATCCTGGGAACCGAGGTCGACCGCAAGGGGTTGGCCGGTTTGCTGCTCAACTACGGCACCGTCACGGCGGCGGTCGGCACGGCCGAGTTCAAGTTCCAGGGTGTGTTCGACCCGGTCGGCGTGCAACAGGATATCGTGCGAGCGCAGGAGGCGATCCTGGCCCGCAAGCGCGAGAAGGAAAGCGGCCAACGTCGAGACGAAATGGTAGAATTGCTGCGTCTGTACGAGAAAGAGATCGCCTCCCGCCGATCACCTCCGGAGGCCAGCGAGCCATCAGCGGATGACCACACGTGAGATTGTCACCCTGCCGGACCCTGTGCTGCGCCTCAAGGCGCGCAAGGTCCCCGCGGTTACCGACGACGTCCGTCAGCTCATCGATGAGATGGTCGAGACGATGCGGGTGGCGCCGGGCGTCGGCCTGGCCGCGCCGCAGGTGGGCGACAGCCGGCGCGTGATCGTCATCGAGTACGCCGAGCCGCCCGAACAGGAAGGGGAACCGGCCCGGCCTCCAAAGCTCTATACCCTGGTCAACCCGCAGATCGTCCGGCACAGCCCGGAGCAGGTCGCCGGGGTCGAGGGTTGCCTTTCCATCCCCGGATACATCGGCGAAGTCGAGCGCTTCGAATCAATCACCGTCAAGGCGCTGAACCGTCAGGGCGAGGCGGTACGCATCAAGGCCGCCGGCTGGCTGGCGCGCATCTTCCAGCACGAGATCGACCACCTGGACGGAACGCTGTTCATCGATCGGGCGAGCGAGGTCTGGAAGGGCGAAGAGAAGGACATCGAGTTCGATCGCCGCCGACTGACGGCGGCCGTCCCCCTAGCGCTGGCGAGGACCCCGGGGTCCTCGCTTTGGTTTCACGCCCGCGCACCCCGGCATGCTACAATCCAACCGCCCATGCTCCTCCAGCACTTATCCCTGACCAACGTCCGCAACTTCGTCCGCCTCGAGACCGAGGTGCCTCCCGGCCCGACGCTGGTCGTGGGGGCGAACGCGCAGGGCAAGACCAGCCTGCTCGAGTCGGTCTACTACCTGGCGCGCGCCAGTTCGCCGCATGCGCAGAGCGACCGGCAGCTGATCAACTTCCTGGCGATGCAGGAGGCCACGCCCTTTGCCCGACTGGTGGCCGAGTTCCGCCGCGCCGACCGGCTGCAGCGCGTCGAGATCCGTCTCGTGCTCGCGCCCGGCACCCCCGGCGTGGAGCCCCGGCTGCACCGCGAGGTGTTGCTCAACGGCGTCCGCCGCCGCGTCAGCGACCTGGCCGGCGGGCTGCACGCCGTGCTCTTCCTGCCGCAGGATCTGCGCGTCCTCGAAGGCCCGCCGTCCGAGCGCCGCACCCACCTCGATTCTTCTCTGGCTCAGGCCGACGCAGTCTACGCCGAGGCGCTCTCCGAATACGGCAAGGTTCTGGCGCAGCGCAACGCGCTGCTCAAGCAGCTCGGGGAACCGGGCAACCACGCACCCCAGCTCTCCTTCTGGGACGAGGAACTGGCCGAGCACGGCGCCACGTTGATCCGCGGCCGCGCCCTGGCCCTCGCCGAGCACGACCGCCTCGCCTCCCCGATCCACCGCGATCTCACCCGCGGCCGCGAGACGCTGCACCTCGAGTACCTGCCCAGCTACGATCCGCTCCCGGCGCCCGGCGGGCAGCTCGACCTTCCCCTGCAGGCCGTGCCCGATCGGACCGTCGTCAGTCGTCAGGCGATCCGCGACGGCCTGCTCCGCGCCCTGGAGCGGCAGCGTCCGGAAGATCTTGCCCGAGGCTCCACGTCCCTTGGTCCGCACCGCGATGATTTCCGCTTCACGTCCAACGGCGTCGACCTGCGCGCCTACGGCTCGCGCGGCCAGAATCGGACCGCCATGCTGGCGCTCAAGCTGGCGGAGGTGGAATGGCTGCATCAACGCACGTCGGAGTGGCCGGTCCTGCTGCTGGATGAGGTGCTGGCCGAGTTGGACGGGGAGCGTCGTCAGGACTTACTGCAGCGCGTGGCCGCACTGCCGCAGGCAATGGTCACGGCGGCGGACATCGAGATGTTCGGCGCGGACTTCCGCGGAAAGGCGACCGTCTGGCATGTGCAGGCCGGTGCGTTGCGCCCCGGCCTGCCCGAAACCCCGGCGGATCCGGTCTAGCCGAGAAGAAGTGGCCGAGGGCGCGGCTCAGCCCAAGGGCCGGCGCGCCGGCTGTCCCGCCCGACGCGGGTACTCGTCCGGCGTGGCAGCCGTCTTCTCCATCACCACCAGGTAGCGGGTCTCCGGGATGCGCGGCAACTCGACCGCGATCAGCTGCTGCACCCGGCCGCCAAGCAGACGCAGTCCCCCTTCGGCGGCGTGTGCCTCCGCCGGCCCGGTCTCTCCTTTTTGCGCGATCGCCCGTCCCCCGATGCGAACCAGCGGCATCAGGTATTCCGCCAGCACGGGAAGGTGCGCCACGGACCGCGCCACGGCCCAGTGGTATGCCTGCCGGTGTTCCGGCAGATGGCCGACGTCTTCGGCCCGTCCGTGCACGACGGTGACCGCCTCGAGCCCCAGGCCTTCGACGACGTGCCGGCAGAACTCGGCCTTCTTTCCCGTCGCCTCCACCAACGTCACCGGCATCCAGGGGAGGACGATCTTGAGCGGCAGCCCCGGAAAACCGGCGCCCGTCCCGACGTCGATCATCCGCTCGCCGGGGCGCGGCTTGAGCGCCAACAGGCAGCTCAGCGAATCGAGGAAATGCTTGACCTCAATCGACGCCGGATCGGTGATCGCCGTCAGGTTGAAGCGCTCGTTCCAGGCGGCCAGTTCGGCTGCATACCAGGCGAAGGCATCGAGCTGTCGGCGCGAGAGGGTTACCCCGAGTTCGCGTGCGGGCGACCTCCTGCAGACTCGGGAAGTCGGTCGCGGTGACCATTCAGCGTGCGCGGCGCAGGGTCAGACAGGCACGCGTTTCCCCGACCAGCAGTTTGCGGAAGTTGGTCACCGGTTGGGTGCCGAACTCCGCCAGTTCGTCGAGTTGGTCGGGGAGCAGTGCTCCGAGTTGTGCCAGCAGCGCCAGTGCCGCACGCCGGCCGGCGCGCTGTCCCGGCGGGCTATCGGTCAGCTTGCCCGGATCTCCATCGGCGATCTTGATTGCCACGCCCAGGCCGGGCGATCCAGGGCCGAGGCCGCCTGGCAGGATCGCCATCCCGCGGAATCCTTCGGCGCCACCCTTCGAGAGGATCCGCCCTCCGGCGATCTGCATCAGGCGCGTATCGAAGCGCCCCGGGCCGTCGACCATGTCGGGGTTGCTGATCATCGCCTCGACGATGCGCCGCACGGCGCGCTCCCGCTTCGGAGGCAGCCCGGAGGGATCGGCCAGGCGCGCGTAGCCGGTCGCCGCAGCTGCCAACGGGACGGCAAAGGTAGGCACCGAGCAGCCGTCGATCCCCAGCAGCACCTTCGCCGGCGTCAGACCACACAGCGCGCTGAAGGCCTCCAGGATGAGGTCCTGCACCGGATGATTGGGGTCGATATACGTCTCGAGCGGCAGGCCGAGGAAGCGGGCCTGCGTCAGCATGCCGGTGTGCTTCCCGGAGCAGTTGTGCCGGTTGGGGGTGAGGGGCTTCCCCGGCGCCGCGCATGCGGCTCCAGGTCTGGGGATCATACGGAGGGTGCGTCCCGCACAGCAGGTGGGACTCTTCGAGCCCCACCTTGGCCTGGATCGACTCGGCCATCGCCTTGTGTTCGTCGGTCCCGGCGTGCGAGGCGCAGATCAGCGCCAACTGCCGCGGCGTCAGGCCGTAGGCATCCAGTCCGCCCCCCTCCACCAGGGGGATGGCCTGGAAGGGCTTGGCACTCGAGCGCAGGAAGGTGACGGCTTGCGGATCACCGACCCAGGCCAGCAGCCTGCCCGACCGGTCGGCCACAGCCGCCGCGCCGTAGTGCACCGATTCGACCACGCCGCCGCGCGTGACCTCGACGACCGGCTCGTACCACCCAGGCTTCATGATCCGCCTCATCCCCGGTGGGGGCTCAGTCCTCGTCCGCGCTCCAGCGGGTGTACAGGCGCTCGAGGCCGGCCTGCAGCCGCAGGTGCGCATGCTCACGCCGCGCGGCGGAGATGCGGTAACTGCGCATCAGGCTGGTCGCCAGGGTGTCGGTCGCCTCGGCCACGGCGCCGCGCGGTCGCAGCTTGCGCAGACGCTCCTCGACGCGTTCGAGCCATCCGGCCATCTGGCTGAAAGCTCTGCGCTCGATGACCCCGTCCCGAGACGAGACGAAGGTAAAGCCCTTGAACATCGGGCGCGAGGCCTGCTGCAGCGTCTTCCGCCAGGCATCCAGATCGGCATCGCCCAGATAGGCCGGCTCGCTCAGCCAGACCGCGTCTCCAATAAAGACCACCTTCGATCCCGGCACGGCGACCCAGATCGATCCCGGGGTGGGGCCCGGCTGGTGGAGCAACAGCACTTCTCGCCCTTCAAGATGCAGGCCGAACTCCTCCGAAAACGTCAGGTCGGGCACGGCCTTGTTGACGCCGATGATCCGCTTCAGGCGGTCGGCCTCGGCGCCGATCGGACGCGTGCCGCCTTTGAAGGTATCCGGCCAGGCGCCCATCACCTGACGCGTGTGGTCGTGGGCCAGCACCGGCAGATCGAACCCGCGCGCCCCGAGCACCCGATCGAGATGATGGTCCAGCAGTGCCAGGAATCGCGGTCGCCCCTTCTCCCCGAGCTGGCTCACCCATTCGCGCCCATCCTCGACGCGAATCGGCGCATCGATCAGCAGCAGGCGGCCGCGCGAGGCGATCGCGCCGACCATCACTCCAGGGTACTTGCCTTCCAGATAGATGCCGGAAGAAACAGAACGCATGGGATGTCTCTCGGTCGGACGAGGGGTGAACGGGCCGTCGAAGCCGGAGCCGGACTCGACGGCGCGGCTATTATACCGGCAGGGTGAACGAGAACGTCGCCCCCTGCCCGAGCTCACTCTCCACCCAGATCCGCCCCCCGTGCGCCTCGACCGCCAGGCGGCAGAAGGCCAGGCCCAGGCCCAGACCCTTCGAGTAGCCCTCCTGGTGCAGGCGGGCGAACTTGTCGAAGATGCGCTGCTGTTCGCGGGCCGGGATTCCCGGGCCGGTATCGCTGACGCTGACGCACACCTCGCCCGGCCGCCGCGTGGCGCCGACGGTAATTCGCCCGCCGCCGCGCGTGTACTTGACCGCGTTCTCCAGCAGGTTGATCAACACCCGCCGGATCATGTCGACGTCGATCTCGAGCGGCGGCAGATCGGCCGGCGCCAGGCTGAAGTGGAGCATTTGCCCTTTGGCCTCGGACACCGGGTGGATCTCCTCGACCGCCTCGGCGATGATCGAGTTGATCGATCCCTGCCCTCGGTGCAGCACCGCCTTCCCGGCTTCAAGCTGCCCGACGTCCAGCAGGGATTCGACCAGGCGCGAGAGCCGCCGGCTCGAGCGCAGGCTGATGGCCAGCACCGACTGCAGCGCCTCATCCTGGGGCGGGATCGACGTCTGCAGCACTTCCAGGCTGGAAATGACGTTGCCCAGCGGAGAGCGCAGGTCGTGGAAGACCATCGACGTCAGGTCCGCCCGAAGTTCGTCCAGCGCCTGACGTTCGGTGATATCGCGCAGGATCCACGTGAGCAGCGGCTGACGCCCGATCTCCACCCGGGTCACATGCACCTGAACGGGTACCGGATGGCCGTCGGCATGCGTCACCCGGGCGTCGTAGGCGATGGCGTTCTCGGCCCCGATCTGTCCCAGGTCCTCCGGCAGGCGCTCTGCATCGGGGACATGCAGCGAGAGCATCGACCGCCCGCGCAGCGCCTCACGCTCGTACCCCAGGAAGGTCCCGGCCCGGCGATTGGCGTCCGTCACCGTGCCGGTGAGATCGCTGATCAGGATCGGGTCGACGTTGTCCTCGAACAGCGCGGCATAGCGCTGGCGCGCTTCTTGTGTGGCTTCGAACAGCTGCGCGTTCTCCAGGGCGATGCCTGCCTGGTCTCCGATCACACGCAGCAACGCCAGGTCCTCCGGGGTGAAATGGTCGTTTCCGGGATGTCCCAGCGTGAGCACCCCGGCCACACGGTCACGCGCCATCAGCGGGACGCAGGCGGCGGAACTGGACTCGACCTCGCCGTCGCCGTCGTTCCGCCGCAGCCAGCGCGAGTCGAGCCGCGTGTCCGGCACGATCGCCGGCTGGCGGTGCTCCACCACCCAGCCTGCCAGGCCGCGCTCGAAGGTGTCGGCCAACTGTTGGGTGGTGTGCGCGTGGATCTTGCCGCCGTAGGCCAGCGCGCCTTCGCTGACGCGTCCTTCGTCGTCCAACACCAGCAGGCTGCCGCTGGTTGCCCGCACGGCCTCCAGCGTCAACTGCAGGATGCGCTCGACCAGCGTGTGCAGGTTGAGCTGTGCCGCCAGCTCACGGCTGATGGACGACAGGCGTTCGAGTGACGTCGCCGAAGAAGCGTGTGTTCGGCCTTTGGCCGGCATTACATTCCCTTCAATCCCGAGGCGGTGTTGAACACCACCACCCGCTCGCCCTGGCGGACCTCGCCGATTTGGACCAGGTGCCGCAGCCCGGCGACGGCTGCTCCGCCTTCCAGGCACAGCGCAACGCCTTCCAGCCGGGCAACCTGGGAGGCGGTCTGCATCAGGTCTTCCTCCCCCACGGAGACCGCCGACCCCCCTGATTGTCGCACAGCCCGCAGAACGGCGCGGTCGGCGTACGGCCGCGGCACGCGCAGGCCTTCGGCCCGGGTGGAGGCCATCGGCCACGCTTCGATCCGGTCGGCGCCGGTCTCGATCGCTCGCACCAGCGGGGCGCAACCCGCGGCCTGAACCGCATACAGCCTTGGCCGTCTTTCGCCGATCCATCCCAGCGCCTGAAGCTCGTCAAAGCCCTTCGCCAGGCCGACCAGGCCGGTGCCCCCGCCGGCAGGGTACACGATCACTTCGGGCAGGTCCCAATCGAAGGCCTCGGCCAGCTCGAAGCCCATCGTCTTCTTGCCTTCGACGCGATAGGGCTCGCGCAGCGTCGCCAGGTTGAAGACCCCTCGCTCTTGCGCCATCCGGGAAGCTTCCCGCCCCGCCAGGTCGATCAAACCGTCTACGGAAGTGACCTGCGCCCCGGCGCGTTCGGCCTCGGCACGGTAGGCGGGATTTGCATCTGCCGGCAGGATGACGTGCGCCGTCAATCCGGCACGCGCGGCATAGGCCGCCATCGCTCCGCCGGCGTTGCCGGCGGTGGGGACGACGACTTCGCGGATCCCGAGCTCGGCTGCCCGCGAAAGCGCGACCGCCATGCCGCGGGCCTTGAACGATCCGGTCGGATTGAGGCCTTCATCCTTGATGTAGAGGTGTTCGAGGTCCGAGCGAGGCTCCCAGTCGTAGGGCGGGCAACAGGGGAGTATCGCCCTTCGCCCAGTGTCAGCCGGTAGCGGTCATCTTCGACCGGAAGCAACTCCGTCCAACGCCACAGTCCGGCCGGGCGACGGGCGATGTCGGACGGGGAGATCCGGTGCGCCAGCTCGCCCAGGTCATAACGGGCGAAGAGGGGTGAGTCACAATCCAGGCAAACCGTCTGGATCTGGTCGGCCGGCAGGTGACGGCCGCACTCGGGGCACTCCAGGTCCAACAGCGCGCTCATTGCCGGCGGAGTATAGCACCACGACTTGCAGCGTTCGCTTCATCCGGCCCGTTCGCTCCCGGGTGGATCAGACCCGTGAGGCGGCCGGCAACTAGGTGGACGTTCCCCGTCAGGTGGGGGCCGGGTCCGGCGCCGGGCGGTCCATACCGCGCAGGACGGGCAGGACTGGCCATGGAGAGCGTGGTCGCCAAGTAGGCCAGGGCAAGCAGGACCAGCAGCGGGCCGACGCCCAGTTGTTCGGTCAGGACGCCTCCCAGCAGGACGCCCAGCGGCATGGCCAGCCATGCCCCGGCGGTGATGGTTCCCAGCACTCTCCCGCGCATGTCGGCCGGGATATGTTCATAGGAGACGGCGTCGATGATCGGGTTGAGCGGCCCGGCGCCCACGCTGCAGACGATGACCACCGTCAGCAGCGCCGGGAGTGGCAGATAGAGGGCGAAGGCCCACAGCTGCAGACTGGCGAAGACGAACATCGCCACGAAGGTGCCGCGCCGCGGCAGCCGGTGCCCCACAGCGCCGTAGGCCAGGGCGCCCAGCACGGCGCCGCCCGCATTGGCCGCCAGAATGAGCCCCAGGTTGACGGGGCTGCCCAGGACCTGCTTGACGTACACCGGCAGGATGACGCCGCCGAAGGCAGCGTCGAGGAAGTTGGTGAGCATGACCACGATCACGATGGTCAGGATCACCTGGTCGGTTCGCAGGAATCCGAGCCCGGCCTTCAGCTCGCCCAGGTACGGTTCCTTCTCGGTGCGTCGGCGGACCGGCGCGCTGGCGACACACACCCCCACCAGCGCGGCCGACACCAGGAAGGACACCGCATCGAGCCACAGCACATTGGCGGTTCCCATGACGCCGATCAGCACGCCCGCCAGGGGCGCCCCCACCAGGCGCGAACCGCGTTCGATCACCTGGGCGGCGGATGAGGCCCGCTCGATCGGCATCCCCGCTCGAGCGGCCAGATCGGGGACGAGGGCCGATCGTGCCGTGCCGCCGGGAGCATCCAGCAGAGCGCCCAGGAACACCAGGATGATCAAGTGCCAGAACTGCAATCCCAGGGTGGCATGCAGCAGAGGGATCAGGGCCACGCTGGCCCCGCTGGCCAGATCGGCCAGGATGCTCGTTCGCCGATACCCGAGCCGGTCGATGAGCGCCCCTCCCAGCAGGCCGGCGAGCACGACGGGCAGGATGGTGAAGAAACCCACCAGCCCGGTCTTGGCTGCGCTTCCGTGGTTTCGAGCACGAACCAGGGGATGGCGACGGTGGCGAGCACATTGCCCACCATCGAAACGGCGTTGGCCGCCAGGAGGGCGATGAGGGGCAGACGACTGTGGGACATCGAGGGCTTGCCCGGGTGGTGTGAGGGGCGGCTCGTCGGGACCGGCTACTCGACGTACACTTCGACCCGCTGGCGCTCCTGCTCGTCGACGATATCGATGACCTTCCCGGTCACCCCCCGGCGGATCGACTCCTCCAACTCGTCCATGCTGACGCCTTCCATCTCGGGCACGAAGCGCGCCCCCATGCGCAGTCCAACGTTGACCAGGCTGATCGGCAGGTTGACGTTGACCGCCGTCTTGCCGGAGTCGATGTCGGTGACGCGCACCCTCAGCCAGCGTCCCTCCCCCGGCGACGACGCTGCCCGCTTTCGTTCGGCCTTGGCCAGCGCGGCCAGCAGGCGGGCGCCCTCGTCGGCGGAGATCTTGGCCTCCTCGATCATCTTGAGGATCTTCAGCCGCTCTTCTGACGTCGCCATGCCCGCCTCCCTACTCGAGATTCACCCGCACGTGTTCGCCGCCGGCCACGTCGGCCACGTCGATCACCAGATCCCGATCCGATCCCAGTTCGGCCTCGAGCGTCAGCAGCAACTCGTCGATCGATGTCATGTCCAGGCCGTGCGCCCACGGTCGCGCGATCTTGATCATCCAGGCGGCGGCGCGCACCGGGATCGGGATCCACAGGTGCAGCGGCCGGCTGTCCCTGTTGCGCACGCGCACCAAGACCCACGGCGACGTGCTGCTGGCCGTTGCCAGAACCGTCAGCAGTGTTCCAAGGAGCAGGAGCGGTACGGCCAGCAACCACCACCAGCCTCCAAGCGAACCCAGGGTTCCGCCTGCGCCGAGGAATGCCATCCCTGCCGCCAGGGGGATCAACCACCAGCTTTGCGAGCGGCGGGGCTTGCTCGCCCGGGACACAGGTGGTTCCTCCAGCCGGCGAATCGCTTCGTGCACATCGATGCGCCCCTCCTCCAGCTCCTGGAGGACACCGAGTTGAGTTCCATCTTCGCTCATGTTTCAGTCCCTGGTTCGGGCGCGGGCTCGTTCCCCGTGCCCGGCCCCGAATGGTCGAGCGCCATCCACGTCAGCGTTCGATCCGGCCGGAATCCAAGCTCCCACAGATCAGGCTCGGCCTCCCCGGCGGGGAATTCGAGTGTGCCACCCGACCCGTCCGGGAGCTCCGACAGAGCACGGGCCAGCATGGCTTTCTCCACCCGGCCGCGATTCTCCGGGGTGACCACCAACAGGAATCGGAAACCGGAGGTCAGCCGGGCGTGAGCCGAGAGGCTGGCCTGCAGGACATCGTCCGGGCTCCACACCCAGTGACGGGTCCAATCCAAGCGGATCGCCGGGGGTATGCCGCTGCCGCGAAAGACCCGTTCGTCGGGCGGGAACGGCCACCAGAATCCGTCCGAAAGCACTCGGCGCCCCAGGTCCCACTGCTCGCGCCATTCCGGGTAGACCCGCGGCCGGAGGCCGTCGAGCGCGATCAGGTGCGGGCGCGGCAGCCCGCGTGGACGAATCCAGTTGGTGCGGGTCGAGGTGACGCGAAACCCGAGCGACTGGTAGAGGCTGCGGGCGGCCGCGTTGGAGCGGTCGACCTGCAGCACAACCGTCTCGGCTTGCCGCTGCCGCGTCAACTCGATCGCCGCCTGGACCAGGGCGCGCCCGATCCCTCGCCGCCGTTCGTCCGGATGGACGGCCACGTTGGCGATCACCCAGCGGCGAGGTTCACCTTCGACGGCGAGCAGGCTGAGGTTGCCAACCACTCGGCCCGACTCAAGCCACACGAATCCGTCCGGCGTAGCGCCGGGTGGCAGGAAGACGCGCCCCAGCAGCCATCCCAGCCAGCCTGCGCGACCCAGCCAGCGCATATCGCGCAGCATCCGCTGACCGGTGGAGTCCAACTGCCCGGCGAAGGCCGTCTGGACGACCTGGGCGACGCCGGCCAGATCGCGCCGCGGGTCGGTCCGGCGCAGGCCGCTCTCAGCGCCGCGGGCGCGGGCGAGGGCAGCGGCGGTCACGCACCGCCCTCCATCGCCCGGAAGAGCTGCTCCGCCTGCTCGACGGTGATCGTCCCGCTCTCGACCATGCGCAGAATCGCCAGACGTTCCTCGTCGCCCACCTCGGCACTTCCGGCGGGTGGTTCTCCGAAGCTGATGCGAACATCGCGCGGCCGGCCGGCTTCCGGTGCACGGCCCGGACGATGGGCGCCCCGGCGGGCTTTGCCCATCGAGGCACGGATGCGCGCGGCGATGTCATCCCGCATCATCCCCGGCATCCCGCGCAGCCTCTGGCCGCCCTCGATGTCGGCCAGCGCCGACTCGACCTCGGCTTCGATGCGCGCCTCCAGGTCCTGCCTCCACTCGTCGTTCAACCCGGCTCCCCCTCCCCCGGTCGTCTCCAGCCGCAGGTCCCCGCCGCACTCCAGGTCCAGCGCGGCCTCCCCGCCGCCGAGTTGTGCCGAACCCGTGGTGCCGACGGCGCGGGCATGCGAAGGCAGGCCCACGCGCACGTCCCCCTCGGCCCGGTAGTTGACCAGCACCGACGCGTCGGGCGGCAGGCGGCAGGTCAGGTCGCTGCCGGCCTGTACGCGCGAGTGCGAACCCGGTGGCGGCGTCAACTCAGCATGCACGTCCCCGCGTGTCTGCACCTGAACGGCGCCGCGGACGTGGCGCAGGAACAGCGAGCCCTCCACTTGCCCCAGCTCCAGCCCGGCCTGCAGGTTCTCGATGCGGGCATCGCCGCCGATCCACTCGGCTGCCAGCAGCCCGCTGGCCTGGACCAGCCGGACGTCGCCGGCGACGCGTCCCAGCCGCACCGCCCCGACCCCGCGCAGATTCAGGTCGCCTCCCACGGTGGTCAGGCTCGCCTCACCCGTCATCCCGCTCAGGCGTGCGTCGCCCCCCACCGCACCGATCTCGATTCGGGCGCCGTCCGGTACGAAGAGCAGGCAGCCGACGCGGGAAGAGACGACCACCTCGTCGCCCTCGCGCGTGACGGACAGGTCTCCACGGGAAGGCGCCTGAGCTTCGAGCGTGCCCCCGCTGCGCCCGACGACACGCAGATCGCTGCCCACCGACGGAACGCGCACGTGCGGTGTCTTCCCGACCTCGAACGTAATCGTCTCCATCCTCGCCGCCCTCCTGCTACCCGCCCTCCAGCGTCCGCATCGCTTGCTCGGATGTGATCTTCCCGCTGGCCAGGTCGTCGAGTACCCGGTGTCGCTCCTCGTCGGTGATCGGCGCCTCGGCTCCAACCGGGAAGCCCATCTGGCGAATGACCTCACTCAACCTCGCCCGCAGCGTGGGATACGAGAACCCGACCTCACGTTCCATCCGGTTTAGCTTGCCCTCGCAGCGGACGAAGGTCTCGACAAAGGCCACCTGTTCCGGCGTCAGGCGGCCCAAGGGGCCGGCTTCGAAATGCCCGTCGATCGTCGTGTCACATTTGCGGCAGTGCAGTCGCGTCACCGCCAGCGGGTCACCGCACACTGGGCAGTTGGTCAGTAAGGTGTTCATCGATGACCTCTGCTGGGATTCATGGAATATCAAAGTCGACTTTCATTTGCAACCGCCATTCTTGCACGAGAATGCACAGGAGTCAACTGGAATATTGATAACATTTATGTTTGGCTAAAGTCGTCGGGGTGGGGCGATCTGGGTCTGCCGACCTGTGCCGGGCGGCTGATAGAATCGCACGACCGGCGCCCGGCACGCGGGCACGGCCGGCACCCCACAGGATCCATGACTCGCGCCTCCCTGGGCTCGGCCCCCCTGGAACGCCTGGAGCTCCGGCTGGAAGGCATGGCCTACGGAGGCGATGCCTTCGGCCGCGACGCAGACGGCCGCATGGTCTTCGTCCCCTTTGCACTGCCCGGCGAGCGCGTCGCCGTCCAGGTGGTGGAAGCCCATGCGCACTGGTGCCGGGCCCGGCTGCTCGAAGTCCTCGAGCCCTCCGCCGGACCGTGTGACGCCGCGCTGCCGGCACTTCGGCGCCTGCGGCGGCTGCCACTATCAGCATATCGATCCGGCGGCGCAGCCGGCGATCAAAGAAGACATCGTCCGATCCCAGCTTGAACGGCTGGGGGGATTCCGCCATCCGCCGGTCTCCCCCACCGTCCCGTCCCCGTCGGCGTGGAACTCCCGCAACCACATGCAGTTCAGCCTGGCGCCGGACGGCCGCCTCGGTTTCCAGGCCGCCCGTACCCATGACATCATCCCGATAGACGAATGCCACCTGCCCGATCCAGCGATCGGCGACGTCTGGCCGGCGCTCCATCTGGAACCGATCCCGGGCCTGGAGCGCGTGGCGATGCGCACCACCGGCGATGAGACGCAGATCATCTTCCACGCAGCAGACGACCCCGACGTGGACCTCGAGCTCGACCTGCGCGCCTCGGCCGTCTGGCTGAGTCCGTACGGCACCCACGTCCTGGCCGGCGACCCGGCGTTGATCTTCGACGTACGCGGCCGGATGTTCCGCGTGCGCGCCGGGTCATTCTTCCAGGTGAATTCGGGCCTCACCCCCGTTCTGGTTGATCTGGTCCTGGATGGCCTGCAGCTCATGCCCGGCCAGACGGTATTCGACTTGTATGCCGGCGTCGGGTTGTTCAGCCGGTTTGCGGCGGAGCGCGGCGCACACGTGCTGGCGGTGGAACAGTCCGCCTCGGCCTGCGAGGATTTCGCCTTCAATCTCGACGACCTCGATTCGGTGTCCCTGTACCAGGCCGGCGTCGAACAGGCGCTCCCGGCCCTGCTCCCTCACCCCGACGCCGTCATCGTCGATCCTCCGCGGGCGGGCCTCGGCCGGGAGGTCATCTCCGCCCTGGTCGCCCATGCCCCGGCGCGCCTGGTGTATGTCTCCTGCGACCCTTCGACGCTGGCGCGCGACGGCCGGCTCCTGGCCGACGCCGGCTTTGCCTTGCAGAACGTCACGCCGGTCGACCTGTTCCCGCAGACGTTCCACATCGAGTCCGTCTCGACCTGGACGCGCTGACCCCGGTCCGTAGACGGCGAGGTACAATCCGCACGCCGCACCGATCGAGTGCGGCTTCGCATGTCTGCCCGCAGGAGAATCCGCCGTTGGACGTGACCTCTCGACTCGAGCTCGCCATCGATCTTGCCCGGCGCGCCGGCGAACTGCTTCGCAGCGGCTACGGCCACGCCGGCGCCGTGCGCTACAAAGGCCCGATCGATCCCGTCACCGAGTACGATCTGCGCAGTGAGGCGCTGATCCGCGACGGCCTGAGCGCCGCCTTCCCCGAGGACTCCGTCCTGGGGGAGGAGGGCGGAGGCAGCGGCCACGGCCACGGACGCTGGCTCGTCGATCCCCTCGACGGTACGGTCAACTTCGCCCACGCCATCCCGATCTTCGCCGTCTCCCTGGCCTACACACTCGGCGATCGTCCCGTGCTGGGGGTGACGTACGATCCGATGCGCGACGAACTGTTCCACGCCACCGCCGGGGGCGGCGCCTGGCTCAACGGCGAGCGCCTGCGGGTTTCCGAAGTCGAACACCTCGATCGCGGCCTGCTGGTCACGGGCTTCCCCTACGACATCCGCTCGGCGCCCAACAACAACCTCGGCCACTACGCCGCATTTGCCATGCGAACCCTCGGGGTTCGCCGTCTCGGATCCGCCAGCCTCGATCTGGCCTACGTGGCGGCCGGACGATTCGACGGTTACTGGGAGTACGCCGTGGAGGCGTGGGACATCGGTGCGGGGATCCTGCTGGTCGAGGAGGCCGGCGGCCGCGTGACCCGGGCCGACGGACAGCCGAACCCCCTGCTGCCCCCGACCTCGATCCTGGCGACCAACGCGCGGCTGCACCCGGCCATGCTGGCCGTGCTCCATGGCGGCGAGGATTCAAGTTAGTGGCAGAGCAGTTCACGGGAAGACTGACGCCGGCTGGCGCCGGCCGGCGCGCGTTAGCTTCGGCTCTCGGCGCGCTGCAGTCGCTGCGTCAGGTCCTGCGGATCAGCGCGCGCCGTCATGTCGAGGCTGAGCGGCGTCACCGAGACCACACGGTCGATGCGCAGCGCGTGGACGTCGGAGTCCTCTTCCAGCCCCTCGGGCATCCGCACCTGGTAGCTCACCAGCCCAGGTTGATCCAACCGCTCGCGCTTCGGCGGGGTGGGGACGTAATACTTGCGGTGCGAGAGCCGGGTCACACGCCAGGGGGTATCCGGCGTGGCGCCCAGGGGCACGTTGACATCCAGCACGTGCACATCCGGCGCGCCTTCCCACTCGAGCAGCAGGCGGGCAAAGAACGCGGTGAAGTGCGCCGCGGCGCCGAAGTCGATTTCGCTCGAGTAGGAAAGGAAGAAGCTGCTGTCGGTTTCCTGGGAGACGGCCAGCGCCGGGACGCCGAAGGCCGCCCCCTCCATCGCCGCCCCGACCGTTCCGGAGATCGAGATGCCGGTGGTTACGTTCTCGCCGTAGTTGATTCCGGCCACGACCAGATCCGGCTTGCGCGGCGTGAGCTCAAAGATGGCGTGCTGGACGGCCTGCGCCGGGGTCCCGCCGACGGCGTACACCTTCCACGTCTTCCCGCCGACGGTGACCTGCTCCTCGTGGATGGCGCCGTCGGAGGTGATCGGCATGCTGCGGCCGGTGCCGGTGGATTGCTCGCGCGGCGCGGCGACGGTCACAAAGCCGACGGAAGACAGCGCTTCGGCCGCCGCCCACAATCCCGGGGAGCGAATGCCGTCGTCGTTGGTCAGCAGGATCAGCGGTCGTTCTTTTTCGGTCACGCGTTCGATCTCCGCTCGAATGATACCACTCGGCGCGGCCTCGGCTCAGCCGCGGCCTTCGGCTTCGGCGGCGAGTTGATCGAAGAAGGTGCACAGGACCTGATGGCGTTGTTCTCCGATGCGCCGCGCCGGCTCGGTGTACAGCCGTTCGCGCACGTGCCGGAGCTTGAACAGGTACTCATGGTAGGCGCTGTGCGGTTCGTCGGCCTCCGTTTCGCCCTGTTCGAGGAAGGATCGGCTGGGGGTGGCGTAGATCGGCGTCCCGGCCTGCAGGGCGTAGCCGATCGTCCGCGCCGCACCGAAGGCGCCCATCACGTCCAGCTTGTCGGCGTCGAACAGCACCTGCGCCTCCAGCGTCTGCGGCCGCTCGTGGCCGCGGAAGCGATGGGCGCGGATGCAGTGTTCCACGGCCTGGATGCGCGCCTCCGGCCAGCCCTCGTCCGTCAGCACACGCCGCGCCACGCCGGCCGAACTCGCGCTCGTGATCGAGACGGGCGTCGCCCGCCGCCGGGTGCGCACCGGCGGCGTCATGCAGCAGCGCCGCGGCGCGTACGATCTCGCGGTCGGCGCCCACCTCATCCGCCAGCCGCTCGGCCATGCGCACGACGCGCAGGACGTGATCGAAGCCGTGCACGGGATCGTGCGCGGGCGACCAGGCTCGTGCTTCCTCAATTGTCGGCATTCGCGCCTCCTGCCTCCGGGTTCAGATCGTCGACACACGCCGGCCATGCCCGGCCGGTGAGCTGCTGCAAGGTCGTCTGCAAGCCCGGCCGTCCGAAGAGCACCTCTCCCGTCGCCCCGTCTGCCACCCTGTGCCCGGCCTGCAGCACGATCGCCCGGTCGGTGATGGCGGCGGCGAATTCGACATCATGCGTCGCCACGACCACCGCCAGCCCGGCACGCTTCCAACCGCGGATCCGTCGCGCCAGATCCGATTGCGACAGCGGGTCCATGCCCAGCGTCGGCTCGTCCAGCAGCACCACTCCCGGCCGGGCGATCATCACCGCCGCCAGGGCCGTTCGCTGCCTTTCGCCTGCGGAGAGATCCCGCGGATAGCGATCGGCCAGCGGGGTCAGGCTGAACGCCTCGAGCATCGGGTCCGGGAGGTACTCGGCGACGGGCGGCAGCCCATGGTAGCGCAGCGTGGTGAGCAGTTCTTCGCGCACCGTCTCGGCGAACAGGAAGGCGGACGGCGATTGCGGCAGATACGCCACCGCCCGTGCGCGTCCCGCTACCGGCAGGGAATGGATCGCCCGGCCGTCTACTTCGATCTCGCCTCGGTGGGCAAGCAGCCCCATCAGGCAGCGCAGGAGCGTCGTCTTTCCCGACCCGTTCCCCCCGAGCACCGCCAACGCCTCTCCCTGACGGACGTCGAAACTGATCTCACCCAGCGCGAAACCCGCCGGATACTCGAAGCTTACCCCGCGGCAGGTCAGGCGCTGGTCGCCGCTCGACGCTCCACTGTGATGGACGGTCGATGGTCAGCAGCGCGCTCCGCAGCCGCTCCCGGGATTCCCCCGACAGGCCGGTGGGCAAGCCCAGGCGTCGTTCCGCCTGGATGAGCGGCGGGCCATAGGCGAGCTTCGGAAGGACGTCGCCCGGTGCCCCCCATGCATCCAGCGTACCCTCCTGGCCCTAATGCCGCCACCCGATCGGCTTCCGGGAGCATCCTGGCCAGCCGGTGTTCGCTGATCAGCGTCGTCAACCGATTCTCGCGCCACAGGTCGCGCAGCCAGTCGAAGATGCTTCGGGCGCCGTCGGCGTCCAACTGCGACGTGGGTTCGTCGAGCACCAGCACGCGCGGTTCACGCACCAGCGCCGCCGCCACCGCCACGCGCTGTTGTTCGCCGCCCGAGAGCTGCTCCAACGGGCGGTGGACCAGCGGGCCCAGATCCAGCCGCTCGATCGTCGCTCGCACCCGGCGTCCGATCTCGTCGCCGGACAGGCCCTCGGCTTCCAGGCCGAAGGCCAGCTCATCCATGATCGAGCGTGTGACGAAGCGCGTCGCCGGTTCCTGAAACGCGGTCCCGACGATTCCAGACAGTTCATACGGGCGGTGGGTGCGCGTATCGCACCCGGCGATCTTCGCCCGGCCGGAGAAACGCCCTCCATAGTAGTGCGGGACCAGGCCGTTGATCGTCCCGAGCAGCGTGCTCTTGCCGGAGCCCGACCGACCGGTGAGCAGCACGGTCTGCCCCGGATCGATGTGCAGGCTGACGGAGGTCAGTGCCGGCCGCGCTGCACGCGGGTAGGTGTAGGTCAGCCGATCGAGGTCAATCATGGCCCATCAGGACGGCGGGCAAGCACAGCAAGGCCACGCCCAGGCCGACGGGCCAGGAGAAGAGTCGGCCAGACGGCCCGCGGATACGGCTCGTAGGTGAGCAGCGCCGGGGCAAGAGCCATGAGCACGATCACCGCCGCGAGCACCCCGAGGCATGTTCCGACGACCAGCGTGTCTGCGCGCTTCCAGGTTTCCGGGCGATAGCGGCTGCGGGTTCCGCCGCGCGTCAGGACCGCCAGGAGCAGTGCCGCGCCGACGACTGCCAACCCGGCCGCGATCCACACCCTGGACGGTGCGAGCCACCAGACGAAGACCCCCAGGGCGAACAGCCCGGCCCCGACCCAGGCTGCGACACGCGGCCGGCCTTGCGGGCCTTCCGCGCCCCAGCCACGCGTCGCCAGGCCCTCGCCCACCGTCATAGCCAACTCGAGGCTGAGGATCACCAGCGGCGTCACGATGCCGCGCAGATCGCGGAAACCGCGCGGCGAGTGGCCGCGCACCTGCTGCGACTCGCGCACCGCCTCGAACGAGCGCCGCGCCTGCGGGGCGAAGTTCATGGCGATCGAGGCAATGATGCCTGCCGGGGTCAGCCCGGCAGGCATGCGCCGCAGCAGGTCGGTGGGGCTGAGGAGCAGGCTGAAGGTCATCATCACCTGCAGCAGGCTGGCCAGCTGCAGGCCGGCGATCGCCCCGAACAGCAGCGCTTCCAGGGTGTACGGGCCGCCGATCCAGCGCAGGGGGAACTCGAAGATCACCGTTTGGCCGGCGCGGCTGAAGACGAAGTTGAGCAGGGTTGGGAAGGCCATCAATCCGAGCAACAGGCGCAGCGTGCCGGCCGTAGGACGTTGGCCGGTGGCGCGCCAGCGCACGGCCACGCCCGCCGCGGCGATCAACAGCAGGTAGAACGGATTGCGGGCCAGCAACGCAACACAGCCGGCGCTGCCAGCCCAGATCATCCAGGTTACCGGGTTCAGGGTTCGGATGGCGATGACGATGTCTCCTGGGGGCGTTCGCGACAGTGCACCCTCGCCCTCACGCCCCGACCCCCTCTCCGCTGTCCGCAGCCTCTCGCACAAACGATCCTGGCAGAGAGGGGTCGGGAAGTCAGGGGATGGAGGGAGCGTTGCTCCCTCCATCCCCAAGGATTGCCTCACCTCCCCGTGCGCGAATCCCGCGGCCGCGAGATCTTCTCTGAGCATGAGGAGTTGCAGGGTGCGGGCACCGGCACTTCG
Organism: uncultured Chloroflexia bacterium; assembly: GCA_963818575.1. Lineage (GTDB taxonomy): Bacteria > Chloroflexota > Anaerolineae > Anaerolineales > E44-bin32 > DYJB01. The sequence continues at coordinate 12,744 of CAWFSV010000016.1, read as the reverse complement.
TCCACAGACGGCTACGCGCGGCGCTTACGAAGCGCGCGCCAGATCAGGATGGCCGCGATCGCCACGCCGACGACGCCCAGCCCGATCATCACCCACGATGTCCCCGCGGGGCCTGAGGCGTCCTGCGAGCCGACGAGCGCCAGCGCCGGGATGGCCTGGACGGTGGCCAGCAGGTTCTCGGACGAGGTGGCGGCGTTGAAGATGAACGCTCCACTCGGAACCTGCAATGCCAGCAGCGCCTGTTGCGGGTCGTCCCACGCGGTGAGGTCCTCTCCGGCGGCGACGAGGGCCTGCATCACCAATGCCGTTGAGTTGGCATCGGTCGCTTCACCGAAGGCGCTCGGCTTCTGATACGTCCATCCCCCATCGTCATTCTGGGCCGAGCGGAAGTACTCCACGGATGGGGCGATCTCCTGCGCTTGGCCGGCGGCGACTAGCGCCAGCACAGCCATCGCCGTCGTGTTGCTGTCGCCGGCGCCGGGCGTCATGTCGCCATTGAACGAGTAGGTGCCGTCTGCCAGACGCGTCGCCAGCAGGCCGGCGACGGCGCCCTCCGGTGCCGGCTCGCCGGCGGCCGCCAGTGCCTGGAGGGCGAGGGCGCTGTCGAACGGCCCTGCCGCCGAACAGGCCGACGTCTGGCCGAATAGTCGTCGAGGATGTCGGCGATCAGGTCGACCCCGCCGAAGGAGTGCGGGTCCGTGTCGGCGGCGATGGCCGCCAGGGCAAGCTTGGCGAACGCGCCGGACCCGGCGATCGATCCCGAAGCCGCCGATTGCTCCAGGAAATTCGAGCGGGCTCTTGCCTTCGATGCTCCAGTCGGCCGGCGACTCGCCGAGCGCGGCGATCGCCAGGACCGCATCCGCCGTCGCACCCGGATCGCTGCCGGGGACAAAACCGTTCGAGAAACCGCCGTCGGCCTGTTGCTGTGTCCGCAGCCATGCGGCGGCCGCCTGCATCGGGCCGCTGGGCTTCTGCGCCGCGGCGGCCGTTGGCCAAACCAGGCAGCCGGCGAGCGCGGCGGCCAAAACGAATCGTCGAATCACGTCGATCCTCCTGAGGGATGGATAGCGAGCCGTGGATGGGAGAAACGAAAGGCCTTCGCTCAAGTGCTGGAAGCGAAGGCACACCGGGGTTGATGCATGAGCGCCACCTCCTTTCCGCGAAGGGGAACGATGGGCAGGGTGGTGGCCGGTATCCTGGCTTGGACGGCCGGACCGTGGAGCGTTCACACGGCCGCGAGCTCGTCCTTACAGTTGCGGGACAGCGCCGGACTTCCGCAGCAGGCGGTCACCGGCTTCCCCGTGGCAGGCCTCTGCATCCGGGCATGAGGCCGCCACCACCCTCGTTTCGATTGAGGGCGAGTATAGCGCGGCGGCGCCGAGGACGTCAAGCCTCCCACTCCGTTCCCCGGCCGTGCATGCCACACCGTGGCGCCATCCGCCGCGGCGTGGTACAATGCTTCCACATCTTTTCTTCCCTTCTCCGTTCGGAGCAGTCCTGCGTGGCCAAGCACATTACGGGCGTTGTCCGCTGGTTTGACGGATCCAAGGGCTACGGATACATCCACGCTGAAAGCGGCGAGCAGGTGTTCGTCCACTACAGCGCGATCACAGGACAGGGTGCCCCGCTTCTCGCCGAGGGCGAGCGCGTGGCCTTCTTCCTGGAACAAACCGTCCGTGGCCCCCAGGCATCCGACGTTACCCGCCTGAATTGACGAACGCATCTCTCCGGCTTGTGCTGCCCGCCCCGAACGGCGATCGCGCCGACGGGGCTTTGTCCTTTGGCGCGCCGGACGGAGCGGGAAGAAGCAAACGAGGAACGACTGAATGTCTGACACACCTGTACGGCTGATCCCTCTCGGAGGTCTGGGAGAGATCGGCAAGAACATGATGGCCGTGGAGGCGGGCGACGCCATCCTGGTCATCGACACCGGGATCATGTTCCCGGAGAACGATATGCTCGGGATCGACTACATCATCCCGGACTTCAGCTATCTGCGCGACAAGAAGCACAAGGTTCGCGGCATCGTGGTCACCCACGGCCACGAAGACCACACCGGCGCCATCCATCATGTACTGGACGAGATCGGCGCCCCGATCTACGCCACGCCTCTCACCCGCGGCCTGCTGGAGTCCAAGCTCAACCGCAATGCCCAGCAGAAGGCGACGGTTCATACCATCCAGGCGGGGGAGAGTCTGAAGATCGGCCCCTTCGGGCTCGAGTTCTTCCACGTCTGCCACTCGATCCCGGATGGGGTCGGGCTGGCCATCGACACGCCGCAGGGAATGTTGATCCACTCCGGCGACTTCAAGTTCGACCAGACGCCGGTCGACGGCTGGCCGACGGACTTTGCCAAGCTGACGGAGCTCGGCCAGCGCGGCGTGCTGGCGCTGCTGTCCGATTCGACCAACGCCGACAAGCGCGGCTGGACGCCGTCGGAACGCGTGATCGACGCCGCCTTCGACGACGTCTTCCGCCAGGCCGACGGGCGGATCCTGATCGGCACCTTCGCCTCGCTGATCTCGCGCATGTCGCAGGTCGCCGCCGCCGCCGAGCGCTACGACCGGGTGATGGCCTTCGTCGGCGCCAGCATGATCGAAAACGCCAAGATCGCCCGACGCCTGGGGTACCTCGACATCCCCGAGGAGCGTATCGTCTCGCTCGATCAGGCGCTCGGCATGAAGCCGTCCCGGGTGGTGCTGATGTGCACCGGGACGCAGGGCGAGCCTTCGTCGATCCTCGGCCGGCTGTCGGCCGGCACCAACCGCCAGTTCGAGATCCAACTCGGGCGACACGGTCGTGCTCTCGTCGCACCCGATCCCGGGCAACGAGGAAATGGTGCATCGGACGATCAACCGGCTGCTGCAGCGCGGGGCGGACGTGATCTACGATGCCATCGCCCCGGTCCACGTGTCCGGCCATGCCAGCCAGGAGGAGCAGCGGCTGCTGCTCCAGACGGTGAAGCCCAAGTACTTCGTCCCGATCCACGGCGAGCTGCGTCACCTGCGAGCAGCACGCCCGGCTGGCGCTCGAGACGGGCATCGAGGCGTCGAACATCGCCGTGGTCGAGAACGGCACGGTGATCGAGTTCCACAAGGGCCGCATGAGCATCGGCGAACGCGTCCCCGGCGGGTATGTCTTCGTCGACGGGCGCGGCGTGGGCGATGTCGGGCCGGAGGTGATGCGCGAGCGGGAGACGCTGGCGCGTGACGGTTTCGTGCTGGTGCACGTCCAGATCGACGCCAAGACCGGCCGCCTGCGCGGCGAGCCGCAGATCACCACCCGTGGGTTCGTGGTCGTGCGCAACGGCGTGTCCTTGCTGGACACGGCCCGCTCACGCATTCGAGATCTGGTGAACTCAGCCAACGGGAACGACCTTCAGGCACGCCTGGAGCGCGATCTGGGCAAGCTGTTCTTCGGCGAGACCCGCCGTAACCCGATGGTGCTGGTGGTCCTTTCGGGCAGCTAGCGCCCGGGGCGCCCGTCCGGCAGGGCTATAATCGCCTCCTGATGCGCGCCTTGCACTGGATCTCCGCTCTGGCCGTCAGCTTTGTGCTGGCAGGCTGTTCCGGGCTGCCCTTTGCGCCGGCAACCCCGACGCCGATTCCTCCCACGCCGAGCCCGACCCCCGAGCCGGTCGCGGCTCTCGTCAACGGCACGGCGATCCGCGTGGCGGACCTTGAGCAGGAAGTTGCCCGCTACGAGGCCGCCCAGCGCTCGCTTGGCATCGACCTTGCAACTGCCGGGGACTACCGGACGGTGATCCTCAACGCCTTGATCGACCGGCGCCTGCTGGCCGAGGCTGCCCGCGCTTCAGGGGCCAGCCTGGAGGCAGCCGAAGTCGAAACCCGGATTGAGGCACTGGCCGCCGAAATGGGAGGCTCCGACGTCATGGGCGCCTGGCTGGCCGCCAACGGATACTCGCTCGAGGGACTCAAGTCCGCACTGGGCGAAGAGATCCTGGCGGCGATCACGGTCCAGCGCATCGCCGACGAGGTGCCGGCCACGGCCGAGCAGTTGCACGCCCGGCACATCCTGGTCGCCGACGCGGCGTTGGCGGCGGACCTGCAAGGCGCAGTTGGCCGGCGGAGCGGATTTCGGAGAACTGGCACAGTCGTACTCGCTGGACCTGAGCACGCGTGTGGCCGGCGGCGACCTGGGCTGGTTTGCCCCGGGGACGCTGACGACGCCGGAGGTGGAGGCAGCCGCCTTCGCACTCCAGCCCGGTGAGATCAGCGCTGTCGTGCAGAGCACGCTCGGGTACCATCTGATTGAACTCGTCGAGCGCCAGGACCACCCGCTCGACCCCGAGACATGGCGCCGGTTGCGCCAGGAGGCCGTCGAGGACTGGCTGACTGATCAGCGGTCGCAGGCGGTGATCGAGATCGTCATCGCGCCTTAGGCGGACCTCAAACGTTCGCCGGTTGGGCAGGGAGAGAGACCGATGGAAGAAGGCTACGAACCCCGAGGTCCCGGCATTGGTGGGCTGTTCATCAACCTGTTGACGCTGATCATCGTCGTGGCGACGATTGCCATCGGCGCAGCCTTCGGGGCCGTCTTCCTCAATCCGTATTTGGTGGAGGTTGTGAACCCCTACCTGCCGGTGAAGCTCGTCCCGCCGCCGACGCTGCCGCCGACCCTCGGACCGCCGACGGCGACCAACACGCCGGAGATCTATCTCCCGCCAACCTGGACGGCGACGCCCACGGTGACCGAGACGGCCTCCCCCACGCCGACGGAGACGCCGATCCCGACCGCGGCCCCCACGGCCACGATGACCCCGGTGATCACCGTCACACCGTCCGGCGCCGCCATCGTCCCGCAGCCGGACAGCCCCAAGTTCACCACCAACTTCGCCAATACCAAGGCCTGCCAGTGGATGGGGGTGGCCGGCCAGGTGTTCGACAATGAGACCAAGGGTGCCGTGACCGGATTGGCCGTGCGGATCGGCGGGCAGCTGAGCGGCATCTCGTTCGACCTGACCAGCCTGACCGGCAGCGCACCGGCCTACGGGCCGGGCGGCTATGAGCTCGTCCTGAGCGATCATCCGATCGCCAGCACCAAGACGCTCTGGATTCAGATTCTGGATACCGCCGGCGTTCCGCTCTCGGACAAGGTCTACTTCGACACCTCCGACAAGTGCAACGAGAACCTGGTGCTGTTCAACTGGGATCAGACTCGCTGAGTCTGTCGAATCCGGCCTCCCACGAATCACAACGCCCCCTGACGGGGGCGTTGTCCTTGTCGGTAGGTCTGCCTGCCGTCCGATCAGCCGGCCAGCACCGCCGCCAGACGCTCACATACCAGGCCGACCTGCTCGCGGGTCATCACACCGGAGAACGGCAGCGCCAGGCTGCGCTTCCCCAGGTCTTCGGTGACCGGGAAGTCTCCCGGCTGATAGCCGAACTGGTCGACGAAGAACTTCTGCAGGTGGATCGGCGAGAAGTACGGACGGGCGGGGATGCCTTTCTGATCCAGGGCTCGGATGACGCCGGCGCGATCGACCCCACGCTCCAGGCGAATGACGTACACGAACCAACTGACGCGGGTGGTCGTTGAGGCCAGCGGCAGCATCTCCACCTGCGGGATCGCCGCCAGGGCTTCGGCATACCACGCCGCCACGGCCTCACGGTGGGCCAGGAGTTCGTCGAAGCGCCGCATCTGCACCAGGCCCATTGCGGCGCTCATCTCGTCCAGCCGGTAGTTGTATCCCAGGTAGGTGTGGTCCAGCCAGGTATCGCCGGGGGCGCGGCCCTGATTGCGCAGCGCCCGCGTCATCGTGGCCACATCGTCGCGATCGGTGACGATCAGCCCCCCTTCCCCGGTGGTGATCTGCTTGTTGGGGTAGAAGCCGAAGACGCCGACGTCGCCCAGACGGCCGGCCGGCAGGCCCTTGTACTCGGCGCCGAGCGCCTCGCATGAGTCCTCCAACACCGGGAGCCCATGCTGGCGTGCCGTTTGGTTCAGCGCGTCGTAGTCCGCCGGCTGGCCGAACACATCCACGGGCAGGAGCGCCTTCAAGCGCTTGCCCTCCGGTACGCCACGCCGCGGCAGCCAGCGCTGCGCGGCATGCCCACCCTTCATCAGATCGGCAGCCGCCTCGGCCACCAGGTCCGTGTCGATATTCCCGGCCTCCGGATCGACATCGACGAACACCGGCACGGCGCGTTCGTACAGCAGGACGTTGGCCGAGGCGACGAACGAAAACGGGGTGGTGATCACCCGGTCGCCGTCCTCGATGCCCAGCGCCCGGACACACAGATGCAATCCCGACGTGCCGGAGTTAACCGCCACGGCATGGCGCACGCCGACGCGTTCGGCGACGATCTGCTCGAAGGCCTGCACCTTCGGACCCATGCTCAGGTTCGGCGTGCCGACGACCTCGAGCACCGCCTCACGCTCGGCCGGCGAGAGGTCGGGGGAAGACATGGGGACGAGATAGGGGTCGGGCACGGCGGGATCCTTTCGTTGGCACAGCTTCAGCGTCAGCAGTCAGCGATTAGCGATTAGCGATTAGCAATTAGCAATTAGCGACTAGCGGCTAGCGACTAGCCAGCTGCTAGCTGCTAGTTGCTAGTTGCTACATTGCTGCCTGCTTCCTTCTCCGGCCACACCATCCCCGCCCGGACGATCCCGCCGGCGGGCACGTCCTTCTTGACCACGGCGCTGTTGCCCACCCGGGCGCCGTCGCCGATCACCACCCCCAGGTTAACGGTAACGCCCATGCCGACCAGCGCCGACTCGCCGAGGCGGACGCCACCGGCCAGCAGCGCACCCGGTGACACGTTGGCGTAGGCTCCCAGCCAGCAGTCGTGCGAGACGACGGCCGAGGTGTTGACGATCGCACCGAAGCCGATCTCGGCCTCGCTGCCGACGTACGCATGCGGCATGATCTGCACGCCCGGCGACAGCCTGGCGCTCGGCTCGACGACTGCGGTCGGGTGCACGACGGCCGGGCAGGCGAACCCGGCCTCAATCAGCCGGTGGAAGACGCGCACCCGGCTGCGTGCATCGCCGATCCCTCCGACGGCGTTGGCGGCCAGGTGGATTCCCTGCGTCAGCAACCCGGGGAGCACCTCCGCACCGCCGAGCACCGGGACGCCGAGCACCTGCGTCGCCTTGGCCAGGCCGTCATCGACGACCCCGACGACCTCGTACGTCCCCATGGCGCGGATCGCTTCGATCACCGACTTGCCGTGCCCTCCGCCCCCGTACACGATCAGCCGGTGCTCGACCGCCGATTCGATTCCGGGTGCGGCCCCTGAGAGCAGATCGCGCACCTGGGCTTCCGTGATCAGCGGCCCGATCGGGAGCCGCGTGAGCGCCATCCCGGCAGCCCGCGCCAGCGCCAGAGCCGGCGCCGTCATGCGCAGCCCCTCCGGCAGCGGCGCCTCCGCCGCCGGGCTCTCAACCTGCGGCGGTTTCCAGTCGGATTTCGGCGCCAGCCAACACAATCGATCGCCGGCGCGCAGCAGGTCTCCCACCGAAGCGCGCAGCCCGGCCACAAAGCCCGCCGCCTCGGCCGTAACCTCGACCGACGACTTGGTCGTCTCCAGGGAGACCAGCGGCTGGCCGGACACGACACGTGTGCCTTCCGGCGCGTGGATCGCCGTCAGGCGCGATTCCGGCTCGTTGGGGTTCAGCAGGGGGACGAGGACAGAGAAGGGTTCACTCATCGGTCACGCCGCTGGGCAAAGTGTATCAGCAAGCCCGGACCGCATCCAGCCGGGCAACCTGCGCCGGCGAACGGATCAACGCAGCAGTGCCAGCGCCGCGGCGACGATCCCGTCGACGGACGGCAGCACCGCCGCTTCCAGCGTGCGGGCGGCCGGGATGGGCAGATCGAGCGCCGCCACACGCCCGGCGCGCAGCCCCGGCCCATGTGCTTCCAGTGCAGAGGCGATGACCTCGGCGCCCCAGCCCAGGCTGCGCGTGCCTTCTTCCACCGTCAGCAGGCGATGCGTCTGCTTCAGTCCATCCAGCAGGGGTGATGGATCGAAGGGACTCAGCTGGGTGTAGACCACCAGCTCGCCAAAGACCTCATGTTGAAAAGCGAGTGCCTGCAGCGCCTGTCGCGCCTGCTCGGCCGGGTACCCGTAGGACGTCAGCGTCACGACCGGCGGCGGCGCCCCGGCGATGCGCACACGGTAGACCGGATAGCCATCTTCCAGCATCCGGATTTCCAGTTCTGCCCCATCGCCCGGCGCCAGCAGCGGCGCGGCATACAACAGCTTGTGCTCGATGAACAGGACGGGGTCATCATCCGCCAGCACCGCCGTCCGCAGCAGCACGCCGGGCTCGCCCAGCGCCGTGGCCGCCACGGTTCGCAGCCCGGGCGCCCCCATCACGTGCTTCTCCAGCGACTGCGAGTGCGTCGGCCCGTAGCCGCGCCCGCCGCCCATCGGCGTGCGCACGACCAGCGGCACGCGCACCTGATCCCCGGTCATCCAGCGCAGCTTGGCGGCATGGTTGACCAGTTGGTCGGAGGCCAGGAGCAGGAAGTCGCCGAACATGATCTCGACCACCGGCCGCAGCCCGCGCAGCGCCATGCCGACCGACAGGCCGACGATGCCCGCCTCGGACACGGGCGTCGTCAGCACCCGACCGGGGAATTCGGTTGACAACCCGCGCGTGACCTTGAATGCCCCGCCGTACGGGTCGAGGATGTCCTCGCCGAGCAGGCGGACCTGAGGCGACTCGGCCAGGCAGGATCGGAGACCGTGCTGGAGGAACTCGAGGACGGTGGTCATCGCCGATCCCCCAGCGCCGGCGTCAATTCACCGGGATCGGACGGCGCGTCGGCCGCGGCGGCTCGGAAGGCTTCCTCGACGGCCGCCCTCGCCTCTTGCTCAACTTGCCTCACCTGCGAGGCGTCGAGGCGCGCGGCGTGCAGCGGAAGTGGGTCATTCTGCCGGTAGCGCTCGACCTCCTGCGGGTCGCGCGTGTCGTCACCCTTGGAGTGGGCCGAGAAGCGGTACGTGTGCAGGATGAGCGCCTGGGGGCCGGCCCCGCTGCGGGCGGCGTCGATCAGCGGCTGCGCCAGGCTGCGCACGACCAGGACATCCGTCGTGTCTTGTTCGAGCACCGGGATGCCGAAGGCGGCAAACCGCGCAGCCAGGCTGCCCGCCATGTGCTGTTCAATCGGCGTCGTCTGGGCGTAGCGGTTGTTCTCGACCACAAAGACGATCGGCAGCTTCCACAGCGCCGCCAGGTTCAGGCTCTCGTAGACCACGCCTTCGCCCAGCGTGCCATCCCCGAGGAAGGCGATCACGATGGCGTGCGCGCCCCGTTCACGTTCCGCCAGCGCCATCCCTACGGCCATGGGAACGGTCCCACCCAGGATCCCGCTGGCGTAGAAATCCCCCCAGTGCAGGTGCTGGCTACCACCGCGGCCGCGGCAGACGCCGCTCCCGCGGCCCATCATCTCGGCCGCCAGAGCGTGCATCGGTCCGCCATAGGCCAGGAAGTGGCCGTGGCCGCGGTGGTTGCTGACGACCACGTCGCCCGGCAGGCTGCAGCTCAGGACGCCCACCCCGTCGGCCTCCTGGCCGATGGCCGTGTGCGTCGTGCCGAAAACCAGCCCGCGGCTGAAGCTCTCCAGGACACGCTCCTCGAAGACCCGAATCAGGAGCATGCGCCGGTAGAGCTCAAGCCCGTCGTCACATGGGTTCACGCTGGTCCCTGGTGGGAATCATTCCGCCGCCCGCAGACCCGGGCGGCGGGAGGAATGGATGCGGACGCCGGAGCCAACTCAGCTGTTCTGCTTGGCGAACTCTTCCTTGACGATCAGCCAGGCTTCGTGCCCGGCATTGGGGACCTTGGAAACCGCGAAGTAGCGGGTCTTGCCCTTGGCGGTCTTCATCTCGATCCGCCACTCGGTGGAGGCGAACTTGGTGCGCGACTTGACGTCGTAGAAATTGAGCTCCGGCTTCATTCCCATCCTCCTCGGCGATCTCATCTTCTCGGGCGGTTCCCCGCTCACGCATACTACCTGCCTTCCCGCTTCCAGGCAAGTGCCAAATCCGACCACATGTTCTAGGGGCGACCTGTATCATTCTCAGACCCGTGGAATTCCTGTGCGGTGGCGAAGCCAGGCTGGGAGATTCCTTCCCGCCGCAGGACCTTCCACGCAGTCAGCGCAAGGATCCTGATGTCCAGCCTGATCGACCAATGGTCGACATACCAGACGTCCAGCCGGAACTTGTCCTCCCACGAGAGGTCGTTCCTGCCGTTCACCTGCGCCCAGCCGGTGATGCCCGGCAGGACATCGTGGCGGCGGGCTTGTTCAGGTGTGTAGCGATCGAGATACTCCGTGAGCAGGGGACGTGGCCCCACCAGGCTCATCTCGCCCCGCAGCACATTGATCACGTTGGGCAAGTCGTCCAGGCTGAACGAGCGCAGGGTCCGGCCCAAGCCGGTCATCCGTTCGGCGTCCGGCAGCAGGCGCCCGTCGCCGGCGCGGGCATCGGTCATCGTGCGGAACTTGTAGAGCGTGAACGGCCGGCCGCGGTACCCGGGGCGAATCTGGCGGAAAAGGACGGGAGTCCCCAGCCTGAGCCGGATCAGAATCGCCAGGAGAGCCAGCAGCGGGCTGATCACCACCACGCCCGGGATCGTCAGCAGCAGGTCGAAGGCGCGCTTGCGCATGGGGATCCCTGCGGGAGAGAGCGCCGCGCTCATCGCCGGCCTCGCTGCTCGGCCGCCTGCCGCATCACCTGCTCGAGGCCATCAGCCAGCGTCCCCCGATCGAAGTGCTTGCGCTACATAGGCTCGCCCCGAGCGTCCCATCGGCGTGCCCGAGGTCCGGTTCGCCGCCAGGCCGCGGATCGCCGCCGCCAGCGCGGCTGCGTCTCCGGGCGGGACGTACACGCCTGCCCCGGCTTCCTCGATCACCCGGCGGATGACGCCATCGATTGCCAGGACCACCGGCCGGCCTGCCGCCATGTAGTCGAAGACCTTGTTGGGGTAGGTCGTCTTGTAGACGTCGAGCGGCTTGAGGATGGCGATGCAGGCGTCGGCCGCCGCCAGCGCCTGGTCCATCTCGTCCTTGGGGACCGCCGGCACGAAGTGCAGGTTGCTCAGGCCGAGCGTGCTGGCCCGCGCCTCGAGCGCCGGGCGTTCTTTGCCGTCGCCCAGCAGGACGAGCGCGATCTTCGGGTCATCTTGCAGCCTCGCCGCCGCCTCAAGCACGACGCCCAGATCGTTCGACAGCCCGAGCGCGCCGGCGTACAGGGCGATGAACTTGCCCTGCAAACCGTGCGCCTTGCGGAAGACAGATCCGGTCGACTTCGGGTCGAACATCGAGACGTCGACGCCGTTCGGGACCAGGTCCACCTGCCGCGCCCCGCGCTGCAGCACATGCTCGACGTATCCGGGCGAGTTGACCACCAGCCGGTCGGCATGGCGGTAGAGGAACCGTTCCAGCGCTTCGGCCAGAGCGATCAGCAGCGGATTGCGCAGCACGCCGACCGCCACGGCGAACGCCGGCCACAGGTCGCGCACCTCGAAGACGAAGGCCGCCCGCTTGAGGCGCGCCACCAGCCAGGCCGTGGCGCCTTGGAAGAGCGGCGGCGTCGTGCCCCAGACGACGTCCACGTCGCGCACCTGCAAGGACCCGTCGATCGCCAGGAGCACCGGCCGGCCGGCGGCCATGTAGTCGAAGACCTTGTTGGGGTAGGTCGTCTTGTAGATGTCCAGCGGCTTGAGGATGGCGATACAGACGTCGGCCGCCGCCAGCGCCTGGCCCATCTCGTCCTTGGGGACCGCCGGCACGAAGTGCAGGTTGCTCAGGCCGAGCGTGCGGGCCCGCGCCTCGAGCGCCGGGCGTTCCTTGCCGTCGCCCAGCAGGACGAGCGCAATCCTCGGGTTATCCTGCAGCTTCGCCGCTGCCTCAAGCACGACGCCCAGGTCGTTCGACAGCCCGAGCGCACCGGCGTACAGGGCGATGTACCTTCCTTGCAGGCCGTGCGCTTTGCGAAACTCCGATCCGGTTGACCTCGGGTCGAACATCGAAACGTCGACGCCGTTCGGGACCAGATCAACCTGCCGCGCGCCGCGCTGCAGCACATGCTCGACGTATCCGGGCGAGTTGACCACCAACCGGTCGGCATGGCGGTAGAGGAACCGTTCCAGCGCTTCGGCCAGTGCGATCAGCAGGGGATTGCGCAGCACGCCGACCGCCACGGCGAACGCCGGCCACAGGTCGCGCACCTCGAAGACGAAGGCCGCCCGCTTGAGGCGCGCCACCAGCCAGGCCGTGGCGCCTTGAAAGAGCGGCGGCGTCGTGCCCCAGACGACGTCCACGTCGCGCACCTTCAAGGCGGCGGCGAACGACGAGAACATGAAGCTCAGGAAGCTCAACACGCGGTGGAAGAACGAGCGATGCCAGGCGCGGTAGGTTGCGCAGCGGCGGATGTGCACGCCGGCGTCGTCGATCCAATCCGCCGGCGATCCGGCACCGGCCTCCCCGGTCAGATAGCTCACCTGGCCGGCGAGGATCGTCACCCGGTGGCCGCGCCGCACCAGCCAGCGCGCCAGCTCGTGGTGCCGCGTCCCGCCCGGCTCACCCAGCGCGGCGAAGGCTTGATGGATCAGCAGGATGTGCACGGCTGAGGTCCAGGACGGTGCCGCCCAGTGCGGCGCGCCGCAAAGCGCAGACGCCGTCACCCGGCGCGTTCCACTCCAGGTCCACGGCGCCGGTGCCGGCGCCGTCGAGCGCGAACCAGGTGATCAGCCTGAGAGGCA
>CAWFSV010000015.1:0-72659 GCA_963818575.1 uncultured Chloroflexia bacterium | reverse complement strand
CCAGGACAGGCTTGTGCTTGGAAGTCAGGCTCTCTTGATGCAGAATTGCTGTGCGGCGTGAGTGCCGCTGCCATGATGGATGCCCTGGCCTTTCCCTCGGGGCGGCCGCCGGCGCGGCCCGGACCCCTGGCTCGGTTCCTCCCGCCATTGGAGAGCGGCACGGCGGGACGTGCCCTGAAGCTGTGCGAGCCGGCGGACGCCTGGGTGCTCGACCCGTTTGGGGCGAGCCCGCGGCTTGCCGTCGAGCTTGCGCGAGCCGGCGCGGGCGTTCTGACGGCGTGCAACAATCCGGTGACGCGCTTCGTCCTGGAAGGCATGGCCCAGCCGATCCCGGCCGCCGACCTGAGCACCGCATTGGCACGCCTGGGAACGGCGGCCAAAGACAACGCCCGCCTCGAAGGTTACGTGCTGGACCTGTACCTGACCGCCTGCTCGCGCTGCAAGACACCCGTGTCCGCCGAGCGATTCATCTGGGATCGCGAGGCGGGAATCCCGGTCGTGCGGACCTACACCTGCCGCGCACTGTGGCCATGGCGGGGACGAGTTCGACGACGGCGGCCGATCGCGATCAAGCAGCGGGCTACACCCGACGCGGGCTGCAGCAGGCGCTGGCGCTCGAGCAGCTTGCGCCGGCAGGCGACCCCGACCGCGAGCATGCCGAAGCCGCCCTGGCGGTCTATCCGGGGCGGGCGGTCTTCGGGCTGATCACCCTCACGAGCAAGCTCGATTCGCTCGACCTGGAGCCGCCAATTCGGCGGGCGGCTGAAGCGCTGCTGCTCTCGGCGTTCGACGCCGCCAACGCACTGTGGGGATTCCCGGAGGGGCGCACACGGCCGAGGCAGCTGACCGCCTCGCCGCATTTCGTCGAAGTCAATGTCTGGCGCGCTCTGGAGACGGCCATCTCCGAGTGGAGCTTCGAGTCGCCGGCCGTCGATTTGGCGGCGTGGCCGCACGATGGCGAACCCGTGGCCGGCAGGCTTTCGCTGTTCGCCGGTCCGTCGCGCGAGTTGGCCGCCACGCTGGCTCCAGGGCAGGTACGGCGCGTGCTGACCGTCCTTCCCCGGCCGAACCAGGCGTACTGGACACTCTCAGCGCTGTGGGCGGCATGGCTGTGGGGCCGCGATTCGGCCGCACCGATCCGGGTGGCGCTCCACCGGCGGCGCTACGACTGGGCCTGGCACGCCTCCGCGCTGCGCACCGCCCTGGCGTCGCTGACGCCAGCCATGGATGACGACGCCCAAATCGTGGCCCTGATGCCGGAAGCGGAGCCGGGTTTTGTTGCCGCCGCGGCCCTGGGGCTCGATGCCGCCGGATTCGAGATGACCGGCCAGGCGATGCGCGCCGAAGACGGCCAGGCCGTGCTGCGCTGGGTGCGCCGCGTCCATCCGGCGACGGCGGTGGATGCCGCTGCCCTGACCCCCTCGATGACGAGCGCCGCGCGGCAGGTGGTCGAGGCACGCGGCGAGCCGTCGCCGTTCGCCTGCCTGCACGCCGCCGCCTGGGGGGTGCTGGCGCAGGAGCGGCAGCTCGCCCCCCTGCTGCAAGCTGAGGAAGCACGCGCCCTGACGCTGCTGAACGACCGCTTCGAGAAATCGCTGGCCGACAAGCGGGCCTTTGTTCGTTTCGGCGCCGGCGCCGAGGCCGACGTCGGGCAGTACTGGCTGGCTGATCCGGCCACCGCCGGCGAACCGTTGGCCGATCGGGTGGAACGGGTGGTCGTCGAGCAGCTGCGACACCACGAAGCGGTCACCGAGGATCAAGTCGAAGCCGAAGCCTGCCGCTCGCTGCCCGGGCTGCTGGCACCCGAACGGCGCCTGATCCAGGCCTGCCTGAGGTCCTATGCCACCGTGCAGGACCCGGAAGTGGGCTGGAGGCTGCGGCCGGAGGATGATCCGCCCACGCGCGGCCGCGACCAGGAGGAAGTCGCCCGCCTGCTGCAGGAGATCGGGGAGCGACTGGGCTACTCGGTCATGATGCCGCAAGACATCCTGTGGCGCGATGCCTTTGGGATCGACCGCTACGTCTTCCGTGTGCGGTCACACGCCGCGTTCGGTGAGGCGCTGCGCGACGCCGGCGAAGTGATCCACGTCCTGCCCGGCGGGCGCGGGTCGCTGGTGGCGGAGAAGGCCCGTCGTGATCCTCGGCTGCGCGCCTGGCTGCAAGCCGGGCTGCGGGTGTTGAAGTTCCGACACGTTCGGCGGCTGGCGGCTGAGACCACCCTGACCCGCGACAATCTCGAAGAGCGCCTGGCCCTCGACCCGATCGACGAGAGCGACCCGCAACTGCCGCTGCTCTGAGGCGACCCCCGCACAGCTGCCGCTGCTCTGAGGGCGACCCCCCGGTGCGCTTCCCCGCCCGGCCGGCGCTGCTCGCGCTCAGGCTGGCGCACCCACCACCAAACCCGCAGGTGCGACGCCGTGTCACCATGATGCTGCCGGATTCTTCCGTCCTCGCCGCACGCATCGACTGCATTCGCACCAGTCCCGACTCCTGAGTGGCGCGCGGGCAGGTGATGTTCAGACGGACGCAGACGCCGCTGCCTGGGTCGAAATCCTCGCCGCGTGTGGGGGCGAGATTTCGCCACAAGGTGGGCCAGCGAGAGAGCAAGGGGGCCATTCAGACGTAGGGGCGGGTTTCAAACCCGCCCCTACGATGGACATGGAATCCACACGGGCGCGATAGGATCCCGCTCCTTTGGCGAGTTTGATCCGGACGAGAATGGGGTTCGGTGGATCGCTCGCCGGCGACTACGGCGTCGGAGTTCTCGGTCGGGGTGGGTGTCTCGGTCGGCGTGGGGGTCAGGGTCGGAGACGGCACCAGCGTCGGGGTGGGGGTGACCGTCGGGGTCGGCGTCGGTGTGGGCGTCGGCAGATTGACGATCAAATGCAGCTCGACGCCGGCCTTGCCGCTGTTGGTGTTGCGCACCGTCAGCCGGAGCGTGATCGGGCCGTTGGGGACGCCGGCCAGATCCCAGTCCGTCAGCTTGCCCGGGTCGCGCAGCGCCGACGAGCTGATCGCCAGATCGGGCCATTGATCGGGATTGTTGCCGATGCCGTACTCGAGCACCCAGTCCCTGAAGTCCGACGGCGCCCAGGCCCGGCCGAAGATCGCCAGCGGGCCGGAGGTGACGACGGATCCGTCGGACGGAGAGCTGAAGGCCACCACCGGGTGCGGCGAGTTGGCGGAGCAGACCGTGGTTGGAATGAAGAACAGATCTTCCTTCTTGATGCCCAGACGGTCTTCGAGGAACGTCTGTCCCTGTGAGTTTTCCTTGAGCCATTTCTGCGCCCATGGATCGGTGACCGCCAGACCGACGCGTTCGGTGGCGTAGTCGCGGCAGGCGTCGGAAGCGAGCTCGAGCGAGAAGCTGTCGACCCAGACGCGCTGCCACAGATCCTTCTCGGCCGGAAGCGGAGGCTGGTCTTGTGTGAACTGCTCCAGGCGTTGGTCCGGGCACCATTCGGACGGCTCCGCGCCGGACAGGGCACACACGGCCCGGTCGACGATGGCTCGACGGCCGGGCGAAGGCGGTCGGTTGATTGTCCGTCAGGCGCGGGACGGCGAACTGCATGAAGGCGTTCCAGACCGGCGCCGCGCCGGTGACGCCGGAGATCTTCCCCATCGGGGTGTAATCGGCGTTGCCGATCCACACGCCGACGGCCAGGTCCGGCGTCCAGCCCATCGTCCAGTTGTCACGAAAATCATTCGTCGTCCCGGTCTTGACCGCCGCGGGGAACGGGAGATTCAGCACCGAGTTGGGGCCGAAGGCCGGCGTTCGGGCGGCGTTGTCCGAGAGGATCGAGTTGATCAGGTAGGCATGCTCGGGGCGGATCACCGGCTCCGCCGCCGGCGCCTGATGCTCGTAGACCGTCTGACCGGTGTAATCATCGATGCGCGTGATGGCAAACGTCGGGATGCGCTGTCCGCCGTTGGCATAGGCGGCGTAGGCGGCGGTGAACTCGAGCGGGGTGACCTCGCCGCCCCCGAGCGTCAGCGCCAGCCCGTAGTCGCTGCGGGTGAGGGTCGTAATCCCCAATCGCTGTGCGAAGGCGATCAGTCCTTCGTTCTGCGGCGTGTCGGGCCGATCGTAGATGCCGACGAAGTCCAGCGCCTTGACCGCCGGCACATTGTACGAATTGGCCAGCGCCGATCGCACCGTGATCGGGCCGTGGAAGCGCTCATCGTAGTTGACCGGTTTGTAGGGCTCGCGCGGGTCGTTGGGATCGCCGGACGGCGGGAACTCGGAAGGCACATCCCAGATCAATGTCGCCGGGGTCCAGCCCTTCTCGAACGCGGCGGTGTAGGTCATCGGCTTCATCGACGAACCCGGCTGGCGTGGGCGAATGGCCATGTTGACCTGACCGGCGTGGGCTTCGTCGTAGAAATCGGCCGAGCCCACCATGGCCACGATCTCCCCCGTCGCCGGGCGGACGGCCACCAGGGCGCCGTCGGTCACGTTGAGCTCCGTCAGGGAGGCTACCTGGTCATGGATCAGCCGCTCGGCTTCGTCCTGGAGCGCCGGATCGAGCGTGGTGTGCACGGTGAAGCCCGAGCGATAGATCGTCTGCGGGTCGTACATCGATTCGAGCAGCGTGCGCACGTAGTTGACCCAGTGCGGGTAGCGCATGAAGACATCGGGCGTGTGGAAGGTGAAGTTCTCCAGCTCGGCCGCGGCGGCGCCCGCCTCTTCGGGGGTGATGCACAGCGCCGGATCGGAGTCGCCCACGAAGATGCAACCGGCCTCGAGACTGGCCTCGACCATCAGTCCCAGCACCTGGCGCTGGCGGTTGAGCGTGACCTCGCGGTTGGTGTACACATCGTAGACCGCCGGGGCCTGCACCAGCCCGGCGAGGAAGGACGCCTGGGTCAGCGTCAGCCTGTCGGCGGTGGTGTCGAAGTACGTTTCGGCTGCCGCCTCGATCCCGTAGGCCAGGTTGCCGTAGTTGTTCTGGTTGAGGTACAGCTCGAGGATCGCGTCCTTGGAGTAGGTGCGGGTGATCTCGGCCGCCAGGAGCACCTCGCGGATCTTGCGCAAGGCGGATATCCGTGTGCGCTCCTCGGGGGTGAAGAGCAGGTTGCGCGTCACCTGCTGCGTGATCGTCGATGCCCCGGAGACCACTTCGCCGCCCTGCAGGTTCTGCCAGACGGCGCGGACGATAGCCCACAGATCGTAGCCCGGATGCTGATAGTAGAGCTTGTCTTCGGTGGCCAGTGTGGCGGCCACGACGAAAGGCGAGATGCGTTCGAGCGGCACGTAGGTCCTGCGGCCGGCGTTGGGGTCAAGGATCTCATACAGCAGATTGCCGTCGCGATCCAGATCCGTGTGGTCTCGAACTGTGGGGCACGGCTGCTCAGGTCATCGGCCGACGGCAGGCTGGCGGCCAGGCTGTAGTATTGGTACAGGCCGAACGACGCCACGGCGATCAGCAGCGCCAGCAGCGCGAACAGTCCCAGGATCAGCATGCGAACGGCGCAGCCGCCGCAGCCGGAGGACCAGGCGCGGCGCCTCGGGGCCCCGCGGCGCGAGGTGGAATTGGGCGGCGGGATGTAGGCTGCGGGCGAGACGCGTGTCCCGGACAGGTCACGTCAGGCACGCAGGCGATGTTCCAGCGGACGAAGCCGCGGCTGCCCTGGTCGAGATCCTCGCCGCGTGTGGGGGCGAGATTTCGCCACAAGGTCTGCCAGTGAGAGAGCAAGAGGGCCATTCAGGCGTAGGGGCGGGTTTCAAATCCGCCCCTCCAAAGGATGTGGAATCCTTATGGGCGCCGCGGGGCACACGCTCCTCAGGCGAATTGGATCCGGACGAGAATGGGGTTCGGCGGATCGCCGAACGCGTGCCTAGGGCGTCGGCGTCTCGGTCGGCGTGGGCGTCTCGGTCGGCGTTGGCGTCAGGGTCGGAGACGGCACCAGCGTCGGGGTGGGGGTAACCGTCGGGGTCGGCGTCGGTGTGGGCGTCGGCAGATTGACGATCACATGCAGCTCGACACCGGCCTTGCCGCTGTTCGTGTTGCGCACCGTCAGCCGGAGCGTGATCGGGCCGTTGGGGACGCCGGCCAGATCCCAGTCCGTCAGCTTGCCCGGGTCGCGCAGCGCCGACGTGCTGATCGCCAGATCGGGCCATTGATCGGGGTTGTTGCCGATGCCGTACTCGAGCACCCAGTCCCTGAAGTCCGACGGCGCCCAGGCCCGGCCGAAGATCGCCAGCGGGCCGAGGTGATGACGGATCCGTCGGACGGAGAGCTGAAGGCCACCACCGGGTGCGGCGAGTTGGCGGAGCAGACCGTGGTTGGAACGAAGAACAGATCTTCCTGCTTGATGCCCAGACGGTCTTCGAGGAACGTCTGCCCCTGTGAGTTTTCCTTGAGCCACTTCTGCGCCCATGGATCGGTGACCGCCAGACCGACGCGTTCGGTGGCGTAGTCGCGGCAGGCGTCGGAAGCGAGCTCGAGCGAGAAGCTGTCGACCCAGACGCGCTGCCACAGATCCTTATCGGCCGGAAGCGGAGGCTGGTCTTGCGTGAACTGCTCCAGGCGTTGGTCCGGGCACCATTCGGACGGTTCCGCGCCCGACAGGGCACACACCGCCCGGTCGACGATGGCCGACGGCCGGGCGAAGGCACGTCGGTTGATTGTCCGTCAGGCGCGGGACGGCGAACTGCATGAAGGCGTTCCAGACCGGCGCCGCGCCGGTGACGCCGGAGATCTTGCCCATCGGGGTGTAATCGGCGTTTCCGATCCACACGCCGACGGCCAGGTCCGGCGTCCAGCCCATCGTCCAGTTGTCACGAAAGTCATTCGTCGTCCCGGTCTTGACCGCCGCGGGAACGGGAGATTCAGCACCGAGTTGGGGCCGAAGGCCGGCGTTCGGGCGGCGTTGTCCGAGAGGATCGAGTTGATCAGGTAAGCATGCTCGGGGCGGATGACCGGCTCCGCCGCCGGCGCCTGATGCTCGTAGACCGTCTGACCGGTGTAATCATCGATGCGCGTGATGGCAAACGTCGGGATGCGCTGTCCGCCGTTGGCATAGGCGGCGTAGGCGGCGGTGAACTCGAGCGGGGTGACCTCGCCGCCCCCGAGCGTCAGCGCCAGGCCGTAGTCGCTGCGGGTGAGCGTCGTAATCCCCAATCGCTGCGCGAAGGCGATCAGGCCTTCGTTCTGCGGCGTATCGGCCCGATCGTAGATGCCGACGAAGTCCAGTGCCTTGACCGCCGGCACATTGTACGAATTGGCCAGCGCCGATCGCACCGTGATCGGGCCGTGGAAGCGCTCATCGTAGTTGACGGGTTTGTAGGGCTCGCGCGGGTCGTTGGGATCGCCGGACGGCGGGAACTCGGAAGGCACGTCCCAGATCAATGTCGCCGGGGTCCAGCCCTTCTCGAACGCGGCGGTGTAGGTCATCGGCTTCATCGACGAACCCGGCTGGCGCGGGCGAATGGCCATGTTGACCTGACCGGCGTGGGCTTCGTCGTAGAAATCGGCCGAGCCCACCATGGCCACGATCTCCCCCGTCGCCGGGCGGACGGCCACCAGGGCGCCGTCGGTCACGTTGAGCTCCGTCAGGGAGGCTGACCTGGTCATCGATCAGCCGCTCGGCTTCGTCCTGGAGCGCCGGATCGAGCGTGGTGTGCACGGTGAAGCCCGAGCGATAGATCGTCTGCGGGTCGTACATCGATTCGAGCAGCGTGCGCACGTAGTTGACCCAGTGCGGGTAGCGCATGAAGACATCGGGCGTGTGGAAGGTGAAGTTCTCCAGCTCGGCCGCGGCGGCGCCCGCCTCTTCGGGGGTGATGCACACCGCCGGATCGGAGTCGCCCACGAAGATGCAACCGGCCTCGAGACTGGCCTCGACCATCAGTCCCAGCACCTGGCGCTGGCGGTTGAGCGTGACCTCGCGGTTGGTGTACACGTCGTACACCGCCGGGGCCTGCACCAGCCCGGCGAGGAAGGACGCCTGGGTCAGCGTCAGCCTGTCGGCGGTCGTGTCGAAGTACGTTTCGGCTGCCGCCTCGATCCCGTAGGCCAGGTTGCCGTAGTTGTTCTGGTTGAGGTACAGCTCGAGGATCGCGTCCTTGGAGTAGGTGCGGGTGATCTCGGCCGCCAGGAGCACCTCGCGGATCTTGCGCAAGGCGGAAATCCGTGTGCGCTCCTCGGGGGTGAAGAGCAGGTTGCGCGTCACCTGCTGCGTGATGGTCGATGCCCCGGAGACCACTTCGCCGCCCTGCAGGTTCTGCCAGACGGCGCGGACGATGGCCCACAGATCGTATCCTGGATGCTGATAGTAGAGCTTGTCTTCGGTGGCCAGTGTGGCGGCCACGACGAAAGGCGAGATGCGTTCGAGCGGCACGTAGGTCCTGCGGCCGGCGTTGGGGTCAAGGATCTCATACAGCAGATTGCCGTCGCGGTCGAGGATGCGGGTGGTCTCGAACTGTGGGGCACGGCTGCTCAGGTCATCGGCCGACGGCAGGCTGGAGGCCAGGCTGTAGTATTGGTACAGGCCGAACGACGCCACGGCGATCAGCAGCGCCAGCAGCGCGAACAGTCCCAGGATCAGCATGCGAACGGCGCAGCCGCCGCAGCCGGAGGACCAGGCGCGGCGCCGCGGCGGCCCCGCGGCGCGAGGTGGAATCGGGCGGCGGGATGTAGGCCGCGGGCGAGACGCGCGTCCCGGACAGGTCGCGCTCGGGGACGCGATTCGGGAGCGGCATGCCGTCGCGATCGTAGGCGGGCAGGGGGCGCGGCGTGGCGCCCGTGCCAACGGTGCTTCCGCTAGGAACGGGCGCTTCCGGGGGCAGCGTGAATCCCTCGCCCTCCGCCGGTCGGTTGCGAGGCGCGTCGTCCGGAGGGATGGGTGGATCGTCAGAAGGGATCATGGGAGACGTGGGGGTTCACCTGTCTACAACGACGCTCCGGCGCGGGCCCAAGTTCCCGCCGTCCGGTGAGGCGCGAACCGATTATAGCATCCCGATGTGCGCCGGATCACGGACGGCTCTGCATCAGCGCCACCCAACGGCCGCGCATGCATGTCTCGCCCGCCTGATTGCGGACGTCGATGGCCAGGGTGATCGCTCCGCCGCCGAGGCGCGCCAGCGCCTTGGTCTCCTCGACCGTCAGCACGGCGTGGATGGTGTCGGCGATGAACACCGGCTTGCTGAATTTCCATTCGAGGATTTCGCGGAAGGCGAGCACCGTGCCTTCCATCACGCCGGTGCGGGTGGCCAGGCCGGAGACGATCGACACGACCAGCAGCCCGTGCGCCACGCGCTGCCCGAAGGGCGTTGCGGCGGAGAAGACGGCGTCGGTGTGGATCGAGTTGTAGTCCCCGGTCAGCCCGGCAAAGGCGACGATGTCGCCCTCGGTGATCGTGCGCGCCGGGGTGGTCACGCGCTGCCCGACCTGGAATTCCTCGAAGTACAGTCCGCGCCGGTTCATCGGGTCCCCGCTCATGGGCTGCTCCTTGGCGAAGGGTGAAGGGCATTCTAGCATGCCTCCGCAAGCCGCCGGCGTGGGACTGGGATTCCACTCGCTCGTGAGGGTAGAATCCAGACTCACTTCGCCCGGCGACACTCTCAACTCAGCAGGCGGGCGGAGAGGCAGGCAAGCATGGATCCCATGACGCAGGTACCTCCCCGAGCGGCCGCAGGCTCCCGCTCGAACCAGCAGCGATTTGCGTGGCTGGGATTTGGCTTCGGCGCCTTGGCTCCGCTGGTGGGGCTGCTGGTGGAGCTGCAGCTCAATCGCCTGCCACTCAATCCCGCGGGGGTGGCGCAGGCCGTTCGCCACGAGCCGATGCTCTGGCTGGTGGCCACGTTCCCGATCGTCGTGGCGTTGCTGGCGGCGCTGGCCGGGAAGCGCCAGGATCGACTGCAGGAGTTGACGGCCAGCCTGGAAGAGGTCATCGAGCGGCGGACGCACGACCTGGAGCGCGAGGTCGGCACGAGCCGGGAACGCGAGGCCGAGCATCGTCGGGCGAGGACCTACTTCGAAGCCGTCGTGCAGAACAGCCCGGTGGCGATCGCCACGCTGGAATTCGACGGCCGGATCGTGTCGTGCAATCCGGCCTTCACCCAGCTCTTCGGCTACAGCGAGCAGGAGGCGGTCGGCCGCCAGCTCGATGCCCTCGTCGCTCCCGGGTTCCTGCATGCCGAGGCCGAACGGTTCACCCAGCAGGCAGCCTCCGGCGAGGTTGCCCGGGCGCAGACGCACCGGGCGCGCCGGGACGGGTCGCTGGTGGAGGTCGAGCTGTTCAGTGTTCCGGTCGTGGCCGAAGGGAGCCGGCTGGGAGTGCTGGCGCTGTATCACGATCTCACGGAACGCCGGCGGGCACAGCTGGATATCGAGCGCCAGAAGAAGTACTGGGAGACCCTGGTCCAGAACAGCCCGGTTGCGATCGTCACCCTCGACCCGCAGGCGCGTGTCACCGCGTGCAACCCGGCGTTCGAGCAGCTTGTTCGGTTACGGGCACCATGAGGTGCTGGGTGCCGACCTGGACGAACTTCTGACGGCGCCCGAGAACCGCGCCGAAGCGGAGGGCTTCACGCGCGAGTCGATGGGCGGGACGATGGTCCATGCTCTGACGTCCCGGCGCCGCAAAGACGGCACGCTGGTGGACGTCGAACTGTTCGGCCTGCCGGTGATCGTCGGCTCGGAGGAGATCGGCGCCGTCGGCCTGTACCATGACATCACCGAGCTGGTCCGGGCGCGCCTCGAGGCGGAGCAGGCCGATCGGGCCAAGAGTGAATTCCTGGCCAACATGAGCCACGAAATCCGAACCCCCATGAACGGCGTGATGGGCATGATCGAGCTGGCGCTCGACACACCGCTGACCCCCGAACAGGCCGACTTCCTCACCACGGCGCATGAAAGCGCCGATGCGCTCCTGAGCCTGTTGAACGACATCCTGGACTTCTCCAAGATCGAAGCCGGGCATGCTCGAGCTGGAGGAGATCGGCTTCGATCTGCGGACGATGATCGAGAGTGTCACGGAGACGCAGGCGGCGCGGGCCGAGGCCAAGGGACTGGAGCTCGAGTGCAGCCTGCCGGAGAACCTGCCGCGCATATGTGCGCGGCGACCCGGGACGGATGCGACAGGTCCTGGTGAATCTGGTCGGAAACGCCATCAAGTTCACCCAGGCAGGGCGAGGTCATCGTGCGAGTCGAGGTCGAGTCGGAGATGGCCGAGACCTGCCGGTTGCGATTCTCGGTGACCGACACCGGCGATCGGCATCCCCCCGGACCTGCAGGCCAGGATCTTCCAGCGCTTCATCCAGGCCGATGGTTCGACAACCCGCAGGCACGGGGGCACCGGGCTGGGGCTGGCGATCTCGAGGCAGTTGGTCGAGCGGATGGGGGGCACCATCGGGGTGGAGAGCGAGGCCGGCAAGGGAAGCGTGTTCTGGTTTGTCGTACCCGTGCGGGCGGGATCCCCGGCCGGCGCTCACCCCGCTGGCGGTGCCGGACGACCTGGCAGGGACTGCGCATCCTGGTGGTCGATGACAACGTGACCAGCCGGGCGATCCTGACGCGTGTCCTGGCCGGCCTGGGCTGCCGGGTGGACGAGGCCGAGAACGGCGACGCGTGCCCTCGACCGGCTGCGCCAGGCGGCGGTCGCCAACGATCCCTACCGGGTTGCCCTGCTCGACATGCAGATGCCCGGCATGGATGGCGAGCAGACGGCCATGGCGATCAAGAGAGAAGACCCGATCCGCGGGACGGTCCTGGTCATCCTGACCTCCATGGGCAAGCGCGGCGACGCAACTCGGCTGGAAGCCATCGGGGTTGCCGGCTACCTGATCAAGCCGCTTCGACGGGGCCAGATCGTGGAGGTGATGCTGACGGTCCTCGGGCAGAGCCGCCGTCGCGGCCGCAACCCCGAAGCTGGTCACGCGTCATACCCTGGCGGAGCGCCGGGCGACGCGCATCCTGCTGGCGGAGGACAACCCGATCAATCGCAAGCTGGCGGTGGAGATGCTCTCACGCGCCGGGTATCCGGTGGAGACGGCCGAGACCGGTCGCCACGCCGTCGAGGCCGATGCGCAGCAGACGCTACCGGCTGGTCCTGATGGACGTTCAGATGCCCGAGATGGACGGCTTCGAGGCGACGCAGCTCATCCGCCAGGAGGAGGGCGAGCCGGACTCACACGCCGATCATCGCCATGACGGCGCATGCCATGAAGGGCGACCGGGAACGCTGTCTGGCGGCCGGCATGGACGACTACCTCTGCCAAGCCGCTGCAGTCACGCGACCTGTATGCCGCCATCGAGCGTTGGTGCCGTGAGGCGCCTGCGCCGGCGGCCGAGGCGCTCGAGCCTGCACCCGGCCGACGAGTCCATGCCCCTCGACAAGGTCGGCGCGATGGCGTATTTCGCCGGCGATGAGAAGCTCTTCCGTGACCTGCTGGTGCAGTTCGTCGGGAAGCCTGGGATCCGAGATCGCCCGCCTGCGTGAACTGCGTGCCTCGGCTGACGCCCAGGCTTTCGCCCGGGTCGCCCATTCGATCAAGGGGCTTGCGGCGACCTTCTGCGCCACACGTCTCCAACAGGCGGCGCAGCAGCTCGAGGCGCTGGGCTTCGATGACAACCTGGAGGCCGCCGATCCCTGGATCGAGCAGCTCGACCAAGAGCGGCCGAAGTTGGAGGCGTATCTTCAGGCCTGTCTTCGGCCTGAACGTCGTCAACCTTTGCGGGAACCCTGCGCCTTCCCCACACGCAGGGCGGCGCGCCTGCCATGCGTCCGACGGTTGTTCGGGCGCCGAAGCCGCCCCGGCCTCGCGGCCCAATCCGAAAGCGTAGTCCTCAAGCATGCTGCCCAGGGCGCCGGGGGTCGGGCCGGCCGTCAGCGGTTCCCCGCGGTTGATTGCCCGCAGGGCCTCGTCCGGCTGGTAGGGCAGCACCAGATCGACCTTCCGCTTGAGGGCCTTCTCGATCTCGGGCTGAGGCAGCGGGCTCTTGGGGAACACCCAATTCAGGATCAGGCGCACCTTCTCGGGCGGATACTCGAGGGCCTGGAAGACCTCCAGCGCGGCGGCCACGCTGCGGACGGAGGCCAGTTCGGGAGCGAAGGGAACCAGGATCAGGGCGGCGCTGTCGAGCAACGCCAGCGTCGTGTCGCGGAAGTCGTGAGGCAGATCGGCGACGATCCAGTCATATCGATCCTGGGCCAGCGCGACGCGCGGCCTGCACTTGATCAGCGGCCACCAGGTCGGCGTCCTGCACTCGCACCGGGGAGGCAAGGAGCCGGACGCCGCTGGGATGGGGGACGAGCAGCTGCTCGAGCATCGGGGACATCGATGTCTTCGGGCTTGATCTCGACCAGATCGGCCCAGGTGAGCTTGACCGGCAGATTGAGCAACAGCGCGTCGTGCCCGCCGGCCAACACCAGATCGAGGAGCACCGCCGGTCTGCCCCATAACTGCGCCAGGGCGACCGACAGGCCGCAGGCCAGAGTCGACACCCCCGTGCCGCCACGCAGCGAGTGGCAGGCGATGACCTGCCCGGCCGCCGCCGGCTGCGTTGAGGCGGCGGGTCGCAAGGCGCGCTTGAGGTGCACGTCGACGCGTGCCTGCAATTCGAGCGGCTCGAACGGCTTGGTCATGTAGTCGTCGGCGCCGGCCTCGAAGGCGGCCATCTTCTCGCTCAGCGTATCCTGGGTGGTAACGACGATGATCGGGATCAGAGCCGTCGGGGGATGTGACCGGATGGCGCGCGTCGCCTGGTAGCCGTCCATCTCCGGCATCATGACGTCCATCATCACCAGATCGGGCAGCCATTCCTTGGCCAGCGCGACTCCCTGGCGGCCGTTCTCGCCCCTCGTACCTCGTGGCCGGCCTTCCCCAATGTGAGCGAGACCAGCTGCACCATCATCGGCGTATCGTCTACCACCAGGATGCGTGCCATGCCCGTCCCTCCGGCAGCGGAGCGCGAGAAGCGGCCTGCTGGACGCTCGCGCCCCCATCTGCCCGACGACGGCGCCTAGTCGCAACAGGCAATGCCGCCGGGTAGCCCGGGCGAGGCCCCGGCGACGGGTCGTGGTCGCCCCGTGGGAGAGGGCAGGACTGAAGTCCTTTGACCTGCAGCCCGCGCCTCCGTAGAATCGGGCCATGCGTGACTGGTCCCTGAAAGCCGACGATCCGTTTGTCCTGACGCTGGCCGCCGACGCACGATTCTGCGCGCCGGACTATGCCGACGACCAGAGCTGGGAGATCCAGCTCGCCGGCGGCGATCCGCCGGCGCTCTCCCTGAGCACCTCGTTCGGCCGACGGGCGCGCAGCATGCGCCTCTTCCCGTTCTTCTCGCTCGCCGGCAGGCACGTCACCGACCCCACACGCTTCGCTGCCGCGCCGTCCGTACGACGGTTTCTGCCCAACTACACCTGCGTGGAATGCCGGCCGTTCGACGACCTGGCGCTCACTTCCGAGGCGTGGGTCCCCGAGTCGCACGCCCTTGCCGGTCGAATGGGGGTCACCAATCTCTCCACCGCCCCGATCCAGGTGCGCCTTGGCGTCCACGTACAACTCAAACCTCACGAGACCGGCCGGCCTGCGTCGCCGGCCAACGTGCGTGGCGTTACCGTCCTGGCCGGTAAGGCAGGCAACATCACGCCTGTGCTATTCCTTGCCGGCGGCGCCGTGCTCGAGCCCTCGCCCATCCCCGCGCTGGCGGTGAGCCTGACGTTGGCGCCGGGGACGAGTCGCTGGGTCCCATGGGCCCACGCTGCCCGGGCATCGCTGGATGAGTCGTTCGACCTGGCCAGAGCGGTGGCGGCGCGTGCGTGGGATCCGGAGCTGGCGCGCCTGGAGATTGCCGAAGCGCAAGGGCTCGAGTTCGAAACCGGGAATCGAGACTGGGACGCCGTGCTGGCATTTTCACAGCATGCAGGGCTGCGTTCGTTCTTCGGACCCACGCGCTACCTGCGCCACCCTTCGTTTGTCGTTTCGCGCCAGCCGGACCTCGGGTATTCGGAGCGCGGTGACGGCCGCGACCACCCGAGCTCCTGGAGCGGCCAGGATCCCGCTCGCTCAGCCTACGTCATCGGCCTGACACGGCACGCGTCGCCCGACCTTGCCCTGGGGGTGATTCGTAACTTCCTCAACATCCAGGCGCCCGATGGTTCGATTGACTGGCGCCCGGGCCTTGCCGGACAGCGCCACGGATCACTGTGCATTCCGTGGCTGGCCGATTGGGTGCACGCCTGGTGCCTCCAGGAGCAGGACTGGGGACTGGCGCGCGAGAGCCTGCCACGCTTGCTCGAGTTCTACCGGGTCTGGTTCTCGCCCGCGCACGATCGCGATCGGGACGGTCACCCCGAATGGGATCACGCCTCGCAGGCCTATGCAGAGGACAGCCCCAGTTTCGGGCGCTGGCAGCCGTGGAGCCAGGGGCTGGACATTCGCAGTGCCGAGACGGTCGATCTCGCCTGCGCGCTGTACCGCGAGACGACGGCCCTGATGGCGATGGCCGCCGAGCTGGGTCGGGAGGATCTGCGGCCGGAGCTGGCGGCCCATGCGCTTCAACTGCGCCGGGCGCTGGATGCTTCCTGGTCGGAAGCGACCGCCGGCTACCATATGGTCGACCGCGACACGCATCGCTCCGCGGCTGGCGGCCGGTTGGCGTTGATGCACGGGCCCCAGCG
Organism: uncultured Chloroflexia bacterium; assembly: GCA_963818575.1. Taxonomy (GTDB): domain Bacteria; phylum Chloroflexota; class Anaerolineae; order Anaerolineales; family E44-bin32; genus DYJB01. The sequence continues at coordinate 57,032 of CAWFSV010000015.1, read as the reverse complement.
GCTGGAGCGTCGGCCGATCGCTCCATCCGGCGGGCCGACTCGTGATCGCGTGCCGCAGCGAGGAGGCCCGGGCGCGAAGGCTGCAGGTGATCGTGCGCGGCCGGGTCGACGGCCGGCCGGCGCGTGAGCGCCTGTCGGCGGCCGAGTTCCGCTGGTTCTTCCAGCACGGCACGGCGACGAGCGAACGGGCCTTCTCCCAGGTGGAGTCGATCGAAGTGGACGGCGTTCCCCCCGACCTGGAGGTCGAAATCTCGGCCGCCGACTTCAGCCGAGGGGACGTGACCCAGCTCCTGCCTCTGTGGGCGGGGGTGCCGGACCCGCACCGGGCGGCGGCGCTCGTCACGCGGACCCTGCTGGACCCCACCCGCTACTGGCGGGCGTACGGCTTGCCGGTTGTGCCCGCGGATGATCCGGCCTACCGGCCGGACCGGCAGGAGGGCTCTGGCGGGACCTGGATGCCCTGGAACGCGATGATCCTCGACGGCCTGGTGTCCTACGGCTACCGGCGCGAGGCCGCCGATCTCTTCGCCCGATTGATGGACGGGATCGTGGCCGGGCTCCGGTCGGACAAGTGCTTTCACGAAGCCTACAACGCCGACGCGCCCCAGGGATTGGGGGAGCGTCATGACGTCGCCGGCGCGGCGCCGATCCACGCGCTGCTCCGCGTGCTCGGTCTCCAGCTGTCTTCCCCGACGCGGTTGCGCGTGGAGGGCACGTTCCCCTTCGATCGCCCGATCACCGTCCGCTGGCGAGGGCTGGAAGTCCGGCGGGAGGGCGACCGGACCCGGGTGACCTTCCCCGATGGACAACTGGTCGAACTCGATGGGGAGGAGCCGCGCTGGGTGGAGCAGGCGGCGGAGGTCGTTGAGCGTGCACGGAGCGACCAGGGATCGTGATCGTCACCGGGGGTTGAACCACAACCGGCGCACACCCTCCCCGAACGCGTGATGGACTCAACCCGAGCGCCCGCCGGTTGGCAGACCATGCCGGGTGTGCGACAATGGCGAAGGCTCGCATCGCCTGCGGAAGCCTTGCGGAGTGTGATGGGACGGGCATGAATCAGGTCCTGCAGGTTCAGATCCTTGTCCTGTCGATGCTGCTGATCGTCTCGCTGGTGGCGGTCGTCACCCGGCGCTTCCGCGTTCCCTACACCGTCGCCCTGGTGCTGGCCGGACTGGCCATCTCGCTGGGGAGACAGCTGGACATCGGCATCACGCCCCAACTCATCCTGTCGTTGTTCCTGCCGCCGTTGGTCTTCGAGGCCGCGTTCCATCTGCCCCTGCGCGACCTGCGCCGGGACGGCGTAACGATCTTCCTGCTGGCGGTCCCCGGCGTCCTGCTGGTGATGGCGATCGTCGGCGGTGCCCTGGCATGGATTGGCGGTCTGGCTCTTCCCCTGGCGCTGGTCTTTGGCGCGCTGATCGCCGCCACCGACCCGGTCTCGGTGCTGGCCATCTTCCGCCGCCTCGGGGCGCCCAAGCGCCTGGAAGTGTTGCTCGAGGCCGAGAGCCTGTTCAATGATGGGACGGCGATTGTCCTTTTCAACCTGGCGCTGGCCGGAGCGCTGAGCGGCGTCTTCCACATCGGGGAAGGCGCCTTCGAATTCGTCTGGGTGTCGGCGGGAGGGCTGGCCATCGGGCTCGGGCTGGGCTGGGTGACCGCGCACCTCCTGGCACGGGTGGACGACTACCTGATCGAGACGACACTCACAACGGTCGTGGCGTTTGGATCGTACCTGTTGGCCGAACAGGTCCACGTCAGCGGCGTGCTGGCCGTCCTGGCCGCCGGGCTCGTCACCGGCAGCCTCGGGACGCGCGGCATGTCGCCGACGACGCGCATCGTCGTCTTCAACTTCTGGGAATACGCCGCCTTCCTGGCCAACTCGGCGGTCTTCCTCTTCATCGGTCTGACCATCGATCTCTGGGTGCTGGCGCAAACCTGGAGGTTGATCCTCCTGGCGATTGCCGCCGTGCTCGTCAGCCGGGGGGTGGCGTCCTACCTGGCCTCGCGCTACGTGGCACGCTTCCCGCTGCGCTGGAGCCACGTCGTGTTCTGGGGTGGCCCGCGCGGCGCCATCGCCCTGGCGCTGGCGCTCAGCCTGCCGGTTTCGCTGGGCGAGGGCCGGGAGAGGGTGCTGGCCCTGACCTTCGGCGTGGTGCTGTTTACCATTCTGGTGCAGAGCCTTACGGTGGATGGGCTGCTTCGCCGATTGAAGATCATCGAACGGAGTGAAGCGCGCCTGGAGTACGAGCGTCGCCACGCACGCGCCCTGGCTGCCCGGGCAGGGTATGAGCACTTGCAGCGCATGCACCGCGACGGATTGATCACGACCCACACCTGGGACCAGGTGCGTCACAGCGCGCGCGAACGGCTGGAGGCGCTGACGCAGGCGGTCCAGGAAGCGATGGGCGAGCGTACCGGAGATGGGGAAGCAGGAACTGGCCATGGCGCGTCGCGAAGGGCTGCGGGCGCAGCGAGCGATGCTCTCCCGGCTGCGGCGCGAAGGAATCCTCTCGGACGAGTCCCATGCGGACCTGGTTGGCGAAGTCGACCTGAGCCTCGAGGCGCAGGCCGAGGCTTCGGCCGACGAAGCTGCCAACGGCGGCCGGCCGACCCCGGTCCGGACGCTGGTCTTCGTGGTCGTGCAAGACCGCGACCTCGATCGGGCGATGAACGCCCTGACGGCCTTCGGTGCGATGTGCACCCGTCTCAAGAGCCAGGGCGGCTTCCTCAGGCAGCCCAGCCACCTGTTGCTGGTGGGCCTCGGAGAAGGCCGCCTCGACGGCGCCTTGAAGCTTCTCGAGCAGACCTGCCGGACGCGCGTGGAGTACGTCACCGGCCCCCTGGAAAGCATTCCGGGGCCGATGCCCGCACCGATCCCGGTGCAAGTGCGCGGCGCGACCGCCTTCGCCTTCAACGTCGAACGACACGAGGAGATCAGGCCGTGAAGCTGGTGATCGTCATCCTGGGGGACGGGGAAGCGGAGAGCGTCGTCCGCGGCTTGATCGAGGCCGGCTACCGCGTCACGCGGCTGGCGTCGAGCGGCGGCTTCCTGCGCCGCGGCAGCACGACGCTCTTGCTGGGGATGGAGCCGGAGAAGGTCGACGACGCGCTCGGGTTGGTGCGCCGAATCCTCTCCGACGTCCCCGAGCCCGGTTCGCGAAATGCGACCGCGTTCGTGCTCGACGTCGCCCGCTACGAACAGCTCTAGGCGACGCGCCTAGGTCATGCGCCGCGCTTCCGGATAGACTGCCCATCCGACCAGCGCGATCAGCGCACTGAGCCCGGCCAGCACCAGCACCGCCGCGCCGGCGCCCATGCGCTCCGCCATCCACCCGGTCAGCAGCGAACCCAGCGGCCAGAATCCGCCCAGCGCCCAGGTGTAGGTGCTGAGCACGCGCCCGCGCAGCTCATCCGGCACCACCAACTGGATCAGTGTGTTGGTGATGGCCAGCTGGTTGATCAGCGCGTAGCCACCGAGGGCCAATCCGAGCATCGCCACCGGCGTGGTCCTGGCGAAGGCCAGCATCAGCACGGCCACCGGCAGCAGGGCACGGCTGGCGAAGAGCAGGCGCCCTTTGTGGACCCGCTCGCCCAGGAACGCCAGGCCGAGCGCGCTGGCCAGCGCGCCGACGCCCTGCGCCGCGAGCAGCCCGCCCAACCCCGCGGCACCGGTACCCAGCACTTCTGCGGCGAAGACCGGAAGCAGCACGATGTAGGGAAATCCAAAGACGCTGAACGCCGCCACCATGCTCACCAGGCCGAAGACGCGCCGGTCTGCGATCAGGTAGGCCAGCCCCTGGCGCAGCTCGGACCAGCCGCTTCCCATCCGTTCGGGCGGGGCGAACGCCGGCAGGCGCATCAGCAGCAACGCGCCGATCACGGCCAGGAAACTGACGGCGTTCAGGCCGAAGGCCGGTCCCTCGCCCATGGCCGCCACCACCAGGCCGCCGATGGCCGGGCCGATGATCCGCGCACCGTTGAAGACCGAGGAATTCAGGGCGATGGCGTTCATCATCTCGTCGCGATCGACCAGGTCGACATAGAAGGACTGGCGGGCCGGCATGTCGAGGGCGTTGCCGATGCCGGTCAACAGCGCCAGCACGATCACGTGCGCGTACTCGATCACGCCCAGAAAGGTCAGGGCCGCCAGCGCCGCCGCCGTCAGCAGGAACCAGGTCTGTGTGATCAACAGCAACCGGCGGCGTTCGACGCGATCGACGATCACGCCCATGCCCAGGGACAACAACAGCACCGGGAGGAACGAGGCGAAGGTCACGATGCCCAGGCTGAGTTCCGACCCGGTGAGGCGGTAGACCAGCCATTGTTGGGCCGTGGTCTGCATCCACGAGCCGATCAGCGAAACCAGCTGCCCGAAGAAGAACAGGCGGAAGTTGCGGCGGCGGAGCGAGCGCAATCCCGCCGGCCAACGCATGCCCATACGGAGCTGAGGGGTGATCTGAGGCAGAAAGGCGCGCAAGGATCGAATCCGGAGGCGAGTCTCGGAAGGGTCGGTCGCCGCGCCTCAGCGGTCGGCCGCCGTTGTCTCGTGGAAGCTGTCGACCTGGTAGGTCAGGATGTCCGGGTGCGCCGTGCGCCAGGCGCGAGACGCCAGGCCGGCCTTCTCACACAGCAGGTCCAGGAAATGGGACGCATGCGGGACCTTCTCCCAGACCTGGGGCAGGAAGGTCGCCCGATGCAGCCCGGAGCTCAGGATCACGCCGTCGATGCCCGGTCGGAGCCTGGCCATCAGGTCGTCCGCATCCCGGTATTCGAGCGGCGCCGGCTCGGAAAGGATCGAGATCTCGATTTCGATTCCGGGCGCTTCCTCCGGACGGACCGGGTAGAAGCGGAAGTCTTCGGTGGCGGCGGCGCGGGCGTGCAGGACGACATCCTCGGCCAGCGGCAGCAGCGGCCTGCAAGGCGCCGATGCATCCGCGCAGGTCGCCGTTGCGCGTCAGCGTCACGAACGTCGCCCGGGGCGCGCGACAGCGCCTCGGGAAGCTCCTCGAGCCGCGGCGACGGCCCCGGTTGCCCTGACGCCGCACGTTCCACGGCCTGGCGTGCCAGCTGCAGCAGCACCGAGCGCTGCTCGGTGGTCAGGCTGTCATCCGCAGGCTCGTTCACTGCCGGGGCCCCCGCCTGAGAGTCGGCGGCAAGTATAGCAGGGCCGTCCGGTTACGAGCGCGTGAACGACATCGCCCGAAAGGTGCCGCGGCACCTTTCAGGCGATGCATCCAACGCACAGCCGGCCGTGCCCCTACGCGAAGAGCGTGCGCAGGATGGCGGCGTGGAAGCCGGTCAGGTCGATGAGATTGTGGGCGAAGGCGCGGCGGGAGGCGCGCGGCCCGATCAAGAGCCCGGGGACGGGCGCCAGCGTGTGGCCGCGATGCCCCAGGTCCTCCAGATTGCCGTGGTCGGAGGTCAGCACGACCAGGTCGGGCCGGTTGGACCAGGCCTGCACCAGGCCGCCGAGGACGCGGTCGAAGGTCTCGAGCAGGGAAACGGCCTGCGCCAGGGTGGCGCGATGACCGGCGTAATCACTGGGCCAATAGTCGAACCAGGTCAGGTCGGCGTTCAGCGAGAGCCGCGCCAATTGCTCCCCGGCCTGCTCGGGCTCGTAGATCGGCGCCGGGGGGAAGTCGGGCTGCGCCGCCCATCCGATCCCGGTGAAATCCGCCGCCAGGGCGCGCCCTGCCTGTAGGTCGTCGGCGGTCATCAGCGGCAAGCCGGCCAGCGCCGCGGCGAGCGGGATCGACGAGTACAGGCGCCGGCGCGAGAGGATCGCCTCGAAGTAGCGCGGCGGGTAGGCGTTGAGCAGCTGGGCGCTTCCGCCGCGGCGCACGACCTCCTGGAACAGGTTGTTCTCGCGCAAGGCGGAGGTGATGGCTTCGTTCGGCTTGGGGCCGTAGTGCTCGCCGATGACTTGCGGGATGTTGCGGCCGGTGAGCAGCGTCGCCTGGCCGGACGCCGATTGTGGATCCCCGGGCATCCCGAGGCAGGCGTCGATCGGCACCAGCGTTGCCAGCTCGCCCTCGAACGGAGCCGCTGCGGCGATCAGCTGCCGGCCTTCGAGCAAGCGCTCGATGGCCGGCAGGTGCGCGGCGGCGAATGGATTGGACGCAGAATCAGCCGCCCCTAATCCGACGCCGTCGAGGAACAGGAACAGGACGCGCGCCATCAGCCGGTCCGCAGAAAGGTGAACCAGGCCGAGGCTCGCTGGCGGTCGGTCCCGTGATCGATGGTGGTGACGGCGAAGGCCGGCGTGAACAAGCCGGCGCAGCGAGTCCTCCGTGGGGAGCGCGCGTCCGCCCCGAGGGATCAGCCCGTCGTCGACGAAGCTATACAACAGGTAGGTAGCGCCGGGGAGCGTACGCTGGATCACGTGGTCGGCGTAGCGTGCCTGGGCCACCGGCGCCAGGCCGTGGAAACAGCCGATGTCGAGCACCAGGTCGAACGGCCCGTGGACGCGGCGCAAATCGCTCACGTCGCCCGTCCGCACCTCGACCGGGAGGCGGGCGGCCGCCGCACGGCGCCGGGCCGCGGCGGTGGCTCGGCTGGAGAAGTCGATCGCCGTCACGTCCCAACCCCGGCGTGCCATTTCCACGGCGTTGGTCCCTGTCCCGCAACCGAGCTCGAGCGCCCGGCCGGGCGGTGTGCGCCCGAGAAACGCCAGGAGTTCCGGCGGGGTGATGCCCGTGTCCCACGGCGGATGACCCAACAAGTAGCGCAGCTCGAAGATCAACCGGCGCATCATGGGTTCGCCAGCGACTCCGCCACGCGCTCAGGCTCGATCGAGCCCATGCTGCGCCACATCTCCAGGCCGGAGGCGTCGAACAAGATGAAGGTCGGGGTGGCCAGGAATCCGAAACGCGAGAGCCAGGGCGGGGCGGATGCGTCCTGAACGTTGAGGCGCACGACGATCAGTTGGCCAGCGTGCTGGCGTTCGATCCCGTCCACGACGGGGCTGGCAGCCATGCACGCCAGTCAATACGGGCTCTGCAGTTCGAGCAGCAGCGGGGTGCCGGCGCCGAGGGCCGACTCGAGCAGCTGAGACGCTTCGGGGGAGGCAGGGGTGGGGCGGAGAAGTCCGTACGCCACGCACAGGCCCGACGGCCAACGCTGCCGGCGCCAGCCACTGCCGCGCCGGTGCACGTCGGACAGCCAGCAGAACGGCCAGCACAACGACGCTGGCTGCCCCCAGCCAGACGAACGAATACTGGTTGACCACCGCCACCAGCGAACCCCATGGGCGTGAGATTGTAGCATGCCCGCACTTGCGGCGTCCGAAAGCGCAGGCCGGGAGGGTGCGTGAGCTCGGTCCGAGACGCGCCGCCGGGGCGGCTCACCCCGTGAGCCGCCCCGGCCAGCGTGTCCTGCGAGGGCTGACTACCAGGGCCGCCCGCCGCGGCGGCCGCGCATGCCGGCACCGTACCCCGTGCCGTCCACCAGGGAAGCGTAGGCCGAGGCATCGAGCAGCGCCGGCTCGTACTCGCTCCCGGTCTGGCGCTCGATCTGTAGAGCGAACGAGCGCAGGTGCATCCCCGAGGCCTGCAGCAGGTTCTGATACACCCGGGTGATGTCCGCCTGATCGGTTTGCGCCAGGCGCGCCTGCAGGTCGAGGATATCCGTCTCCTCCACCAGCGCCGCGACGCGCAGCGCTTCGGCCGACGAATCCTGGGCGCGGGCGAGCAGATCATCGTACAGTGCCTGGAGCGTCGCATCGGTGAACTCGCCTGCCTGCTTCCCGGCCGCCGGGTCGGGCAGGTCGTACACATTCAACAGCGTCAGCATGGCGTCCATGTGCAGGCTTTCGCTGCGGGCGATGTTGGCGAATACCGGCAGCCCGTACTGATCGGACAGGGCCAGGTACAGATCGTGCGCCAGCTTCTCTTCCTCACGCATGAAGGCCAGCCCATCGGCCTCCGAATCGGTCAGCACCGCTGGCGCGACCGGGAGCGGAGCGAAGGCTGCCAGCATCCCGGCCACGGCCAGGAGGGGCAGGGTGATCCAGAGCGATCGAGGAGTACGCATGTCCAAATCCACCTTTCTGCGCGGCCAGAGTGCCGCTCACCCTGGACGATAGCCTGACGGTGTGAAGGCGGTGTGCACGGCGGCCGAAGAAGGTTCGTGCGGCTGGTCTCTCGCCCGGCGTGTTGGGCCTGCGCCGGCGCCCTCGGCCGCAGCCCTCGGCCGCCGGCTGCGGCTGCGGTTCTCCCCTGCGCCCTCCGGCGGCCAGCGCACCGGTTCTTTGACAACTCCCCCCTCCTCCTTTAGAATCTGCCCGCCCCATTCTCCTCGGGAGGTTCCCCCCCGTATGAAGGACTATGCAACCGATGCCATCCGCAACGTCGCGCTGGTCTCGCACGGCGGCGGAGGGAAGACCTCGCTGGGCGAGGCGTTCCTGTTCCATACCGGCGCCATCAACCGGATGGGTAAGGTCGAAGAAGGCAACACGATCTCCGACTTCGAGGACGAGGAGATCCGCCGCAAGCTTTCGCTGTCCACGTCCCTGCTTCCCCTCGAGTACAAGGACTTCAAGATCAACCTGCTCGACACCCCGGGCTACACGGACTTCATCGGCGAGGTGATCTCCGCCCTGCGCGTGGCCGACGGCGCGGTGGTCCTGGTCGATTCGGTCTCCGGGGTGGAAGTGGGCACCGAGCTTGCCTGGGGCTACTGCGACACGTTCCGACTGCCGCGCTTCGTCGTCATCAGCAAGATGGACCGCGACAACGCCTCCTTTGAAGGCGCGCTCACTTCGGTGCGCGAGCTGTCGCCGGATGTGCGTTTCATCCCGGTGCAGCTCCCGATGGGCGAGAAGCAGCAGTTCAAGGGCGTGATCGACTTGTTCGCCATGCAGGCCCGCCCGGGTGACGGCAAGACGACCGCCCCGATCCCGCCCGAGCTGCAGGAGGCGGCGCAGGAAGCCCGCACGCTGGTCATCGAGGCCGCCGCCGAAGGCGACGATTCGCTGCTGGAGAAGTACCTGGCCGGCCAGGAGCTGACCGTCGACGAGATCGCCCGCGGCTTCCGTCAGGCGGTTCAGACCGGTAAGCTCGTGCCGGTGTTCGCCGTCGCCGGAACCGCCGGCATCGGGACGCTCCCCCTGCTGGATGCCATTCTGACCTTGATGCCATCCCCGGCCGAGGTGCCGGCCGCCAAGGCGCAGGGCAAGGCCGGTGAGGAGACGCTTCCCGCTTCCGACCAGGGGCCTCTGGCGGCCTACATCTGGAAGACGACCGCGGATCCGTTCGTCGGCAAGCAGACCTACCTGCGCGTGTACTCCGGGAGCCTCAGCTCCGACAGCCGCGCCTGGAACCAGGGGAAGGGCCACGAGGAACGGCTCGGCACGCTGCACGTGATGCGCGGCAAAGAGCAGATCGCCATCAAGGTGCTGCATGCCGGCGACATCGGCACGGTGGCCAAGATGGGCGCCACCGGCACCGGCGACACGCTGTGCGACAAGGGACATCCGCTGACGCTGCCCGTCCCGTCTTACCCCCATGCGCTGTTCATGGTCGCCGTCAATCCGAAGACGCAAGGCGACTCAGCCAAGATGGGCACCACGCTCGCCCGGTTGTGCGAGGAAGACCCGACGCTGTCCTGGCGGCAGGAGCACAGCACCAGCCAGACGATCCTGCAGGGCATGGGCGATCAGCATATCGACGTCGCCATCCGGCGCGCCGAGGCCAAGTTCCAGGTGGGGCTGACGACCGAGGCGCCGAGGGTGCCCTACCGGGAGACGATCACCCGGCAGGGCAAGGCCATGCACCGCCACAAGAAGCAGACGGGCGGCGCCGGCCAGTTCGCCGAAGTGCACCTGGAGGTCGAGCCGCTGCCGGAGGCGGATTTCGAGTTTGTCAATGCCGTCTTCGGTGGGCACATCTCGCACAGCTTCATGCCGGCGATCGAGAAGGGCGTGCGCGGGGTGATGAAGAGCGGCGCGCTGGCCGGCTTCCCGGTGGAGAATGTCAGGGTCTCCGTGACCGACGGCAAGGAGCATCCGGTCGACTCCAAAGCGGTGGCCTTCGAGGTCGCCGGCCGGGAGGCCTTCAAGCTCGCCATTCGCGATGCCGGCGCCGTGCTGCTCGAGCCGATCATGAACGTGCGCATCACGGTCCCCGAGGCGAGCATGGGCGACGTGCTCAGCGACCTGAACACGCGCCGCGCCCGCGTCCAGGGCATGGACACCGAGCGCGGCCGGTCGATCGTCACCGCCCTGGTCCCGCAGGCTGAGATGCTGCGCTACACCAGCGAACTGCGCTCGATCACCGGAGGCCGCGGCGTATTCAGCATGAGCCTCGATCACTACGAGACGGTGCCGACGCACGTCGCCGAGCAGATCATCGCCGCCCGCCAGAAGGACGTCAACAAGGAAGAGCCGGACTAGGCTTTCCCACGTCGCACGGGCCGGGACCACCGGCCCGTGCTTCCTTTCCGGGAGAATCGCATGCGCCCTGGGCCCGTTTCCCTGATCGCGGCCACACTCGCCGGTGCGGCCGTCGGCCTCGGCCTGGCGGCGAATGGGCTCTGGGCGCGGCTCGCCGGTTCGTTCGTCGAGGGCGGGCTCGCCGGGAGAGCCTGGTCGGCGATCGCCGGCGGCGCTGCACCTCGAAGCCGGCGCTGGGCGCTGACGGTGGTGACCCTCGGCGTCCTGTGGTGGGGCGCCCTGGGCGCGCTGTGGACCCGGGTCTCCTGGGGCCGCCCGGCGACGGTGCTCGTGGCGGTCCTGTCGCTCGCCTTTCCTCCGCTCGGGCACGATCCTCTCCGCCCTGGTCCTGCTGCTGCTCTCCCTCCCCGCCTCGCGCGCCTGGTGGGCGATGCCCGCTGCCCAAGATGGCGGCTGACTGGCAGGCGCTGCACTTCATCGACGAGGAGATCACCGTCCACTTCCGGCAGCCGCCGGTGCTGGAGAAGAAACCCGAGGCGCCTCAGGCGTTCGACTGGCACGGCACGACGCTGACGGTGGCCGAGGTGATTTCGACCTGGTTCGATTTCGAGCGCAAAGGGCCGCGAGGCGCGGAACATGGCGCCGCCGCACCTGGCCACGGCCCGGCGACGCGGCTCATGGGGCGTGGGCCGTTTCTACTTCCGGGTGCGCACCGATGACGGCCGGGCGTTCGACCTGTACTACGACCGCGCCCCGAACGGCGCCGGCGATCGCAAGGGACACTGGTTCCTGTGGCGAGAGCTTCGGGCGGGCGAGCTCACCCGCGTAGCCGTCGCGCGGCCACGCATCAACCAGACCCCAACCTCATTCCCAGCCGCCAAGTCGTCTCGCCTGACTCTCCCTGCTGGGAGACCTCACCAGGCTTGCGTTGCCGGACGCACCCTCCTCACGATCCCGGTTTACACCGCGGTGCGGTTGGCTGATGGCACACACAGGGTTACGGTGATCACAGGGGAGCCGGTGCTCGTTCGACCCCCACCCATTGCCCTCCCCCTGCTGTGCTGTCCATCGCGGCCGCGCGGATCCTGCAGGGGGAGGGGAAGTCTTATGGGGAACGGGGGAGCATAGCTCCCCCGTTCCCTATCATCAACCCCCTCTCCGCCACGGGCCTTCACTGTCAAGCATGCTGTCAGCGGAGAGGGGGCAGGGGGTGAGGTGGGAGTTGGCTCCCTCCACTGAGTGCCAAGCGTCGGTCGCCGTCGCCCAGGATCAAAGGGACCTCCGTGCGGAGGTCCCAGGAGTCCCAGCCGGGAAATGGCGGGCTACGGAACGACGAAGTCCAGGGTCTTGGTCACGCAGTCGCCGCTGACTCCGTCGGCCGTGCACAGCTTGAGAGTCAGCCGGGCGTTGTGGCCGTGCGGCGGGCTGACGCCGATCGAGACGGCGACGAAGTATACCGATCCGGGACCCATGCTCGAGGCGTCCGGCGGGCAGGAATTGGCCGTGCCCAGGAACGGCGTGTTGCTGAAGCCGGTGGAATAGAGCGTCTCGCTGGTGTCGAGATCCTTGATCCCGATCTGCGCCGACTCGAACGATCCACCGCCGGTGTTGCCGACCCAGAACGTGGCGTACTGCGCTCCCCCGCAGGCGTGCAGGTTCTGGAAGGTGACGTCGAAGTTCGGGCCGGGCGGAAGCGACGAGATCGAATCGATCTCCACCCAGATGGCAACATTGCCGGATGGCCCGACGCCGAAAAGGACACCGCCGGCATCGCGCAGTCTCCAGTAGCCCTTGTACGTCCCCGGCGTCCCGGGGGCCTCCATCAGTACGGAGACGTCGACCGTGCCGCCCGGCGGGACGCTGCCGCCACTGAGCGGACCGCTGTCGGGCGCCAGCATCTGGTCGCCGTGGTCGAACACGACGCGGTAGTCGGAGGTCCACGTGCACGTGCCCGTATTGCGCAGACGCCACGTCTTGGTGAACGTGTCGAACGCCTGGATGTCTGAGCCGTCCGGGATGGTGACGTCGGCCACGAACTCTGCGCGGCTGCACGGCGGCGGCGTTGCGGTCGGCGTCGGCGTGAGCGTCGGTGTCGGCGGGTGAAGGGTCGGCGTGATGGGGGTCGGGGGTGGAGGCGTGACGATCGAAGGTGGCAGCACGAACTGAGCCGTCGCCTGCACGGAGGTGGCGATGATCTCTTCGGGGGAGAGGCCGGGCGTCGGGGTTGCCCCTTGGCGCAGGTTGCAGGCGGCCAGCAGCAGGACGACGGGGGTCACGCGTGCGGCGAGGACGAAGGCGGGCTTCATCTCACCTCCTCGGGTTGGCCCATGAGCGCGGGCCCTCCCGCAATCATGGGTGCGCGTGCTCCGGGATCCCATCCAGACGTGCGGGGAATCGTTCAGGCCGCCGGCGCCGGGAGTTCATCACGCAAGCTTCAGTCGGACGAAGACCCAAGGCGCGAGATAGGCGACCCACAGCCCGACGAGGGCGTAGCGCACGAAGCGCAGCGACTGCGGGAGCAGGCCCTCACCCGCCGGCAGGATCATCCGCAAGCCGAAGTAGATCAGCAGTACGCCGATCACTCCGAGCGCGAAGCGTGCGGCACGCGCCGCCAAGGTGCCCGAAGCGCTGAACTTCCCCCAGCGGCGCAGCAGGACGGCGCCGGCTCCCAGACCGAAGAGCGTCCCCGCGGACGAGACAACATCGAGAGCCTTCGGGGTGATGGGAGGTTCATCCAGAAAGGCCGCCGTCGACCGGGTGACCCACTCTTCGGGGACGGTGCGGTCAGCCGTCACCGCCGATAGCCACGCGCCTTTCCCGATGATCACCAACGCCGCCAGGAAGGGGATGATCAGTTGAACGCCGAGAGGCTGCCGGCCAATCCATGCCCCGACCGGTTTCTCCAGCACGAGGAACAACGCCAGCACGATGCCGCCTGCCAGCCAGCCGGCGAGCACGTCGGACGGGAAATGGACTCCCAGGTAAAGCCGCGAGAGCGAGATCAGGAAGATGAGCAGCCCCAGGCCGATCACCCAACCCCGGCGCCGCATCCCGGCGGCCAACCGTCCCCACAGGGCCATCGAGTTCTGCGCATGTCCGGACGGCAGGCCGTAGGAGCTCTCATAGGCGTAGGCCGTGACCTGGTCGCTCACCCAGTACGGGCGCGGCCAGCCGACCGTCAGCTTGAGCAAGCTGTTGAAACTGGCGCTGGTCAGCAGCACCAGCCCCATGCGCAGCCCGAGCGAAGCGTCGACGCACCACACCATCGCCGGCATCACCAGCAGGAAGAAGTCCTCCGTGCCCAGAAACGAGAGCAACTTCATCGGGGTCTCGAGGAATGGGCCCAGGGACTGGAGCCAGACGACGACCGGGGTGCCCCACAGAAGCCAGGTATCCATGTCAGATGCCTCCTACGGCCCCGCGTTCGCTCGGCGGCTCCACTACGATCTCCGCCTGCGTCTGCGGGGCGAAAGCGGCGCTGAGCAGCAGGCCGAACAGGATCAGGCCGACGCCGACGGGGAAGGGGAGCGACGGCCTGGCGTGCGAACAGCAGTCCGGCGACGGGTGCGGCGGCCATCAAACCGGCGGCGGCAACGGTTTCATTGGCGCCGAAGGCCAGACCAAGCTCGGCCGGGCTCACCAGGGCGTGGATCGTGGCCGCGATCAGCGACCGCGCCGTTCGATAGCCGGCGAACAGGAAATACCCGGCGGCATACCAGCCGAAACCCTGCCCGCGCCACAGCGCCAGCACTGCCCCGGCGACCAGCGCCTGTCCGATCAAGAGCCCGCGCTTGGCCGGCAAATGTCCGAGCGCCAGGTTGAACAGCACCACGCCCAGCCCGGTGAACGCGCCCAACAACCCGATCTGGCCCACGCTCACCGCGTGGACCTCCTGGAGGAAGTTGGGCGTCAGCGGCCAGGGCAGGTACATGGCGAAGTTGACCAGGAAGACCAGGCCGAGAAATCCGCCCAGGCGCCGGTTGCCGAGCAACGCGCGGTAACGGTGACCATCGTGAGCGGGATCGATCGGCTGCGGGCGGATGAGTACGATCAGCAGCGTCGAGAGGACGAAGATCCCCGTGGACACCGCGTAGACCGAGCGCAGCCCGAACTGCTCGCCCAGTTGTCCGCCGATCACCGGGCCGAGGATCATGCCGGCCGAGAAGCCGGCGGTGACCGGTGGTCAGCGCCCGCGCCGGTGACCAGGCGCCGCGCGCCTGGGTGATGTAACTCGACATGGGGGACATGACGAAGACGGTGATGCTGTAGAGGACCAACCCGGCGACAAACAGCGGCAGCCCGCGCGCCAGCGCCATCATGCCCGAGGCCACCAGGCCCAGGATCCACGAAACGACCATCAGGCTCTTGCGCCCGACGTGATCGGCCAGCGCGCCGGCGGGGATGTGCGAGACCAACATGCCGAGCGCCGCCAGCCCGAGGATGCCGCCGATCTGCACCGGATCGGCGCCGAGCTCGCGCAGATACACCGGCTGGAAGTAGATGAACATGCCCTCGCCGAAGCCCCAGATCAGGAGCGAGAGGGCGATCAGGCGCAGGTCGCGGGTCATCGGGGCGGGCCGGCGACTCGGCGCACGAACGCCTGGGCCGCCTCGAACACCTGCAGGCGTGCGGCGTCAAGCGTGATCAAGTGGTTGCTGCCTTCGATCATCAGCAAGCGCTTGTCCCTGGCGCCGAGTTCGGTCATCAGCAATTCGGCATTGGTCGGCAGGACGAACGTGTCGTTCCGGCTGTGGATGACGAGGGTCGGAACCGTGACCTGCGGGAGCGCCGCCCGCGCCCGCGGGATCAGGTCCTGCACCTCGGCCGCGGCGCGCGTGGAGTAGGCTGGATAGGCGATCCGTTCCGCGAGGGCCGACGGGTCGAACCAGTCTGGCGGGCCCTTGCGGATGCGCGGGACGAGCAGGCTGAGCGGCTTGAGCCAGCGGCGGAGCGGCGATGGATGCAGCGTGATGGGCGTCGACATCAGGACCAGCCCGGCAGGCGGCTGATCGACGGCCAGCAGCACGGAGAGCAGCCCCCCCATCGACACCCCGAGCAGGACGATCCGATCGCACGCCCCGCGCAGCATGTCGTAGCCATCCTGAGCGGAGGCCAGCCAGTCGGGCCAGCGCGTGCGCGCCAGATCGTTGAGGGACGTGCCGTGCCCGGCGAGGCGCGGGCCGAGGGCGGTATACCCCTGGTTGGCCAGATGCGCACCGAGGCGGAGCACCTCCTGCGGTGCGGCGGTGAAACCGTGCAGCAGCAGGCAGCCCGTCCGCCCGCGGCGGAAGAGGAAGGGTTCAGCGCCGGGCAGGATGACCGGGGAGGAAATGCCGGTGGTCATCGGCGTGCCCCTCGCGTCGCCGGCCACCCGGTGACCCGACGGATGAAGGCGGTCGCCACCTCGACCACGCGCTGGCGTTCCAGGTCGCGCGTCATGATGTGCCCGCTGTTCTCGATCAGCACGAGCTGCTTGTCGGCGGTGCGCAGGCGTCCGAACATCGCCTGCGTGTGCCACGGCGGCGCGGTGGCGTCGCCGTGGGAGGCGATCATCAGGGCCGGGGCGGTAATCAGCGGAAGCCGCTTGAGCATCTGGCTGTGCACGTCCATCAGGGATGCCACGGCCCGCACCGGATGCCTCGGATACTCCAGGTGGTCGTCGGCCAGCCGGGGGTCGCGCCAGTCGGGTGCGCCTTTGTCCATGAAGGGGACGAACTTGCTCACGGCCGGCAGGAGAGGGCGAATGCGTTTCACCCAGGGCGCCGTCAGAACGTAGGGCACGGACATGGCGACGACGCCGCGCACCTCGAAGCGGCTGGCGAAGTGCAGCGACAGGATCCCGCCCAGCGACAGGCCCATCACGACCACCTGCTCGCTCAGCCCGCGCAGCAGATGGTAGCCGTCCTCGACGCTCGCCACCCAGTCCCGGGCGCGGGCGCGGAACATATCCTCCGGCTGGGTGGCGTGCGCGAACAGCCGGACGCCGACCACGCTGTAGCCAGCCTGCGCCAACTGCCCACCGAACCAGCGCATCTCGGCCGGCGCGCCGGTGAAGCCGTGGATCACCAGGCAGCCGACCGGGCCGCCGGCATGCAGGAAGGCCTGGCCCTTGGGCAGGATGACGCTCATCCGATCACCTTCAGGCTGCGATCGAGGGTGGAGAGCGATGGCGCTCCGTCTGGCGTGATCACGATGTTGTCCTCGATCCGCACGCCCCCGCGGCCTTCGAGGTAGATGCCGGGCTCGACCGTGAAGGTCATGCCCGGCGCGAGGAGCTCGAGATTGTCGCCGCGAATGTAAGGCGGCTCGTGGGCCTCCATGCCGATGCCGTGGCCGGTGCGGTGGGTAAACTGCGGGCCGTATCCGGCGGCGTCGATCACCTGGCGTGCCGCCCGATCGATCTCGGCGCAAGCGACGCCGGGGCGGGCAGCCGACCGGCCGGCCTGGTTGGCTTCGAGCACGACGGCGTGCACCCGCGCCAGCTCGGGATCCACCGGCTCCAGCGCCAGCGTGCGCGTCAGGTCGGAAATGTAGCCTTCGACCGTCGCCCCCCAGTCGATGATCAGGAAGTCACCTCGCTCCAGCCTTCGGTCGGTTGGCACGCCATGCGGCAGCGCGCTGTTCGGGCCGGAGGCGACGATCGGCGGAAAGGGGAGCTCGGAGTCGGAGCCGGCGCGCAGCAGCTGGACGGTCAGCTCGGATGCCAGTTCGCGTTCGGTCATGCCGAGCTTGATCAGCGGCACCGTCGCCCGGAAAGCGGCTTCGGCGGCGAGGACGGCGCGGCGCATGGTCTCGATCTCGGCTGCGTCCTTGGCGACGCGCAATCCGGTGATCAGGTCCTCGGCCGAAAGGAACTGTGCGCCGGGAGCGGCGGCCTCCAACAGGCGCAATTCGAAGACCCGCATCCGCAGCGGCTCGACCCCCAGGCGCCGACCGGGCAGGCCCAGCTGACGCGAGGCGGCCTCGAACGTGGCGTGACGGGAGGCCGGATCCTCGCTGTAGGTGAAGAGCACCGGCCGCAGCGGACAGTCCTCGCCTTTCGTGCGCTCGAACTCGGGCAGGATCAGCGCCGGCGGTCCTTCGGCCGGGATGACGAAGACCACCGGCCGCTCCATCAAGTGGAAGACCAGGCCGGAAGCGTAGATCATCGTCGGGCCGGGATTGAGCACCAGCGCGTCCAGCGACGCGCGCTGCAGCGCGTCTTGAATGCGGGTCAGGCGGCGAGCAAGCATCGGACCTCCGAGAACGGGCGGATTATAGCCTGCGGTCCCCACCTGGGACAACGCAGACAGACGACGTGAGACGCCAGCCTGTCTGGATGAACCGGGCAAGCCCGGGGCAGAACTGCATGAGTTGGCGAAGTATACTGACGGCCGGCGTAGGCAGTCCTCCATGACGCAAGATCCCGGCTTGGGGCTCGCGAGTCCGGCACAGGGTCCCTGTCTGAAGGTCATGCAGGCCCGTGGGGCCTTGTGTGAAGGTCGAATTGCTCGGCGGGCGGAAGGCGGCGGATGCTCCTGTCGGAGCACTCCGCCTGCCTGGGTCGGACCTCTCGGGAGGCTGGCGAGGTCATCCGGCTCGCCGCGCCGGAGTCTGGCCGCGAAGGTGCCGAGAAACGCCGGCCACCACCACCCGGGGCCGGAGGCGGGATAGGGCGCTGCGGCCACCCTGAAGGAGACAGTGATGTCTGAGTTTCCCTATCTGATCGTGGGCGGAGGGATGACAGCCGCGGCCGCCGTCGAGGGCATCCTGGAGCAAGAACCGGGTGCCCGCATCGGAATGATCGGCGACGAACCTCACCCGCCCTACAATCGGCCGCCGCTGTCCAAGGGGCTTGTGGAAGGGCAAACCGCTGGAGGGCATCTGGCGTAAGGTGCCTGTCGAGCACGTGACGATGCATCTGGGCCGCCGTGCGGTGACGCTGGATCCGGAGCGCCAGGTGATCCGCGACGACCAAGGGGTGGACTATCGTTACGGGCGCCTGCTCCTGGCAACGGGAGGGACGCCGCGCCGGCTGCCCTACGCCGCCGAGCAGGTCATCTACTTCCGTACGCTGGATGACTATCAGCGCCTGCGGGCGCTGGCCGACCGTGCGGAGCGCCTTGCGGTCATCGGCGGCGGGTTCATTGGCTCGGAGATTGCCGCGGCCATGCGCATGCTGGGGAAGGAAGTCGTCCTGGTCTTCCCGGATCAAGCGATCGGGACTCGAATCTTTCCAGGAGACCTCTCCGGCTTCGTTACCGACTTCTATCGGACCCAAGGCGTCGATGTCCACGCCGGCCACTCCTTGGTCGGGCTTCAATCCCGAGGCGATCGCGTCGTCCTCCGGCTTCGGCCGACGGCCGGAGGGGAAGAGCGTGAGCTCACCGTGGACGGCGTCGTGGCCGGGCTCGGCATCCAACCCAGTACGGAGTTAGCCCAGGGCGCCGGCATCCGCACCGCCAACGGAATTGTGGCCGACGAATTCCTGCGTACGTCTGCTTCCGATGTGTATGTGGCGGGGGATGTGGCCGAGTTCCTGAATACCGCCCTTCAGTCGCGGTTCCGAGTGGAGCACGAGGATAATGCGAACACGATGGGCAAGGTCGCCGGGAAGAACATGGCCGGCGCCCGCGTCGCCTATCACCATCAGCCGTACTTCTACTCGGATCTGTTCGAGCTTGGTTACGAAGCGGTTGGCGACCTCGATCCGAAGCTCGAGGTGGTGAGCGATTGGACGGAGCCCTTCCGCCAGGGTGTGGTCTACTACCTGCACGACCAACGGGTGCGCGGCGTATTGCTGTGGAACGTCTGGGACAAGGTTGAGGAGGCGCGGCGGCTGATTGGCGATGCCGCTAGGCTGCAGCCCTCGGACTTGAAGGGTCGCATCCGGCCGTGAGCGGGTTTCTGGCTGTTGGAGGACAGGCCCTCGGTGGCAAGGGCGGGTATGGAGGGAATTGCCCACCGCCCGTCACCTTCACCCGCGGGCTTGCAGCGTGCCGCTGGCGCGATCGGCGTCGGGGGATTGCACGGAAACTTGGCATAGGCCCTGAGCGCAGGCCGGGCGCTTCGCCCCGCATCTTCTCTCCTCGTCGTGTTCGTTGTCGGATCACCGCACCGGGGTTCGCCGCGGACGAGTTCGCGGAACAGAACAAAGTCACCTCACGTCTCGGCACCGGCTTGAGCATCGGCTGACGGGGAATGCCCGAGCGGCCGGAGATTGACACCCCTCCTCCCCTCAGGTAGAATCGTTGGACTTGCGTGGGGGCCTGTAGCGCAGTTGGGAGCGCGCTTCAATCGCACTGAAGAGGTCGAGGGTTCGAATCCCTCCAGGTCCACTCGAACGTCCAGCAAGGGCCCATAGCGCAGTTGGGAGCGCGTCTCAATGGCATTGAGAAGGTCGTGGGTTCGAATCCCACTGGGTCCACCTTCAACTGAATACTGGCCAGGGCAGGAGTAGTAAGCCAGCCGCCAGCGAGCCGGGGAGGGTGCAAGCCCGGAAGCGCAGCCGAGAGGCTGCGGCGCAAGCGGCGCGCCGTCGAGGCCGAACTCGCCTGCCGTCCCGCGAGCCTTGCGGGACAAGCCCTGCCGGTGAGACCCAGCGTCCAGCCGGCGGCGGGTTCGCCCGTTAGCGCGATCAAGCGGCCCCCGACTCGGGGGCAACCAGGGTGGTACCGCGGAGCGCCCCTTCGTCCCTCGTCGACGGAGGGGTTTTGCATTCCCGCCAGAGCACGTGGAGGAGCGACATGGCCAAGCCGAAGACTTCCGAGCAGCCGCCGCAGGCCGGTGATCGAGCGGAGCGCTACAACCCGGCGGCGATCGAACCCAAATGGCAGGCGAAGTGGGAGGCCGACGGGCTGTACCGGGCGCGCGTCGATTCGTCGCGGCCCAAGTTCTATTTTCTGACCATGCTGCCGTACACCTCCGGCAACCTGCACATCGGCCACTGGTACGCCATGGCGCCGTCGGATGTGCGCGCTCGCTACCTGCGCATGCGCGGCTACAACGTGATGTACCCGATCGGCTTCGACGCCTTCGGCCTGCCGGCCGAGAACGCCGCCATCCAGCGCAACATCCACCCCAAGACGTGGACCTATGACAATATCGCTACGATGCGCATCCAGCTGCGCACGATGGGCGCCATCTGGGACTGGGACCGTGAGGCGGTTTCGTGCGATCCGGAGTACTACCGCTGGACGCAGTGGTTCTTCGTCCAGATGTTCAAGCACGGGCTGGCCTACAAGAAGATGGCGGCGGTCGACTGGTGCCCGCACTGCAACACGACGCTGGCCCGCGAACAGGTGTGGGGTGACGACCGCCACTGCGAACGCTGCAAGACGCCGGTGATCAAGAAGGACCTGGACCAGTGGTTCTTCCGCATCACGCGCTACGCCGACGAACTGCTCGACTTCGAGGGCATCGACTGGCCCGAGCCGGTGAAGGTCCTGCAGACGAACTGGATCGGGCGCAGCCAGGGTGCCCGGGTGACCTTCCAGACCGAGGCCGGGGATTCGATCGAGGTCTTCACCACGCGCCCCGACACGCTGTGGGGGGCGACGTTCATGGTGCTGGCGCCGGAACACCCGCTGGTCGCCCGGCTGACGACGCCGGCGCAGTCCGCGGCGGTGGAAGCCTATCGCCAGCAGACGGCGCGCCAGACGGACATCCAACGCGAGTCGACCGAGAAGGAGAAGACCGGCGTCTTCACCGGAGGCTACGCCATCAACCCGGTGAGCGGCGAACGGATCCCCGTGTGGATCGCCGACTACGTGCTGATGACCTACGGAACCGGCGCCATCATGGCCGTCCCGGCGCATGACGAGCGCGACTTCGCCTTCGCCCGCAAGTTCGGGCTGGAAGTGCGGCCGGTCATCCAGCCGGAGGGGAGCGAGATCCCCGACGGGGCGACGATGCCCGCCGCCACGCCGGCCTACGGAGCGATGATCAACTCCGGCCCGCTGACGGGCACGCCGGCCGATCAGGCGATGCCCCGAACGATCGCCTACCTCGAGGAACGCGGGCTGGGGCAGGGAGCGGTGAACTACCGACTGCGCGACTGGCTGATCTCGCGCCAGCGCTACTGGGGTGCGCCGATCCCGATCGTCACCTGCCCCGAACACGGCCAGGTGGCCGTGCCCGACGACCAGTTGCCGGTGCGCCTGCCCGAGGACGTCGAGTGGCGGCCGACGGGCGAGAGCCCGCTGAAACTGCACCCGACCTGGAAGCAGACGACCTGCCCGACGTGCGGCAAGCCGGCCGAGCGCGACACCGACACGATGGACACGTTCATGTGTTCGTCGTGGTACCACCTGCGCTACCTGAGCCCGGCGTTCGACCAGGGCCCGTTCGACCAGAAGGAGTACGACTACTGGATGCCGGTCGATACCTACACCGGCGGCGTCGAGCACGCCACGATGCACCTGATGTACACGCGCTTCTTTCACAAGGCCCTGCGGGACATGGGCATCACGCGCGGCGACGAGCCGATGCTCAAGCTGCGCAACCAGGGCCAGATCCTGGGGCCGGACGGCCAGCGGATGAGCAAGTCGCGCGGCAACGTGATCGATCCCGGCGAGCAGGTGCGGGCGTACGGGGCCGACACCGTGCGCGCCTATCTGATGTTCGGCTACCGCTGGGCGGAGGGCGGACCGTGGAACCCCGGCAACATCCAGGGCGTGGTGCGCTGGCTGAATCGCGCCTGGTCGTTGGTCGTCGAGCCGGCACCGGGCAGCGCGCCGGCGGACGACCCCGGCGCGGCCCGCCTGCTGCGCCGCAAGACGCACCAGGCCATCCGCCGGATCTCGAACGACCTCGAGCAATTCGAGTTCAACACCGTCGTTTCGTCGCTGATGGAGCTGACCAACGCCGTCGGCGACGCGCGGGAAGCGGGCCTGACGGCGTCGGTCGAGTACAAGGAAGCGGTGCGATCGCTGCTGTTGATGATGGCGCCGGTGGCGCCGCATATCGCCGAGGAGCTGTGGGCGCGGCTGGGCCAGCCGTACTCGATCCACAACCAGCCGTGGCCGGCCTACGACGCCGAGCTGGCGCGCGAGGACGAGATCACGCTGGTGGTTCAGGTCAACGGCAAAGTGCGCGACCGGATCGTGGTGCCGGCGGACATCTCCGAGGAGTCGGCTCGGGCGCGAGCGTTGGAAAGTGAGGCGGTCGTCAAGCTGCTGGCCGGCAAGGCGCCGCGCCAGGTCATCGTCGTCCCCGGTCGTCTGGTGAACATCGTGGTTTGAATCGACTTCGGAGGTCGCCCGGCGGTTTCCCAAGTCGACCTGGCGTGGTATCCTCCCCGCCGAAGCGCCGAATGCCGATCCGGACGCGCCCGCTGCGCGTCCGAAAAACACAGGAGCGCCCGCGATGCAGATAGTCACCGACAGTGGAGTCGATCTGGCCCTGACGCCGGAAGAGCAGCGGCTGCTGAGCATCCGTGTCGTGCCGCTGGTCGTCAATCTCGAGGGGCAGACCTACCGCGAGGGGGTCGACATCACGACCGACGAGTTCTATCAGCGACTGGCCGAGACGAACGCCCTGCCCACCACGTCGCAACCTTCGCCGGGCGACTTTGCCACCGTGTATCGTGATCTGGCGGCCGACGACCCGGAGATCCTCTCGATCCACATGTCGTCCGGACTGAGCGGCACGTTCAACTCCGCTCGCACGGCGGCGGAGACCGTGCCGGAGGCCAAGGTCACGCTGGTGGACACCAAGACCCTCTCGGCCGGCGCCGGCTGGCAGGTCGAGGCGGCGGCGCGGGCCGTGCGCGCCGGCTGGCCGTTGGAGGCCGTGCTGGCCCTGGTCAAGAAGATCCAGGGGCAGACCCACTCGTTCTTCACGCTGAAGGACTTGAAATACCTGATCCACGGCGGCCGGATCTCGCACATGAAGGGACTGATCGCCTCGGCGCTTGACCTGAAGCCCATGATCGGGGTGGAGAACGAGCGCGGGACGTACGTGCAGATGGGCCAGCAGCGATCTTTCGGCGCAGCGCTGCGCGGCCTGGCCGAGCTGCCCGCCAAGTGGGTCCCCAAGGGGAGTGCGCTGCGCGCCCAGGTGGCCCACGCCAGCAACCCGGACGGCGCCCAGGAACTCCTGCAGAACGTCGGCCGCCTGTTCGAGTGCACCTGGCGTGCGACGGGACGGCTGTCGATGGTGCTGGGAGCACACACCGGGCCGACGATGGTCGGCCTGGTCATCGCCCCGTTGGCGACCTTCGCCGACGTTCCCTAGCCGCATCGACTTCGGAAGTCCGTAGGGACTTCCGAAGTCGTTCATCAGGAGGTCAGTCATGCAAACCCAGCCCCGGCAGGTCGTGGTCGCCGGCAAGGCACCCAAGCCCATCGGCCCGTACTCGGTGGGGATCGTCCACGGCGAGCTGGTGTTCGCCTCGGGCATGCTCGGCCTCGATCCGCAAACCGGGGAACTGGCGCCGGGCGGCGTCGAGGCCGAGACGCGTCAGTCTCTGCAAAACGTGGCCGCCATTCTCGAAGCCGCCGGGTCGTCGATGAGCCTGGTGCTCAAGACGACGGTCTTCCTGCGCGACATGGCCGATTTTGCCCGGATGAACGCCGTGTACGCCGAGTTCTTCCGCGACGAACCCCCGGCCCGATCGACCGTGCAGGTCGCCGCGCTGCCGAAGGGCGGAGCGGTCGAGATCGAAGCCGTCGCCGCCCTGCGCTGACCGCGCCGCGCGGCGGCCGAGGGACCGAGGTGCGGGATGACCGGTGAGCGCATCCTGGTCGTCGACGACGAAACCCATATCGTGGAGCTGGTCCGCCTGTACCTGGAGCGCGACGGTTTCCGCGTCGAGAGCGCCTCGGACGGAGCGCAGGGGCTGCGGCTGGCGCTCGAGCTGCGCCCGGCGTTGATCATCCTCGACCTGATGCTCCCCGAGGTGGACGGTCTGGAAGTCTGCCGGCGGGTGCGAGCCGACTCGGACGTCCCGATCGTGATGCTCACGGCGCGCGATGAAGACGTCGACAAGATCGTCGGTCTGGAGCTGGGCGCCGACGACTACCTGACCAAGCCGTTCAACCCACGCGAATTGCTCGCCCGCGTCAAGGCCATCCTGCGCCGGACCGAAGCCGCCCCGCGTCCGGAGGGCAAGGCGCTGCACGTCGGCGACGTCACCGTCGATCCGGCCCGCCGGGAGGTGACCGTCGCCGGACAACCGGTGGCGCTGCGCGCCAAGGAGTTCGATCTGCTCCAGGCATTTGCCGAACACAAGGGACTGGTCCTGACGCGCGAGCAACTGCTCAGCCGCGTGTGGGGCTACGACTTCTACGGCGAGACGCGCACCGTCGACGTGCACGTCGCCCACCTGCGCAAACGCCTGGCCGGCAGCGCCGGTGTGCGCATCGAAACCGTCACCGGCGTGGGCTACAAGCTGGTGGCCTGACCATGCCGCCCGTCTGGCGTCTCCCCTCGCGCGACGGCTGAACCATGCTCCGCTCCCTCGCCTCCCGCCTGCTTCTCACCTACCTGCTGGTCACAGCGCTGGTCGTCGCGCTGGCCGGCCTGAGCCTGCTGGTCCTGCTGCAGTCGACGCCGCTCGCCGATCGGCTGGCGTGGCGCGCCCTGGAGGCGGAGGCGGCGGTGATCGTCCCTCGCGTCGAGCGGGTGCTGGACCAACGGCGATCGGAGGCGCTGGCGGAGGGACGGCTCGCGCAGCGGCTGCGTTCGCGAGCCCTCGTCGTCACACCGTCGGGAGAGATCGTTGCGCAGGCCGGCATCGCCGCTGTCGAGGGGGTGGATGCCGCGCTGGCCGAGGCGGTGCGAATCGGCGGGGTGGCGCAAGGCGAAACGACGGACGCGCTCGACCGCCGCTGGCTGTATGTCGTGCGCACCCTGACCAACGGGGATTGGCTGATCATCGCCGCCCCGCGCCCGACGCTGCGAGCGCTGCTGGTCTACGGCGACGATCTCCTGGCTCCTCTGCTGCAGGCCGCCCTCGTCGGCCTGGCCGCCTCGTTCTTCCTGGCCTGGCTGGTCTCGCGCTGGGTCACCGCGCCGCTCAGGCGATTGGCCGCGGCCGCAAGGTCCGTCTCGGCCGGACGATACGAGCAGCACGTCCCCCTCGAGGGTCCGATGGAGGTCGAGTCGCTCGCCGCCGACTTCAACCAGATGGTCCAGCGCGTGCAGGCCACGCAGCAGGGTCAGCGTGACTTCGTCGCCAACGTTTCGCACGAACTCAAGACCCCGTTGACGTCGATTGATGGGTTCGCCCAGGCGATCCTCGACGGCACGGCGGCGGACCGCCAGGCGCAGGTCCACGCCGCCCGCGTCATCCATGAGGAGTCCGATCGGCTGGCACGCCTGGTGGACGATCTGCTTGCCCTGGCGCGGCTGGACGCCGGCCAGACGGCATTCGCTCGTGAGCCCGTGGACCTGAACGCGCTCGTCGCCCGAGTCGTCGACCGCCTGAGCCTGCGGGCACAGGAGAAGGGCGTCCGGCTGGAGAATACGGTGGCCGGGCTGCCGGTGATCCCCGGCGATGGGGATCGGCTGGCGCAGGTGTTCACGAACCTGATCGACAATGCCCTGAAGCACACACCCGGCGGCGGGAGGGTCAAGTTGCGCGGCGAATCGCAGGCTGGGGCAGTCCTGGTCCACGTCGAGGACAGCGGCCCGGGCATTCCGGCTGAAGAACTCCCGCGCATCTTCGAGCGTTTCTATCAGGTCGACAAGGCACGCCGGAGGGGCGAAGGGCGTGGCAGCGGATTGGGCCTGGCCATCTCGCACCAGATTGTGGACGCTCACGGCGGCCGTCTGACGGCGCTCAGCGCGCCCGGGCAGGGCAGCCGGTTCACCGTCCAGCTTCCCCTCGACGCCGCCTCGATCTCTACGCTTTCCCGTCGAAGGTCCTAGTCGTCCGTTATAATCCGTCCTTCGTGGCATGGCGTGCCACGATGCTTTCGGATCGGTGTGCTCTGAGAGGATTGGTGGAATGACATCGCAGCAGGGTTCGTCGGTGAAGTGGCTGGTCATCGTGATCGTCGTCGTGCTGGTGGGATGCCTGTGCCTGGTGGCGATCGCCCTCGGCGGGAGCCTGGCGGCCGGATGGTGGGTCGCGCAGCAGGGGGGCGCCCTTCCAACCTTCGAGGCGGGGATCGAGATGCCGAGCCCCACGCCTCCGCCGATGCCGGAGGTCCCCGAAGAGGTCCCGGATGCGGCGCTGGAGACCGAGCGTCAGCTGGTGGCGGCCGAGGTGCCGATCTCCGACCCGCTCGATCTGGCCATTCGCCTGAAGGGAATCGCCGATCCGCCGCGGGTCATGGCCGAGACGGCCGCGCCCATCCCGGTCGGGACGCTGCAGACCTTCTGGGCCAGCAACGTCGACGAGAACTCCAACTTCGAAGTGCAGGCCCGTCTGGCCTTCGCCAGCCCCCACGTCTATTTCTGGGTGGAGGAAGGCGTGGACTACGATCCGGACGAGCTCGAGAACCTGGTGCAGGTCTTCGAGGAGCGATCCTACCCAACCAACCGCGAATTCTTCGGCTCGGAGTGGACCCCGGGCGTCGACGGCGACGTCCACCTGTACGTCCTGTTCGCCCGCAACCTCGGGAGCGGCATCGCCGGCTACTACTCGTCCAACGACGAGTATGCCGCCGTCGTGCGCCAGTACTCGAACGCCCATGAGATGTTCTACATGAACGCCGATACGGTGGACCTGGGTGATGAGTTCACCGACAGCGTCATGGCGCATGAGTTCCAGCACATGATCCACTGGTACCGCGATCGCAACGAGCAGTCGTGGATGAACGAGGGGTTCTCGACGCTGTCCGAGCTGCTGAATGGCTTCGATATCGGCGGGGCGGACTGGGCCTACTCGGTCGACCCCGATATCCCGCTCACCTACTGGCCGTCTCCGGTGGAGAGCCGTCACTACGGCCAGTCCTTCCTCTTCCTGGCATACTTCCTCGACCGGTTCGGGGAGGAGGCGACGCGGACGCTGGTGGCGGAGACAGGCAACGGGCTGGATTCCATCGACCGGGTCCTGGCGGATCTGGGGGCGAGCGATCCGCTGGACGGCCAGCCCCTGACGGCCGACGATGTGTACGCCGATTGGTCCGTGACGGCCGTCGCTCAATGACCCCTCGGTGGACGACGGGCTGTACAGCTATGCCCGCATCCCCGAGGCGCCGACGATCGAATGGAGCGACGAGTTCGACGCCTGCCCCACCGAGGAGACGCGCACCGTCGAGCAGTTCGGCCTGGACGGCATCGCCCTGCGCTGCCCGGGCGAGTGGCGCGTGCGCTTCGACGGCTCCACGCTGGCGCAGGTCGTCCCGGCCGATCCGCACTCGGGCGACTTCGCCTTCTGGACCAACCGCGGCGATGAGTCCGACATGCGCGCTGACCCGCACGTTCGACCTGACCGGTGTCAGCGGCGAGGTGACGGCCGAGTACTGGGTGTGGTACGACATCGAAGTGGACTACGACTACGTGTATGTCGAGGTTTCGGCCGATGGCGGGGATACGTGGGAGTTCCTGAACACCCCGTCGGGCACGGCCGAGAACCCGACCGGGAACTCGTACGGCTGGGGCTATACCGGTTTCAGCGGCGGGACGGACGGGGGCGAGTGGATCCGCGAGACGGTCGACCTGACGGCCTTCGCCGGGGAGCAGATCGAACTGCGCTTCGAGTACATCACCGACGCGGCGGTCAACGGGGACGGGCTGCTGCTCGACGATGTATCGATCCCGGCGCTTGGCTACGCCAGCGATTTCGAATCGGACGACGGCGGTTGGACGGCCGAGGGCTTCGTGCGCATGTACAACCGCGTCCCGCAGACCTACCGCCTGATGTTGATCGAGCAGGGCCGCGAGACGACCGTCCGACCGATTGCGCTGGATGCCGAGCAGCAGGCGGAGTTCGAGCTCTCGCTGGGCGGGGAGGTCGATGAGGCGATCCTGATGGTGATCGGGACCTCGCGGCACACCTGGCAGCCGGCCCCCTACCGCCTGACGCTGGAACGACCCTAGGCGAGACGAGCTCTCGGCGCGACATTGGAGCCAATCGAAACGGGACCCGATCGGGTCCCGTTTCGCATCCAGCCTGCCGAAGCCTTCAGCTGGCGTGCGGCCGGCGCAGGGACTCCAATTCGGCTTCCAGCTGCTCGCGGCGCGACTCGTACGCCTCGCGCACGTCGTCGCGGAAGCCGCCGAGCTTGTCCCAGGTGCGCTGGCGCAGATCCTCGCCCGAATAGGGCGTCAGGAGGAGCGCCAGGACCGAGCCGAGAAGCGCTCCGCACAACGAACCGGCCAGGAAACTCATGAAGCGGCGCATGCTTGCCTCCGATCCATGATTGTCGCACAGGCGCGCCGGGTTGCCAAGATGGAATCCCACGTCGTGGCCGGGGAATGCCGGCACACGTTCGGAGGGGCGAGGCACCGTTCGTGCCGCGAAGCCCGGCGGCACGCCGGCCGTCTCGCCCCGGCGGGCCGGGGCTTGCGGCCCGAACGGGGTGCGAACGGCATGCCTCGCCCCTACCGTCGCATGTGAGGTGACACATCGTGGGAGGAGGGCTGGCGATCGCAAACGGGGGCGTGCCGGCTAGGGATCGCCCATCATGGAAGGTCCTTGTCGCAGACGCCGGTCGCCGCAGCCTTTCGGCTGCGGCCCTCCGCGGCCGAGAGGGCGCATGCGATCGCGTTACGCCGTGCCAGTGCCTGACCCACGCGCCTCGGGTGTGGACCGCACGCACCTTGAGCGCCCTTTGCGCCCGTAGTACACTGCTTCCTATCCCAGTCGCGCCTCCCGGCGCAGGAGCCAATCGTGATCACGACCTCCATCGAATACTGCGCAGTCTGACACTACACCGAGCGCGCCATCGGTCTGATGGCCGAGCTGACCAAAGCCTTCGAGCCCGACCTGAAGGCGGTGACGCTGATCCCCTCGGATGGAGGCCGATTCGAGGTGACGGTCGACGGGACACTCGTGTACTCCAAGCTGCAGACCGGCCGGCATGCCGAGCCGGAGGAAGTAGTGAATCTGGTGCGTGCCCACCTGGGCCGGAAGGCCTGAGCCATGACCACCCGTGATCGCGTCTTCTCCGGCGCCCGTCCCACCGGTCGCCAGCACCTGGGCAACTACCTGGGCGCCATCAAGAACTACGTCGCGCTGCAGGCGGACTACGAATGCATCTACTGCATCGTCGACCTGCATGCGCTGACGACGGTGGAGGATACCGTCGGCCTGCCGCGACAACACCTACGAGATGGCGCTCGACTGGCTGGCCGCCGGGGTGCGCCCGGACCCGACCATCCTGTTCATCCAGTCGCACGTGCCGCAGCTGGCCGAGCTGCATACGCTGCTATCGATGGTCACCCCGCTGGGCAAGCTGACCGACCTGCCGACGTTCAAGGAAAAGATCCGTCAGCAGCCGCACAACATCAACTACGGCCTGGTGGGCTACCCGGTCCTGATGACAGCCGACATCGCGCTCTACCGCGCCCGCTACGTGCCGGTGGGGATCGATCAGGCGCCGCATCTGGAGTTCGCCCGCGAGATCGTGCGCTCGTTCAACCACCGCTACGGGCGGGACGTCCTGGTGGAGCCGGAGATGAAGGTCACCGAGGTGCCCAAGGTGCTGGGCATCGACGGCCAGCAGAAGATGGGCAAGAGCCTGAACAATCACATCGAACTGGCCGCCACGCCGGAGGAAACGATCAAGCGGGTGATGAGCATGGTCACCGACCCGCAGCGGGCGCGCAAGACCGACCCCGGCAACCCCGACGTGTGCAACGTGTTCACGCTGCATAAGGTGTTCACCCCTGCGGCCGAAGTGGAGTCGATCAACGTCGAGTGTCGCCGTGCGGGGATTGGCTGCGTCGAGTGCAAGCAGCGATTCGCCGGTCACCTGAACGCGCACCTGGAGCCGTTCCGGGCGCGCCGGGCGGAGATCGGGCGTGAGCCCGATCGGGTGTGGGATGTGCTGAGCGACGGCGCGGGCCGCGCCCGGAGCATTGCCGAAGAGACGATGCGCGACGTGCGGGACGCCGTCGGGCTCCCCTAGTTCGATGCGGCTCGTCCTGCAGCGCGTGCGCCGCGGCCGGGTGACGGTCGGCCAGGAGCAGGTGGCGGCCATCGACCGCGGGCTGGTGATCCTGGCGGGCGTCGGGCAGGGCGACACCGCCGAGCACGCCGACTGGCTGGCGGCCAAAGTCGCCGGGCTGCGCGTGTTCGAAGACGCCGAGGGGAAGACCAACCTCTCGATCACCGAGGTCGGAGGGCAGGCGCTGGTCGTCTCGCAGTTCACGTTGTACGCCGATGTGGCGAAGGGCCGCCGGCCGAGCTTCATCCACGCCGCGCTGCCGGAGATCGCCGAGCCGCTTGTTCGGCGCTTTGCCGAATCGCTGGAAGCGCAGGGCGTCCCGACTCAAACCGGCGTCTTCGGCGCCCACATGCTGGTCGAGATCGAGAACGACGGGCCGGTGACGATCGTGCTCGAGCGCACCGCGTCCGCGGCGACGTCGGGTAGCAGCTGAGCCTCTCGGTGCCCTCCTCGGATGCCATCCCCTGGCCGAGCCAGCGTGTCTCGCAACTGGCCCGTCTGGCTGGCGCTGGGCATGCCGGTGCTGGTGGCGATCGCCCTGATGGCGCCGCGGATCCTGGACGCTCACTTCGGACTGTTCGATGATCCGTCGTCCATCTCGATCGCCCAGCAGACCTGGTCCGGGGAGTTGGGATTGGCGGGCAGACGCCGGATATGGCCGCTTCCGCCCCGTCTACTGGCTGGCGTTCTCGCTGATGTTCGGATGGGCGGGGACCCAGGCGGTCTGGTACTTCTGTCGGAACTTACTCCTACTGGCCGGCACTGCCTTGCTGCTCAGCCTTATCGTCCTGCGGCTGACCCACAGGCATCTGGCGGCGGGCGCCGCGGGAATTGCGTTCGTCGTGGGCGGGCCCGTGATCGAGGCCGCCTACACGCTCTCCAAGCCGGAACTGTTGCAGTGCTTCTTCCTGACGTGCTCGGGAGCTGCCCTGTTATTGTCGTCCCAGAGTCGCTTCCAGGAGAGTTCGGGCTGGCAGGGTGCTGCTTGCGTCGCTGTGCATCCTGCTGGCAGCTCTGACGAAGGAGACCACGGGTGTCGTGGTTGCCTTCGCTCTCAGCTGGCTGGCGATCGCCTGGATCTCCGGTAAGGTGAACTCCAAGATGGCTGGCGCCAGGCATTCCCCGGATCCTCGGGAGTTCGTCTTGGCCGCCGTCCTTGGGGTTGGCGTCTTCGCACTTGGGGTTCTCCGTCTCTCGCCGAGCACGGTCAGCGCGCGCTGGACCGCAGGCCAACTTCACTTTCACGTGGGCCGTGATCCGGGCGAACGCGGGCATCTGGCTCGACCTGCTCGTGCGTGACTGGCTTCAGCTGCTGCCGCTGGTGATGGCGGCCGCGTACCTCGCGGTCACGAGACGGAAGCTGCCCCACCTGCCCGTCATCCTGGGTTGTCTGATATGGATGGGGGGATGGTTTGCACTCTACCTGCCCTACCGTTTCACCCCCGAGTACTATCTGCTGCCTTTCTCCCTGGCAGCCGCGGTGCTGACCGGGTCTGCTGACCTTCCAGTTGGTTGATGCAATCCCGGCAGCCGGCCCGGCGGGATCTTCGTTGGTGAAGAGTTTCGGCGCGCTCGCCGTCATCCTCGTCCTACTGACCATTCCGAATAACCTCACGAACGCCGGGATCCAGCTTTCGATCGACCGGGCCAATGCCGCCATGCTGGGGTACGTCGCCGAGAACGCGCCTGCGGACGGGCTGATCCTGATCAACATCCGCGCAGAAATTGAATACCTGTGGCAGATCGGTCCGATGCTGCACACGGCCTACCATCGTCCGGATCTCACCGTTGAGGCGTATCCGACGGAGGGTGCCGCTCCGGCTCAAGGGCTCCGGCCGATCCTGATCGTGTCGCCTTTCATCGAGAATGTCCCGTACCCATCGGTCCGGCTGGGGATCCCCGAGCAGGCGTCACGGGGTTGGGAGGCCGATCTGCAGCGAGAGATGGGCGACCGGTTGAGGCTGCAGCGGGAGACCCGATTCGGGCTGGATATGCTTGTCGTCGATGCGCCACGATTGATCTGCCTTGCCGTCCCGCAGATCGGCTACTGCCAGCGGCCCCACGCTCCCTTCGACACGCGCAGGTTCGCAGCCGGGTGGCGGATGTATACATTGAGCGAACCCGCCGGTTGAGAGCGTGCCTGGTGCTCCTCACTCAGGAGTGAACACTCTTTCCGGCGTTGTCCACAGGACCCCATCGAGCTGAACCGCAGCCGCTCCGGCGCGCAGCAGGGCGCCGGCCTGCTCGCGCCGATAGACTCCGCCCCCGGCGATGATCGGCACTTTCAGCAGCTCCTTGAGTTGAACAACCGTCCTGCAGGAGAAGGGGGAAGACGGCCGGTCCATACAGCCGGCCGCAGATTGGAGCTCCATCCGGGCCGGGGAGCGCGCCGCGAGGCGCCCCGATCGACACTGCCTGCGCCCCGGCCTCGACGGCCGCCACGTAGACCGAGACCGCTGTCCCCAAAGACAGATGAGCGATGAGCGGCACTTCCCCGATGCTCGCCGTCACCAGCGCTGACGCCTGGCGCTCATCCACCTCGCCCAGCCCGATCTCCAGACCCGCCGACCTCGTCAGCCAACTCAAGCCAACGGGCCGCTTCCCGCGCATCCTCGGGGCCTTGAACGAGCAGATGGACGATGACCGGGCAGGGCAGGAGGGCCCAATGATGCCGCTCGTGTCGAACCGCGGCGCGCAGCCCGGGATTCGGGTGACCGGTGTGCAGAAGGAATCCACCAGGGTAGGGCAGCAGCCTTGGCCCATTGGCCGGCGAGCGCGGCTGCAGGCTGAGAGGCGGCGTAACGTAGGCGCCGAGGCGTTCGAAGTTGGTGGCCTGGCGTGCGGCGCCATCACAGCCGAGGAAACCGGCGGCGTTGGTGAATGGCGTCCGCAGTACCAGGTCGCGCTTGCCGGCCGAGAGGGTCAACGTCGCACCGGGGGAGGCGCCGGTGAGAGGTGCCGGAGGGCCGGGCGAGTCGCCGCGCGCCTCGGCGGTCATCGAACCAGATCCTCGAGGGCAAAGACGGGGCCATCGGTGCACGCACGGCGGGCGGCGCGACCTCGGCCAACGGCGCAAGCGCCGCACACGCCCGTGCCGCAAGGCATCGGCAGGACGACCAGGATTTCGGCCCGTCGCGCCGCCCGAGCAGCTTGCAGGCCGGCTGCGACGAGGTCGCTGCGCTCGAGCCATTCCGCAGTGACGGCCAGGCAGGCGTAGTCCGCCCAGTCCAGGGCCGCCTCGAGATCGAGTGAAATCTCAACCTGCGGGGGAAGGGCGGGGACGGGAGAGTCGGCGTACATGGCCAGACCGACACCCGCGATCGACCCCCATGTTCAACACAGGCAGGAGCACTTCGGGGCTTGCCCCGAACGCGGCCAGCAGCCACCGGCGGCGCCCGCTTGGAGGCTGGAAGCCTCGGCCGACCGGGCCCATCAAGTCGATCTGTTCGCCCGGCTGCCACGCAGCGCCCTCCGGGTTCAGGGCGCTGAAGCCGTTTGCGTGGAGAGCGAAGGGCAGGAGAACATGCCGGAATGGGTCGTCGGCATCCGGCCGGCAGCCGAGCACGGCCTGGCCGGGGGCCGGGATTGCGGCCGGCGTGACGTGCAAACGCACCCCCGGCCGGCCTAACGGGCTGAGCACCAAGGACTCGATCCGGGCGAGCGTCCGACGCATGGCCGGATGCTAGCATGCGTTCGCATGCGGCGGAAGGCCGGGCAATGTCAGCCTGCTGTCGGAGGCCATGGGGCCGCGATGGTAGAATGAGACAAGAGAGCTCCACACCCGTATCGCAATCGCCGCA
The DNA here is from genome assembly GCA_963818575.1 of uncultured Chloroflexia bacterium. GTDB lineage: Bacteria > Chloroflexota > Anaerolineae > Anaerolineales > E44-bin32 > DYJB01. The sequence continues at coordinate 22,797 of CAWFSV010000015.1, read as the reverse complement.
GGAGGATGGAATGAACGTCGCTGAAGTACTCCGAGCCGTGTCGTCTGTGTCGTGGCTGCTGGCCTTCGTGGTCATCGGGCTGGCCGTGTTCCGCGCCACGCGCAATCAGAGCTTCAAGGCCGCCGGAAGCCTGGTGGTCGGGGCGGTCGTGCTGGCCCTACTGCTGACCGTGGTCAGCGCCGGGTTGGTCTTCGTTCAACCCGAGGACCGCGGCGTGGTGATCTCGGCCGTCGCTCCGGGCGGCTATCGGCCGACGGCGCTCGAGCCGGGCCTGCACTGGATCATCCCGTTCGCCGAGAACGTGATCACCTACCCGATCTCCAAGCAGACCTACACCATGTCGATCGCACCCAGCGAGGGCGCTATCGCGGGCGATGACTCGATTGCCGCCCGGACGGCCGACGGGCAGGAAGTGCTGGTCGACGCCTCGGTCATCTTCGCCATTGACCCGGCCCAGGTGGTGCGACTTCACATCGACTGGCAGGACCGCTACACCGATGACCTGGTACGCCCGCTGGCGCGCGGCGTGATCCGCGATGCCGCCTCGCAGTACGGCGTCGAGGAGATCGTCAGCGAGAAGCGCTTCGAAATGGCAACCGCATATCCGCGAAGACATGGCGGCCAGACTGACGGAGAACGGGATCGTCCTCTTCGACTTCGTCCTGCGCAACATCACCTTCTCGCCCGAGTACGCTGCCTCGGTCGAGCAGAAGCAGATCGCCGAGCAGCAGGCGCAGCAGGCCAAGCTGACCGTCGAGCAGCGCAAGCAGGAGGCCGAGCAGGCCCGCCAGACGGCCCAGGGCCAGGCCGATGCCCGCGTCATCGCCGCCAAGGGTGATGCCGAGGCGCGGCTGATCAATGCCGAGGCCGAGGCCAAGGCGCTCGAGCTGATCGCCGCCGCGCTCCAGGTCAACCCCGGCCTGATCACCTATCAGTACGTGCAGAAGCTCGCCCCCGGCATCCAGGTGATGCTCGTCCCGAACGATAATCCGTATCTGTTGCCTCTTCCGTCGCTGACCCCCGGCGTGCAGCCCTAAGTCTCGCGACTCGAGGTGAATCAGGAAGCCTCCCGCCACCGGCGGGAGGCTTTCGTTTTGGATAGCTCTGCTGCGGCTTGCCTAGCGAGCGAGCGCGACCGCCAGAGCGACCAGGACTCCAAGTGCGAGGATCAGTCCGGCCAGCAGCGCCAGGACGACTACAGTCCGTGCCTGATCACTCTGTGAGACCGGCGCGCCGGCAGGCGATCCGCCGGCTCCGGCCGATGCGCCTGAGGCGCCTTCGTCCGCCGCCAGCAGCTCGGCAGGCTCGCGGACGTACAGCTCGGTGTAGCCGCAGGCGCCGCACGTCCAGGCATCGAGAGGGAAGCTCCGGGGAAGCTTCAGCCATCCGCCCAGGGCGCGCGTGCCGCGGCGGAGCGAGAGCGATTGAGCCCCGGAGTCGGACCGGTCGAGCACCTGAACCTGGCGGATGATCCGGGCCGATCCACACTTCGGGCAAGTTGACTTGGTCTTCATCGCGTGCACCTCCGCAGGCGCGAGGCGAGACGTCTCTTCAGTCATGCGTTCAGCCAAGCCGCGCCGCCAGCAACGGAACCAGCATCTCTTCGGCCGTCAGGCTGCCATGCCGGCCGAGGAGCGTATCGGGCCTGTCGGGCCACCACAGGTAGGCCGGTCCGTGGGCGATCAGCAGGACGTCGCCCAGCCGGGATGCGGCCTGGAGGCACGCTGTTCCGGGGCCGAACAGGCCGGCGCGCAGCGCGTGGTCCGACTCGAGGCGCGTGAAGGCGCCAGGCCAGGCGCGCTCGACGTACTCATCGACCGCCGCGGCCTGCCCCGGCCTCAAGTACAGGTAGGGCAGGCGGGCCTCTCCGGTGGGAGAGAAGTGCAGGCGGCGAGCGAGCCCGGGGTGCTGCGCAAGTTGGTAGTGCGGCTGGATCGCCGTCGCCACCTGCCCGTGATCGGCGATCAGGAGCAGCAGCACGTCCCGTCCCACGCGTCGGTCGAGGGGCTGGACGAACAGGTCCACCATGGCCCGGACGAAGAACTCATACTCGGACCGGACCAGATCCGAGTCCGGCCCGTAGACGTGCGACAGCGCGTCGACGCCGCTGTAGTACGCCCAGGCAAACCGTCGGCCGGGCGGCGGGCTCTCGACCAGCTGGCGCAGGCTGTGCCACAGGTCGGCGGGGGAGCCGAAGCCGTGGAGCACGGTGTCGGCATAGTGCATGCGCGACAGGCCCGAGCTGCGGATCGAGTTGCCGATGAAGGCATGCGCCTCGATGCCGGCCTGCGTCAGGCGCGTGCCCAGCGTCGGGACGGGAAGGAGCGAATGCGGATGCACGCCGGCGCGCTCGAGCAGGCCGCGTTGATTGTCGAAGGCGGCCGGCGCAAGGGTGATCATATTGGCGATCAGTCCGTACTCGCGCAGCAGCAGCTCGTAGCCCAGGATGCCGTGTTCGGCCGGGCTGCGTCCGGTCCACAGCGTCGTCAATGCCGATGAGGTTGTGGAGGGAACGACGGAGGTCAGGGGGGCGAGCAGCCCGTCGGCGACCAGCGGCTGGAGCGCGCGACCCGGGCCATCGAGCCAGCCGGTGAAGCGTGAGAAGGACAGCGCATCCAGCAGGCAGACGACGACCTGCCGGGCGTCCGACGCCATCGAAGCGAGCGCCTCGATCGCCAACGGCGCATGCGGGCCTGGCGGAAGGCCGAACCATTGCTCGATGCTCGCGGCCAGGTTGAGGATCGACAGTCCGGTGTAGTGCGGGTGAAGCGCGTCGGCCCCCAGGTCGAGATCGGGCAGGCGGTGGGACCGCAGGATGGGCAGGATGGCCGTGGTCAGGTCGGGCACGGCGAGGACTATACGCCGGTGAGAGGCGGCTGTCCAGCCGAGGCGGAAACCGCCGGCATCAGGGGTGACTGGCGTGAAGGCGACCGGGAAGGCCGCCGTCCTGAAGCGGTGCTGTCACAGGCGGGCGAAGCCTGTCGTTCTAGCTGCAGGCAAGGGATGCGAGGTCGCGATTCTTCAGCCTGGTACGAAACATGCACCAGAAACAGGAGTCGGCCGATCGCCGGTATGCCGGGGGCATGACAGCCGAAGCCGACCCGGGCTGGTAACCATGGGCCCGAAGGCCACTCCGGAGGGGACATGCAGTCCAAGACCGTGTTGATCGTCGACGACGAGATGAGCAACACGCAGCTGTTTGGGATGATGCTTGAGCTGGAGGGCTACCGGCCGGTGGCGGCCTTCGACGCCCGCACGGCGCTCGAGGCGCTGCGCGGAGAGCGCCCGGATGTGATGATCGTCGATGTGATGCTGCCCGGGATCTCGGGGCTGGAACTGTGCCAGATCGTGCGCGGCGAGCTGGGGATGGCCGATCTGCCGATTGTCGTTGTCTCGGCCAAATCGCAGCTGGCCGACGTCCAGGCCGGGCTGCAGGCCGGCGCCAATTTCTATCTGACCAAGCCGGTGACCAAGATCGAGCTCTTGAGCACGGTGCGGCAGGCGATGGGAGAGAGCGCCGGTAGCAGCTAGCAACTGGCAAGTAGCGGCAAGCAACTAGCAGCTAGCTAGTAGCCGGAGTTGCCAGCCAGCAGGTTCATGCCCATCACAAGTTGCCAATCCCAAATCGCCCTTCGCGAGCGGCCGACCGCGAATTGCTGCTCGCCAATCGCTACTGCCAGCTAGCTGCTAGTCGCTAACTGCTAATTGCTAGCTACTGCTGATTGCTGATCGCTGATTGCTGACCGCTAGTTCCCCACCGCCTCCCCCACCTTCTCCGTCAATTCTGCCAGCGGGACGTACATCGTGCGGTCCGGGTTGTCCGGCGCACCGTAATCCTGCATCCAGGCGACGCGGCCGTCGGCGCCGACCAGGATGAACGTGTGCCCCGGCTCACCGGTGCCCACCGCCCACTGCAGGACTTGATACGCGGCGGAGACCGAATGATCCGCGTCGGACAGCATCGGGACGGTGGTGATGCCCAATTCCTGTGCTGCCGGCGCCTGCTCCTCGAGGGAGTCGAAGGCGATGCTCAGGACGGGAACGCCAAGCGCCTGATAGTTCGGATCGGTCTGCAGGTCGACCACCTGCTGCAGGCAAGGCGCTCAACCCACCGCCATGTGGAAGAAGAGCAAGACCGGCCGACCCTGAAAGTCCGAGAGGGCGACGCGTTCGCCGGACGTCGACGGAAGCTCGAACTCCGGCGCAAGGTCACCAACGCTCAGGCCGTCTTCCCCCGCTGCGCAGCCGCCGAGCACGATGCCGCTCAGAAGTGCAGCCAGGGCGAGCAGAAGGACCGGCCGCGCTCGACCTACCACTCCTTGTACATGTCTCACCTCGACCGGCACCCACCGTTGAGTGGTGTCGGATGTCTGCCCAGTCTACCCCGATTGATCAGCGAAGAGCTTAGAGCATCGGTGAGCAAACCAGGGAGCCGCCTTGTTCGGCTGCGCTCGGCGGATTGTCGGCGAACGCCGCCAACTCCCCAGGCAATGGCGCCGCGGTCGCGAGCGTGCGTAACGGTTGACTCGTACCCGACTGAAGTCCTGGCGTCCGCCAGGCCAATTCGCTGGCTGCCCGCACTTGGTGGGCTAGCTCTGCGGCTCCGGGCCGCGCCGCTCCGTCACCGACCTCGCTGGCTCCCGCTTGCCTGCCGCCAGCCGCTACCTGCCGCGGCCAGCTGAGCTGCCAACTGCTAGCTGCTAGTTGCTAGCTGCTAATTGCCAATTGCTAATTGCTAGCTGCTAGCTGCAGCTGCCAGCCCTGCGCCGCTTCCTCCGGCGAGCTACTCCCCGACCCACATCCCCGCGTGCTGCGGAACCCCGATGGCTGCCGGCAGGTAGCCGCCCACGGATGGATCCCAGACGATGTACGAAGGGCCGCTGTGGCTGAGGAAGATGGCCGGCGAATCATCCAGCAGCCGCTGCTCGGCCTGCCGGTACAAATCGAGCCGAGCGACGGTGTCGGTCTCGACGCGTGCCGCCTCCACCAGCGCATCGAACTCGGGGCTGGAATAGCGCGCGTGGTTCTGCGCCGACCCGGTGTAGAACAGGGCTTCGAGGAAGTTCTCCGGGTCCGGGTAGTCGGCACACCAGCCCTCGAAGACGATCTGCCCGTAGTCGCCGGCATCCAGGCGCGTGTAGTAGTCCTGCCAGTCGATGCCCTCCAACTGGATCTCGACCCCAAGCTCGCGCTCCCAGGTATCGGCCAGGAAGGCCACCGTTGCCGATGCCCAGCCGCCGGAGGTGGCCACCGTCCACACGATCTCAGGCAGCCCGTCCGGGCCGTAGCTGGACTCCGCCAACAGCGCCTGCGCCGCCTCAGGATCGAAGGACGGCGGCACGAGCGCCGCACCGTAGCCCGGCATCCCCGGCGGGAGCAGGCCGCGGGCGGACCGATCTTCCCCGTCGGTCAGCGCTTCGACGTAGCGCTCGCGGTCGACGGCCAGAGCGAAGGCCCGGCGCACCTTCGGGTCATCGAAGGGCGGCTCGGCCGTGTTCAGGCTGATGTAGTGGGTGCACATCGACGGCTCGGCCATCAGGGTGCCGTACAGCCCGTCGCCCGGATCTTCGACCCGGCTGATCTGATCGCGCGTCACCCAGGCCTGATCGACTTCGCCCTGCTCGTACAACTGCTGCGTGTACCCGGCGTACATCAGGTAGCGAATGTGCTCGACCGCCGGTTGCCCGCCGTAGAACAGCGGGTTGGACTCGAGCAGCAGCACCTGATCCCGGAGGTGCTGCAGGACGCGGAACGGACCGGTGCCGTTGGGGTGCTGCTGCCAGTCGGGAAAGCCGACGTTGTCGCGATCGACGATCCACGAGACCGGGTAGGCAAGCTTGTGCAGGAACGTCGGGCGGGGCGTCTCGAGCGTCACCCGCAGCGTTCGCTCGTCGACGACCTCGAGGCCGGTGATCGACGACGCCTGCCCGGCATGGAAGGCAGTCAACCCGGCGATATCCCCCATGTAGGTCAGCACCGTCGGCGAGGCGAGATCCGGAGAGGCGGCGCGCTCCCACGAGAAGCGGACATCATCGGCGGTCACTGGCCGGCCATTGTGGAAGCGTGCCTGCGGGTTGAGGAAGAAGGTGTAGACCGCGCCGTCGGGGCTGACCTCCCAGCGTTCGGCCAGCGCCGGGCGGATCTGAAGGCTGGGGTCGAGGACGACCAGCCCGCGGAACAGGTCGCCGATGGCGCCGGACGGCCCGACGTGCGTCAGCGCGGGATCGAGCTCCTCGGCCTCACCGGCATCGAGCGAAAGGATCGTGGCGCGATCGACCTCGATGGGATCGGTCGGCTCGATGCGCAGGCTGCGGGCGGATGCGGCGAACGCCTCGAAGGAGGAGTCGGCCGCGGACAGCGGCGCGGCGTAGAGCAGGTGCAGGGCGACCTCGGGATCGACGTAGGATGCGACGGCCCAGGTCCCCGAGCCCGCGCCCCGGCCGCGGCGCAGGTAGCCGACTTCGCCGCTATCGAATTCCAGCGCGCCCTCGTCCTCGGCGGCTGCGTCTGATCCCAACCAGGTGCGAACGGCCTGCAGGTTCTCCTCCTGCGCATCGGGGCTGTGGGCGGGAGGCCCGGCGGTGATCAGGATGCTCAGCGTTCCATCGGGAGATGTGATCTCCGCCAGGGCCAATCCGTCGATGTCCTCGCTCACCCGCCAACCGACCGGTGGCTCGAGCGAGACGGGCATCTCGGTGTGGTAGTAGCGAACAGGATACGCCGCCGCATCCGGCGGGGGAAGCGTGGCCTGGACCGCGGCGGTGGGTGCGAGGGCCGGCGCCAGCGGACCGCAAGCAGCGAGGATGGAGACGGTGAGCGCCAGTGGGAAGAGAAGCCGCGGATTACGCATGGCTATCGCCTCCCGCCGGCGGCTGCCGTCGACGTCGTCGCACGAGGACCACGATGATGATCGTCACGATCACAGCCGGAACGAAGACGGCCAGGCAGATGCCAACGACGGCCGAGAGGGCGATCGTTCGCCACCACAGATCACCCGCCGCTCCCGAAGGAGGCGGTTGTGGAGGCGGCTGATAGGGGACGGGCGTGGCGGTGATCGCCGGCGGTGGCCCGGCCAGCGGCTGATAGGTCGGCATGAGGGTCGGGGTGGATCCGGCGGCGGACGAGTCGGCGGGAAGCGCAGGCGCGCCGATCCACTCGCGCCAGGCGCGGTCGAGGCCGTCCGTATCGAATCCGTACACCTCGGCCAGGGCGGCATCCGGACGAGAGCCGGCCTGCGCCGCGTCGAGCAGGCCGAGCAGGAGCTCGCGCCCGTGCGTCTCGAGCAGGTAAGTCACCAGGCTGTAGGACTGAGCGTAGGCCAGCGACGCGCCGCCGGGGTCCTCGGTGAACCCGTCGCTCAGAGCGCGCACCGGGTACAGGCTGTCTTCTTGCAGGCCCTGATCGAGCAGCCGCTGCGACTCGGGGTCCAGCCCGCCCTCGGCGACCATCGCCAGGCCCTCGCTGAGCCAGGTGGGCAGCCGGCTGTAGCAGGCGCTGACCAGGTTGCCGACGATGACGTGCGCCAGCTCGTGCTCGACGGCGTTGAGGCCCCACTCGAGATCGCTCTCGCCGATGCCGAGGATGATCGTGCGGTGTTCGGCGAAGGCCATCCCACCGGTCCACTGAGGCTCGAACAGGATGGCGTCGCGCATCGCCGAGGTGCTGTCGTAGATGTACAGATGGACCGGGTCGGCGGCGAGCGGACCGAGCTCGTCACGCAGGCGGGAAGCGCCGGCGACCGCCGCGTCCAGGAGTTGGCGGGCCATCGTCGGGCGAAGCGTTGTACGTGTGGAGCGACAGGTTGCCTTCGGTCAACGTCTTCCAGGCGTGGACGTCGTCGAGCCAGGTGACCGTCTCGGTCGGCGTGCGCAGCTCCTGGCCCTGCGAGTTCGACCAGATGCCAGCGCCACCACAGGCGTGCGCCGGGCGGGAGCGATCCGGTCTGGCGCATGTCCCAGGTCCACTGCACCTCGATCTCTTCCGCCGGCGCATAGTCTTCCGGTTCGGCGCGGTTGATGTCCGTGGCGCACGAGGCGGTTTCGAGGCCGTACTCGACCTCGGCCGTGACGATCGGGTCGATGCTGCTCGCCCGGAGCGTGAAGTCGATGGAGTCCGGGTAGTGCAGAACGGCCTGCGCATCCGCCACGCTGATCGACGGGCGCGGGGCGGCGGCGAGGGACAGGGCGGGGAGCAGGAGGAGGAGCGGAAGCAGGCGTCGAACCATGATGGGCTCCAAGCAGGCGACAAGTGTAACACCCGGTCCGAGGGCCATCTCGATTTCTGCGAGGACGGTCGGCAATACAGAGCCATGGTGCGCTGCCATGTTCGACCACCTCCGCCAAGGTCGAAGGCACTCTGGCTGGACCTGACATGTCACCGAAGCAGAACCCGGCAATTCGGATCGTTGCCACGGCGCTGGTGATGGTGACGGGGTGACGATCCTCGAGGCTGGCTTCGTGCGCCCGGCGAGCAACCCTCCTCCCGGCCACACGGGCGGCCAGCGGAATCGGCGGGCGGGGAGGGCATCGCCTCCCCGCCCGCCGGTCTCTCGGACCTGTATGTCCCTCAACTCCTGGCCGGGCCTTTTCCCCCTGCGAACCATCGTCGCAAGGGGGATCTGGCTACTCGCAGCTCGACGGCTACGCCAGGTTCGCCAACGTCAGCTTGTTCAGCCGCTCGACGTGCGCCGGGTCATAACCGTCGCCGAACTTGGTCTTCGGCAGCGCCGCCTTCTTCTTCATCAGGTCGGCGTACTCGCCGTCCTCGACCAGCGCCACGCAGCGGCCGATGCTGCTCTCACCGTCGACGAAGCGCCACGGGAAGAAGCCGATGGTCACCCGCCGGTTGATCAGCAGGTCGATGTCTCCGCCCAGGCACTCGGCGTGGATGATGCCGTACGGGAACATCTCCAGGTGCATCAGCTGGTATTTGCTGTCGTCGAAGTAGTCCGCCAGCGGCTGGCCGAACTTCTTCTGGAACACCTTGTCCGCCTGGCGCGCCTGGCGCGGCATCCAGTCGCGGATGATGGTGTTCATCGGGTGGTCGGCGCTGCCGCAGTCGACGCCGATCCAGCGCAGCTTCTTGGCCTTCGACCACTCGGCGAACTCGCGGTCCGGCCCGGGGTGCTTCACCATGTAGCGGATCTCATCCGCACCCGGCTGGTCCCACCCGAAGTGGTGGTAGCCGGTGTGGATGATCAGGATGTCCCCTTCCTTCACCTGCACCCGCTCCTCGACCATCTTGGAGGTGTAGACGTCGTAGTCGCCGCAGACATCGGACAGGTCGACGACGGCCGCCTCGTGCACCAGGAAGTCCATGTCCAGGCTGGCGATGTCCTTGCCGGGCGTGTGGAAGTGGATCTCACCGTCGAGGTGCGTGCCCAGGTGGTTGGAGTGCGTGACCACCTGGCCGTTGGCGCCGTTGGGCGCCAGGCGCTTGAAGTACTTCACCTGCAGCGGCTCATAGGTCGGCCACGGCGGTGTGGCGATCCCGAGTGGGATGGTCAAATCGAGCAGCTTCATGCGGACCTCCTGCTCCCTGTGTGATGAACCGAATGCGCCGGCCGTGCCGCGCGTCCTAGGCCGGCTCGAACATCAGCCCGTACACGTGCTCGTCATGCACCTTACGGACGGGCGCCCAGGTAGGCGTCATCTTCATCCCGAGCTTCAGGCCGGCGATGTCGTCGGCCTTGATCCGCCCCATGGCCTTGATGCCATTCTCGAACTCCCCGATGCCGATGATCAGGAAGCGCTCGTCGAATCCCCAGGGCAGGTTGAAGATCTGGGTGAAGGTGAGCAACTTGACCTGGCCGGCCGGGTGCAGTTCCTTGAACTCGCGTGCCTTGCAGTTCAGGCAGCGGTCATGGAACGGGTAGTGGATCTTGCCGCACTTCTTGCACTGGAAGGCGACGATCGGTATCTCTTTCATGCCTCTACCCTCTTGAGCACGAAGGCGATGACATTGTTGCCGAAGCCCCCGAAGTTGACCGTCAGGCCGACCGTGGCGTCCTTGACCTGGCGATTCTCCGGCAACTCATGGCGCAGCTGCCAGACGATATCCACGACCTGGGCCACGCCGGTGGCGCCGACGGGATGACCGCGGGCCTTCAAACCGCCGGAGAGGTTGATCGGGATCTGCCCGCCGAGGCGGGTCTTGCCGGCGACGGCCGCCTTGCCGCCCTCGCCCTTCTTGAAGAAGCCGACGTGTTCGCTCTCGGCGATCTCCAGGATGGTGAAGGCGTCATGCAGTTCGGCCACGCTGACGTCGGACGGCTTGAGCTTGGCCATGCTGAAGGCCTTCTGCGCCGCCAGCGTGACGGCCTTGAGATCGGTGGGGTCGTCGCGCTCGGCCAGCGTGTGCGTGTCCGTGGCCTGGCCGAAACCGGCCACGAGGACGTACGGCTTGCCGCGCTTCTTGGCGGCTTCCACCGTGCACAATACCACCGCCGCGGCGCCGTCGCTGACCGGACACAGGTCGTACAGATGCAGCGGGTCGGCGGATACGGGATTGTTGACGACGGCGTGCGGGCTGTCGAAGATGCCCTCTCGATCGAGGGCCATCTCGACGTGGGCGTAGGGGTTGCGCGTGCCCATCTCCTGGTTCTTGAGCGAGATCGCCAGCAGGTGCTCGCGGGTCACGCCGTACTTCTCCATGTACAGCCGGGTGAACATCCCGGCCATACCCGGCAGGGTGATCCCGTAGGGATACTCAGCCTGCGGATGGGTCATGGTGGCGACGAAATCGGTCGCCCGCCAGCCGGTGACCTCGCGCATCTTCTCGCCGCCGGCCACCAGGACGGTATCGTAGTAACCGGAAGCGATGGCCAGCACGCCGTTCTTGACCGCCGAGGCCCCGGAGGCGGGTCCGTTCTCGATGGTTTCTGCGGACGCCGGCAAGAGGCTCAGGCGATCGACCAGCGAACTGGCGATGGACGACTGGTGTTGAAGCATCCCGCCGCCCATGTTGGCAACGTACACGGCGTCGACCGACTCATTCCCCAGGCCGGCATCCTCCAGCGCCTTGAGCGAGGCGGCGGCCAGCATTTCCAGCAGCGTGTCTTCATCCCGCCGGCCGAAGGGCAGCATGCCGACGCCAAGAATCGCGACGTCTCTCATGATGTCATCTCCCCTTCAGGCCGGCGATGCGTTCGCGGATCGTGTCGTCGTCGGCGAACTTGATCTCGGCCATGGCCTCGTCCATCAAGGCCTTGGGCACCGGGCGATCCCCCACCACCAGGCGCGGCTTGGCCTTGAGGTAGATCTCGCGCGTCAGGCGGTAGGAGTTGCCGCCCCCCAGCTCATGCGGGATCTTGGTCGGTTCGAGCGGGTATTCGACCATCCAGCGCCGGAAGCCGATCGGGCTTTCGGCCACGATCAGGATCTCGTCCTGCCCGATGTAGTCAATGTGGTACTCCATCTTGGCCGCAAACAGGTGGGAGCCGATTCGCAGCCCGCGGTCGATGGCCAGCGTGTGGTAGCTCATGCCGACCTTCTCGTTCTCCAGCCGCCCGTTGACGATCCCCACCAGGTAACCGTCCACCTGTCCCAGGAGGCAGTATTCGCTCTTGACCCGGTAGCGGTACCAGGCCAGCAGCTCTCCGTACAGCCGGGCGCTGACGATATCGTAGTAGTCGCGCTCGATGAACAGGCAGGGATGAACGGACTTGAGGATCGCCGGAACGTCCTCGCGCTCCGCCTGACGGATGACCATCCGCTTGCCGTTGGCCAGGGTGATCACCTTGGGCGGGTACGGCGGCATGGGGATCTGCGGCGGCCGCAAGACCATCTCGAGTTCCATATCGATCGGCATAGCGTTCCCTCCTATCGGAAAGTCAGGATGTACGGGACGACGCGGGTCACAGACCACTGCGCCGAGATGTGCTCCAGGGGCGGCGCCTGGCCCGGTGCCTGCGTGTTCCGCTTCTACGGCGTTTCAACATGTCCTGGGATGCAGGCGCATCCATCCGTTCAGCTCACTCTCGGTGGGCACCCTGCCCATGTTCTGCCGCTCGCGCGGCCCTCACTTCACGATCCCGGCCTCCAGCATGGCCAGGTACACTTTCTCGGCCGTGAACGGCGGGCCTTCCAGACGGACCCCGACCGCGTCGAAGATGGCATTGGCGATGGCCGGGATGGTGGGCACCATCGAATGCTCGCCGATCCCTCGCGCCCCCCACGGCCCATCGTCCTGCGCCACCTCGACAATGATGGCCTGCAGGTCTTTGGGGGCATCGGCCGAGGTGGCGATGCGGTAGTCGACGAAGCTGGGGCTCCTCACCACGCCGTCCTTCAGGTTCAGGCTCTCAAACAGGGCCGAGCTCATGCCCTGAACGAAGCCGCCTTCCATCTGCGCCTCGACCAGTTCCGGATTGATGGCTCTGCCGACGTCGAAGGCCGAGACCCCTCGGAGGATCTCGATCCGGCCGGTGTCCAGGTCGACTTCCAATTCGACCGCCTGGGCTCCGGTGGTGTAGTGCACGACGGCGCGTTCGCCCTGCCCGGTTTCTGGATCCAGACCCGTGACGTAGGTGGGCATGAAGTTGCCGCGCCCGATGACGGGTCCGCCTCGCCAGCCCTGGTCATTCGGCTTGGGCAGGCCGTAGATGGCGAGGTTCTTGAGGGGGATCTCCTTCTCGCTCTTGTAGGAGACCACCACGCCCTGGACGATCTCCAGATCTTCGGGAGCCTCTCCCCAGGCCTCGGCCACCGTTCCAAGAATCTGACGCTTGGCATCTTTCGCCGCGTTCACGATGGCGTTGCCCATGCTCCAGGTGAGGCGGCTGGCGACGGTCTGCCATTCGTACGGGCTGTAGCGCGTATCGACCGGCGTGGCGATGCGGACGGACTCGTACGGGACGCCCAGGGCGGCGGCGGCCATCTGAGCGGCCACGGTGAAGACCCCCTGTCCGATTTCCTGGCCCCCGACACCCACCGTGACCGTGCCGTCCTCGGCCAGCTCGACCCAGGCGCTGGAGCCCGCATTGGGGGGCATGGCCGGCGCCTTCCACATCAGGGCCAGCCCCTTGCCGCGCCGCTTGTTGGGGGAACTGGGCGGAGCCTTCTTTCCCCACCCGATGGCTTCGGCGGTCTTCTCGATGCAGATGGGCAGCCCGGTCGGGTGCATCTTGCTCCCGGTCACCAGCGTGCTGCCGGTCTTCAGGCAATTGAGCCTGCGAAACTCAACCACATCCATCCCGACCTGCAGGGCCAGCTCGTCGATGCACTGCTCCAATCCGGCGTGCATCTCGGGCATCCCAAAGCCCCGCATCGGGCCGCCGACCGGATGGTTGGTGTAGACGCAGTAGCTGTCGGTCCGGATGTTGGGCACTTCGTACGGGCCGCTGCTGCTGTAGCCGGAGGCGCGCGTGACATTGACGCCGTATTCCGTGTAGGCTCCGCCGTCCCAGTAGAAGACATTCTCCATGGCCAGGAGCCGGCCCTGGGCATCGCAGCCCATCTTGAAGTGGGCGACCAGTCCCTGGCGCACAAAGGCCGTGTAGAACTCCTCTTCACGCGTCAGCAGCAGCTTCACCGGCCGTCCGTGCGCCTTCGTGGCGATGGCCACCACCAGGGCCTCCATGCTGACCCCGGCCTTGCTTCCAAATCCGCCGCCGACCAGCGGCGCGATCACACGCATCCGGCTCTGGGAGATCCCCATCGACTGGGCGATGAGATTGCGCTGGGCGAACGGCGACTGGGAACTGCCCCACAGCGTGATCTCCCCGGACTCTTCCACCTGGGCCACGGCGACATGCGGTTCGATGGGCACGTGTTGAATGTGGGGAATCCGGTACTGGCGCTCGACGATGGCGGCGCACTGGCCCCAGGCGCCGTCGACATCGCCCCTGCGGATCTTGAAGTGGTTGGAGATGTTCGTCCCCGCCTTGGGGAAGATGAAGTTGGCGACCACATACTCGCCCCAGATCGGGATGAAGCAGCGCCGCGTTGGGGCGGGTGCCCAGTTCGGGATCCAGGACCGGCTCGAGCACTTCGTAGTCCACGTCGATCAGGTCGAGGGCCTTGTGCGCGATCTCCGGACTCGTGGCGGCCACACCCGCCACCGGATCACCGACATAGCGCACGCGGTCGCGGCAGAAGATGAACCGGTCCTGCAGATACAGTCCGATATGACGGGGAAAGTCCTCGCCGGTGACGACGGCCTTCACCCCGGGCAGGGCGCGGGCTCGGTCGGTGTCGATCTTCCGGATGAGGGCGTGCGGATGGGGACTGCGCTTGATGCGGGCGTGCAGCAGCGAATCCCCGAACGGCATGTCATCCGCAAAGACCGCCGCGCCGGTCACCTTCTGGCGGGCGTCGATGCGGGGAGCATTCTCACCGATCGGGCTGGCCGTAGATTGCGTGCCCACGCTCTTCATAGAACTTCTCCCGTCTGGCCCCACGGTTCCGGCCAGGCCGATGCTGCGTCAGTCGGCGGCCGACTGCATGCGGGCCGCTTCCTTGACGCCTTCGATGATGCGCACGTATCCCGTGCAGCGGCACAAGTTGCCGACCAGCGCCTCGCGGATCTCATCCTCATCCGGAGTCGGGTTCCGTTGCAGCAGCGCGTGCGAGGAGATCAGGATGCCCGGCGTGCAGAACCCGCACTGGACACCCCCCTGACGGAGGATCGTTTCCTGAACGGGGGCCAGCCGTTCTTCACCGGCCAGCCCTTCCACGGTGACGATCCGGGCTCCGTCACATTCGACTGCCAGGACCATGCAGCTGTTGACCGGTTCCCCATTCAGCAGCACCGTACACGCGCCGCACTCACCGGCCGAGCACCCGTTCTTGGTGCCGGTCAGCGCCAGCTTTTCCCGCAGCATGCGCATCAGCGTCATGTTGGCGGGGACGGCCACCTGTTCCTGCCTCATCGTTGATGGTGACGTGAATCTCATGAAGTGTCATCGGTCCCTCGAAGCATGGCTGCCGAGTTCGAAGCGTGTTCGTCCTCGAGAATCACACCGTTCAGACGGTCAGTCGGTTCCAGACCTGCGCCAGCGCCGTGGCGGACAAGATTGCGGACCATCAGCCTGCGGTAGCGCGCGCTTCCGCGCACGTCGTCGATCGGCGAGCAGGCGTCGGCCGCCAACTGTGCTGCTGCACGCAGCGACTCGGGCGTGATCGCGTGGCTGGCCAGGTACCGTTCCGCCTCCAAGGGCACCAGGGGCACCGGGGCGACCGAGGCCAGGGCCAGGCGAAAGCGGTAGCCGGAGGAGCAGCTCGAGTCCGGGTGGCCCAGCACCGTCACGCCGACGATCGATAGGTCGCTCAACCGGTTGCGTCCCAGCTTGAGATACACCCCGGCACATCTTTCAGGAGGGAGGGGCAGGTGGATGGCCGTCACCACATCGCCCGGTTCGAGCGTGGTCTTGCCAGGGCCCAGGAAGAATGACGCCAGCGGTTCCTGGCGCGGGCCATGCACCCCGTGGACGTGCAGCACCGCATCGAGCACCAGGCAGGCCCCGATGGTGTCCCCGGCGGGCGAGGCGTTGCAGATGTTGCCGACAACGGTCGCCCGTGTACGCAGCGGGTAGCTGGCGACGGAGCGGCAGGCCTCGGTCAGCAAGGCGTAATGGGTCCGCACCTCGGCGGAGGCGATCACCCGATTCATGCTGACGGCGGCACCGAGGGTGAGGCCGGTCCTTCGGGTCGAAGCGCAGATCGTTCGTCTCCGTCCAGCCCCTTCACATCCACCAGGAATCGGGGGGTCAGGACTCCGTCCCGCATGCGAACCAGGACATCCGTTCCGCCCATGAACGGACGGGCTTCCCCGGGATGGCCGGAAAGGAACTCGCTGGCTTCGGCCAGCGTCCGGGGCCGGAGGTAGTCAAACTCAGGCAGCGTCGGATGAGTGTTCATGGTCCTGCGATCTTCCTTCCCGGCGTGAGCCCGCGGCCCCTCGGATTGCACTCAGGGGATGCGGCGCTCCGCTCGAAAGGACGGGACGAGCGAAGGGATCGACCCACGGTCCGGATGCCGGAGGCCACGACCGGATCGTCGGCATCACTCCTCATCGCGGGGCAGCCCCAGGGCTTCGGGCTTGGCGGCGCCCCATCGGGAACTGAACCACTTGGTGGACATCAGCACCAGGACGGCGATGGTGATGATGAAGGGCACCGTCCTCCAGATGTACCTGGACAGAACGCTCTGGCAGGACAAGCTGAGGGTTGAGCGAGAGCTGCCACAGGGTGCCGAACAGGATGGAACCCGCCCAGCAGGATGAAGGGATTCCACATGGAGAAGAAGACCAGCGCCAGCGCAATGAAGCCCCAACCCAGGAGGAAGTTGATGCTCCAGACCGGGTTGTAGCTCAGGGAGTAGATCGCCCCGCCCAGGCCCATGAGCATCCCGCTGACCACGACGGCTCAGGTAGCGGGTCCGGGTGACGTTGATGCCCGAGACCTCGGTGACCGAGGGGCTTTCTCCTGCCGATCGGATCCGCAACCCCAGGCTGGTCTTGGAGAACATCCACCAGGTCAGGACCACCAGCCCGATGGCGAGGAAGAAGAAGGGCGAAAGGCCCGCCACGTCGGGGATCCGGTCCATGCCCAGCGGCCCCGTGTAGGGGTAGCCGATGTAGGCCGTCAGGCCGAAGCCCAGGATCCAGATCCCCATCCCGTTGACGACCTGGTCGCCCCCCAGGGTGATGGAGAAGAAGCCGTGCAGCGCGGCGATCAGGCCCCCGATGGCGATCGCCGCCAGGCAGCCGAGGAGATAGCTCCCGGTGGTCTTGGCCACGATGAACCCCAGGGTGGCCCCGAAGAGCATCACCCCTTCAATGCCAACATTCAGAATGCCCGAGCGCTGTCCGATCAGCTCGCCCAGCGCCGCAATGGTGAAGACCGTCGAGGCATTCAGGCTTCGCGCCGCAAACTCCCACATCCTAGGTCTCCCTTTCCGATCTTCTTCCAGACGATGGTGTTGCGGTAGAAGAACTGGAAGGCGACGAGGGTGATCATCAGGACCCCGAGCAGGGCGTAGTCGATGCCGTAGCCCATCTGGAGTTGTCCCTGGACGAAGCGGCCGCCGTTGGTCAGCCCGCCGAAGAGCAGGGCGAAGGGAATGGCCGCCAGGGGGTTGCCCTGGGAGATCAGCCCGCAGATGATGCCGTAGAAGGACAGATCGCCGAAGTCCCCGTAGTTCGTGGGGATCTTGTACACCCCGGGGACGGCGGCGAAGTAGTGGTATCCGGCCAGGCCGGCGATCAGGCCGCCCAGGATGAACACCAGCAGCGGCACGTTCTGCGGGCTGATGCCCGGCGTACTTGGCCGCCGACGGGCTCAGGCCGAAGGCCTTGATCTGGTAGCCCAGGGTGGTCTTGGCAAACACGAAGTACAGCAGCGCCGCCAGAGCCAAGGCGATGGGGATGGTGAAGGTCCCACCCCAGGACCATGGGCGCGAAGACCGACTCGGACAGCTTGAACCCCTGGCCTTCCCCGCCCCCACCCATGAAGGGGCCGCCTTCCTTGATCATGAAGGCGATCAGCCAGTAGCCGATCGAGTTCAACATCATGGTCACGACGATCTCGTTCGTGTTGAAGCGCCCCTTGAGGAAGCCCGGGATGGCACCGATCACCGCGCCGCCCAGGATCGCCCCGAGCATCATCAGGCCGATGATCAGTCCCGGCGCCACGGTCGGCGTCTGGGGATCCCTTGGCGCCGAAGGCCAGCGCCACGCCGAAGGCGCCCAGCGCGCCGCCGTAGAGCTGGCCGGCCATGCCGATGTTCCACAGCCCGGCTTTCATCGGGACGATGAAGGCGCAGGTGCACAGCAGGATGAAGACCGAGCGGTTGATCGTCAGGGGCAGGCCGAAGGGGTTGGCAAAGGCATAGGAGAAGATGGCCTTGTAACCGGTCAGCGGATTGACCTCGGCCTGCAGGAAGATCAGGCCCACCAGCGCCAGGCCGATGACGATCGCCAGCAGGGAGATGGCCGTCGCCTCCAGGCCGGTGACCCTGGCCTTCTTCTCGAGCTTGACCTCGTAGCTGCCGAGTCTCATGGCTGCTGCGACCTTCTGCTTCAAGCCTGCCATCATGGCCCCGATGTCCTCGATCCTGGCGTCGTGGATCGGGATGATGCCCATGAACTCGCCCTCGTAGATCGGCGCCACACGATCGCTCAACGACAGGACCTCGTCGAGGTCTTCCGAGATGAGCAGGATGGCGGCGTGCTGCCGCTTGGCTTCCAGGAGTTTGTTCTGCACGAACTCGGTGGCGCCCACATCCAGCCCCTGGGTGGGAAGATTGGCGATGATCAGCCGCGGCCTGCGGGAGAGCACGCGCGCCAGGATGAGCTTCTGGAGATTGCCGCCGGAAAGGCTCCTGGCCGTGGTGTCCGGGCCGGGGGTGGCGATGTCGAATTCGGAGATCAGTCCTTCGGTGAGCTTGCGCGTCTTCTGGGCGTCCACGATCCCCCAACGCGGAGAAGGCGCCGTCGAAGTAGTAGTTCATCAGGACGTTGTCGACCAGGGAGTAGGCGCCGATCGAACCCACATCGGTGCGGTCCGACGGGATGTAGCCCATGCCGTTCTTCCAGCGTTCCAGCGTGCCGGAACGGGTGATGTTGATCCCGTCGATCAACACCCTGCCGGCCACGGCCTTGCGCAGCCCCGCCAGCACCTCGGCCAGGACCTGCTGACCGTTCCCGGAAACCCCGGCAATGCCGAAGATCTCGCCCTCATGCACGGAGAAGGACACACCCTTCACGGCGAGAAGCCCCTTGTCGTTCAGGGCGGAGAGGTCCTCCACGGTGAGAATGGGCTTGCCCGGCTCGACCGCCACATGGTCCAGCCGGAAGATCACTTCGCGTCCCACCATTTCTCTGGCCAGACTGTTCTCGGTCGCCTCTTGCGTGCGAAGGCGGGCGGTGACCTTGCCTCGCCGAAGGACCGTGACACGTTCACTGATGGCCAGCACGATGGGCAGCTTGTGGGTGATGAACGGGACGAGGGCGAGATCGTCCCCGGTCATGATGCGGATCGACTCCAGGAGCTTCTCCGTTTCCGGAGGCGCCAGGGCGGAGGTGGGCTCATCCAGGATAAGGATCCGGGCGCCTCGATACAGCGTCTTCAGGATCTCCACAGACTGCTTTTCGCCTTCCGACAGCTGCCAGACCTTGGCCTTGAGGTCGATCTTGAAGCCGTAGCGGTCGCACAGCTCGGCGATCTCGTCTCGGGTCCTCCGCAAGTCGGGAATGCTCCCCGCTTTGGGGTGGCCCAGGATGATGTTCTCGATGACCGTGTGAGCGGGGATCAGCTTGCGGTTCTGATGAACCATCCCGATGCCAAGGCGGATGGCATCCAGAGGCGACCGGAAAGTCACCTTCTCCCCGTGAACGTAGATCCCGCCTTCGTCGGGCTGGAGCAGCCCGAACAGGA
The DNA here is from genome assembly GCA_963818575.1 of uncultured Chloroflexia bacterium. Classification (GTDB taxonomy): domain Bacteria; phylum Chloroflexota; class Anaerolineae; order Anaerolineales; family E44-bin32; genus DYJB01. The sequence continues at coordinate 3,422 of CAWFSV010000015.1, read as the reverse complement.
TCTTCATCAGGGTGGTCTTGCCGGCGCCGTTCTCCCCCAGGATGGCGTGGATCTCGCCCGCACGAATCTCGAAGTCGATGTGATCATTGGCGACGACCCCGGGGAATCGCTTGGTGATCCCCCTCGCCTCCAGGACGGTGTCACCCCGTTTCACGGGTTGGAAGGGCATGATGTCAACCTGTTGTCTGCCGGATGATCGTGCCTTGCCCCCCGGACGAGCGGGGGTGCACCTCGACCCCACGGAAGCGTGAGGCTCTCGTCCCGAGGTCTGCTCCCACAGGACGAGAGCCTCACCTGTCTGTGACTAGGCGTCACACGTCATGCGGATCGACACACCGTGCTACTTCAGGATGGTCGTACCCTGCAGATCGAAGTTGAACATGGCCAGCAGGAACTCGGTGGTCGGAACCACGTCGGCTGCCTTGACCACGGTGCCCGCGGCCGGGATCGGCAGGCCCTCGAGCTCCAGGCCTGTTCCGTTGCTCACGAACTCGTGCGCCGTGAACGGATCCCACGTGCCCGCCATCATCTCCTCGCGTCGCTGCGTCACGAGGTCGAGGATCTCCTGCGGGATGGAAGGGAGCGCCGCCGGGCTGATGGCCTCGATACCGATCTTGCCGTCGTTCATCAGGTCGACGGTCGGGACCACGGTGCCATCGGCCAGGGTCATCGTCGTTTCCATGCCCGGATACAGGATGGTCTCCGGCGCCTTATTGCCCGCCATGAAGTCCAGGACCATCTGTTCGTAGATGACCTCCCAGCGCGTGTCGAACGACACGGCGACGGTGTCCGTGTCGGACCAGCCGTATTCACCCACGATGTCCATGTCCTTGCCCACGAACCAGACGCCCTTCTCCTTGGCCACGTCCATGGTGGAGCTCGAGTCGGTTTGCTGGGTCAGGACGTCGCACTCGTAGGTGTCGACCAACGTCTCGGCAATGGCGCGCTCGTCGGCAGGCAGGAACCAGTTGCCGGCGAACTTGACGTAGACGGTGATGTCCTTGTCGAGCAGCGCGGCCGCATCCTGCACGCCGAGGATGAAGCCCGCCTGGCGGCGGATCACCTGGACGTTCGGGAAGGCGGACGTGATGCCGATGTTGCCGGTCTGCGTCAGGGCCCCGGCGATCAGGCCTTCGAGGTACAGGGCCTGGTACTGCTTGGGGAAGAACCGGATGAAATTCGCCGCGGTCGACAGGTCGCTGGCGATGACGGACCCGAAGTACACGTCGGGGTACGTGGCGGCGATATCCTTCAAGGGCAGTCCCATGAACTCGGCGTTGCCCACGACGATGTTCGCTCCGCTGGCGATCAGCTCTTCGGCGAAGGGATTGGTCTGATCGGGAGCGACATTCTCGCGGTAGACGTAGGTGACGGCCCTTGTCATTCAGGGCGGAGAGGTCCTCCACTTCGAGGACGGGTTTGCCCTGCTCGACCTCCACACGGTCCAGCCGGAAGATGACCTCGCGGCCGACCATTTCCCTGGCCAGGCTGTTTTCGGTGGCCTCGGCCGTGCGCAGTCGGGCGGTAACCTTGCCCCGCCGCAGGACCGTCACCCGGTCGCTGATGGCCAGCACGATGGGCAGCTTGTGGGTGATGAACGGGACGAGGGCGAGATCGTCGCCGGTCATGATGCGGATCGACTCCAGGAGTTTCTCGGTCTCCGGAGGCGCCAGGGCGGACGTGGGTTCATCCAGGATCAGGATGCGGGCGCCCCGGTACAGGGTCTTCAGGATCTCGACGGCCTGCTTCTCGCCCTCCGACAGCTGCCAGACCTTGGCCTTGAGGTCGATCTTGAAACCGTAGCGGTCGCAGATCCCCGCGAGCTCGTCGCGGGTCTTCTTCAAGTCGGGGATACTGCCCGCCCTGGGATGACCGAGGAGGATGTTCTCGAGAACGGTGTGAGCCGGGATGAGCTTCCGGTTCTGGTGCACCATGCCGATGCCGAGGTGAATGGCGTCCAGGGGCGATCGGAAAGCCACCTTCTGCCCATGGACGTAGATCTCGCCTTCGTCGGGCTGGAGCAGCCCGAACAGGATCTTCATCAGGGTCGTCTTGCCGGCGCCGTTCTCCCCCAGGATGGCGTGGATCTCGCCTGCCCGGATCTCAAAGTCGATGTGGTCGTTGGCGGTCACCCCGGGGAAGCGCTTGGTGATTCCCCTGGCCTCCAGGACCGTATCGCCGAGTTTCACGGGTTGGATGGGCATGCTATCAACCTGTCGCCTGCGGTTGGTTCGTGCCTGAGCGTCCGGGGGAGAAGGCCCCGCGACGCACATCGAACCGGCTGAAGCGTGAGGCTCTCGTCCCGAGGTCTGCTCCCACAGGACGAGAGCCTCACCTGTCTGTGACTAGACGTCACACGTCATGCGGACCGACACACCGTGCTACTTCAGGATGGTCGTGCCCTGCAGGTCGAAGTTGAACTGGCCCAGCAGGAACTCCGTGGTCGCAGCCACGTCGGCGGCCTTGACCACCGTGCCCGCGGCCGGGATCGGCAAGCCCTCGAGCTCCAGGCCTGTTCCGTTGCTGACGAATTCGTGCGCCGTGAACGGATCCCACGTACCTGCCATCATCTCCTCGCGTCGCTGCTCGACGAGGTCGATGATCTCCTGCGGGATGAGCGGCAGTGCCGCCGGGCTGATGGCCTCGATGCCGATCTTGCCCGCGTTCATCAGGTCGACGGTCGGCACCACGGTGCCGTCGGCCAGGGTCATGGTCGTTTCCATGCCCGGATACATGATCGTCTCCGGCGTCATGTTGCCGGCCATGAAGTCCAGGACCATCTGCTCGTAGATGACCTCCCAGCGCGTGTCGAACGAGACGGCGACGGTGTTCGTGTCGGACCAGCCGTATTCACCCACGATGTCCATGTCCTTGCCCACGAACCAGACGCCCTTCTCCTTGGCCACGTCCATGGTGGAGCTGGAGTCGGTTTGCTGGGTCAGGACATCCACGTCGTAGGTGTCGACCAACGTCTCGGCGATGGCGCGCTCATCGGCGGGCAGGTACCAGTCGCCGGCGAACTTGACGTACACGGTAATCTCTTTGTTGAGCATCGCGGCCGCATCCTGGACGCCCAGGATGAAGCCGGCCTGGCGCCGGATAACCTGAACGCACGGGAAGGCGGACGTGATGCCGATGTTGCCGGTCTTGGTCAGCGCCCCGGCGATCAGGCCTTCGAGGTACAGGGCCTGATACTGCTTGGGGAAGAACCGGATGAAATTCGGCTTGGTCGTCAGGTCGCTGGCGATGACGGAGGCGAAGTACACGTCGGGGTACTTGTCGGCAATATCCTTCAGTGGCATTCCCATGAATTCCGCATTGCCGACGACGATGTTGGCGCCGCTGGCGATCAGCTCTTCGGCGAAAGGATTGGTCTGATCGGGAGCGACATTCTCGCGGTAGACGTAGGTGACGTTGGGGTA
>CAWFSV010000014.1:0-173863 GCA_963818575.1 uncultured Chloroflexia bacterium | reverse complement strand
CATCATCCGCTGGGACACGCGGACCTTGAAGGCGGTTCGAGCTGTCGACCAGGCCCGGAATGCCGAGTTGATGGCCGAAACGAGTACAAGCTCCCTGTTGCGGGGCCCATTCAGCAAGATCGGCCTGGGGTGTAAGTGGCCTTGCGGCCGTCGGCACCAATCTGTACGAGTATGGGCTTGGAGAGCACCGTGAGGAGGGTGTTAGCAGTTCTGGGGTATCTACCGGTGTAGACTTCAGTGTATCTGTCGGTGTAGGCGTGGGTTGGCCGTTGCTGTCGTGGGGGTATCGGGGGTAGCTGTTGCCTTGGGTGGCGCGGCAATCGCTGCGGCACCCCTCGTCCTGGGCGCAGCTGCGCTGGGGATACTCGCTCTCTTTCGTTCTAGCAGCCACTGAGACGCCGGACAAATGGAAGGCCGAGATAAACGGATTCGTGGATGCGCGCGAGGAGGAGTTCGAACGGCTTGAGGCTGCACCCACACAGATGGTTGCCCCGAAGTCGGGCATGCCGATCAGGTAAGACGATGGACGAAATCGACTTTATCGAAGCCGCGCCCAAACTGAGCTCACCGATGGCTAGCTGGCCGCTTTGGAAGGCAATTGGCGTGTGCTTGGGCGGCCCAGCGCTGCTTGCTGGTCTGCTCTGGATCAGCGCTCTGCTGGCGCCCCCGATCAACCTCAGTAGGGAGGGCGCTCTCCTCCTTCGTGATGGTACTGGGTGTTGCCTTCAATGTGTGGAGCTGGAGGCGCTACTCCTGGGCATCACGTGTTGCCTCGACGGTCTCTATCGCGGCGGTCTTCCTGGGAATTGGCATCCGAGCATGGACGGCGCTCCTTGAAGGGCTCTGGCTGTGGTCGATAGCGGCCCTTTTCGTCGTGCTATTCTGTATTGCGTGGTTGCTTCCGGCAATTTCGCCTTCTATATCAGCTTCGATGTGGAGAGAACAGACTGCGCCCCAAACTCGAGTGGGACAAGCGACAATGAGTGGCCTCCGGCTTGGATTGGGCGGAGCTGGAGTGCTCGGAGCGAGCGCCGGGATGGCACTCACGAGAAACCGGAAGAGCCCCAATTGCCTACTTGCTTGTCGCTCTGATGATGTCCGTCCTCTCTGTACTCCTCGCCCAGGGCTTCTCACACCAACTCTGGCCCTACTCCCCTTGGGCAAAGAGGAATAGCCCATTCGAGAATTCGGGGTGCAGGGTAGGCGGTGAACTTGACGTTCTTTGCCATCTTGGTGCTGGCGGGCACGGTGGGGGCGACTCTCGGCTTGATCTCGTTCGGTTCCTACGACGCAGACACAGGCGCCAAGATCGCCAGCATTGAATTGGGCAGCCAAGATCATCTGATGCTACGGTCGGCACGGGCGCGCCTGATCGTCCGAGTTGTGGTTGCGGCGCCCGGGATCCTGCCCGGCGTTGAGGCCCTGCTGAGAGACAAGTGGATCCCTGACCCGGCACTCGGCGGATGAAGTCCCTTGTGGAGCGGAGCAGATATGCGCACTGGCCGCGGAAGCAACGCGCGTGGCCGCGACTGACCTCGTTGAGGGTCGATTTGCGGCGGCGGTCGTGAACCTGCGGTGCTCGAACCCAGTGAACCCTGGTGATACTGCTGGCAATGGAGGTTGCGGGAGAGGAGTGGGATGATCGAACCGTCAGGTTGTCCGACGTGCCGCGCCGGCCAAGCGCCAGGTAGCCCAGCGCCAGGAAGGCTCCGAGGAGTAGACATCCCGACCAGAGGGCGCCAGCACCGAGTTGCTGATAGACCCATCCGCCGAGCAGCGGGCCGACGAAGGCCGATAGGCCCCACGCCGCGCCGAAGGCGCCCTGGAACAGGCCGCGCAGGTCGACCGGTGACAGGTCCGCCACGATCGCCGGCGCGATCGTCGAGGCAGCGATTTCCCCCAGCGTCCACACCCCGACCGACAGCCCGAAGAGCAGCAACGTGCTCGCCAGCCCGGTGAGTCCGAAGCCGACGCCGGCAAGGATGGCGGCCACGGCCATGGCGCCGTAGCGCGGCCAGCGGCCCGCGGCGTGGCTGGCGGGCAAACCAAGGATGACGATCAGCACGCCGTTAACGGCGATCGCCAGCCCGTACTTCTCCGGGCCTAACCCGTGCGACGCCATGTCCACCGGCAGCGTGACGTTGCCCTGCATGTAGATGATTCCAAAGCCCAGCGCCAGCGCGCAGAACAGCAGCATCAGCGGCGAGCTGCGCAGCTGGCCGATCCTCTGGCGCAGCGGCGCCTTGGAGGCGGCGTGGGCTTCGGCTGGGCGCGTCTCGCTCACACCGGCCAGGATGATCAAGCCGAAGACGAAGGTCGTGACGGCATCACCGACGAACAGCAGGAAGTAGTCGAGGCGCGCGATCAAACCGGCCACGACCGGCGCGATGGCGAACCCCAGGTTGATCGCCCAGTACAGGTAGCCATAGGCGCGAGGCCGCTCCTCGGCCGGAACCAGGTCGGCAATGGCCGCGCTCACCGCCGGGCGGTACAGGTCGGTGAGCAATCCCTGGGTAAACGTGAGCAGCGCCAGCAGCGCCAGGGGTTGCACGAGCCCGAGAGCGATCATGTTGAACGGGGCGAGCAGGAACGACAGCAGCATCACCGGCCGCCGGCCAAGGCGGTCGGCCAGCTCGCCCCCGATCAGGGCGGCGCTGAACGATCCGGCGCCGAACAGCGAGACCATCAGCGCCGCCTGGCCGATGGGCAGCCCGCGGCGTTGGGTGAGGTAGAGCGTCAGGAAGGGGATGACGAAACTCCCCAATCGGTTGATCAGCGTGCCGAGCCACAACAGCCAGTAGGCACGCGGCAGCGAGGCGAGGACGGCGGACAGGCGCGAGCGCATGGGGCGGGATACTACCATAGGTGGCGCCCGCGCCGTTCAGTTGATCCAGGGGGAGAGCATGGGGAGCGGACGCCGTTCGGCGGGCGGCGTTCCCCGTTCGGCCGCTCGGGAATGGTCTAGACGGAAGGGGGCAAATCCTCCAGCACGCGCTCAGCCGCCAGGCGGCCGGAGACGATCGCCGTCGGCAGGCCGGTGCCGGGGTGCGTGCTGGCGCCGGCGAAGTACAGGTTGCGGTAGCGGGCGTGCCGGTTGTGCGGGCGGAAGTAGCCCATCTGCAGCAGCGTGTGCGCCAGGCCGTGCGTGGCGCCGCGCACCAGGTTGAACCGCCGCTGCCAGTCCCCCGGGTCGAAGACACATTTCGAACTTGATCCGCGCCTCGAAGTCCTTCACGCCCAGCGATGCGATCCGGCGCACGACCGTCGCGCGCGCCTGCCGCGTGATCTCCTGCCAATCCTGCCCGGCGCGCGGGTCCAGGTGCCCGACAGGCACGATCCCGATCAGCGTGTCCTGCCCCGCCGGCGCCATCGAAGGATCGAGCCGCGCCGGCGCGTGCACGTAGACGCTCGGCTCGGCGGCGATCGTCTTGCGGCGCAGGATGGCGTCGAAGTTCTCGCGGTAATCGTCCGAGAGGAACAGCGTGTGGGCCGAGAGCTCCGGGATCACGCGCTCGACACCCCACAGGAAGGAGACGGCCGAGCACGAATACGTCTTGCGCTCGAGGCGCTGCGCCGTGCCGTCGTCCGGCAGCAGCTCGCGGTACACGTAGGGCAGGTCGGCGTTCGCCAGGACGACGTCGGCCGCCAGCCGCGTGCCGTCGGCCAGACGAACGGCACGCGCCCGGCCGGCGTCGACCTCGATCTGCGCCACCGGCGCCTCGAGACGCACTTCGGCGCCGCGCCGGACGGCGATGTCGTGCAGCGCGTCGGTGACGCGCGTCATCCCGCCCTCGGGATACCACACGCCCTCGGCCAGCTCGGTGTACTGCAGCATCGAGAAGGTCGCCATGGCATCGAAGGGGCTGATGCCCATGTACATGTCCTGGAACGAGAAGGCGTTCTTCAGCCGCGTCGTGCGGAAGAACGAACCCAGCCGGCGGTAGTGGTTCTCGAGCGCATGCAGCCGCAGGAACAGCGGGATGCTCGCCGGCGTCAGGAACTCCCCCAGCGTGCGGAAGTTGCGCCGCACCAGTCGATCGGTTGCCTCCCGGTAGTGCCGGCCGCCTTCCTCCAGGTAGCGCAAGAACGCCGGGAAGCTGCCGGGCTCGATGGCTTCGAGCTGGGCGCGCATGTGGTTCAGGTCGGAGGTCAGATCCAGCCGCGCGCCGTCGTCGAAGTGCAGGTGGTAGCTGGGATCGACGCGCCGCAGCGCCAGCCGGTCGCGCAGCCGCTCGCCCAGGGCGGCGAACTCGAGCTCGTACAGGCCGGGCATCACCAGCAGCGTCGGGCCGACGTCGAAGGTGTGGCCGTCGCGCTCGATCCGCGCACAGCGCCCGCCCGCATCCTCGTTCTTCTCCAGCACCGTCACGCGCAACCCGGCGCCGGCCAGGTGCGCCGCGGCGGTCAATCCGCCGGCGCCGGCGCCGATGATCACGACATGGGCAGGGCTCACCACGGACCTCACGAGCTCAAAGGGATGGGGGACTAGCCGGCGCTGCCCGTCGGCGTGCGCCGGGGACCGCGCATGGCAGTCCGATGGCCGCGCACGAAGCGGTCGAGCCACACACGAAGCGCCGGCAGGCGGTCGTACCCGGACCGAAGCCGGTAGTCGTCGAGCTCGATCTGGCGCAGGACGACTTCGAACCGGGCGCAATACAGCAAGCCGGCGACCAGCGCCCGCAGGCAGCCGACGCGGCGCAGGTACCACTTTCCTTCACCAAAACATCGGCGCGCCTCATCGACCCGTTCCCGGACCCATCGCCGGTAGGCCGGGTGGTGAATGTCGGAAGGCGCCAGGCGCTGCGACATCAAGCACCGCTCGGGGGACATTGAAATAGCCGGCGTCCAGATCATCGGCCGTGTCGCGCAGCATGTGGATGATGTGCGCCCCGATGACCGCCTGCAGGCGTGCCGCGCCATCCGGGTAGACATGATCGTGGCCGATGAAGTAGCCGATGGCGTCCATCACGGCACCGGCCAGGAGCTGCGAGTAGCCCGCCAGCTCTGGGCCCGAAATCAGCCGGCCGCGTCGGCCGGCGTCGAATTCCATCACCGCCATCATCCGATCCAGGTACGAACGCAGCCCGGGATGCCGGTCCCGGCGGCCGGCGAGCACGTCCGCCAGCATCTGCTCCTCGGGCTCCAGGTTCGCCGGGGTCATCCCGGCCAGCAGGCCCTCGAGCAGCTGCTTCTGGCGCGAGAGGAACTGCAGCCGGGCGGCGCGATCGTGCGTCGGGGCGTCGAGCACGTCATCCACCCAGCGGAAGTAGGCGTAGGCGCGGTAGGCATCGTCCGTGCGGCCGCGGTCGACGAGCAGGCGGATGGTCAGGTAGGTCTGAGCGCTGGCGCGGCGCGTGATCGCCCGAGCCAGGGCGGCTGACGACGCCGGGCCGCGCCCGGAGTCCGTGCGTTGTTCGGTGTCCATGGGTCGGGAATCCTTCCCCCGCGCTCGAACCGCGTCGGCGTCCATCCCCCGCCGAGCCGCAACTCGAGACGCTCGAGTTTACAGCCGACCGGCCGGAGTGCCCATGTGACAATCGACGGGACTTGAAGGAGCCGGAATGTGCGGGAGGGGAGGACGAACGTCATGCCTCCTGCGCACTCACCGACCATGCCGGGCGTGGTGCACGACCGATCTGGCCGGCAAGCCCGGCCGGCGGCTTGTACGGGCCGCCGCATTCCGCCGGTGGGGGCTCCTCTACTCCGAGAGCGGAGCCCTGCTGTCCGAATTCGCCGCGGGACCAACGGTGCGGCAGTCGCAATTCGATGCCGGCTCATGCCATCCGCCAACTGCAAACACCTCGAAAGGTCGTGCTGTGCTAAATCCTCCTATACTTGTGCTGGAATACACCCGGGGACCGCATCGTCAGGATGTAGAGTCCTCCGGGGGGCCCGAATAGTCGGTAGCGAGCGGTCAAGGGCCCTTGCCTGCAAATCGCCGGACCGCTTGGTCCGGCTGCCCGATCGGAAGGTCTCCCGATCAGGCTCCGCGCTTCGGACCATTCGTGTGTGAACCGGTGTGCAGCGAGATGCGCGGGGCGCTGGCGCCCCGACACGTCGCGGCCACCGGTCGGTCCGGCACCACCGAAGGAGGCGCCCAGCGTCGAAGATCGCGACCCGGCATGCGCGCACCACAACCCTCACATCCAACATCGGAGGACGACGGATGACCAGCAAGACCGACATGTACAAGGACTATCTGGCGAAGGAAGGCTACAGCCCCAACCAGGACGGCGGACTGTTGATCTTTAAGAAGGAAGGGCGCACGTACGTCATCACCGTCGATGACAACGATCTCCCCTACTTCCAGCTCGTATTCCCCAACTTCTGGAGCATCGACAACGACAAGGAACGGGCCAAGGCGTTCGCCGCCGCCAATCACGCCACCGCCGCGACCAAGGTCGCCAAGATCTACGTGCGCGATGACGGCAAGAACGTGTGGGGCAGCATCGAGATGTTCTTCGAGTCGCCCGAGCAGTTCAAGGGTGTGTTCGATCGTGCCATGGCTGCGCTGATGGCTGGCGTGGCGAATTTCACCGAGAAGATGAAGTAAGCCCGGCAGAGCTGCGTCCGGCTGTCAGCCGGGGGTGGGCATTCCCCCCGGCTGATGTGCTTCCTCGGACTCATCGGCTCCGCCCTCGTTCCGGAGCGGCGCCGGGCCATCGCCCGCCTGGTCAGGACGCCCGGATCCAACTCCGCCCTGGGTGACCTCTCGCCCCTGCACCTCGCGGGGCGACGGTCCTGGTGGGCAGCTTCAAAGGTTCACGGGGTATTGCGCCGGGTAGCAGATCCCGCGGAAGGCGCACTGGGCGCACACCCGTTCGTCGTCGACCCTGGGGAAGGCGTCCTTGTCGAGCGGGATGTTCTGCTCGATGTCGCGGCAGTACTCATACATCTCATGCGTCTCGGCCCGTATCAGGACGGCAAACGTCTGCAGGTCGGCGGCATCGACTGACTCGTGTACTTCCTCATACGCCGGGTGCAGGTAGGCCAGCGTCGGGCGAACGCGTTCCGGCGGAATGTCGAAATGCGTTGACGCCCAGGTGGCGTAGCCGACGAGCTGCTTGCGGTGCTTGGCTGGATCGGCTTTGCCGGTCTTCCAGTCCAGGATGTGGATCAGATCGCCCAGCGGGAACAGCACGTCGACCTTGACGTAGATCTTCAGATCGTCCAGGCGTGTCTCGCCGTACCCCGGCGGGTCGATGATCCACTCGCCGGACGCCGGCGCCGCTTCCTCCACCAGCCAGCGAAAACGATCGCTGCCGAGCAGGTTCTCCAGACACGCATGCACCTTGGGCTGCAAGTCGGCGGCGCTCACCTCGGGCAGAAGACCGTACGCCACCTCGTCGAACGTCTTGCCGTCCAGGCTGCGCGCGATCGCCTGGTCGGCATACGCCAGGAAGCGCGGCCGATCGATCGCCTCAGCCGTCGATCGCAGCCGGCCGAGCAGTGCCTCGATCACCTCGTGTACGATGCTGCCGGTCTCGAGCGGCAGCGTCACCAGCTCCTTGAATTGATTGAGCCGCCGGACCGGGTTCTCCTTGTCGTACTTGGCGTAGTAGTGGAAGAAGTAGCGGCGCTTGCAGATCGAGAACAGGTCGTAGCGCGACGCCGACCAGCCCAGGATCGGCGTATACGGGAACTGCTTGATGGTTCGCGGCATCGGCCTGCCCTCCTGCCCTTGGCCTACGACTATACGCCCGAACCGCCCTGCTCGCCGCGCAAGCTTCCTCTTCCTTGTGAACCGGAATCAGACGCTGGCCCGCCTCGGCCACCCGGCGCCCTCCCGGGCGCCGCATGCCCTCGGCGGGGGGCGCGTCTCCACTCTCCTGTGGGCCGCAGGTCCCCTGTATTGGAGGGGAATAGGGAGGGGGCGAGGGTCGCGCCTCGTCCGCGGCCTGTCACTCGTGTGCCGAGTTAAGTGGGGTTCCACCTGTGCGCGGCCGAATTCCCCGGGTCATGAGCGGGCTGTAGGTCCCCGGCATTGGAAGGGAAGAGGGGGTGAGGGGGCAAGGGCACATGGCCCGCGCCTCGCCTCACGCGTGACACCCGACGGCGGCTGCTTGGTCCATCCGTCCGCACCCCGCGATCCCCTTCGCGGGATGTTGCGTCCTGAGCCCCGTTCGCCTACACTCCGCATCCTGTGCTCGATGCCCCCGTGTCCTCGCGCGGGGGTCGCCAAGGGTGGGACCGTGGGGGGCACAACCGACTTCTCCAAGCCGATCCGCTTGCCGGTGATCGACGGCCGCATTCCACCTCCCGCGCCGAGCCCTGGGATGCGGAGCCGCGCGCCCTTCGCCAACCTTCCGCCGCTCACTTCGCTCCCGCCAAACCGCCGCAGCCTGCCACAGGAGCGTACCCATGAGATTCCCTGCCTCATCAACTTCGCATTGCATTCATCTGTGCGGGTATGCTGACCATCGCCGCCGCCCTGGCCTGCACCTGCACGCTGCCTCTCAGCCTGAAACCCACGCCCACGGAAACGCTCCCACCGGTCCTCGTCGCCACCCAGCCACCGCCCACGGTCACGATCGAGCCCGCTGCCACCGTGACCGTCACCGTCACACCGACGGTGCCGGTCGCGGTCCTGCCGACCAAGACCAACGTGCCCCCGACGATAACACTCACGGTTGCTCCGCCGCCCGGTGGCGGCTCGTCGGGAATCGCCCAATCCGATCTTGAACTCTACGGTGTCTCTCCTGTCTCGTCTGTCGGCACGACCACGACGGTGACCCTCGACGTCCGCAACAACGGTCCCCATGATTACGAAGGCTCCCTCCGGGTCGTGTGCGTCGGTCCCGGCTTCCATCGTACCGATCCAGTCCAGGTCTGCCCCCCGGCGGTCGTGGACACCAGCGTGACCATCCTCCAGGGCGTCGGAACCGGGCACTTCAACGTCGACCTGTTCACCAGCCCCGTCTGCTACTACCCGGGCGTACAGTGCTCGCTGATCGTCCCGGACAACAAGGATCCGAACACCGGCAACAACCAGTACGGCTTCGCCATCCCCTGACGTGGAGAAACCACGACGCGTTCCGTCGCCCACGCCGTCGCCGAGGCATGCCGCCGGAGAGGCGCGCCGACCGCACTCTGCGTCCGTCGCCGCGCGCCCTCTTGCCGTCCATCCGCCGGCCAAAGGCCGGCGCCAATTGCGAGCTGGCTTGCAGTCCTCCTGATCGCATTGCACGGTCCTGGCGTGCAACCTGACCGGCGATGGGGTTGAGGAATCCACCGCCGAGCCGTCGGGTGAGCTCCAGGCTCCCGCGCCGACGCCTGCCGCAAGCCTGCAGCCATGCCCCGCAACCGTCGGACACCTGGTCACCGACCTGGAAGTCGTCTCCGATCCTGGAATGCCCCAACCCGCGGTGCGCGTACCGTTCGTCGATCCAGCATTCGGCACCTGCCTGGTGCGCGTGACCGATCACGCCGCCGACCTGCCGGACGGTGAGTCGCCCGGCGGGCTCAAGAACGAGTACGCCCGCGTCCAATCGTTCAACGCCGATGAATCGCGGATCCTGGTGCGCGGCACGTCCGGTTCCTGGTACCTGTACGACGCCGCCAGCCTCCAGCCGCTCGGCGCCCTGTCGCTCGGGATCGACCCGCGCTGGGACGCCAGCGACCCAATCGGCTGTATTCGTTCGACGGCACGCTCCTGCTCGCCCTCGACGTTCAGACCGGCGAAGCCGAAACCGTCCACGACTTCGCCCCGGACTTCCCCGGCCAGTCGCTGGCCGCGGTGTGGATGCGCTACGAGGGCAGCCCGTCGGCCGACGGCCGCACCTGGGGCCTGATGGCCGAGGATCAGAACTGGGAGACGGTCGCCTTCCTGGTGTATGACCTCGACCAGGACCGGATCACCGCCCAGCGTGACCTGAGCGGCGTTCCCGGCGCAGCCGGGATCGACAGCGTCACCATCAGCCCGTCCGGTGACTACTTCCTGGCCGATTTCGGCGACTCCTACTGTGAGCGCGGCGTGATGGGGACGGATCAGGCGCCCTGCGGCGTGATGATCTACGACCGGGGGCTCGAGACCGGCCGCGGATTGCTCCGGATCGGCGGTCACATGGACCTGGCCTTCGACGTTACAGATAGGGAAGTCGCCGTGTTCCAGGATCTCGATACCGATACGCTCTCGATGGTCGACCTGGCCTCCGGCACCGTCACGCCGCTGTGGCCGATCGACTTCTCGCAATCTCCGCTCGGCTTCCACATCTCGGGCCGGGCGTTCGAGCGGCCGGGGTGGGCGGTGGTCTCCACCTACAGCGGCGCCCAACCGGCGGCGACCTGGATGGACGATCAGGTGTTCGTCATCGAGCTCAAGCCGGATGGCCGGGTCGTACGTCTGGCGCACTCCCGCTCACGCTTCGCCGAAGGGCCGGTCGAGTATGGCGAGAAGGACTACTGGGCCGAGCCGCATGCCAGCACCAACCGCGACCTGACGCGCATTCTGTTCACCAGCAACTGGGGCGAGGCCGGCACGGAGCTGGTCGACATGTACCAGATTCATCCTGCCCGACGACTGGACGGAGGCTCTGCCTTGAGCCCTGTCCCTGCGCCTCTGACTTGTCATCCAGCTGCCACCACGGAGGCCGCGATGAAACACCGCCACACACTTCGCCGGCTCCTGTGCTCCCTGCTGACCGGCACGGCACTGGCCGGATGCTCCCCACAATCGGGCGGGCCGCGCGTCTGGGTCGATCAGCCGCTCGACGGGCGGACCTTCCCCATGGGCCCGGTCACGCTCCTGGCGCATGCCGTGGACGTCGACGGGCTGCAGTCGATCGAATTCAGGATCGACGACGCGCCGGTCGGCGAGGTCGCCGTCGATGCCGAACGCTTCGGCGAGGCCGGGTTCGAATGGCTGCCGCCGGGGCCGGGCACCTACAGCCTCGAGGTCGTGGCGCTCGACGCCGCCGGCGGGCGCGGAACTTCGGCGCGGGTGACGATCGTCGTTGCCGACGCCAGCCTGCTCTCCTACGGGACCCCCACGCCGGCGCCCGCCAATGTACCCTCGATTGTGATCACCGGAATCACGTGCGGCCCCGAGTACACCGTCAAGGTGGATTTCGAAGTCACCAGCCCCAGCGGGGTGATCAGCGTCGAGGTCTACTCCGCCTACACCGCCGACCGGGAGAAGCAAGCTGACCTTCACTGCACCGTACCCGCTGACCGTCAAGGACACGCTGTGGGCTGGACGAAGAAACCCCGGATTTCCTCGATCGACCGCACCAGGTTGTCGTAGTCGCCAAGCTCGTTGGTCAACCGAACCAGGTCGCTGCGTCTCCCTACGAGCCCGGTCCGAAGCAGCGCTGTCCGGGACATTTCGAGGGAGACCAGCAGCTGGCAGCCACGCTGAGCACGCAGGCGCTGTGGATCGCCAGGCTGAACACCAACTGCCGCACCGGCCCGGGGACCGCCTACGATTCGCTGGATGTGATCGAGAGCGGCGCAAAGGCGCCGATCGACGGCAAGAACGCCGAGGGCACTGGTTCCGCGTCCTGCCTCCGGGGAGCTCGCGCACCTGTTGGGTTTCGACGGCCAGCGGCGAGGTGCAAGGCGAGCTTGCCGGCGTTCCGGTGATCAGCGTGGCGCCTGTCGTCACCGCAACGCCAACCCCCGCGCCGGCCAACCAGCCGCCGGTGATCCAGGATTTCACCGCCACGCCCGGCCTGATTCTCACCGACGGCACAGGGTGCCCGGCGTATTCACGTACGGTGACGCTCAGCGCGGTCGCCACGGATGACATCGGGATCGACTCGGTCGTGGCGCAGTGGTCGCTGGGCTCGCTGTCCGGTGAGACCACGCTCCTGGCGGCCGGCGGCGGCAGCTACTCCGGCGCCATCGGTCCGGTCACGCAAGTCGGGACGATGTCGATCGACCTGATCGTACGCGACACGTCAGGCGTCGCGGCGCAGTCCGGGCCGCGGACGGTCAACGTGCAGAACTGCATCGAGTAGCCGGCAGGCTGCAAGTGGACCAAATCGTCGGCGAGGCCGCATGTTCTCGATCTTCGTCCAGGCGCGTGAATGGATGCCGGCAACACCGCCGCAGGTTCACCGTCTTTGGTGTGGTCTGCCCAGGGCAGGAAGGAAGCGAAGATGAAAGCCAGAACAAGTTGTTTCTTTCTGGCGATCGGGTTGGTCTTGCTGAGCGTCCTGATCGGCCTGACTCTGCTCGGTGTGCCGTTCCTGCGTCAGCGGCAAGCACTCGCCCGCTGGGAGAACTTACCGCCGGTTACCCGGATCACCGAACCCCAAAGTGGATCTAGCGCTCCGGTCGGCAGCTACCTGACCGCGGTCTCCACCATCACCTTCTCGCCGCAACGCCCAGTGCAGTTGGTCGAATGGTATCTAAACGGGACACTCGTGGAGAGCCATCCCCAGAAACTTGGAGTCGGCGTCTCCCGAACCTATGACTCCATAGACTTGCTCGTCCTAACCGAAGGCACGCACGTGCTTGTGGCGCGGGCGATCGACGCGCAGGGCACGATCGGGCAGTCCTTACCGCGCGCCTTTGAGGGCGTGGCCAGGGGCGAGGGCCTTCTATGCCGTGAACGTGAACGAGGGCGAGACGCTGGAGAGCCTCGCTGCCGAGAATGGCACCGACGCCGCCACGCTTCAGGCCCTCAATCCAGGGCTGAGATCCCGCTCCCCCTCCTGGCACGACCCTGAAGATTCCCATCCCGCCGGAGGACGAACCGCCTTCTCCTCTACCGACACCACCGATGGCTGACCCCGGCGTCGCGCTCGTCGCTACGTCACCGATGCTCAAGATCGCTGACGTGCCGTCCGCATCCAGTGTCCTCTCCCTCCTCAGCGTCACCCCCCCTCAAGCGCCCACCAACCTGCAAGGGCAGGTGAGCCAGTGCCGGGTGAAGTTGCTCTGGGAGGACAACGCCGCGCAACGAAAGCGGCTATGAGGTCTGGATGTCCGCCCCGAGTGGGCCCGCCACCCGCGTGGCGAAGCTCGGACCAGTCATCGGGTGGGGTGGCCTGGTTCGAGTTTCCGTCGCCCGGCCCGGGCAATCTCCTCTTCTGGGTTGAAGCGGTCAACCCCATCGGGAATCAAGCCAGCTCCCCGGTCCGTCTGGCCCTGGACGCCGCCTGTCCGACCGCCGCACCCACCCAATTGCAGGTAGATCTCCTGGACATCGCCGCCGGTGCCGGCGCCGAGCGCGTCTACTGTTACGTTTCGTTTGAGGATGCGCCGGAAGCACGTCTGCCCGCCCAGGAGGGCGACTTCATCGCCGTCCAGGACGGGCATGGCGACCTGACCCCCTGGTCGCACACGTTCACCCTGCCGATTCCCCAGGACGGTGCGCTCGACTTGAGCGGCGAATGCTGGGGCTGGGCTGGCGAAGAACCTGGGCAAACTGGGAACTTTCACGACCCGCCAGGGGATCGAAACCTGGGACGGCGCGCCGCGCCTGGCGCAGGGAAGCGCCATCGAGATCATCCTGAGCATCGTCCCTCAGATCCCGGCGGGAACGAAGATGACCTTCGCCGAGCGAAGTCCGGACTTGCCGCCTGGGTCATCCCACGCGTTCCTGGAAGACACGCTTCCGACCGATCCTACGCTGCCGGTCCCCGTGATTCTCCACGATGGTCCCAAGCTACCAACTACCCGCTCTTGACAGCGAAGTGCAATCCGAGTTGTCAGTCGCTCGATCTGGAAGTGGGACGGTGACGAGACGAAGATCAGGGGCTTCGCCGTCTTCGTTGATGGGCTTCCGTACGGGCACGTTTCCATACCCTCCCATGCGAACTGTCATCGTACAGCCGCCGACATCAGCTTGTGGCGCCAAATCGCAGCTGGCAGGTGGCTGCCGTAACCGCATCCGCCATGTCCCACTTGAGCCAACCGTTCATACTCCCTGCACCCCCCTCACAGGACTACTTCGAGGGATCTGCACCATCTACGTCAAAGTCAAGTTCGAGTCCCTTGACCTTGAGTGGACTCATGATGGCTATGGGTCGGGTAGCCCCGGCGATTGCGACACGATGGACGCTTATTATGCGATTCACGTGGATGAAAGGGGCCCGGCAACATCGGGATCATACCTGTACCAGACGCGCAAGTTCTATGGTGGCGGTTTCTATCGCCCGTTGAGTTGCGGGATTCACAATTCCCTTCACCTGTTCGACGAAGTCAATCCCGCGCTGGTATCGGGGGTTAAGACAACGGGCGATCTGCCCTTCAGTGAAATCCTCCTGTTTGGCGAGCTGGAACGGTTGGATCAACCGCTCATCATACTGGTCGGGGCCAACTTCTACGATCACGATGACTCGAGCAACGACGATTGGATTGCCAAGTACGGAACGGAGTACGCGGCCGACAACTTTCAGTCAGCCATTGACTACTTCGGATGCGGACGAACGTTTGTGGATGACGATGAAATGGACTCGGGCAAGTCCCGCCTTCAGTACACGATCACCGTCTACCCCAATGCCTGTGCTCGTTCGCCCGAGATCCTGCCATGAAACGCCTCTTTCTTCCGGTCGCCCTGCTCGTGCCGTTTCTGATCGTCTCGGCCTGCGGCCTTCCCGCCGCGCTTGTTGAGCCAGGCGAGACCGACGCTCCTCCAGCCGCGCCAGTTCAGGCGCCGGCCAACTCGCCTGCGGCACCAGCTCTCGACAAGTGGTCGCTGTGGTCCAACGGCACACAGCTGCGCGGCGCCAACATCTGGCAGCGCATCGTCGTCCCGGAACTTGACGGTCCCGAGTTCCTCGGGGATCGAGTACGTCGGTCCGCCGATCACGCAGTCGGATCTCGACGCGCTGGCGGACCTGGGCGCCAACGTCGTCGACCTGTCGCATCCCGGCCTCTTCACCGAGCGGCCGCCGTATGTGCTCGACGAGAGCGTGCAGGCGAACCTCGACCACCTGATCGAGATGGCAGCCGCAGGCCGATCTGTTCGTCGTCATCACCTTCCGCACCGGGCCCGGGCGCAGCGACTTCACCTTCTACCGCGACGGCGCCGGCGACTGGTTCGATGCCGAGCTGCTGATCGAGTCGGTGTGGACCGACGCCGCGGCGCAGGACGCCTGGGTTGAAATGTGGCGCTACACCGCCGAGCGCTACCGCGACGAACCGGTAGTGGTTGGCTACGACCTGATGTGCGAGCCGAACGGGGAGGGCATCTTCCTCGACGTGTACGACCCGGAGCTGTTCTACCCCGAACACGCCGGCAGCCTGCTGGACTGGAACCAGTTCTACCCGCGGATCGTCGATGGCATCCGGCAGGTGGATGAGGAAACGCCGATCCTGGTCGGCACACAAGGATGGGAGACGGTGCGCTGGCTGCCGGCGCTCGAACCGGTGGACGATCCGCGCATCGTCTACATGGTGCACCAGTACGAGCCGCAGGACACCTACACCCACCAGGAGGCGTCGGGCGAGAACGGCTACCCCGGCGAATTCGACCTGGACGGCGACGGCGTCGCCGATCCATTCGATCGGGCGTGGCTGGAGGATCAGCTGTCCGTCGTGGGGGACTTTCAGCGCAAGCATGGCGTGCCGGTGTCGGTGAACGAATTCGGCGTCGAGCGCTGGGTGCCGGATGCAGCCGAGTTCATGGCCGACCAGATCGAGGTGTTCGAAGACCTCGGCATGAACCACAGCCTGTGGGCCTGGGACCCGGCGTGGGAGCCGTGGACGAGCAGCGTCAACGGCATGAACTACCTGTATGGCCCGGACCCGGACAACGCTGCGCCGGTGGACAATGACCTGCTCGACGTGATCACAGGCTTCTGGGCGCGGAACACGGTCCGGCCTTCGAGCTTCTTCGGCGAGTAAGCCAACATCTGGCCGTCTTCCCTCGGTGCGACGGCATCCCCGCGCGGGGCGACCGCCTCTCTGGGTGGGGTCATTGCGCGGCGGGCGCACCCGCCGCGGCAATCTCGAACACACGGGGTGGCACCCAGCCGCCGCGAGATCTCTCCCTGGCTTGGCGCGAGGGGGCCGCAGACCGACGAAGCGATCTCTCTGAACGCAACCCCCGCCCTCGTCCGCGCAATCTGCCGCGCCCCTTGCTCGCCCGGATGCCCTATACTCAAGCCGCGCGGCTGGCGCCCGATCGCCAGGCGCAGCGGTGGGGGAACACGATGACCGATCCAATCTTCCGCCAACTCGCCCAACACCTGGACGCCATCCCCAACGGTTACCCGGCCACGCAGAGCGGCATCGAGCTGCGACTGCTCGAAAAGCTGTTCAGCCCCGACGAAGCGCGCCTGGCGTGCGCCATGCGCCTCGACGCCGAGCCACCGGCCGAGATCGCCGCTCGTCTTGGCCTCGATCCGGTCGAGACGCGCAAGGCCCTCAAGGCCATGGCGATGAAGGGCCTGATCGGCTTCGAGCGCAAGGGAGGGCAGCTGGCCTTCTCGCTGATGCCCTTCATCGTCGGCTTCTACGAGGCGCAGCTCCCGCGCCTGGATGCCGAATTGGCGACGATGTTCGAGCAGTACTACCAGGAGTTGCACGGCGCGATGATGCGCGCCCAGCCGTCCGTGCACCGGGTCATCCCGGTCGGCGAGGCCGTGCCGGTCGAGATCGAGGTCTTCCCGTACGAACGCGCCAGCGAACTGATCAACGGCGCACGCGCCTGGGGAGTGCGCAACTGCATCTGCCGCACCCAGCAGCACCTGATCGGCAAGGGCTGCGATCGCCCGCTGGAAGCCTGCATGGTCTTCTCGTCGATCGAGGGCGCCTTTGACCGCAGCCCGATGGATCGCGCCATCACCCGCGAAGAGGCGCACGCGATCCTGCGCCAGACCGAAGACGCCGGCCTGATCCATTCCACCGGCAACTACCGCGACGGCATCGAATACATCTGCAACTGCTGCACGTGCTGCTGCGGGATCATGCGCGGCATCGCCGAGTTCGGCATCCCGACGGCCGTCGCCCGGTCCGACTTCCTCACCTTCGTCGATGGCACACGCTGCACCGGCTGCGGGGAATGCGTCGAACGCTGCCCGTTCCACGCCCTGTCGGTGCCGGAGCTTCTGGGGGTGGTGGATGAGGCACGCTGCATGGGCTGCGGCCTGTGCGCCGCAGCCTGCTCCACCGAAGCGCTGCACCTCGAGCGCCGTGCGGTCGACGAGAGGGTCTACGCCGCCGGCCGACCTGGGCGAATGGCGTGTGCTGCGCGACGCGCAGCGATCTACCGGCGCTCCCGCGTAGCTGACGCGTCCAGACGTTGGCCCGCCTCGGGCAGCCGCCCTGCTGGCGCTTAGGGCGCCGGCCCTCGGCGGGGAGCACGGCTCCGCGTCCAGCGTGCCAGCCGACCCGCAGCCGGACCTTCCCCGCGATAACGGATGAGGAGGGTGAGGCCGTTGTTGACGGATCGACAGCCTGCGGCTGATCGCTACGTGCCTGACGTACTGCGGAGAATGCGGGGCAGCCAGCCTGGAATGCGCCCAGCGAACGACCGCGCCGGTCAGCCACCACTGCGCAAGCAGCAGCGTCGAACCGCCGACCAGGATTACCCCCAAGACCATCGGCCGCGTCACGTGGAATCCCAGCCTCAGCATGCCTTCGAGATTGCCGGCGGTGTAGGGATCATTCAAGGCCAGCACTGCCGAGGCGGCGCAAGCCGCCGCAAGGACGGCAGTGGTGAAGGCGCTCGCGCCGCGAGCCGACCGAAGGACCTGGTCCCCTGTCGCGCGCTCACGCGCCAGCCGACCGCCGAGCAAGACGCCGGCCGGCAGCGCCAGCAGCAGGTTGAACGCCGGCACGCCCATGAAGAAGCCGAAGACCCCGATGGAATAGGCGAGGTAGACCGCGCACCAGGCCCAGAGTCGGCGAAGTCCTGCGCCCGCCGGATCAATCGGCCAAGGAACAGCGCATCGAGCAGGAGCCCGGCGACGACGCCCAGCATGCTCGCCATCGCCACCCCGCCATCGGGCAAGAATGCGAACGTGCCCCACCAGCCGGCGAGCAGCCCGACCATCGGCGGCAAGGCGCCGATCGCCAGCGCCATCACCCAACGTTCCATGAGCTTCACGCCGATCTTCCTCTGTGGGCGGGCGCTCGCGCGCTGTTCAACCCCGCCGGCCCACCTACCGGCCGCCTGCGGATTGTGGCTGCCAGCTGCCAGCCGCTAGCTGCTAGCCGCTAGTTGCCAGTTGCTAGTTGCTAGCTCGCTAGCTGCCAATCGCCACTACTTGCCACCTGCCACATGCCAATCGCCGATTGGCTGATTGGCTGACAGCTGACCGCTGATAGCTGTCTTCTTTCGCCCCCCTCACCACAACCACACGAACGTCGCGACGACCGCCTCGAAGCCCTGGACCCTGGCCTGCCAGTCGACACTCACCGGAGGCGTGGGGAAACGCGTCGGGTCGAGGTTCGCCGGATCGAAGGTGCTCAGCTCGTAGCCCGAGGCTGACGCAGCGCTCCATCGCGCTCGGTCGAGTATGCGACCCACACGGTCGATGTCCCGGCGGCGACGCCGGAGTGCGTCTGCCTCAGAAACGATATGCCGTTCAGCACGACGATTTCCGGCGACAGGTCTTCCGCCGTCCAGCCTTCGGCCAGTCGGGCTTGCGCACGTGTCGGCGCCTCCGCGTCACCGCTCACCGAGATCACCTCCCGGACGACGTTCGTCGCCGGGTCGGCGGCGAAATCGATCGTCACCAGCGTGATCCCTTCGCCTGCCGCAAGCGTGCCGGCCCCCGGGTAGGCGAATGCCGAACCCGAGCGCATCGCTGCGGTATGTGTTCCAACCCTCGGGGGCGTTGAAGTCGGCGCCGGCCGGCGTCGATGGCACAGTCAGCGGTCACCGGAGGGCGTCACGGTGCAGACGGTGGAGGCGGGTCCGCAGGACGTGGCGCGCGAGCGCGATCACCAGCACGGGCACAGTGCACTCGCATCATCGTCGTCTCCTGTCGTGTCTGCGGAGCGGACTGCGAATTGTGCTGCCGAACCGTGCGGCTCGATCACGCCGACGTCAACCGGCGATCTCCGGGGAGAGCGACCTTGGCCCTGGAGGGTAGCAGCGACCGGACGAGCGCGCCCGTCCTCCAGAAGGCCACGGCGGCCATGCCGTGGGCGAGGACGGCGAACAGCGGAGGCGTGGCGCCCGTGTAGTAGGTCCAGCAGGCGCGGGTCGTACCCCAACGTTCGAGGAAGTAGCCGAGACCGGCGCCGGCGATGAAGGTCAGGACCGCGCCGCGTTCGTCGCGCGGCGTCAGCGTCAGCAGCGATACACAACGCCAGCGCTGCCCAGGTCAACGACTTGTCCATCGTCGGCGCGACGAAGGTCGAGCATGATGATCAGGAACCCGGGCATGATCGCCCAGTGCAGCCGCCGGAAGGTCTCCGGCCGCCACGATTTGGTCCAGCGCCGGAGCAGGCGATACAGCCGGTCGATCGACAGGCTGGCGATCGGCCAGGCGGGGATGATCCACAGCGGCGGGCGCTCGAGCGTGTAGTACGTCCACAGCTGCGTCTGCGTCCCCCAGGTCTCGATCACCAGCCCGCCGCCCAGGCCCACCAGCAGGATCACCCAGTCCGTGCGCACGTCCGCCCCGGCCATGATCAGGAGCGACATGACGGCGAACACGCCGATGAGCAGCCAGTCGATCTGGGCCCACAAGGGGTAGTCGAGGGTCGTAGGTCGAGGTGTAATCGACGACCAGCGGCCACCACACGATCAAGATCAGCCCGACGACCGCCAGGAAGGCGCTCATCAGCCACATGCTCGAGCGTGTCCAGCCGAAGCGGCGGGCGACCGCAGCCGTGTCCGGGGCGGAGGATCTGGCCTGAATGGCCGAGGGACGGGCACGGAATCTCATCGCTCCTTGCTCGCGGCCGGGGCCCGTCGCATCGAAGATGACCCATGGCGGCGGTATTGTAACAAGGTGCGGCGCGGAGTGGCCCAGCATGCCGACGAGTCGATCCTGCCCGCAAGGCCCCAGATCGCCATACAGGCAAGAGCGAGGGCGTGGGGGCGGGAACCGATCCCTTTGTCCGCCAGGGCCGGCTCCATTGTTCAAATCTGACCAATTCAATGTGATATCCGTCACAATCGCATGTGACAACCGTCACTCCCAGAAGGCAGTCTGCCAGCCTTAGGCTTGTCTTGCGTGTGCCTATTCGCATGAGCGCATATAGGGACTCGAGGTGTGTATGGACACCAGTCAGCTGACGCAGGAAGTGACCCGGCTGCACGCCGACATCTGCTCGGCGTTGGCCGACCCAACCCGCATCCTGCTTGCTCTACGCGCTCTCCGAGCGGCCTCACACGGTGAACGAGCTGTCGGCCCTGTTGACGTCTCTCCCAGCCCGCGACGTCGCGCCATCTCAAAGTCCTGCGCGAGCGGGGCTGGTGTCGCGCCACGCGCCAGGCCCAGAACATCGAGTATGCCCTGAACGACCGGCGGATCATCGACGCCCTGGACACGCTGCGGGCCGTCCTGCGCGACAGCCTGGCCCACCGCGCCCAGCTGGTCTCGGAGTAGAAACCCTCATCCCTGGAGCCTCCATGAAGAAGCGAATCCCCGTCTGGCTCATCGGGCTGCTGATCACCCTGGCCGTCGTGGCGGTCCCGGTGGCGATCTTCTGGCCCAAGCCCGCGCCGGTGCGCGATGACCCGCAAGCCGGCGTGCTGCCCACTCCCGTCCACGTCTCGCACGCCGACATCGTCCAGGGGCCGCTGGACACGCCTCAGCAGGTGACCCGGGCCTGCCTGACCTGCCATCCCGACGCCGCGGCGCAGCTGATGGGCACCACGCACTGGACGTGGGAGTCGGAGCCGTTCGACGTGCCCTGGCGCGATGAGCCGGTCACCATCGGCAAGGCCAATCAGATCAACAACTTCTGCATCGGCGCACAGGGGAATCAGAAGCAGTGCATGTCCTGCCACGCCGGCTACGGCTGGGAGGAAGACGCCTCCTACGACTTCACGGTCCAGGAGAACGTCGACTGCCTGATCTGCCACGCCGATCTGTCCACCTACGCCAAGGGCCAGTACGGCAATCCGGCCGAAGGCATCGATCTGCTGGCCGCGGCGAGATCGGTGCGCGCCCCGACCCGCGAGAACTGCGGCTACTGCCACTTCGACGGCGGCGGCGGCAACGGGGTCAAGCACGGCGACCTCGATCAGAGCCTGATCTTTCCCTCCGAGGGCCTCGACGTGCACATGGGCGAGCTCGACCTGCAGTGCACCGCCTGCCACACGACGCAGGATCACCAGATCCTCGGCCGCCTGGTGGTCGACAACGTGACCATCGATCCGGCCGAGCAGGTCTCGTGCACGCAGTGCCACAGCCTGCGACCTGCACGACGACGAGCGCCTCAATGCGCACCTGGACGCGCGTCGCCTGCCAGACCTGCCACATCCCGTCGATGGCCGTCAAGGATCCGACCAAGACCTACTGGGACTGGTCGACCGCCGGACAGGACCTGCCCGAAGATCACTACACCTATCTGAAGATCAAGGGCTCGTTCGTCTACCAGACCGATTTCAAGCCAACCTACTTGTGGTTCAACGGCAACCTGTCCTACCGCTACCTGCTGGGCGACAAGATCGACCCGACGCAGCCGACGCTGATCGATCGGCCGGCCGGGAGCCTGGAGGATCCGCAGGCGCGCATCTTCCCCTTCAAGCTTCACGTCGCCAATCAGCCCTACGACACGACCTACGACTACCTGCTGCAGCCCATCACCGCCGGCGACGACGGCTACTGGACCAACTTCGACTGGGACAACGCCTTCCGCCTGGCGGAGCCGATCACCGGCCTGAAGTACTCGGGCTCGTATGGTTTCGCCGAGACCTGGATGTACTGGCCGACCACGCACATGGTTCAGCCGAAGGAGAATGCCCTGCAGTGCACCGACTGCCATGCCGAGAACGGCCGCCTCGACTGGGAAGCGCTGGGCTATCCCGGCGATCCGATGGAGTGGGGCGGGAGGTTCGGCCAATGACGCGCAACCGCCTGCTGCTCTCCGGACTCGTCGTCTTGCTCGCGGCCGCCGCCGTTGGTGGCGTGGCCTTCGCCCGCGGGCACGCGTCGCCCCCGGCACAGCCCTCGCCGATCCATCCGACCTTCGCCCTGCTGGACGAATCGGGCGCCAACGTGCTCGATGCCAACACCCCGGTCTCCAGCATGCAGACCTGCGGGCAGTGCCATGACACCGAGTACATCGCCTCGCATTCGTTTCACGCCGATCTGGGCCTGAGCGATTTCGGCACCGCGGCTGCCCGGCCGTGGGATCTGAGCGACGGTCCGTTCGGCAAGTGGAGCCCGCTCACCTATCAAGCCCTTTCGGCGTCGGGCGACGAGCGCCTCGACCTGGGTACGTCCGACTGGATCCTCGCCAATGCCGGGCGGTTCGTCGGCGGCGGGCCGGGCGTCACCAGCCGGACCGGCGAGCCGCTGCCTGCCGGCGATCCGAACCTCGAGGGCTGGGACTGGGAGCAGTCGGGCACGCTCGAGATGAACTGCTTCCTCTGTCACCTGCCCAATCCCAACAATGACGCTCGCCTGCAGGCCATCCGCAAGGGCGACTTCCGTGCGGCGGCCACTGCAACGCTCCTCGGCACCGGATTGGTTTCGGCCTCGGGAGACACGTTCACCTGGAATCCCGAGGCTTTCACCGCCGAAGGCGAGCTCGCATCGGCCTCGATCCAGGACCCCACCAACGACAACTGCGCGCAGTGCCACGGCCTGGTCCACACCGCCGAGGAACCGGTGGCCCTGGCAGGATGCTCGCTGACCGAGTGGCAGACGGCCACCACCGGACAGTTGATCTCGCCCGACAAGATCTCCGCATCCGGCATGAACCTGGCCAACAAGGAAGACCTGACGCGCTCGTGGGACATCCACGCCGAGCGCGGCCTGGAATGCACCGACTGCCATTACTCGGTCAACAACCCGGCCTACTATCAATCGGACGAGCGCCCCGGGCACTTGCAGTTCGACCCGCGAAGGTTGGAGATCGGCGAGTACCTGCAGCGCCCGGATCACAATATCGCCCGCGGCCAGAGCGCTCAGACGACCGTGGCGCCCGAGCTCAAGGGCACGATGCGGCGCTGCGAAAGCTGCCACGACGCCGAGCCGGTCCACGCCTGGCTGCCGTTTGCGGCGCGACACATGGAGGAGCTGGCGTGCGAGTCGTGCCACACGCCGCAGCTCTACGCCCCGGCGGTGCAGTCGTACGACTGGACGGTGCTGCGGACCGACGGCCAGCCGGTCAGCAGCTGCCGCGGGGTCGAAGGGACGACGGGGACGGTCAGCGATCTGGTGACCGGCTTCACGCCCGTCCTGCTCTCGCGCCAGAACATCGACGGACAGTCGCTGCTCGCCCCGTACAACCTGATCAGCGCCTGGTACTGGGTGTACGACGATCCACAGGGCCCGCGGCCGGTACGGCTCGAGGACCTGCAGTCGGCGTACTTCACCGGCGGAGTGCCTATGCGGCCGAAGTGCTCACGGCGCTCGACGCAAACGCCGATGGCAGCCTGTCCGACGCCGAGCTCCTGCTCGACACGCCGGAGAAACAGGCCGTGATCGCCGGTCGGCTGACGGCGCTCGGCCTGGCCAACCCGCG
Organism: uncultured Chloroflexia bacterium; assembly: GCA_963818575.1. Lineage (GTDB taxonomy): Bacteria > Chloroflexota > Anaerolineae > Anaerolineales > E44-bin32 > DYJB01. The sequence goes on along the minus strand of CAWFSV010000014.1, from coordinate 150,313 downwards.
CATCGAGGGCGAAGTCCAGCCCTACAGCATCAATCACAACGTCGCCCGCGGCGATGCGGCGATCCAGGACTGCAAGGTCTGCCACGCAGACGGCTCGCGCTTGACGCAGCCGATGATCCTGGCCGACCGCCTGCCGGGCGGCGTCCTGCCGGCCTTCGTCTCCGACGCCAACACGCGCACGACGGGTGAGCTCTCGGTCGTCGATGGCAGGCTGACCTACACGCCTGCCGCCGTCGACCAGAATCTGTACGTCTTCGGTCACAGCCGCGTCGGCTGGGTCGACTGGCTCGGAGGTCTGTTCTTCCTCGGCGTGCTGGTCGGCGTCGTCGGCCACGGTGGCCTGCGCTTCGCCTCGGCGCTCAAGGCGCCGCGCCCCGTGCCCGAGCTCAAGCGCGTCTACATGTACGCCGTCTACGAGCGCTTCTGGCACTGGCTGCAGACGTTCGCCATCGTCCTGCTGCTGATCACCGGGTTGATCATCCACCGGCCGGACCTGTTCGGCATCTTCTCCTTCCCGGCCGTCGTCACCGTCCACAACGTGATCGCCGTCCTGCTGGTGATCAACGCCGGGCTGTCGCTCTTCTACCACCTGGTGAGCGGCGAGATCCGCCAGTACCTGCCGCGGCCCTACGGCTTCTTCGATGAAGCCATCGTGCAGGCCAAGTACTACCTGCGCGGCATCTTCAAGGGCGCCGGCCATCCGTTCGAGAAGCGGCCGGAGAAGAAGCTCAATCCCCTGCAGCAGGCGACCTACTTCGCCATCCTCAATGTGCTGCTCCCGCTGCAGATCCTGACCGGCGCGCTGATGATGGGCGTCCAGGCCTTCCCGCAGGTTGCCGGCTGGCTCGGCGGGCTGCCGTTTCTGGCTCCGTTCCACAGCCTGGTTGCCTGGACCTTCGCCGCCTTCATCGTCGGCCATGTCTACCTGACCACCACCGGGCCTCGCCCGATGACCTCCCTGCAAGCCATGGTGAATGGCTGGGAGGAAGTCGAGGCGCACCCGCCCGCGGAGTCGGGGTCGAACCGAACCCCGAGGAGGAGTTGAAATGACAACCGCCGCACCTGCTCGTCCCCGCTTCAGCCTGCGGGCGCTCTTCTCGCGGCCGGAGAAGCCGTACATCCATCCCTACCTGGGTGGGGCGCTTCTGGGCCTCGTCCTGTTCCTTGCCTTCCTGATCACGCGCAACGGTCTGGGCGCCTCCGGCGGGATGAACCGCTACGTCGCCGTCGTCGAGGACGCCGTCGCTCCCGGTCACATCGACCAGACGCCCTACCTGCTCAAGCTGGCCGGCGGGGAGAAGAACCCGCTGGATGACTGGAGCGTCCCGGTGCTCACCGGCGCGCTGTTTGGCGGGTTCGTTTCCGGCCTGCTCAACGGCCGCGTCAAGGCCGAGATCAACAAGGGCCCGAACGTCTCGAACCGCACCCGGTTGATCATGGCCTTCTCCGGCGGAGCGATCATGGCCTACGGCGCCCGCATGGCCCGCGGCTGCACGTCGGGTCAGGCGCTCTCCGGCGGGGCGACGCTCTCCGCCGGCTCGTGGGCGCTGATGATGTGCATCTTCGGCGGAGCCTATGCGCTGGCCTACTTCGTGCGCAAGGCCTGGCTGTAGAGGAGGCGCCCCATGAATATCTTCCCTCTCGAACCCTTCCTGCGGCCGCTGAGCGAGAACCCGTGGACCTACCTGGTCTTCGGGCTGATCGGCTTCGGCTTCGGCTTCGTCCTCGAGATGTCCGGCTTCGGCAACTCGAAGAAGCTGGCGGCGCAGTTCTACTTCCGCGATCTGACCGTGCTGAAGGTCATGTTCGGCGCCATCGTCACCGCCATGGTGCTGTTGTTCCTGTCGTCGGCGATCGGGATCCTCGATTTCAATCTGGTCTACGTGCCCGAGACCTACCTGTGGCCCGGCCTGCTGGGCGGCGTGATCATGGGCTTCGGGTTCATCATCGGCGGGTTCTGCCCCGGCACGTCGGTCGTCTCGACCGCCACGCTCAAGATCGACGGTGCGGTGTTCCTGCTCGGCGCCTTCGTCGGCGTGTTCGCCTTCGGCGAGACCGAGCGGTTCTTCGACGGCTTCTGGCACTCCAGCTACTACGGCCGGCTGACGCTGATGGACGTCTTCCACCTGCCGACCGGGGTCGTCGTCCTGCTGGTCGTGCTCATGGCGCTGTTCATGTTCTGGGGTGGAGAACAGCTCGAGCGCATCTTCGGCAAGCGCGACCTGAAGCGTGAACCTCGCCTGCGCTACGCCGGCGCCGGGGCGCTGGTGCTGGTGGCGCTGGCCGTGCTGGTGATCGGCCAGCCCGATGCCGCCGATAAGTGGGCGCGGATTGCTGTCGAGAAACAGGCCACGCTGGCTGCCCGCCAGGTCCAGATCGACCCCGGCGAGCTGCTCGCCAGCCTGGGCGACGACAAGCTCAACGTCGTCATGCTCGACGTGCGCTCGGAGGCCGACTACAACCTGTTCCATCTGGACGGGGCGCGCCACGTGGCGCTCGAAGAACTCCCGGCGCTGGTGCCCGAGCTGCTGCATGAGCCGGCGGCCGTCACCGTCACGGTCGTGATGAGCAACGATGAAGCGGCGGCGACCGAGGCCTGGAAGCTGCTGCAGGCCGAAAGCATCGCCAATGTCTACATCCTGGGCGGCGGGGTCAACCAATGGATCCGTACCTTCGGCTCCGGCGAGGTGGACATCGTCCGGATGGCCAAGGCTCCCGGGGAGGATCAGCTGGCCTACGCGTTCCCGGCGGCGCTGGGTGCGCGCTATGAGGCTGCCAGCCCGAGCCCGCACGAGTGGGAGCTCGAGTACACGCCGCTGATCAAGCTCGAGCGCAAGCGCAGCCCGAGCGGCGGCGGGTGCGGCTGATCCGCTAACGCCAGACAACTCCGCAAGCGAACCGTAGGGGCGAAGCACAGAACTGCCGTGCTTCGCCCCTACAGTGTTTTGAGCAGAGCCTCAGGTCGCAGGCACGGCGACAGAGGAGAGGCAGTGGAATCCCAGGCCGCCCCTCGTGACTTGTCGGCCCAGGATGTTGTTCAATCCGGACATATCCTGTAGGATTCGGTCGTCACCCTAATGAATACCCGGGAGGTGGCCGATGCAGAGCATGGAGTTGGTCCAGAGGGCGTACACGGAGACGCTGTTAGGGCTTCTGAGGCATGGCCGGGCTCCTCACTATGTGGAGTTGGCGAGCGTGCTGAAGGTGCCCGTCGAGGAGGCGCGGCGACTGCAACGGGCGGCGGCAGAGTACTCGAATCGAGAGGGGGCAGCCGCTTGCTGGATGGCCAGCGATACCGACTACGTGGAGGCCTGGGCGCCATTCTCCAGCCTTCCCACCCATCACCGCCTGACAATTGACGGCCGGGAGGGCTTCTACGGTCAGTGAGGTCTCGAATCGCTGGCCGTGCGCTGGCTCTGCCCTGGCAAAGAAGTGCGACTGGACTCGGCGTGCCTCGACTGCGGGGAACCTCTGGTCGTGAGAATGCGCGATCATGAGATCCTGGAGGCCGACCCGCCGACGATGGTCGGTTACATGCGTTCGCCCTTCACAAAATGGAGGGAGGGTTCCACGCCCTTCAATTGAGGGCAGATGAATCTCTTCCGGTCGGAAGAGCACGTCAAGCGCTGGAGCGAGTTCGACCCCGCCTCGGAAGACCTGATCATGTCGGTGACCGACTGGGCGCAGGTGTTCAGCGGGCCGATGCATGCCAGGCGCCTCGATCCGGACTACCTGGAACACGCCCAGGAGTATCTGACCAGCTACCACGACGCCCTTCGCCAGAGGGGCAAGACCACCTCCTTCTGGATGATCCCTATGGTGCGAGACCTGGAAGCGATCCGGCTGGCACGTTACAGTGTCGTCGGAGACTACATCCGCTTCGAACAGCCGGTCCTGCACGCGCTCAAGGATCTGCGCGCCAGGATCGTGGAGGGCCTGGATGCCGGCGCTGCCCGGCGGAACAATCACCTGATCTGGGCGCCGCCCGGCAGCGGCAAGACATACTTCGTCCAGCAGGTGGGCGCGAGCCTGCACACCAAAGCCGCGTATGTTGAGATCAACCTGGCCAAGGTCGGGCGGGAGAAGATGCAGGCCGACCTGGTGCAAGTCGCGGCGTCCGACGAGGCGGCGCTCGTCCTTATCGACGAGGTGGATGCCCGCGCAGACGAAGCCTGGCCGTATGAAGTCCTGCTCCCTTACCTCGACCTGGGGGCCGAGGGCAAGCCGGTCGCCTTTGTCATGGCAGGCAGCATTTCCTACAGCCTGGAGGAGATGAAACGCAGGATGGCTGCCAGGCCCAAAGGGAAGGATGTGCTCAGCCGCGTGCCGACGCAGAACGAATCGACGATCCCGGCCATGACGTTTGGCGATCGGGTGCTGGTGGTCCTTGGGCAGTTCTGTCGCGCCGCTCGTGAAATCGGACGTGAGCTCCGCTCCGTCGAGAAACTCGCCCTGTACTACTCGGCGGTCAACCCGCGGCTGGCGAACGTGCGTCAGCTGCGCGAGTTCGCGGTGCGCGCCGCCGCCCGGGTTCCCGCGGCCGACGATCGCATCAAGTACGACCACCTGTTTGAGGCGGGCGACCCGGAGAACAAGCGCTTCTACATGGAACTGGTGCCGATGGCCGGGGAACTCGTCAACAGCTTCATCGACGTGGAACTCTGACCACCGGCGCCCGCGAAGGGGCGAGGCACAGTAGTTGGGTGCTTCGCCCCTTCGCGTCACCCGACATGGGCCTCTTTCTCGGGGGCGAGGCGGCGAACACTTGCGGAGAGCGTCACCTTGCCGACATGAGGCAGGGATTGGGGGCGTAGCCCCTCAGCGCCAGGGAGACTGCGGCTTCAGCGGACCGCCGCGCTCCCGGAATCGGTAGGGGCACGGCATGCCGTGCCCCTACATCGCGATCAGGAGCCGATCTGTGTTCGTAGGGGCGAAGCACAGGACTGCCGTGCTTCGCCCCTACATGTCTATCGAGGATGATCGCACGCGTTACCCCCCGGAGGGTCGAGTCCCGCGCGTCCTAGTGCAGCAGGTCGGTCCGATCTACGATCGTGCCCTGGGCGTAGGCCAGGGCAGCCTCGTCGATCGACGTCAGGTCGGTGACCACCGGTCGGATGCCGCGCGCGAGCATGCTCTGGTAGGCGCCCGAGCCCATGCCGCCGCACAGGACGGCCTCGCAATCCTCGATCGCCTGCGCCATCCGGCCGTGCCGGTTGTCGGCCTCCGGACCGTGACCGTGCGCCTGCCCCTGTTCCTCGTGGCCGTGGCCTTCCCCGGCGAAGTGCTGATGCCCCACCTTGTCCCGCATCTCACGCTGGGTGATCTGGCCCGCCTCGATCGTGACGACCAGGTAGTGGAGGGCCCGCCCAAAATGCTGGCTGATCGTCTGTCCGTCGTCCGTGATGACCGCGATGCGCATGTCGATGTCTCTCCGAGTTCTGGGATGGATTGGGAAGCTAAGGCTGCGTGCGCTTTCTCAGACAATCCGCCTTCCAGCAGCGGTAGGCGAACACAACCAACACGATGAAACCCGCGCCGAGGAGCACCAGCGCCCCGATCTGCATGGTCCCCAGCCCGGAGGGCAGCACCGGGCCCGGTCTCGGCACCAGGGACGCCGCCAGGGCTTCGACCGTCGGGCAGGGGGTAGCGCTGAAGCCGGCCCGGGAAGCGAAAGTCACCACGCGATCGGCGACGTCCTGCGGATGGCAGCCCTCGCAGGTCTCGGTCCCGTGCTGCACCGGATTGGCGACCATGCCGGCGTGCGCCGCCTCCTCGGTCAATTCCCCAAGCACCCCGCCGTGACAGAACGTGCAGCGGGCCTTGACCTCGCACAGGCAGTACCACTTGCCGGTGTCGTGGTTGAGGTACAGGGCTTCGTGACAGGCAATGCAGGAGTCGTCCTTCTCCGTCATCGGCGTTTGAGCCGCCGCCGGATGAGCGCCGGCTTGGATGGCACCGGCACCGATCAGGAGGAGAAAGACCGCCAGGGTGCGAAAGGCGCGGGTCGACATCGCAAACCTCCTTACTCGCTGGGGCCTTGCAGCAGGGCCTCGGCCTCGGTCGCGAAGTGCCTGTCGGTGGGACGATCGTTCTCGTCATCCGGGCAAAGGATGAGCAGCGAGCGCGTCTGCGTTAGCCCGGGATTTCCCCAGCGGTGGGGGAGGTGGGCCTCGAAGATCAGGCTGTCGCCCGCTTCGAGCACATACCGGCGTCCATCGATGGTGTAGTCCAGCTGGCCTTCGAGGCAATAGACGAATTCGTGACCGGTGTGGACGATCGGAGCGGGGCCGCTGTCCGTGCCCGGCCGGAGCGTCACCAGCAGCGGCTGCCCCCCGTGCAGCGTCATCCCTGCACCCATGTCTTCAGCCATGCCGTGGGCGAAGGCCGCCCGCGGCCTGTGCCCCGCCTGTTGGAAGACCACCGTCTGCGCGGCTTCATCCATCTCGAAGAACGCGCTGATCGGAACCTGCATCGCCCGCGCCACCTGCTGAAGCGTGCTGACGCTCGGTGACGTCCGGCCGTTCTCGATCAGACTCAACGTGTTGACGTTCAGCCCGCTCAGATCGGCCAATCGACGCAGGGAGTGCCCGTGCTCCGTTCGCAGCACGCGCAGCCGCTCTCCGACATCGACCTCGAATCCCGCGTCCGCGCGCGGGGGCCGTGAAGACGCCGCCCCCGCGCCGCTGCCGGATCCGGCGGCGGACGTTGCGGTTCGGCCGCTTGCCCCTTGGAGAGCTTCCGGCCAATTGGCTTCGATGGGTTGTCCATATCACCACCTGGCATGCAACCAATATTATATGACAAATGCCGCTGGATGACGTCAGAATTCGCATAACAAATTGGTGCAGACCGTCGGACGATGCCACCCAATCGGCCGAGCATGCGGAATCCACGCGTTTATGTCAATTTAGCGGTTCTAAGATGGTTAGTCAACCGACCTCTTGCCCTGGGTAGAACCACGTTCCCGTCAGAAGGAATTCGACAGGCCACCTTTCACCGGTGGTTCGGTCATCCACGCGGCTTGGGCATTCCGCCCCAACAGATTCGTCAGTCACCGGGAATCCGTAGGGGCACGGCATGCCGTGCCCCTGCATCGCGATCAGGAGCCGATAGTGTTCGTAGGGGCGAAGCACCGTTCGTGCCGCGAAGCCCGGCGGCACGCCGGTCGTCTCGCCCCGGCGGGCCGGGGCTCGCGGCCCGAACGGGGTGCGAGACGGCATGCTTCGCCCCTACGTATCAATACGATGAGACCAGCCAGGCACCGAGATGTGTGCGGGTGGCTGCCAGAACCCACGTCACGCCGACGGCCTGTCCGCTCCACCGGATCACGACACCACCGGAATCGGCAGGGGCACGGCATGCCGTGCCCCTGCCTCACGATCAGGAGCCGATTGTGTTCGTAGGGGCGAAGCACAGAACTGGCGTGCTTCGCCCGTCCACCGGCCTCACGGCGCCCGCAGCGCGGCGATCAGCGCCTCGGGGTTCAGGATCGGCCCGAGGGAGAATGTCTGGCCCTCATGATCGATCTCGATCGTCGTGCCGGTGCGAAGCGCCGTGCTCCAGAACACATCCGGGGTGATGTCCGGACTGACCTGTGCTGCAAGTGCGTACGCGCCGGCAATATACGGGATCGACCAGCTCCAGCCGCCAGGCGAGTAGAAGGCATAGCCCTCGATTCCTGCCGGCGAGGCGGTCGTGCGCGAGCCCATCGGCACCAGAAGCGCATCAGCAGGGGCATTGCCGGCATAGAACTCCTCCGCCCACCACACCCCCGGGCCGTAGCTGCTCGAACTCGTTTGGATCGGCAGTCTGCATTCGCCCCAGGCCATGGAAGCGGAAGCCGTGGACCTCCTCGACGCTCGAGCAGATGACCAGCAGACCGGAGTCCCTCGCCGCTTGCGTCGCCGCCCGGATCTCCTCGTAGCCCTTGTCGCCCGGAGCCCATCCGACGGAGATCGACAACACGCGGATCTTCCGGTCGGCGGGCAGCTCGTCTTGGATCTCCAGTACGCGATAGACGGACTTCCGCCAGGCAGGCGAAGTCGATCGAACTCGTGGCTTCCGGTGTTGCACATCGCCGTGGCGATGTAGTACAGATCAGCTTCCGGCGCCACGCCGACCGTGCGGCCCACGGCGATCGAGGCGACGGCCGGGCCGTGAATCTGCGGCTGGAGCCAGCCTCCCTGGATATCGTCCGCCTCCTCATACACCTGCAGGCGGTCGGCGTATTCCACGTGATCTACCAGAAGCGTCTGGTCGATGATGGCGATGCCGACGTTGCGGCCGGTGATTCCCTGCGCGTGAAGCCTGCGAACGCCCAGGCCGGGATCCTTCCCCAGTTCGAGGATCGCCAGCGGATCGAAGCCTGCTGGCAGCAGCCCGGCGCCCGGCCAGCGCGTCTCGGTGTCGAAGTTGGCAATCGTCAGGGACTCTCCCGAGTCACTCAGGTCGAGGAGCGACAGGTCCATCGACCGCAGGTCGAGTTCCCACGGATCGCTCGACTGTAGATCGACGGCGGGCAATGTCTGCAGCGCGCCGCGCGTCCCATACCCAGGCTTCGGGATGGCGTTCGAAGCGCGGGAACCCTTCGGGGAGAGGGGCGTAGGTCGGGATGGGGCCGTAGGTCGGCGTCGGCGCCGGCGGGTTCGGGATCTCGCGCCAGGCCGCGGGAGCGGTGGAGAGCGCCGGCGGCGCGTCCGTCGCCGTGGCCTGTCGCGCGATGCCGGGTGTGTTGCAGGCGGTAGCGATCACGAGGATCACACATGGGAGCAGGACAAGAGGTGTGCGCATCCGGTCTCTCCTCGGGCGGGAGCTCGGTTGGCGAGGACTTTAGCATAGCCGCGTGCGAGCGCTAACCCCGGACCGGGGATCGCAGGCTGCCTCCGGATCAGGGCGATCGGCCGGAACACAGGGCCGTTTCCCAAGCTCGCCGGTGTGTGCTAGCCTAGGCACGCCCGCCGGGCCGATGTGCTTGCCCTGCACTGGTCGCTCCCGGGCGGATCCAACGGCAACACGCCGGGCCGTCCAACCATAGCCATGGATGATCTCAACCTGCGTCCCTTCGAACGTCCGGACTTCGACCGGCTGCTCGCCTGGATCGATTCCCCGGAGTCCCTCATGCTGTGGGCAGGTCCGTTCTTCCGTTACCCGTTGGATGCGGCACAGCTTGAGGCCTACCGTGCCTCGGCCGAAGCGGAGTCGTCCCCCCGACGCATCTACACGGCGTGCGAATCCAACGGCGAACGCGTGGGGCACATCGAGCTCAACGACATCGACGGCCACTCGGCGCGCCTCAGCCGCGTTCTGGTCGACCCGGCGCGTCGCGGGGCGGGCTTCGGGCGGGCCATGGTCCGGCCGATCCTGCGTCTGGCCTTCGCCGAGCTTGGACTGCACCGAGTGGACCTGCTCGTGTTCGACTTCAATCGAGCCGCCATCCGGTGTTACCAAGCGGAAGGCTTCGTGCACGAAGGGCACTTGCGCGACGCGCGTCGTGTAGGAAATGCCATGTGGAGCCTGGAGCTGATGTCGATCCTCGAAGGTGAGTGGCGGACGCGCCAGGGAAAGCAAGCCTCCGCAACAGGAGAAGAGCGACGATGAGCTCGCAGCTTCCGCGAACGCCGGTCGAGCCGGCGATCCTCCTCCCGCCCCGCGCCGTCCCGGCCTGCGCCTGGACGACCGTGCTGTTCGGCGGGGCGCTGCAGCAGGTCGGCTGGCTGCTGCTCGGCTTCGGCATGATCTTCTTCTACGCCTTCGGCCTGCAGGCCGACATCAGCGGCCCCTTGATGTCGCTGATGGACACCTCTCGAGCGACCGGCGTGGTCACCTCGATCGAAGGGACCAACGCCTCCGAGAACGACTCGCCGGTGTACGCCGTCCACTACCGCTTCGTCGCCGCCAACGGGACCAAGGTGGAATCGACGGCCTACTCGACAGGCTACTACCCCGAGGAGGGGCAGCGAGTCACCGTCGAGTACCTGCGCGGGCAGCCGGAGGTGGCGCGGGTCGAGGGCATGCGGCGATCGACCTTTGGCGCGATGGCGCTGGTGGTGTCCATCTTTCCCGCTGATCGGCGCCGGGATCACCTTCTTCGGGCTGCGGGAGGGCCTTCGGGCGAGCCGTCTGCTGGGCATCGGGCGGCTGGCCTTCGGCAAACTTGCCTCGGCCGTGCCGACCAACACGACGATCAACAACCGGCCGGTGATGGCGATGACCTTCTCGTTCCGCGCCCACGACGGCGCCACCTACGAGGTGACCTCGAAGACCACCTTTCCGGAACGGGTGAACGATCAGACGGAAGAGCTGATCCTGTACGATCCGGACGATCCGACGCGTGGCGCGGCGCTCGACGCGCTTCCCGGCTCGCTGCAGATCGACCCGAGCGGCACGATTCGCCTGGGAAGCACCGCCGCCTGCCTGACGACGCTGATCCTGCCGGGGCTCACGCTGGTGGGCCACGGGCTGTACCTCTGGTTCCGCATCACGACCTGACCCGTGCGCAGCCACCGGTCCGGTCGTGTTAGCCCTGGAGGCCGATGATGCCCACCGAATCCGCGGCGCAAGCGCTGAGCATCCTGCGGGATGGCAGCCTGTTCCAGTGGTATGTGATACCGCTCTTCGCCCTGGTGGTCTACGTCTACGCCAACGAGATCGAGAAACGCAACTGGAGTCTGGTCTTCGCCGGCCTGGCCTTCTGGGGGATGGACTGGTTCAACGAGATCTGGAACGGGCTGGTGTTCCATTTCACGCAGTACGCCCCGGTGTGGGGCGCGCCGGGCAAGACCGCCTATCTGATCCTGATCGGGCTGAACATCGAGATCTGCTTCATGTTCGCCATCGCCGGGATCACCTTCTCGAAGATGCTGCCCGCCGATCGAGGCACGCCGCATCCTCGGCCTCCCGAATCGGTTGTTCATCGCCGTGACGGGCGCGGCGTTCTGCGTCTTCGTCGAAGTCCTGCTCAACGCCGTCGGGGCGCTCACCTGGGAGTACCCGTGGTGGAACGTCGGCGCGCCGTGGCTGATCTTCGTCTTCGGCTACCTGACCTTCTTTCTGGTCTCCTTCTGGGTCTTCGATCTGCCGCGCCTGCGCCAGAAACTCACCGTGGTTGGCGTGATCTTCGCCGTAGACCTCGCTGCACTGCTCGTCTTCGGCGCAGCGCTGCGCTGGATCTAGTGTCCGTCTGCGATCCACGTCCCTTCGAGGCATGCAGCCGCCGCAAGGCGGCGGCATGCCGAGGAGGGCCAAGGTAGAATCGCTCTCCGGAGGATGCCGATGCGTACCTATCGAGGACTTCGCCTGGCGTTCCGCCTGCTCAATCGCTGGTTCATGATCCCGGTCTTCCGCTCCGGGCTTGGCGCGTCGATGGTCAGCCCGTTCGCCGGCTACATCATGCTGCTGTCGACCATCGGCCACAAGACCGGCCGGCTGCGGCGCACGCCGGTGAACTACGCGCTGATCGATGGGGACGTGTACTGCATCGCCGGATTCGGTCGCGTAGCGCACTGGGCGCGCAATCTGGCCGCCATCCCGGAGGCGGAGGTGCAGCTGCCGGCCGGAAGGTTCTGGGGCCCGGTCCAGGTGCTGACGAAGCAGGCCGATCGGCTGCGCATCGGCCGGCAGATCCTGAAGAACGCCGGGTTCGCCGGATTCGTCTTTGGGTACAATGCCTTCACCATCACCGACGAGAAGCTGGCGCGCGGCATCGCCGAGGCGCCCGTCCTGCGCATCACGCCGTCCAGCGTGATCTCGGGGACGTTCGATCCCGGAGGCAGTGGCTGGATCGGTGCGACGCTCGGATGGATCCTGCTGCTGGTGCTGTTGATCGCGGCGCTGGTGCGTTGAGACTCAGTTCAACGCGCGCTCCAGGAGGCCTGATGTGCTTCATCGTCTGAGGGAGGTCTTCCTCGGCCCGCCGCTGCCGACGGGGGAGCTCGGCGAGCGGCGGCTGAACAAGATCCGGGCGCTGGCCGCCTTCTCGCCGGATGCCCTCTCTTCGATCGCCTACGCCAATCAGGAGATCTACCTCGGGCTGGTCGTGGCCGGCAGCGCCGGGCTGTCGCTCGCCTTTCCGGTGGCGCTGGCCATCGTCGGCGTGCTTGCTGATCGTGGCGCTGTCGTACTACCAGACCATTCATGCCTACCCTTCGGGCGGGGGCTCGTGGATCGTCGCCCGCGCCAATCTGGGGATTGGCCCCGGGCTGGTCGCGGCGGCGGCACTGCTGATCGACTACGTCCTGGTGGCAGCCGTCAGCCTGACCGCCGGCGTCGAGGCGATCGCCTCCGCCTTCCCGATCCTGTGGCCCTACCGGGTGCCGGTGGCGCTGGTCCTGCTCGGGCTCATCACGCTGCTCAACTTGCGCGGGCTGCGCGAGACGGGGACCTTCCTGACGATCCCGGTCTACGCCTTTCTGGGCGCCTTCTTCCTGATGCTGGCCGCCGGGGTGTGGAGAGCGATCCAGGGCGGGCCGCAGTCCGCTCGTGCCGGTGGCACCGCCGGCCCTGGCGCCGCTGACGGTCGTCCTGGTGCTGCATGCCTTTGCCACCGGCTGCACCGCCCTCACCGGAATCGAAGCCATCAGCAACGGCGTCCCGGCATTCAAGCTCGCCTGAGTCGAAGAACGCCGGGCGGACGCTGCTGGTGATGGCGGTGCTGATGACGGTGCTCTTCGCCGGCAGCATCGGGCTGACGCAGTATCCTGGCCGTCGTCCCTGGCCCGCAGGAGACCGTCCTCTCGGCGCTCGCCCGAACGGTCCTCGGGCGCGGTTGGGCGTATTACATCGTCCAGACGACGACGCTGCTCATCCTGGCGGTGGCAGCGAACACCAGTTTCATGGACTACCCGCGGGTGGCGGCGCTGCTGGCCAAGGAAGGATTCCTGCCCCGGCAACTGACCGGGTCTGGGTGACCGGCTCGTGTTCGCCAATGGGATCCTGACTTTGTCGTTCCTCGCCGGTGTCCTGATCTTTGTCTATCGCGGCGATTCCCACTCCCTCATCCCTCTGTTCGCCATCGGCGCGTTCCTGGCGTTCACGCTTTCGCAGGCGGGGATGGTCGTGCACTGGTGGAAGGAGAAGGGCCGCAGTTGGGCCCTCAAGGCCGGCATCAATGCCCTCGGGTCGCTGGTGACCGGCCTGACGGTCCTGGTGATCGGCGTGACCAAGTTCCGCGACGGCGCCTGGATCACGCTGATCGTCATTCCGGTCCTGATCATGACCTTCCTGCGCATCCGGTCGCACTACGCCGAGGTGGCGCGCGAGCTGTCGCTGCGCGGGCTGCCGCCGTCCCTGCGGCCGATCCCGGTGTCGCGGATCGTGATCCCGGTGGCCTCGCTGCACCGCGGTGTGATCACCGCCCTGGATTACGCCCGGGGGATCTCCTCCAACGTCACCGCCGTTCACATCGAGCTCGAACCGGGTTCGGGGGAAATCCTGCGCCAGACGTGGGAGGGGTGGTTCCCGGAATTACCGCTCGTCGTCCTGCCCTCGCCCTACCGCTCGACGATGGAACCGCTGATGCGCTATCCTGGAGGAGACCGACGCCGAGCACAATGACGGACAGCTCGCCACGCTGGTGCTCCCCGAATTCGTCCCGGCGCACTGGTGGCAGGCGCTCTTGCACAACCAGACCGCCTGGCTGATCAAGGCCGCACTGCTCTACCGCCGGCGCGAGACCGGGCTGCCTCGCGTCGTGATCGATGTCCCGTACTACATTCGTGAGTAGATCGCCCGCCGCGTCCTTTCCTCCGGGCCCGGCCTATCGCATCCGCCCAGGAGGCCGTGCATTGCAGACGGTGACGGCGTCCTCACGCTCGCGCTGGGGCGTCCTGCTGGCCATCGGGCTCGGCACCTTCATGTCGGCGCTCGACGGCAGCGTGGTCAACATCATCCTGCCCGTCGTGCGCCGCGATTTCGGCGCGTCGGTGGCGTCGGTCGAGTGGGTCATCACCGTCTACCTGCTCGTCGTCAGCGGGCTGCTCCTGACGCGTCGGGCGGCTCGGCGACCTGCGCGGACACCGATCGGTCTACACCACCGGCTTCACCGTCTTCCTGCTCGGATCGGCGCTGTGCGGCCTGGCCCCGAGCGTCGGCTTCCTGATCGGCGCGCGCGGAGCGCAAGCCCTCGGTGCGGCCATGCTCTTCGCCAACTCGCCGGCGATCCTCACCAAATCCTTCCCGGCCGAGATGCGCGGGCGGGCGCTCGGGCTCCAGGCCACGATGACCTACCTGGGGTTGACGATTGGCCCATCGATCGGTGGCTGGCTGACGACGGCGCTCGGCTGGCGGTCGGTGTTCTACATCAACCTGCCCGTGGGGCTGCTGGCGCTGGCGCTGGCGCTGCGCTTCGTGCCGCGCGATGAGGGCAGCGGCGCGGCGGAGGCGTTCGACCTGCGCGGCGCGCTGACGTTCACCGCCGGCCTGGTGGCGCTGCTGCTGGCGCTCAACCAGGGGCACGCCTGGGGATGGACGGCCCCGGCGACGCTGGCGCTCCTGGCGGCGTCGGTCGTGCTGCTGATCGCCTTCGTGAGGCTCGAGCGCCGCGTCTCGGCGCCCATGGTCGACCTGTCGCTCTTCCGTCGCCGGACGTTTTCGGCGGCGGCGGCCAGCGCACTGCTCAACTACGTCTGCGTCTACACGCTGCTGTTCCTGATGCCGTTCTACTTGCTGCAGGCGCGCGGCATGAGCCCGGCGCAGGCCGGGCTGTTGTTGACCGCCCAGCCGTTGTTGATGGCGGCGGTGGCGCCCATCAGTGGGACGTTGTCGGATCGGATTGGCACACGCCTTCCGAGCGTGGTGGGGATGGGGCTGTTTGCCGTCGGACTGTTCCTGCTCTCCCGATTGGCGCTCGACACCTCGTACCTCGCCGTGGCCGGAATGCTGGCCGTGGCCGGCCTGGGGATCGGCATCTTCGTCTCGCCCAACAACAGCGCGCTGATGGGCGCCGCGCCGACGCACCGGCAGGGAATCGCCGCCGGGCTTCTGGCGCTGGCCCGCAACGTCGGCATGGTGATCGGCGTCGGCCTGGCCGGCGCCGTGTACACCACGGTGCTCGGGCCAGGCGGGGCCGGCGAAGCCTCGGCGATCGTCGAGGCGATGCGCGTCTCCTACCTTCTGGCGGCCGGCCTCGCCGTGGTCGGCATGGGCGTCGCCGCCCTCCGCGCCTAGCGTTCCTTCGAGCCTCAGACGGTAGACACCCACAGGCTCATTCGCGCCAGCATCGCAAGCGCCCGACGGGTTGAGCGAGGGCGCCTCCTCCCGTTGGGATGCTCGCGGCAAGCTGGCCCGACGCCGCCAGGCGCTCAAGCGGCGGAAGGCGTCTCCCGGGTTCCTTGAGATGTCGGAGAGGTAGGATCAGGACTCGGCCCGCGCCGTGCGTCGACGACGGGCGCGCTCCGCCACGGCCGCCAGCAGGATGCTCAGGCCGTAGAGCACGACCATCGGCAGCATCAGCAGCGACATGTTGACCGGATCGACGGTCGGGGTGATCGCCGCCGCCATCACGGCGATGCCGACGATGGCGAAGCGCCAACCCTTCAGCAGCGACCCCGACCGGACCATGCCCACGCTGGCCAGGGCGAACATGATCAGGGGGAAGGTGAAGGAGACGCCGATCCAGAACAGCAGGTTGGTGGTGAAGCTGATGTAGTTGGAGGGGCGGGGGACGGTCTGGATGCCGAGGAAGTTGAGCAGGAACGGGAGCGCGGCCGGGAGCATGACGAAGTAGGCGAAGGCCACGCCGCCGATGAACAGCAGCGTGGCCGCCGGGATGGACGTCAGCAGCAGGATACGCTCGCGCCGTTTCAGCCCCGGGTTGACGAAGGCGAAGCCCTCGAGCAGGATGTACGGGAAGGCCAGCACGAAACCGGTCAGCAGCGACACCTTCATGAAGGCGCCGACCGACTCGGTCACCTCGATCGCCTGCAGCGCTTCGATCCCTCCGATGGGACCGGCCATCCAGTCCAGGATGCGCTCTGCGAAGGCGAAGCCGACGGCGGTGCCGATGGCCAGGGCGATCAGCGACCGCAGGAAGTGACCGCGCAGCGCCTCGAGGTGATCGAGCAGCACGCCCGGTGACTGCAGCGTCTGGGCGAAGGCGTCGCCGGCGGTGGCCTCGTCGGGCTCGTAGTCGATGAACCGACGCACTCGTCGGATCGGCCACAGGAGCAGCCGGACGGGCGCCGTGAGGATCCACCACAGGCGGCCGAAGAATCGTCGCATGTTCAGCCTTCGGCGAACGGCGACTCCGCCGGCGGTGTCGGCGAAGGGGCCGGGGGCCTCGGCCGACGGGGTTTCGTCGGGAACCGGCGGGGCAAGCTCCGAGCGTCGCGGCGGGGGCGGGGCAGGGCGCGCCGAGGGGGACCACGCCTGCATCCCGTTCCCGGCCGACTGCACGTCCGCTTGGATCGTCTGCCCGGTCTGCTCCAGGTCACGCTTCAGCGTATCGAGCTCCGCTTCGCGTGCCAGCCGGTTGGGCAGGTTGCGCAGCTCGCGCGAGGCTTCGTTCATCGTTCGCCAGGTCGGCGAGCGGTAGAGGCGATTGAGAAACCGGCCGGCGTCCCGGCCAAGCTTGGCCAGGTCGCGAGGCCCGACGACCACCAGGGCCAGGACGATGACCAGGATCAGTTCGAGGGGACCGACGCCGAGGAAGTTCATAGTGTGGGATCAGGGCGCGGGCAGCAGCTCGCGGCGGATGTCGCCCTCCTGGTCAGCCAGTGTTCCCAGCACGCCGTTGACGAACCGCGGCGCGCTGTCGGATCCGAAGTGCTTCGCCAGTTCGACGGCCTCGTTGATGGCGACCTTGATCGGCGTTCCCGTGGAAACGGCGAATTCCCACAGGCACAGGCGCAGGATGTTGCGATCGACGACGGCCAACTCATCCACGGGCCACTCGGGAGCACAGCGGGCGATCCAGGCGTCGAGCGCCGGAGCGTGGGCCCGCGCGCCGCGGACCAGCTCCTGCAAGAAGGCCGCGCCCTCGGCGCTCAGCTGTTCCGCTTCCTGCAGGTGACGGGCGAGCACCGCCTCGGGCGGATGGTTGGTCAGATCGATCTCGTACAGGGCCTGCAGCGCCAGGGCTCGCACCCGGCGGCGTTCACGCTTCATCGGGCTCCGATCATTCCGCCGCCGGCAGGTCGTCAAAGTCCTCGACGTGCACGTCGACTCGCGCCACCGGCATGCCGACCATGTTCTCGATGGCGCTGGCGACCTCGGCCTGGACCTTGCGGCTGACATCGCGGACGTTCGTCGCCGGCCCCAGCACCAGGTACAGGTCCACGCTGACCGTGTTCTCGGTGACCTCGATGCGCACGCCTTCGCCCGCGCCGCGGCGGAACAACCGGTTCACGCCGCCGGCCACCGGCGCCATGCGCGTGACGCCGGGGATCCCCAGCGCCGTCAGCCGGGCGATGGTCACCAGCACTCCCGGGGCGATGGTCGTCGTGCCGGTCGGCCGTTCCTCCCATGCTCCGTCCATCGGCCTGCCTCCTAGAACATCGCCATGCCGCCGTCCACCGTCAGGACGTGGCCGGTGATGTACGCCGCGTCGTCCGAGGCCAGGAAGGCGATCGCCTTGGCGATCTCCTCCGGCTGCCCGGTGCGGCCCAACGGGATGAGCGTCAGCGCGGCCTGGCGCGCCGCCTCGGGGACGCTCGCCCAGATGTCGGTTTCGATGTAGCCGGCGGCGATGGCGTTGACCGTGACGCCGCGCGGTGCGACCTCGCGCGCCAGCGCCTTGGTGAACCCGATCTGCCCGGCTTTGGAAGCGGAGTAGTTGGTCTGGCCGGCGTTGCCCATCTGCCCTGCGACCGACGTGATGTTGATCACCCGGCCCCAGCGCTTGCGGATCATGTGCCGCACGGCGGCCTTGGAACAGTTGAAGGTCGACTTGAGGTTGGTGCTCTGCACGACGTCCCAATCGGCCTCGGACATCATCATGATCAACCCGTCGCGGGTGATCCCGGCGTTGTTGACCAGAATGTGCAGATCCCCAAAGTGCTGGAGCGCGAACTTGATCAGGCCCTCGGAGGCGGCGAAATCGGACACATCCGCCTGATGGACCGCGGCACGTCCGCCGCCGGCGACGATGGCCGCCGCCACCGACTCGGCTGCCGCGGCGTCCTGACGGTAGTTCACCACCACCGCCGCGCCCTGCCGCCCGAGCTCAAGCGCCGCCGCGCGGCCGATGCCGCGCGAGGCTCCCGTCACCACTGCCACCCGGTCCACGGCACCCATTTGCTGCACTGCCTCCAGGAATCCGCCCGCCGCAGGGATGGATCGACCGCTACGCCATCGGGGGGAGGGCGTCGGGATTATACCCCCGAAGGCCGGGGACCCCGGCGCGGACGGCGGCGGCCAGCAGGGCATCCGGGTGGCCACGATAGGCCGCCGCTCCCCGCTTGCCCTCCACCAGCATCGTCAGCACCTCGGTCAGGACGCGGCTTGCCGGCGTCGGGACGCCGACACGCTCGCCGTGCTCGACGACGGCACCGTTCAACCAGCCGACTTCCGATCGCCCGCGGCCGACATCGTAGGCGAAGGACGGGCGTTTCTCACCCCGGCCCCCGGCCGCCGCCCGGAACAGAATTGGATGGGTGATCCAGTCCGGCAAGAACACCGCCGTGCCCAGAAGCCCGGCGGGCACTCCCGGAAGATCAACCGGGCGGTGTCCCAGCGCGCGCATCACGCGCACCGTCTCGCGCAGCGCCTCGACCTCCAGGCGGTACAGATCGCGATGCCGGAAGACCTCTTCGGCCGACCAATCGAGGATGGCCGAGGTGGCGTTGGCCACCAGGTTCGTCAGCAGTTTGGACCACTTCATGCTTTCGGCGTCGCGATACAGTCGGGGTTGAAGGCCGGCGGATGCGAAGTCGGCCTCCAGCCCGGCCGAGAGAGCGTGCGTCGATGCCAGGCCGATCCCGCGGGCCTTCTCGACGCGCAGCACGCCGAGATCGAGGCGCTGGATGGCGGAGGTCAGCGAGGCGGCGATGACCCGCTCAACGCCGAGCGCCGCGGCCAGCGTGGCCTCGTTACCGATCCCGTTCAGGACACATACCACCGGCACCGTCGGGGGCAGTCCCACCCGCATTTGCTCGGCCGCCGCGGCGCAGTCGTAGGCTTTGACCGTCAGCAGCACAACGTCCGGAGGCGTTGGCAGGCGGTCGAGCCTGTTGACCAGCGTCAGCGCCTCGATCCGCCTCGAAGTCCCCGATGCTTCGAGCGTCAATCCTGTGGCGCGCAGGCTCTCCGCGACCTCCGGGCGATCGAAGAAGGCCACGGGGAAACCGGCCAGAGCCAGGCTCCCACCGAGGTAGCCGCCTACCGCTCCGGCGCCATACACCAGATAGCGCATCTCAGTGCAGCAGCCGGTCGACCAGTGTGTTCAGTTCTTCGTCCGAATAGAAGTGGATGATCAGGCTTCCGCCCCGGCCCCCGCGGCGGAGCAGGACGCGCGTCCCCAGGGCCTGGCGCAGCTGATCTTCCAGCGCCGTCTCTTCGGCGGAACGCTTGGCGGACTTGGGGCTGGCGCGCCGCTGGCCGCTCAGCCGGCGCACGAGCTCCTCGGTTTGCCGGACGTTCAGGTCGCCTTTGAGTACCGTCTGGAGCGCGGCGCCTTGCGCCTGCGCCGTCGGCAGGCCGAGCAGCGCCCGCGCGTGCCCTTCGCTGATCCGGTTGGCAGCCAGCGCCTGGCGTGCCGCCGGGGCGAGCTTCAACAATCGGAGCGTGTTGGAGATCGCCGCGCGGCTCTTGCCGACCTGTTCGGCGATCGCCTCATGGGACAGGTGGAACTCCTCTCCGAGCCGCATGTAGCCTTCGGCCGCCTCGAGCGGGTTCAAGTCCTCTCGCTGCAGGTTCTCGATCAGCGCCAGCTCGAGTTGCTGCACATCGCTGGCCTGGCGCAGGATCGCCGGGACGAACTCCAGCCCGGCCAGTCGCGCCGCCTGCAGCCGGCGCTGGCCGGCGATCAGGACGAAGTCCGCGCCGTCGGCGGTCACGAGCAGCGGCTGCAGGACGCCGTGGGCGCGGATCGAGTTGGTCAGATCCTTGAGGTCGTCGGGATCGATCTGATGCCGCGGCTGGCGCGGGTTGGGGCGGAGGCTGTCGACCGGCAGCTGCAGGATTCCCCCGCCGGCGCTGGCCGACCCTTCGCCGGCGGGAATGAGTGCATCGAGACCCTTCCCGAGCCCATGCTTCTTGGCCATATCAGTCCTTGCCTCGCGCCGCGCGCGGGATCGAGACGCCATCTCCCCGCAGGAGCTCCTCCGCCAGGGCGCGGTAGGCGAGCCCGCCGGGGGACGAAGGTTCGTAGGCAGAAATCGGCAGGCCGTGTGACGGGGCCTCGGCCAGCCGCACGCTGCGCGGGATCACACTCCGAAACACCTTGCCCGGAAAGTGCGAGCGCACTTCGTCGGCCACCTGCTGGGCCAGGCTGGTGCGCCCGTCGAACATCGTCAGGACCAGGCCGCGGATGGCGAGCTCAGGGAACAGTCCGGACCGCACCCGGCCGAGGGTCTGCATCAACTGCGTCAGCCCTTCCAGCGCCAGATACTCGCACTGCACCGGAACCAGCACGCCGCTTTCCGCCGCCATCAGCCCGTTGACCGTCAACAGGCCGAGCGACGGCGGCGAATCGATCAGGACGTAGTCGAAGCGCTGAGCGAGCGTGGTCAGGGCATGGCGCAGCAGCCGTTCCCGGTCGGGCATGTCGACCAGCTCGACGGTTGCGCCGGCCAGCGCAGGTGACGAGGGAAGCAGCGAGAGCTGCAGCTTGGGATTGTGCAGCACCAGGTCGACGGCAGAACCGCGGCCGATCAGCGCGTCGTACGTGCCCCCGGCGACGCCGTCGTGGTCGATCCCCAGGCAGGCGGTGGCATTCGCCTGCGGGTCCAGATCGACGAGCAGCACCCGCTGCCCGAGGAGCGCCAGATAGGCGCCCAGGCTGATGGCGGTGGTGGTCTTCCCGACGCCGCCCTTCTGGTTGACCAGCGCGTAGATGCGGGTCATCAGCCGGCGGCCTCGCTGGCGGCGTGGATTTCCTGGCGCGTCGGAACACCGGCCAGGCCGCGGCGTGTCACCGATTGGGTCGCAATGGCCGTGGCGAAACGCGCCGCCTG
Source organism: uncultured Chloroflexia bacterium (assembly GCA_963818575.1). Taxonomy (GTDB): domain Bacteria; phylum Chloroflexota; class Anaerolineae; order Anaerolineales; family E44-bin32; genus DYJB01. The sequence goes on along the minus strand of CAWFSV010000014.1, from coordinate 129,206 downwards.
CAATGTCTCTCCGCCTTCATCCAACGCGGCGAAGAATGCCGCGGCGAAGATATCGCCCGCGCCGGTCGGATCGATGGCGACCACGGCCGGGGCGGGGATCATGCGCATCCGGCCTTCGTAGTGCACGCGGGCGCCGTGCGCGCCGTCGGTGACCACCAGCAGCGGGCAGACCTCGGCGATCTCCCTGATCGCCGCCTCGTCGCCACCCACATCTTCCACGCTGAGCACAACGGCCTTCGCCGCCGCCAGGGCGGCCTTGCGTGCCGTCCACGGCAGCGTGGTGATGTTCCCGTCGCTATCCCAGTCCCTGAACCAGCCCTGGGGCGTGAGCCCAAGCGAAGCCTGAGGGAAGGCGGCCGCCAACGCCGGATCGACCTCGTTGGCCACCGGCCCCAGGTGCACCCAACGCGCCGTGCGCCATTCCTCCGGGATGTGATCGAGCATGAGCTCCATGGCGCGGCCGGTGATGCGTTGGCGGCGGCCGGCCGACGTGTACTCATTGGTGAAGGTCGTCGTCTGGGAGGCGGGCACGGCGTGGATCCACACGTCCCCCAGGCGTGTCATGTGCATATCGGGGCCGAAAGAGGTGACGGCGCCGACGCGCAACCCGAGCGCCGAAGCGGTGAGCCCGGAGTAGGCGATCGTGCCGCCCATCGTGTAGCCGTTTGGGTTAAGGTCCTTGGTGAGGTGCCCCACGATGAGGTAGTCAATGGGAGGGAACGTCATGCAGGCGATTATAGCCGACGCCGGCGAGGCCACCAGCGCGGGCGGCCCGGGAGACGAACGTAGCCACCCGGCGGACACGTGTGTCGGTGGTGAGACTCGCCGGCTCGGCGGATGTGGTCGAACCGAGGCAGGGTCGCGCGAAGAGCGCAGCCAGCGCATCTCCACGCGCCGCGGTTGCGCATCCTGGCGAAGGGAAAGGGGATGTCCCACCTCGGGACAGGGATCCCCTGGCAGGTTCTGGAGAAGCCATGGCGGCGGGGTCTCTCGGATCGCACATCCCTGCGTCGGCGGTCCGGGAACCGATCCAAACGACGGATGAGCCGCCCAAGGCGTTGGTGTGTTGAGGCAGGTCAGAGACGATTGTCAGGCCGCCAGGTATCAGATTCCTACTTGACGGACACGGCTCGGATGCGCGATACTTTGCACACGTGTGCAGCACACGTGTGCAGATGCAAGGGAGTACGGTGGCGGGAAAGTCGGAGCCGAGGGTTTCGATCAAGGATATCGCCAGGGCGGCGGGCGTTTCGCATTCGACGGTCTCGCGTGCCCTGGGCGAGGGCATGCTCGTCAATCCCGCGACGCGCGAACGGATCAAGTCCGTTGCCCTCGAGATGGGTTACACGCCGGACGCCGCTGCCCGAAGCCTGGTCACGGGGCGAAGCCGCACGATCGGGGTGGTCGTGGCGACCATCGCCGATCCGTTTGTCGCCGAAGTCGTGCAGGGCGTCGAGACGACGGCGCACGACCACGGATACACGGTCGTGCTCTCGGGGTCCGGCTCGGAGCCGGTTCGCGAGATTGCGGCGGTGGAGATGCTGCGCTCCAAACGCGTCGATGGTCTGATCGTCACCGCGTCGCGGATCGGGGCGCTTGTACCTGGACCACGTCGAGCGCCTGGGCGTGCCCGTCGTCCTGATCAACAACCACAACGAACAGAGCGGGCACTACACCTACACCGTGACCGTGGACAACCACCACGGCGGCCTGCTGGCGATGGACCATCTGTTGGAGAAGGGGCATCGGCGAATTGCCTATGTCACCGGTCCGGCGGACCACAGCTCCGACATGGAGCGCCTGGGTGCGTACCGGCAGGCACTCGAAGCACACGGGCTGACGTGGGAGGCGGAGCTGGTGGTGGGCGGTGATGGATGGCCGGACGGCGGACGCCGCGCCCTCGAGAAGCTGGTGGCCCTGACCCAGCCGCCCTCGGCCGTGTTCTGCTACAACGACATGACCGCCATCGGCCTGCTCCGGGCGGCGCGGGAAATGGCCATCCGGGTTCCTGGGGCGTTGGCGGTCGTCGGTTTTGACGACATCTCCCTGGCAGCTTACGTCGATCCCCCGCTGACGACGATCGCGCAGCCCAAATTCGAGATGGGGCAGTTGGCGATGGGCATGCTGCTGAACCTGATGCAGACCGACGCGTCGGTCACCGCGCGGCTTTCCGATCAGGTCGTTCAGGGACGCCTGGTCGTCCGGGACTCGACGTAAGCATCTGAACCCGGCTCGTCACGGAGTTGGTCTTCGTGGGGGAGCCGGGATCGAGCGGTTTGTCCTCGGCCGGTCATCGACGCCGGCCGCGACAGCCGGATCGGACGGCAGGCCAGGCGGGCCGGGCGATCTCATGCCCAACCCGCGCCGGATCACGTCCGACTCTTGGGCGCGAGAACACAGGGCTTGGACGCGGACAGAGGTGGGAGCGATGGACAAGATGAAGGCGCTCGTATTCAAAGACATCGGCAAGCTCGTGCTGGAGGACCGGCCCATTCCCCACGTCAGCCAGCCGGACGAGGTGGTGATCAGGGTCAGTCGGGTCGGCATCTGCGGCACGGATGTGAAGATCCTGGAAGGCAAACACCACTTCCGACCCAACACGGTCCTCGGCCATGAGTTCTGCGGCGAAGTGGTCGAGGCCGGCACCCACGTGCAGCACATCAAGATTGGCGATCGCGTGGCTGTGGACAACAACATCCGCTGCGGATTCTGTGAGTTCTGCCGCATGGGCCTGACCTCCCAGTGTGTGGAGATCAAGCACAACGCCATCGGCGTGATGCGCGATGGCGGGTTCGCCGAATACTGCCTGGTGCCCGAGAAGCAGTGCTATCTCCTGCCCGCCGAGATCGACGATGTGCTCGGCTCGCAGGTCGAGACTCTGGCGACCGTCGTCAACGGCATGAACCACCTGCACATGCTGCCCTACGACTACGTGCTGATTCTCGGGTTCGGCCCCATCGGTTACCTGTTCGCCCAGTTCGCCAAGAACATCGCCGCCAAAGTGGCCGTGACCGAAATCGATCCGTTCCGCATCGGCGTGGCCAGGGAATGCGGACTGACCGTGTGGAACCCGCACGAAGTGAACATCGAGGACGAGATCACCCGGTTCACGTATGGGCGCAAGGCGGATATCGTCGTCGAGGCGACCGGGAATGCACTGGAGCAGGCGCTGACCTGCGTCACACCCGGCGGGAAGGTGCTGCCGTTCGGCATGGACTCCAGCATCCAGGCCAGCATCATCCCCAACGAGATCACGCGCTGGGCGGTCAAGATCATCGGGCTGTACCTGGGGCAGAACACGATGGTGCCCTCCATCCGTATCTTGCAGGAGAAGCGGTTGGAGATGAAGCCGTTCTTCACGAAGGTCATCCCGTTGGAGCAGGGCCTCGAGGCGTTCGGCAGCCTCGGGCTCGATCCCAAGACGATGCAGCACGGGCCGAAGAGCGCCATGAAGATCGTGATGAGGATGTGATCCGCTCCCCTTCGCCGGGAACCACTGTTGGCTCCCGGTGAACGGGTCGCGAGGAGGGAAACATGGGGCGAAAGGTGAATCTGGCTGTTGTCGGAACCGGGCGCATGGGCAGCGTGCATGTGCGCAACGTCGCACAGCTGATCCCGGAAGCGAACCTCGTGGCGCTGTGCGACCTGCGGCTCGAGGTGGCCCAGGCCCTGGCCGATGAGCTTGGCATCCGCCGGGTGGTGAAGGATCACCACGACCTGCTGACGGACAAGGACATCGAGGCCGTGCTCGTCACCGCCAGCACGGACGCCCACGCCGCGATCATGAAGGATTGGGCCAAAGCCGGGAAGCACATCTTCTGCGAGAAGCCTTTGGCCATGGACCTGGCGAGCATCGATGAGGTGCTGAAGGTGGTCAAGGAGTCCGGCGTCAAGCTGCAGGTCGGCTTTAACCGGCGTTTTGACCGGAGCTTCCGCCGGGTGCGGGAGATTGTGGCCTCGGGCAGGCTCGGCCGTCCCAGCATGCTGCGCATCACCAACCGGGATCCCGAGGTCCCGGCCATGGAGTTCATGCGCCTCTCGGGCGGGATGTTCCTCGACATGACCATCCACGACTTCGATATGGCGCGGTTCCAGGTCGGAGAGGTGGAGGAGGTCTACGCCGCCGGGTGCGTGCTGATCGAGCCGGCGCTCGCCGAGCTCGGCGATATCGACACCGGCGCGGTCATCTTGAAGTTCGCCGGCGGCGCCCTGGGCCTGATCGACAACAGCCGCAAGGCGGTCTACGGGTACGACCAGCGCCTGGAGGTGTTCTGCGCCGAAGGCGTGGCCATAGCCGGGAACGAGTCCGAGACGACGCTGAGCATGGGCGATGTGGACGGGTTCCACGGCGCCCGGCTGCCCCACTTCTTCATGCAGCGCTTTGCGCCCTGCTATGTGGACGAAGTGCGCCAGTTCCTCGAGGCTGTTCGCGACGATAAGCCGGTCCCGATCACGGGCGACGATGGACGCGCCGCCGTCGTCCTGGGCCATGCCGCCTTCCAATCCATGCGCGAGAACCGCCCGGTGCGGGTGAGCGAGATCCGCGCCCAGGCTACCTGAGACAAGGAGGCCGGAGATGCCGACCCCGAACGTCCCGCAAGGACTGCTGCCGACCCGTCAACCCGACCTGTTCTTCGAAGACAATGCGGTCGGGCGCATGAAGAAGGAAGTGTGGGAGGCGAGCGACGAGCAGATCGATGCCATCCTGGCCGACTACGGCATCCCGTCGCCCGTGGAGTGGGCCAAGCCGGGGTCCTACATCCAGACCACGACCCGCTGGCAGGTGGAGGCCAACCGCCGCAAGAACGACGTGGTGTTCATTCCCGTGGGGTGCACCGAGCTGCACGGACGCCACCTGCCCAGTGCAGCCGACACGCTTTACGTCAGCGCCATCTGCGAAGGCGTGCGCCGCTTCACGGCCCGGCGCGGGGCGCCGGTCAACCTGGCGCTTCCGCCCCTGAACTATGGCGGGCACCCCTACCACCACCTGGGCATGCCCGGCACGGTCATCGTGCGCGAGCACGTGGTGCGCGAGATGATGATCGACGTGATGCTCGGCCTGTGGAATGACGGCTTCCGCAAACAGCTCATCGTCAACAACCACGGCCAGCTGTGGATGCTCGAATTGGCGGTCCAGGAGTTCCAGAAGCGCTACCAGCTGCCCGGCATCTTCCGCGTGATCGACTGGCACCGCGGCGTACGCGAGTTCTTCCGCCCGGTCGAGCGCGGCGGCCAGATGACCACCCACTTCGTGCATGCGGACGAATCCGAGACCTCGCTCAGCCTGCTCCTGCATCCCGACATGGTCGACATGGATTACGCCGTGGACACCGAGGGCAAGGCCTACCTGCCCGACGGCCACTTCGATAAGTCCGTGGATCCCTTTGGGCGTCCGAGCCGCTGGTCGGAGGGCGAGGGACATTTCGCCATCGAGATCGCCGCGACCCCCGAAGGCGTTGTGGGCAAGGCGAGGTCCGGAGCGGCCCAGAAGGCCAAGCGCCCGATGGCCGCCATCCTGAAGTATCTGACTCTTTGGAATGACCACATCCTGGAGGCATTCCCGGCCGGGAAGGTCCCGCCGGTCGAGGAGGTGACCCTGCGCACCGAGGCGGACATGGAGCCGTATCTGCGCGAGCCTCTCAGTGACGGGTGGAAGACGGTCTATGGTCTGCCTCGGATCGGGCAGGGGACCGAGGTCTGATGTCGATCGGGGCCCGCGATGTGGGCGGCGGTGCAGGGGAGCGATTCGCCGAGCCATTGCAGCGTGAAGTCTGCGAAGGAGCGGGATCATGAAGGGCCGCATGCCAGGTGTGACGCTGATTGCGGATTGGGACCCGAAGCCCGGTTTCCGATTGGGGGCCAAGGACGTTGAAGGCCGGCAGACCTACCTGGGGAGCCAGGTATGGCGACACCCGCGCTTCGAGACCCGCGAATACGACGTCCCCATTCCGGGACCGGAAGACGTCGTCCTGGAAGTCAAAGCCTGCGGCATCTGCGGCTCGGATGTTCACATGGCCCAGGCGGACAAGGATGGCTATATCTACTACCCCGGCCTGACCGGCTTCCCGTCGATCCTGGGGCATGAATTCTCGGGAGTGGTCATTGAGGCGGGGAAGAATGCCCGGGACAAGCGGACCAACAAGCCGTTCAAGGGGGGCGAGCCGGTCACGTCCGAGGAAATGTTGTGGTGCGGACAGTGCAAACCCTGCGCCGACGGCCAACCCAACCACTGCGAACAGTTGAATGAGATTGGCTTCAACGTGAATGGTGCGTACACCCGCTACATGGTCTTGCCCTCTCGCACCATCTGGAGCCTGGAACCGCTGCGCCGGCGATACCATGAGGACGACCTGTACCTGGCTGGCAGCCTGATCGAACCGACCGCCGTGGCCTACAACGCCGTCATCGAGCGCGGCGGCGGGATCCGTCCGGGCGACCGGGTCGTCATCCTGGGAGCGGGGCCGGTGGGCATTGCGGCCTGCGCCATCCTCAAGCGCGCCGGTGCCTCGATGGTCATCATCTCCGAAACGCAGCCCGAACGCGCGGCCATGGCGATGAAGTTGGGTGCCGACCATCACATCAACCCGGCGACGGAGGATTTCGCCGACCGGGTGTTGGAGATCACCCAGGGGATGGGTGCCGACCTATTCATGGAGGCCACCGGCCTGCCGGAGAAGGTCTACCCTGGGATCGAGCGCGTCATCTGGGAAGGGCGCACGCTGAACAGCACCGTCGTGGTAACCGCCCGGGCCGAGGCCAAGATGCCGGTCACGGGGGAAGTGCTGCAGGTGCGGCGCGCCCGCATCGTCGGTGCTCAAGGGCACTCCGGGCACGGCAACTTCCCGCGGGTCATCGAGTGCATGGCGTCCGGCATGGACATGACGCCGATGAGCACCAAGCGAATCAGCCTGGAGGACGTGCCCGCCAACATCCTTCGAGCTGCAGACGGACCGTTCGGAGTGCAAGGTGACGTACGTGGCGAGATAGAGAAGGAAGGCAATCTCCGACGCCGGCCCGCAGGTCAATGCCTGTCGCCAGGGCCCAACAGGTGATTCATGAAGTTCTCGGTCGTTCTGTCCACCCACCCCGCCCAGTTCCAGGCGGCGACCTTCAAGGGCGATCTGGCGAGCAACCTGTCCCGGATCGCCGCCTTCGGTTACGACGGGGTCGAGCTGGCGATTCGCGACCCACGGCAGGTCGATGCCGACGCCCTCGCCGGACTGCTCTCCGCACAGGGCCTGGCCGTTCCGGCGATCGGGACCGGGCAGGCGTGGGGTGAGGAGGGCCTGTCCTTCACCAGTGATGACCCGGGAGTGCGCGCCGCGGCGATCGAGCGCGCCGTGAGCCACGTGCCGCTGGCCTCTCGCCTGGGGGCGGTCATCATCATCGGATTGCTGCGCGGGATCACGCCCAAAGGCCAGACGCACGAGCGATCGATGGAGTTCCTGATCGAGGCACTGCGGACGACGTGCGCCGCGGCCGCCGAGAAGGGCGTTCGTGTGGCGCTGGAGCCCCTGAACCGCTACGAAACGGATCTGATCCACACCGCAGCCGATGGACTGGCGCTCGTGGAACGAGTCGGAGCGGGCAATCTCGGCCTGCTGATGGACACCTTCCACATGAACATCGAGGAACCGTCCATCGAGCAGAGCATCCGCGCTTGCGGACCGCATCTGTTCCACTTCCACGTCGCCGATTCCAATCGCTGGCACCCCGGAGCCGGGCACCTCGACTTCGCCTCCATTCTGAGAACTCTGGTTGACGTCGGCTACCAGGGATACGTCTCGGGTGAATTCATGCCGCAGCCGGAAGCGGATACCGCAGCTCGAGCGCGGCCTGGTCCACTTGAAGAGGGTTACCGATGAGCGCTATGTCGGCTGATCAACTGGCCGAGAAGACGGGCTTACACGTCTACCCGCGCTCGGTAACCCACGAGGGGAAGGCGACCTACTTCCTGGCGCGCGATGAAGCCCACCGCTGGCTGGGAGTGATCGGCGACCACGGCCGGCTTCGACGGGAACCTCGCGCGCGGACGTCCACGTGTGTCCGCTGTCGGCCGCCAACGCCGCCGCGCTGCGCGATCGGCTGCCATGGCTTCGCCCACAAACCCTGGGTCTCGCCCGGGTGGCGGGCTGTGGCGACCGCCTGGGGCTGGCCACCCCGGGGCACGTGCAGGCGTTCCGCGAGACCAGCGGTATCGTCCCCATCTTCGCCCAACAGTCGATCCGCGAGAACTCCCGCACCGGCCGGTCTCCCGGCGAGGTGCTCGACGACGCCATGTGGGGGGTCTTCCAGGAAGGCTGGCGCGAGCCCTGGGGCGCGGACGCCGATCACCTCAAGACCGGCGACGATCTGGACAGCTGTGTCGCCGCCGGATACACCTTCTTCACCTTTGACCCGGGCGATCATGTCGACGCCACCGCCCACCAGGCATCGCTTCCCGAGCTCGTCGCCAAGCGGGGCGGATTGCCGTGGAAGGATCTGGACACGAATCCCGGCCGACCTGGAGGCGCATCTACCTCGGCCGGTCCTTCCCGTTGGATGGCGGGGCCGCGCTGACGTACACCGACGAGACGCTGTGGCGAGCTGCAGGCAAGTACGGACACGCCATCGCCCATGTCTCGCGCATGTACCGGCGGCTCGTTTCCACGACCCGGGAGTTCGACCTGGAAGTCTCCGTTGACGAGACGGAGACGCCCACCAGCCCCGCATGAGCACTACTTCATCGCCAACGAGTTGCGCCGCCTCCAGGTCCGATGGGTCAGCCTGGCTCCGCGCTACCCCGGCCGTTTCGAGAAGGGCGTGGACTACATCGGCAACCTCGAGGAATTCGAGGCCGACCTGAGCAGTGCAGGCTGCCGTCGCACGCACGCTGGGGCCGTACAAGCTGGGCATCCACTCCGGCTCCGACAAGTTCAGCCTGTACCCGATCTTCGCCCGCCGGGCCGGTGGGCTCGTGCACCTGAAGACCGCCGGCACCAGCTACCTGGAAGCGCTGCGGGCGATCGCCGGATGTGAGCCCGGACTTGTTTCGCGACATCTACCAGCTGGCCTTCGATCGATACGCGCAGGACCGCGCTTCTTACCATGTTTCTGCCGACTCATCGCTTGCCCCGTCGCTTCCGAGCCTGAAGGATGCCGATCTGCCCGGCGTACTCGACCAGTTCGATGCACGCGAGATGCTCCACGTCACCTTCGGTTCCGCCCTTGCGGCATATGGGGCGCGCCTGAAGGCGTCGCTGCACGTACACGAAGAAGCCTACTGCGCCGCGCTCGTCGCCCATTTCGGGCGGCACCTGCGGCCTCTGGTGGACGGGTCGATCTAGCGGGCCATCAGCCGCACCTGCCGACGGCACGCTCCTCCGCCTTCGGGGCGCGGTCAGGCGGCCAGGAACTGCTTCATCGGAACGGGTGGGTGAGCGACCCGTCTGAACATCGACGAAGGACGGGGGAGCGTCAGAGAGAGCTTCCCCATTGGAGGGATGCAACGCATGAGTACCGCGGAATCGCTACGGGCCGAGATCGAAGCGGAGCGAATGGGCAGGCGAGGGCTTCCGGCCGCAGGCTTGCTGGAGCTGATTCGCCAGGGGAGGGTGGCACAGGCGATTGACGAGCTCCTGTTCTTCACCCCGCCGAAGGAGTTCCGCTCACGTGGTCGGAGAGCTTGAGCAAGCATTGCTCACCGGCTTCGACTCTGCCTCCGCCGACGAACACGCGTGGAGGCTGGAGTTCGTGACCGACCTGGCGACCCGGCTGGCCTCGTTTGTGCCGCGCTGGAATCTGCTGGATTCCGCGCGACACGGGCCAGCCGTGCTCTCACGCGAGGAACTTCAAGCGTGGGCCCAGAAGGCGGCGGACCTGGCGGTTCGCGTGGCTGCGGAGCAGCCCGAGGCCGCCCGCCAGCTCCTGGCCGATCGGCTCGCGGAAGCTGCCGTCCGCTTCAAGGCCGAAGCGGCGCCGGACCCGGCAGCCGCCGCGCGGGCGTGGGTCGGGGATTCGCTGGAGGATCACCTGGCTGCCTACCGCCGGGCCGTCGAAGGCAGCAACCTGCGACGGATCGCGGAGCTGCGGGCGGAGGGCAAGACGCGGAGTGAGTTCAGCAACGACTACGCGGCCTTCCTTCCCTATGCGCTTCACCTGGGCGCCTCGTTCGTGACCTGCAACCCTCCGCTGGTGGATATCGCCTGGCAGGCCGATCCGCCGCGTTGGAACGCGGTGGCCGACCGGCTGCTGGCGGCCGATCCGACAGCCAGCGGCGACGATCTGGCGCGCCAGCTGACCCTCGAGGTCGTCCTGTCCAACATGCACCTCCTGCGCCCGATCTTCCTTCTGACCGGCGGTCAGACGGGTTGCGTCAGCCTGCAGGTGAATCCCAAGCGGCACGACGATGCAGACAGCATGATCGCGGACGCCACATCCATCTATCAGGAACTTCGGCGGCGCCTGAACGGCGGCGTCCCGAATGTGGTCTTCAAGCTGCCGGCCACCCGCGCCGGGCTTCTGGCGTGCCGCGCGCTGACCGCCGAGGCCATCGGCGTCAACATCACCGTCAACTTCGCCCTGTTCCAGCATCTGCGGTTCGCCGACGAGATCCAACGAGGTCAGGCGATCTTCTCCGTCCTCTCCCACATGAGCGGCCGGCTGGCGTTCCCCGTTCGCGACGAGCTGCTGGGCAAGCTCGGTGAACTGGGGCGCCACGGCATCGACGAGGCTCAGGCGCGCCTGGCGGCCGCATGGTCCGGGATCATCGTCCTGAAGCGGCTTGCATCAGTTGTTGGATGCCAGGGGCTACGACCTGTCGCGGGTCAAGCCCCTGATCGCCTCGATGCGTGTCTACGAAGGCGAGATGTACCGCGGGCTCCCCAGCCCGATCCCGGATATCAGTGAGGTCGTCGGCACGGGAATCCTGACCGTCTTCCCCAATGTCCGCCGGGCGTACGACAGCCTCCCCGGGCTCTCGATCGGCGCGCGGCAGATCGAGGCGCCCGCCCCGGAAACGATGCTGCCCATCCTGGCCCACAGCGAGATCTTCCGTCAGGCGTACTACGTGGACGTCCCGGGCTGGGGGGACGATGGCGGGGAGATGAAACCCGAGCATGTCCTGGCGCTGGAGGACGAGGCGGCGACCGCCGAATGGCTTCCCGTCCGCAACACACTGAACGAGTTCTGCAAAGCCTATGACGTGTTCGTGGAACGGATCGAAGGTCGGAGACGCCTGATGGACCTGCGGCGCAAAGCGCCGTCGTCCACCGCCTGGACTCCGGGTGACGGATCGTGCCTGACGCGTGCCCTGATGCACTTCGATGTTTCGACGGTCCGGGAGAGCCTGGAGTGGGTGTGCTCGCTCGAGCCCAGTCCCTCTGTCGGATCGGTGCTGCGCGATCCCGCCGTGGCACAGGCGCTCCAGACACGCGGCGACGGGGAACTGGAAGCGATCCGGGCACGGGCCCTGGCCCGACACACGACCTGAGTAGATCGGGGCGGCTGTGCGCCCACTCGTCCGAAGCTACAATGCCAGCGGTCCCGGATTCGCGCGGGTGTCCACGGGACCTGCCCAGGACGGGCAGACTGTGCGCGAGGCGCCGCTCTAGTCCGGCCGCTTCGAGCCGGGCGGGTCTCGGTGGAGGGTGATGCGTGGAGCCAACCGAACGCAGGTTTCACGATGCGATGATCGCCTTGTGCGAGCGCGCCCGTGAGCGCGGCGCCACAAGTGCGACCCGCCTTCTCAGACTGATCGATGATCTGGGAAGCGTCGCGGCCGCTCGGCAACATCTCGACCCCTCCAGCCTGACCGCATCACCATCCGGCCGGCGACCCGCCATCCGAGATGAGCATCGAAGCGCTGGTTCTCGACCCCGAGTGGGGGTGTCTGTTCACAGACGAAGAGAGGGCACTGGCCAGGTCCAGGCTCGAGAGCGCACCGCCAGCCGTAGAGTCGAGCGTGCCGATGGACGGCCTGGCCCGGCACGCGCCGCCATGCGGCCGCGGCCGAGGATCCTGAGATGGGCAGTATTCATCGACCGTCATTCTCGTCATCGGGGACGGTGCGCGAGGATGGATAGGCTCCACAGTGTGAGGCGGCAACACGAGCAACGCTGACCGTCCGGCCCCGGTCTCCATTCCCGCTTCGCGTTTCGGCAGCGTCCTGGCCCGCTGCTTCTCCTACTTGCGTCCCTACCGACGGCTCGTGGTTGGGGCCTACTCGACACTCCTGCTGATCAACCTGCTGAGCTTCGCCATCCCCCAGCTGATCCGGTTGAGCGTCGATCGGGGTATCCGCGACCTCGATCTTGACCTCCTGAGCTGGGCGGTCGTTTCGCTGCTGGGGCTCACGTTGCTGAAAGGTGTGCTCAGCTTCGCACAGAACCGCTGGGTGGAGGGCTCGTCCCAGGGTGTGGCCTACGGCCTGCGCAGTGCCATCCATCTCAAGCTGGCCTCGCTTTCGTTCTCGTACCACGACCAGGCCGAGACGGGTCAGCTGCTGTCGCGGGCTGTCCAGGATGTGGACCGAATTCGTTTCCTGACGGGCCGGGCCTCCATGCGGCTCGTCGATGGAACGGTGCTGCTCCTGGGAACGGCCGCCGTCATGATCTGGATGAACCCGCGCCTGGCGCTGCTGACCCTGTTGACCGTTCCGCTGCTTGCTCACCGCGCCTTCTCGTTCGCCCGGGTCTATCGCCCGCTCTCCCTGTCCATCCAGGAGCAGCTGGCGGTCCTCACCACCCGTCTGGAACAGAACTTGCGCGGAGCGCGAGTGGTCAAGGCCTTCGCCCAGGAGCCGGCCGAAGAAGCGCGCTTCGAGGCCGAGAACGCCCGCTGGTTCGAGCTTTCAGCCCGGGCCGCCAGCCTCCAGTCCATCCAGGCGCCGCTCCTCACGCTGATCGCCAGCTTCGGACTTGTGTTTATCGTCTGGTATGGAGGCGGGCTCGTCACGCGAGGACAGTTGAGTCTGGGCGAGCTGGTGGCCTTCACGGTCTACCTCGGACAGCTGATCGATCCGGTGAGGCGCATGGGGAGGATCATCCCGGTGCTGGCGATGGCGGCCGCCGCCGGTGAGCGTGTGTTCGCGATCCTCGATGCCCGCTCCGAGGTCGAGGAGGCATTGGACGCCGTCGAGCTTCCGACCGTTCGGGGCCGCGTGCGGTTCGAAGGCGTCTCCTTCGCCTACTTCGGGCGCCACCGGGTCCTGGATGACGTGACCTTCGAAGCGCTTCCCGGGCAGATCGTCGCCCTGTTGGGCGCCACCGGATCGGGGAAGTCCACGATCATCAACCTGATCCCGCGCTTCTACGACCCCACCGCCGGACGGATCACCCTGGATGGGATGGACATTCGGCGCGTGACACTCGCCTCCCTGCGCGACCAGATCGGGATCGTCCTTCAGGAGACGAACCTCTTCGGTACCAGCGTGCGCGAGAACATCGCCTTCGGCCGCCCGAATGCGAGCGAAGCGGAGATCATCGCCGCCGCCGAAGCCGCCCAGGCGCACGCGTTCATCCTGGAGATGGCCCAAGGCTACAGCACCCCCGTCGGCGAACGGGGGGTCACGCTGTCCGGCGGTCAGAAGCAGCGCATTGCCATCGCGCGGGCTCTGCTCAAGGACCCGCGGGTGTTGATCCTGGACGATGCAACCTCGAGCGTCGATGCCGAGACGGAACAGTTGATCCAGCGAGCGCTGGCGCACCTGATGCGAGGCAGGACGTCGTTCGTGATCGCCCAGAGGCTGAGCACGGTGCGCGCCGCCGACCTGGTGCTCGTACTGGACAAGGGCCGCATTGCCGCGCAAGGCACGCACGACGAACTGCTCCGCACGTCCGGGCTGTATGCCGAGATCTACCACACGCAGCTGCGCCGCGGGGAGGCGCAGGGATGAGCTTCTCGATCGGGAGCTCCGGCACGGCCAGCGGTCCGGGGAAGATGATCCGGGAATTCGGGTCGGTGGCCCCGGGCAGGCCGTTCGACCCGCGCGTCACACGCCGGCTCTTGGGTTTCCTGAGACCCTACCGCGGGCGAATGGTCCTTGCCTTCGCGCTGATGCTGGCCGGCACCGGTCTCAGCCTCGTGTCCCCGTACCTGCTCAAGCTGGCCATCGACATCTACATTCCCGGCGGGGACACGCCGGCACTGGGACGTACCGCTTTGCTCATGGCGGGCGCGTTCGTGGCGGCCTACGGGGTGACCGCCGGTCAGCAGTATCTGTTGACGTGGGTGGGGCAGCGGATCCTCGCCACGCTGCGCGGCCGGCTCTTCCATCATCTTCAGGAGCTGCCGCTCGGCTACCACGACACCCATATCGTCGGGGTGACCCTCTCGCGCGTCATCAACGATGTCGGCGTCATCAACGAGCTGCTGTCGGAGGGGCTGATCACGCTGGCGAGTGATGTGCTGGTCATGGCGGGTGTGATCGTCGTCATGTTCAGCATGAGCCCACGTCTGGCGCTGTTGGCGCTCAGCGTGGTGCCGCTCATGGTGCTGGCGACGCTTCTGTTCGCCCGACGAGCGCAGTCGGCCTTCCGGGAGACCCGGGCCCGGATCGCCGCCGTGGTCGGGGATCTGGCGGAGGACCTCTCGGGCATGCGCGTGATTCAGGCGTTCGCCCAGGAGGACAGCTCGCACGAGCGATTCGACGAGCTCAACCAGGCCAATCGTCAGGCCAACATCGCCGCCATGTCGTTGTCCTTTGCCTTCCTCCCGGCCGTTGAATTCCTGAGCATGCTGGCCACAGGCGTCGTCCTGTGGTTCGGCGGTCGCGCCGTGGCGGCGAGCGAGATCACCCTCGGAGTGGTGGTGGCGTTCCTGGCCTACGTCGGCCGGTTCTTCCAGCCCATCCTGGAGCTCAGCCAGCTGTACACCACCCTCCAGGCCGCCATGGCGGGGGGCGAACGTGTCTTCGAGCTGCTGGATACGGCGCCGGACGTGCCCGACCGACCGGGGGCGGCGGAGATGCCGCGCATCGAAGGGACCGTGGATCTGGAGAACGTCTCCTTCGCCTATCGAGGCGGTGCGGCTGCGGTGCGAGGGATCGACCTGCACATCGAGCCGGGATCGACCGTGGCCCTGGTGGGGCCGACGGGCGCCGGCAAGACGTCGATCGCCAACCTGATGGCCCGCTTCTACGACGTAACCGAGGGCTCGGTCCGCATCGACGGAGTCGACGTGCGGACCGTCACCCAGCATTCCCTTCGCGGTCAGATGGGCCTGGTGCCCCAGGATCCGTTCCTGTTCTCGGGAACCGTTGCCGACAATATCCGCTTCAGCCGGCCGGATGCGTCGATGTCAGAAGTCCAGCGAGCAGCGCAGGCGGCCAATGCCCACGGGTTCATCGAGGCGCTCCCGCTCGGGTACGAGACCGACCTTGTGGAGGGCGGGGCGAACCTGTCTGTAGGTCAACGCCAACTGGTCTGCATCGCACGTGCCGTGCTGGCGAACCCGCGCCTGCTGATCCTGGACGAAGCCACCTCCAGTGTGGACACGCTCACCGAATCGCTGATCCAACAAGCCCTGCAACATCTGCTCGCCGGGCGAACCGCCGTCATCATCGCCCATCGACTGAGCACCGTCCGTCACGCCGATCGCATCTACGTCGTCGAGGGCGGGAGGATCGTGGACCAGGGCAGGCACGAGGAGCTGCTCTCCCGCGGGGGCACCTACAAGATGTTGTATGAGGCGCAGTGGGTGCGTCCGGCGGAAGGCAGCTGACCGCGTCCGCCGAGCAATGCTGCGCGGCCAAGGCTTGGGCAGACTCTCGCGTTTGGAGTTGTCGCACCGAAGGCGCTACCGCCGCGGAGAGACCAGATCGTCGGTGAAGGCGAGGTCATGCCTTCCCGGCGTCTGCCGCGAATCAGCCGAGGTCCTCCATTCAGACGTCCCTCGACAGATCGGCATTGCCCGGCCGGGAAAGGGGGCTTTGCAGGGGAGACGCCGGCCTTGGCCATGAGGGGACGAGGTTCGCCTGCTGCCAGGGACTCCACGTCGGCGCAAGGTCGAGCCCAAGCCAGCCGGCAGGCGATGCCTGGCCAGAGGCGGCAGGCTCCGGGCGGAAGGCCTTCCACCGCCGAAGATCCCGGGGCTTCGATTTCCTGGCCAGAGCCCCACTTGCAGCCACGAAACGAGACTTGTTGACTTCGGACTGGCCACCAGAGGCACCACTTGCCTGGTGAATGAATTGTTGCAAAGCGCCAAAGAATGACGTATACTCTTCAAATGAAAGTCTGCTTGCAAGCGGATGCAATTCTGCAAGTTGGCTTCATGCTCCAAACCAGGCTGGGAGGCTGCTTGAAATGAAGCCCGAGATCGAGGTCATCTTCATCGACGTGGGCAACACGCTGCGGGTGCTGGTGAAGGACGCGCCGTATCAGGCGGTGGCTCGAAAGGAGATCGCCGAGCTGGTCGGAACTTCGGAGCCGCCCGACGCCTTCTGTGAGCAGCTCGACGCGCGCTACAAGGTCTATCGGAAGTGGGCCTTCGAGAGTCTGCGAGAAGCTTCGGAGAAGGAGCTGTGGACGCAGCTGGATGCTCCCCGATTGGCCGGGCGAGAAGATCGGGCCGCTGTCCGGTGAATTGACGTTCTTGTACCGGAAGAGCATGGGCCACCGCCATGCGCAGCCGGACGCCAAGACCGTCGCCCAGGAACTCACGCGTCGAGGCTACCGTCTCGGGATCCTCAGCAACACGATCACCGAACGCGAGATCCCGTTGTGGCTCGAGGAAGACGGGATGAGCCAGTACTTCCCCACCGTCATCCTGTCGTCGGTCTTCGGCCACCGCAAGCCGGGGCCGGAGATCTACCTGGAGGCGGCGCGACAGGCGGGAGTGGAGCCAGCCAGGGCCGCCTACGTGGGTGACAACCCGTCGCGCGATGTCGTTGGCGGCCGCCGGGCCGGCTTCGGGATGATCATCATCATGCTCGGATCGGAGGAGGTCGAGAAGAGGGATCTCACCGGTGACAACCAGCCCGACGCGGTCATCCACACCCTCAGCGATCTGCTGGACCTGTTCCCAGCCCGACGTGCCGCGGCATGAGATCGGCTCGCCCGGTGAAACGCTCCCGAGCATCCTGTCTGCCCGTCCGACCAGGACGTGAGGCCTGGCGCGCCGTGCGACTTTGGGCGCAACCACGGACGTGCGCAGGTCCTCAGGTCTTCGGGGAAGGGGGGCGCCCGCCGCGCACGCCCGAACGGTGCTTCGGCAGCGACCCTGCCTGCCTTGCGGAAAGGACTTGGCCATGACGGCCAAACACCCAGGCACTGGCGGCCTGGCGCTGGCCGAGGCCGTGCGCACCCTGTACCGCAAAGGGCAAACCGACTACGCGCTCGAGCCTATCGTGCTGGTGGACGATCAGGGGCAGCCTGTGGGGCGCATGGCGGACGGCGACGCGGTGGTCTTCTGTTGTCGCCGCGGGGAGCGCGAAGTCCAGTTGACCGAGGCCTTCGTCAATCAGGCCTGGGACCACTTTCCACGCCGCCCACTTCGCGACCTGACCTTCGTCATCCTCACGCTGTACCATGAGAAATTCAAGCACCTCCCGGTAGCCTTCGCTCCCAAACGAATCATGAACACGCTCGGGGAGGTCCTCGGCCGAACGGGGCTCACCCAGCTGCGCGTCGCCGAGTCCGAGAAATTCGCTCACGTCACTTTCTTCCTCAATGGCGGGAGGGTCGAGCCGTATGCCGGCGAGAAGGATGTCTGCATCCCTTCGCCGAAAGGCCGACCATTCGACCAGGTTCCAGAACTCAGCCTGGCCGGGGTCACCCAGGCTGTACGACAGGGGATCCAGGAACGATTCGACCTGATCGTCGCCAATATTGCGAACGGTGACGTGATCGGTCACACCTCCAACCGGGAGGCGAAGATACGCTGCGCCGAGGCCGTGGACGCCCGGCTTGGAGAGATCGTGCGAGGCCGCGTTCGACGGCGAGTATGCGGTATTGGTCACCGCCGATCATGGGAATCTGGAAGTGATGACCAACCCGGATGGTTCACCCCACGTCTCGCACACCGACAACCCGGTGCCGTTCCTGTATCTCGAGGGCCGGAAGGCACCGGGGATCCAAGTGCACAATGGGACGCTGGCAGACGTGGCGCCGACCGTCTTGCGACTGCTCGGGGTAGAGCCTCCGGGGGAGATGGACGGCGCATGTCTGCTCCCGTCCGTGCGCTGGCTCGGTGGGCGGCGTGTGCTCCTGCTCATTCTGGATGGGTGGGGCATCGGCCGGCAGGACGACACGAACCCGATCTTCCTGGCGCAGCCCGAGGTGTGGGGGAGGCTCATCCGAGAGCATCCGACCAGCCAGCTCCTGGCGTCAGGTGAGGCCGTCGGATTGGGACCCGGCAAAGCCGGCAACTCGGAAGCCGGTCATATGAACCTTGGCGCGGGCCGGCTCGTCCTGCAGGACGATGTCCGGCTGGATCTCGCCATGAAGGACGGCTCGTTCTCGGAGAACGAGACACTCCGCCGCGTGATCAAAGATGTGCGGAAACGGAAGTCCGCCCTGCACCTGATCGGGTTGCTCTCCGAGAAGAGCTCGCACGGCTCGATCGATTATCCGCTGGAGGTGCTGCGCATGGCGCGGCGCCGCGGCCTCATCCAGGGTGTACCTGCACCTGATCTTCGATGGTCGCAGCACCGAGCCCGGGAGCGCGCCCGACCTGCTGGCCAAACTCGATGAACAGATGAGGGCGATCGGGGTCGGATCGATCGCCTCGGGGATCGGCCGCGGGATCGCCCTCGATCGGGATGGGGACTACACCAAGACCCGGCGCGCCTACGAAGCGATGGTCGACGGGGTTGGGTTGACGTCACTTCGCAGGCGAGTGAGGTTCCGAACGTGGATCGTCATGTTCTGGGCGACCTGATCGAGCCCTCTCGAGACCAAGATCGCCATGGTCGTTCTGGACGGGTTGGGCGGCCTGCCCCGCGAGCCGGGCGGCCCGACCGAGCTGGAGTGCGCCCGGACGCCGAACCTGGACGCCCTGGCGGGGCGTTCCGACCTTGGCCTCACCCTGCCGGTGGCGCCGGGGATCACGCCCGGCAGCGGGCCGGGACACCTGGCCCTCTTCGGCTACGACCCCCTCGAGAACCCCATCGGCCGTGGGGCGATGGAGGCGCTGGGGACCGATTTCGAGCTTGGGCCGGGCGACCTGGCGGCGCGCGGCAACTTCTGCTCGGTCGACTCCGATGGATTGCTGATCGATCGAAGAGCGGGGCGAATCCCGACGGAACTCAATCGGGAGCTGTGCGCAAGCCTGCGAGGCGATCCGGATCGACGGGGTGGAGATCTTCCTGCGTACGGTGAAGGATCACCGCTTCGCACTTGTGCTGCGCGGCCCCGGACTGGGCGACGCGCTGACCGAGACGGATCCGCAACGGACGGGCGTGCCCATTCTTCCGCTGCGAGCCCTGGAGCCCGGCTCCGAGAAGGCCGCTGGGATCGTAGGTCACTTCCTCGAGGAAGCCCGGCGCCGGCTGGCGGACCGCAGTCCGGCCAACATGATCCTGCTGCGCGGCTTCGCCGCCTCGCCCGTCCTGCCCGGCTTCCTGGACCGCTACGGCTTGAGGGCCGCCGCCATCGCCGTCCGGGGGATGTACCGCGGCGTGGCGCGTCTGGTCGGCATGCGCGTCCTCGACCTCGGCGGCGAAACGCTCGACGATGAGTTCGCCGCCCTCGAAGCCCACTGGGATGAGTTCGACTTCTTCTACCTGCACGTCAAGCAGACCGATACCGCCGGGGAGCTGGGGGACTTCGACGGCAAGGTTCAGGCGATCGAAGACGTGGACGCTCAGCTCCCGCGGCTCCTGGAGCTGCGGCCGGAGGTGATCATCATCGGAGGCGATCACTCCTCCCCGGCGATCCTCCGATCGCACAGCTGGCACCCCGTGCCGCTGCTGCTGCATTCGAAATGCGCCCGCGCCGGGGGATCGGCGACGTTCGGCGAGCGCGCCTGTGCGCAAGGCAGCCTGGGCATCGTACGGGCGACGGACGTGATGCCTCTGGCGCTGGCCCACGCCGGGCGGCTGGCCAAGTTCGGGGCATGACGCGGGGCCGGTGCGGAGACGAGGAGAAAACGCATGTCGCAGTCTGTTCCTGAGTCGAAGGGGAACGCCGCCCGAGATCCGGCTGATACCCGGGCGAATGCAGTCGCATTCTCAGCCGCGTTGTACGAGGTGATGCAGCGGGTCAGCCCCGGGATCGGGGATCTCGAACTGTACGAGTTCCGCTACGCGCTTCACAACCTCACCCCTCCCGGCGGCTGGGCCTCGGTCGCCCTCGACGATCCCGCCGCCATCGAGCAGCGGGTGACCTCCAGCGCGTTCTACCGGTCGTTGCAGGTGAAGCCCCGCCGGGGCGCAGGCATCGTGCTGGACGAGCCGATCGAGAAGCTCACCGTCATGCTGCTGGTCGGTCTGGTGACGGGCACGTATCCGGTGGCGTGGGTGAGGCGTCACTTCTACTTCGACGTCCGCGGCTTCTACTTCCTCCACCGCAACCTGTACTTCACGCCGAAGATCGTCGCCCATCTGGGCGGCACGCCGTTCCGGAGTTTCGAGCGCCGGCAGGATGACCTCGAGCGCTGCCAGTCGATCGGCTACAAGGAGTTTGCGGCGGCGAATGCCGAGCTGGACGATCACTTCCTGGCCTGCCTGCGGCGGCTGATCGACGTGAAAGGGACGCCCATCATCCTGGCCCTCGCCGGCCCGACCGCCGCCGGCAAGACCGAGATCGTGGACCGGCTGCGGGAGGCGCTCCGGGCGGACGGCCGCAGCGTGACGTCGATCGAGATGGACAACTTCCTGACCGACCGTGACTACCGGGAGGCGAAAGGCATCCACACGCTGGGGCGGGAGGCCCTCCACCTCGGGCACTTCACGCGCGCCCTGGCGGAGATCCGCCGCGGGCAGGCGATCCGGACGCCGCGCTACGACTTCATCAACGGCATGTCGAGCCACGATCTGCAGGGCAACCTGAAGCCCGGGGCCGTGCCGGTCGATGTCCCGGCCGGTGACATTGTGTTCATCGAAGGCAACTTCCCGTTCCTGCTGGAAGAGGCGGCGCCCGTCATCGGGATCAAGGTCGTCTACCTGACCGATGACCCCGTGCGGATGAAGCGCAAGTGGAGGCGAGACATCGACTACCGCAGGAAGTATGAGCCCGACTACTTCCGAAACCGCTTCTTCAAGGAGCAATTCCTGATGGCCGAGGTCTGCTACCGGCCCCAGATGGAAGTCTGCGACATGGTCGTGGACACGACGGGGGGAGCGATCTGGGCGACGCCCGAGATCGCCGGCATGCTTGGCTCGGGAGATGTGAGTGGGGCTGCTGGCCAGGTTGCGCAACGGCGGGTAGGGCGGGCAATGCGTTGATGCCCTGTGATCCCGCCGCCATCACCGACACTTTGGACCATATTGGTTTGATAACAGACGGTGTGAAAGAACACTTGCGACGCATCCTGGAATGCAGTAATGTCTTCAAATGAAAGTAAGCATTCACGATGGCTCCGACTGCAAGTAAGCCCTCGAGCTCCGGAGATCAGGAGGCCAGGCGATGAGTGACGACGAGAATGCCTCCGCGGGCGAGTTCGGCAAGACCCTCGCTGATCACTTCGAACGCCTGACCAAGAGCGAGAAGCGGATCGCCAACTATCTGCGTCGAAGCCAGGACGAGGCCGCCTTCCTCGCCGCCGGTGACCTTGCCGACCGGCTCGGCTTGAGCGAAGCGACCGTCGTCCGCTTCGCCCGAACGCTGGGCTTCGCAAGCTACCCTGCCATGCGCGCCGTACTCCAGGAGAACTTCCGGAGCCGGGTGACGCATTCCGTCCGGCTGCGCGGGCGCCTGGATGAGCTGCGAGAGGCCGGGGACATCTTCGAGAAAGTGACCATCTCGGAAATCGACTACCTGACCCAGGCCCTTCAGACCGTCGATCGGGAGGCGCTGCGCAAGACCGTGGCCTACCTGACCGAGCGCGAGCGGGTGTTCGTGTTCGGCCAGGGGCCATCGGTGTCCCTGGTCCATCTCCTGAACCTGCGCCTGACGCGCTTCGGCAAACAGGTCATCCCGCTGACCGCCACCGGACGCGAGATCCTGGAACCCCTGCTCCTGATGACCGATCGCGACGTCTTGTTCGCCATCGGTTTCTTCGACGTGAATCCGAGCCTGCAGATCGCCCTGGACCATGCAGCCGAGAAAAGCTGCCCGGTGATTCTGCTGACGGATACACTGGGCTCCGTCGTGGGAGAGAAGGCCGAGATCGTTCTCGCCGCCAAGCGGGGACCCGTATCGGCCTTCCATTCGCTGGTCGTACCCATGACCATCATCAACACGCTTCTCCTGGAGATCGCCAGTGAGAATCTGGACGCGGTGACGTCACGTTTGGACAAGCTGGACCAGCTGCGAGAACGCCTCCGTCGAACCGGTGAGCCGGACAGGTAGGCCCAGGAGAAGCAGCATGACCACGCTCGTAATCTGCTCCAGCCTCCCTCTCCCGACGAGTCTGCTGCCCCGCACCCGGCGGTTCGTTCGCTGGCTGACCAAGCCCCATGTCGTCCTGGCCTTGATCATGCTGGTCGTGATGTTCGTCATGGTCATCATCCCGCTGTACAAGCTGGTCGAGACGACGGTGACCTGGCAGGACACGGATATCAACCGATGCCCCGGACGTCGTGGTGGGCGAGTTGACCATCTTCCACTGGGTCAGGATGCTGACCGGCGTCTTCGGCAGGATCTACACCTTCACCCCCCTGCAGCATTCGATGACCATCGCCATTCGGCACGGTCGTGCTTTCGTTCCTGATCGGCGGATCGCTGGCCTGGCTGGTGGTGCGCACCGACATGCCGAACCGGCATCTGGTCAATCAGCTGGCGGTGCTGCCCTACATCATGCCCTCCTGGACGCTGGCCCAGGCCTGGCTGGTGCTGTTCAAGAACAGGCTCTCCGGCGGGGCGCCGGGAATGTACGAATTCCTGCTGGGCGCAAGCCCGCCCGACTGGCTGTCGTACGGGCCGGTGCCGATCATCATCTGCTGCGCGCTGCACTACTACACCTTCTTCTTCCTGTTCGTCTCCGCGGCGTTGATGTCGATCGATTCCAATCTCGAGGAAGCCGGGGAGCTGATGGGCGCCAAGCGCTGGCGCATCCTGCGCAAGATCACCCTGCCCCTGGTCCTGCCGGCTCTGCTTTCCGGCTTCATCATGACCTTCTCCAAGGTGATGGGCACCTTCGGCGGGCCGAACATCCTGGGCTCGCCCGGTCAAGTACTACGTCGTCGCCACCATGATCCGCGGCAGCCTGGCGGCCGGGGACAAGGCGGACGCCTTCGTGCTGGCGATCGTCCTGATCCTGTTCGCCATGCTCACCATTTCGTTCAATCAGAAGCTGGTCGGCACGCGTCGGAGCTACGAAACGATCGGGGGACGCGGCTTCGTCGCGCAGGTGAGTCCAAGCTGCGAAGCATGAAGAAGGTCGATCTTGACGGCGTGATCATCTTCCAGCTGCTCGTGCTCGTCGTTCCGCTGGGCCTGCTGACCTATGACACCTTCCTGCTGAGGGCGGGCGACTACAGCTTCAGCAACCTGACCCTGCAGAACTGGGTCGGGCAGCCCAACCCGATGTACAACGACGGTCAGCCGGGCGTCCTGCTCAACCCGAGGATCTACCAGACCGCCTGGAACTCGATCAAGCTCGCGCTCTATACGGCCTTCTTCACGGCCTTGCTGGGGATCATCCTGGGCTACGCCATCGTCAAGGGTCGGGGCACCCGGCTTGCCAAGCTCGTCGACCAGCTGGCCTACATCCCGTACGTCATCCCGGGCATCGCCTTCGGCGCCGTCTACATCGCCATGTTCGCCAGGAAGATGGGGCCGCTGCCCGTCCTTGTACGGTACCTTCGCCCTGCTGGTGATCGTCTCGGTGGCCAAACATCTGCCCTACTCCTCCCGTTCAGGCGTATCGGCCATGATGCAGGTGGGCCGCGAACTGGAGGAGGCGGCCCAGGTGGCGGGCGCCAACGCCTGGAGGCGTTTCCGGCGCATCATCTTCCCGCTGACCGCCAGCGGCTTCGTTTCCGGCTTCCTGCTGACGTTCATCACCACCATGCGCGAGCTGTCCCTGATCATCCTGCTGGTCACGCCCGCCACCCAGCTGCTGGCCAGCCAGACCATGCAGTACGTGGAGACCGGCAGAGATCAGATGGCGAACATCGTCATCCTGATCCTGGTGGCGATCACCCTGACGGGCAACATCGTGATCGGCCGGTTCAGCCGCGGCAGCAGCCTCAAGAAGGGCCTGGGGATGTAGAGAGAGACCAACCATGCAAACAACGATCACCATCAAGAACCTGACGAAGAAGTTCGGCAGCGTCGTCGGCCGTGCACAATGTCTGCCTGACCATCGACCCGGGGACATTCCTGACCCTGCTGGGCCCTTCGGGCTGCGGCAAGACGACTCTGCTGCGCTGCGTCGCCGGTCTCGAAGATCCGGACGGCGGCGAGATCTATCATCGGCGACAAGCTGATCTTCTCCTACGACCGCGGGCATCTCGCTGCCCCCGGCCCAGCGCGACGTCGGGCTGGTCTTCCAGAACTACGCCTTGTGGCCGCACATGAAGGTGGACAAGAACATCACCTTCGCCCTGGAAGTCCAGAAGATGCCCAAGGCCGAAATGGAGCAGCGGGTCAAGGAATCGCTCAAGGAAGTGCAGATGGAGGGCTTCGAAGACCGCTATCCGCGCGAGATGAGCGGCGGCCAGCAGCAGCGCATCGCCCTGGCCCGCATGCTGGCCTACCGGCCCAAGGTCTTCCTGATGGATGAACCGCTCTCCAACCTGGATGCCCGCCTGCGCATGGACATGCGGACGGAACTCAAGCGCCTGCACCACCTCTCCGGAGCGACCACGTTGTACGTGACCCACGACCAGGTGGAAGCGCTGACGATGTCCAGCAACATCGCCGTGATGAAGGACGGCATCCTGCAGCAGTTCGATACCCCCGACACCGTCTACCATTTCCCGGCCAATCTGTTCGTGGCCGACTTCATCGGCAATCCGAAGGTGAACCTGCTGGAGGGCGTCGTGAGCGGCAGGGCTCGGTGGATCTTTGGCGGGTTCAAGATCGAAGTCGAGACCTTCGGCGCCACCGGCGATGTGGTGGTCGGCATCCGACCCGAGGACATCGCCGTCACGACCCAGCCCGTCCCCGGAGGGGTGGAGTTCGCCGCCTACTCCGATCCTGCCCTCCGGGGCCGACTCGACCATCGTGGCGCGCCGGGGCGAGATCGAGCTGACCATCCGCGTCATGGGCATCAGCAAGATCAAGATGGATCAGCAGATCTGGCTCAGCTTTCTGCCGGAAACCCTGAACCTGTTCGACAAGGCGAGCGGAAACCTGATCGCTGCGCTGATGCCGATCCACGCGGGACGCCCGGGCCCGCCGCCGCAGGCATGGGCCACCGAGCGCCGGGTCAAGAAGGGAGGGTCGACCAAGGGGAGCCCCTGGAAGGAGACCGTCAACGGAAGTGCGTTGCATTCAAGGCCATCCGCTTCTAACCATGTAGGGAGGAAGACATGAAAGGCTTTGCGAAGTTGGTTGCGCTCCTGGCGCTGCTCGGGATGCTGGCGGGCTGCGGCGGAGCACCGGCTACGAAGTGGCCGTCGAGCCGCCTGCCGCCGGAGCCACCGAGCCGGTGGCAGTGGAGCCGACTCTCACCGCCTCCGAGCAGTGGGCGAAGGACAACGGCTTCGGCCCGTACCAGCCTGAGACCGATGACTGGGCGGCGATCGAGGCGGCGGCCAAGGAAGAAGGCAAGATCACGGTCTACGCCAACTCCGGCGGGGTCGAGGATCTGCCGGATGCCTGGTACGCCCTGTACCCCGACATCGAGTTCGATGTCGCCGACACCGACGGCATCGACACCAAGATGTCGGCCGAGCAGGAGAGCGGGAACGTCGTCGGCGATGTCTGGTTCAACAGCGACGGCCACATCCTGTACGGCCGCTTCTTGCCCAACCAGTGGATGTGGTGGTTCGTCCCCCGGGATGTGTCGATCCCGGAACTGACCGCGGAACGACCCTTTGCTGTTGCCCGCCACTCGACCGAC
This sequence comes from uncultured Chloroflexia bacterium, assembly GCA_963818575.1. GTDB lineage: Bacteria > Chloroflexota > Anaerolineae > Anaerolineales > E44-bin32 > DYJB01. Next base: position 103,118 of record CAWFSV010000014.1, on the reverse strand, counting down.
GTCATCGGGTACAACAACAAGTTCTACCCGGATGGCTGCCCGATCACCAACATCTGGCAGCTCACCGAAGAGCTGTACAAGGGCAAGTTCTTCATGGAGGACCCGATCTCCGACGTCAGCTCCACGGCCAAGATGGCCACCTTTGTTCAGAACGCGGAAGAGATGGCTGTGGCCTACCAGGAGCTCTACGGCAAGGATTGGTCCACCGATGCGCTGGCCGCGCCGGACGCCTCCGGCATCGAGGTGGAGAATGCCGGCTATCCTGTGGCTGAAGAAGGTGGCCAACAACGGCGTCGTCATCCTCGACGACGGTGACATGGTCGACGCGGCCTATGCCGGCCTGGAGCTGCCCGAAGGGGAAGAGCCGGGCTTCGGGTGGACCGGCTACTCGAGCTACGAGGCCACGCTGGACGGCGAGCTGAACATGGCTGCCCTGTTTCGATCTGGAGCCGGTCATGGGCATCTTCAAGACCAGCTTCCTGGCGATCGCCACCAACGCCCCGCACCCCAATGCGGCGAAGCTGTTCATCAGCTTCATCCTCACCGAAGACGGCTTCGCTCCCTGGAACGAGCTGGGGACGCTACCCGGCGGCCGAAGGGATATCCGTCAACGAAGACAACCTGCCGCTGGAGGAGCTTCTGCCTCAGGTGTGGGAGATGGATCCAATCTTCGACTGGAACAACGTCAGCAAGGTGCGCGACTTCTGGGCCGCCAGCGCTGCTGGCGGCGCCGAAGTAGTCAGACGGGTCGAACACGACCTACATGGGTTTCTTTGGACACGGACGCACTCTGTCCGTGTCCAAAGATCCCTGCGAACCCGCACTGGGACGCCACACGCGACGCGCATGAACGCGTGCCATGCGTGCAGTGGACGGCCGGGGCCGAGACGGTCCCGGATGTGAAGGTGGAGTGTTCTCACCATGCGGCGACTGAACCCATGACCATCCAGGCCGTCTTCTTCGACATGGGTGGGACGATCGAGACCTTCTGGTACTCGCGCGAATCGCGGCTGCGCGCGACTCCCGGGCTGCGCCAACGCCTGCTGTCCGCCGGGATCGAACTGCCCTGGACGGATGAGCAGCTGTATGAGGTCGTGGCCACCGGGCTCGAGCGCTACCACCAGCGGAGTCTCGTGTCCCTGGATGAGCTGCCGCCGGCCAGGGTGTGGCGAGAGTTCGTCTTTGCCGATCACGCGGTGGATCCCCTCCGGCTGGAGGCGGCCGGCGAAGACCTGATGCTCTACGTCGAGACCCGGTTCTACGAGCGCGCCATGCGCCCCGAGTCGCCGGAGGTTCTGGATGCCATCCGGCGCATGGGGCTGAAGATCGGCCTGATCAGCAACGTCTGCAGCCACGGGCAGGTCCCCCTGTGCCTGAACGAGTACGGGCTGCGTAGCTTCTTCGATCCCGTCGTCCTCTCGAGTGAGTATGGTCGCCGCAAGCCCGACCCGTCGATCTTTCACTACGCCGCGCGGTTGGCCGAAACCCCGACGAGTGCTTGCGCCTACGTCGGGGATCGGGTCTCTCGAGATATCAAGGGCTCTCGGGCGGCGGGCTACGGGCTGTCCGTCCAGATTCGCCACGACTTCCGGCACAACGAAGACGATCAGGGTCCCGCGCCGGACGAGACGATCGACAGCCTGGCGGAACTGGTTGAGATCCTGCGACGCGAGCAATCGCCCCAGGCGCAGCGGAGCCGGCCGCGGCCGGATCCGAATCTGCGCGTCCGAGCCCTGCTGTTCGACGCCGGAGACATCCTCTACCGCCGGCCCGCCAAGGGGCGCTGCCTGGCCGAGTTCCTGACTGCCCGGGGCTTGAACGTGAAGGACGTCCCTGTGGAGGTCGTCAGGTCGCTGAGGGAGGGCGCCTACCGGGGCGAGCTCGGCCAGGAGCAGTATCGACGTGCGCTCCTGGGGCTCTACGGTGTGATCGATTCTGCGGCGGTCGAGCAGGGGATGCGCGCCCTCGAGCAGGACGACCAGTCGGTGCGCATCATCGATGGCGTGGCCGAGACGCTCATCCGTCTCAAGGCGCGCGGGTACCTGTCTGGGGATCATCACCGACACGGCAGTGCCCATGCATGCCAAACTGGACTGGTTCGCCGGCGCGGGGTTTGGCCACGTCTGGGACTGCTTCATCTCCTCCAGGGAGCTGGGAATCCAGAAACCGGATGCGCGCATCTACCACGCCGCCTTGCGACAGCTGGGCCTGTCGCCGGGACAATCCGCCTTCGTGGGTCACGCGCCGGAGGAGCTCGGCGGGGCGCGGGCGATCGGCATGCATACGATCGCCTTCAACCATGACAAGTCCGCCCTGGCCGACGACTATCTCGAACGATTCCCCGATCTGCTCGACTCGACGGTCCTCAGGATCGAAACCGCGACCGACGCAGTCCCCCAAGGGTGAACCGGATGCCACCCATCATCGACGCCGTCCTGTTTGACGTGGGGGGCACGCTCAAACGGTCGACCCGTAACACCGTGGCGCAGCGGCGTGACTCCCTCTCCTCCCTGAACACCCTCCTCGGCACGCAGCTGAACGGCGAGGAGTGGGATGAGCGGCTCCTTCACCGCGCCGGCGAATACAAGCGCTGGGCGGAGGAAGCCGGCCGCGAGATCCCGGAGGAGGAGTTCTGGACGCGCTGGATGCTTCCGGAGTTCCCTGAGGAGCTGGTTCGCCCGCGGGCGCTGGACCTGCATCGTGCCTGGAGACGAGCGTACGCCACGTGGGAGATGATCCCACAGGCGGATACGGTCGTCCGGGAGCTCTTCCGCCGCGGCTACCGCCTGGGGGTCATCAGCAACGCCAGCAGCCGCACCGAGACCCCGGAGCTGCTCGAGCGCTGCGGGATCCTCGACTGTTTCGACGTGGTCGTCCTTTCGGCGGTGCATGGCAAACGCAAGCCGGATGCGCTGCCGTTCGAACTGGCCACCACGTCGATGGAGATCCAGCCGGAGCGCTGCGCCTTTGTCGGCAACCGCCGCGACACGGACCTGGCAGGCGCCCGGAAGGCAGGCTTCGCCATGGTCGTGCTGCTGCACCGGCTCAAGCCCAACGCCAAGGACTTGCAGGCAGCGGACCTTGTCCCCGATCACTGGATCGACGGTCTCGAGGAGCTCCTGGAGATCTTCCCTCCCCGCTATCCCGGGACGCCCTCGGCCACCGAGCGCGCAGAGGCGAACAGCCCGCCGCGCTGGAAGGCGTCGCTCTCGACCATGGGATGGAACCGCCAGTCCCACCGCCTGGATGAGTTCTTGAAGTCGGCACAGGACATGGGCTTCTCGGGTGTCGAGCTCAACCATGATGTGGATTCGGCTGCACTGGTTGGCGCGACGCTGCACCCGCACATCTGCAGCAGCGTTCACGAGCCGTGCCCGAGGAGTGTCCCGGCTGCACGGATGGTTGCACTGGACTGGCAGGTCTCCTCCGAAGACGAGCAGAAGCGGCAGCAGGCAGTGCGCATGGTCAAGCGCAGCATCCACCTGGCGCGCGAGTTGGGAGCCGGCCAGGTGGTCGTCCATCCCGGCAGTGTCCCCGGTGATGGGGGCCTGGAGAAGGACCTGCGTCGTTTGTTTCAATCAGGACTGGGCGGGACACCGGAGTTCGCACGGCTGCGAGAGCGCATGATCGAGGAACGTCTTCTGCGGTCGGGCCCGCGGCTGGAGGCCGTCCAACGCAGCCTGACCGAGCTGCTCGCCTGCGCCCGGGAGGAAGGGATCCTTCTCGGGCTGGAGAACCGCTACCACTATCTGGACATTCCCACGCCGGCGGAGATGGGTGACCTGCTGGCATGCGCCGGACCCGACGCCCTGGGGATGGTCTACGATGTCGGGCACGCCCAGGCGATGGAGCGACTCGGGTTCTTCACGCACTCGGAGTGGTTGGAACGCTTCGCCGATCGGATCGTTGAGGTTCACCTGCATGACGTGAAGGGCGTTGAGGACCATCTCGCTCCGGGGCTGGGGGAAGTCGATTTCGCCGATCTGGCGCCCCGGCTGCCGGCCGGTGCGCTGCGGACATGCGAGATCCGCCCGCACGCCACGCCGGATCAAATCGTCGCCGGCATGCAGATCCTCGTGCGACTCGGCTGCGTTGAGGCGTACTAGCCGCGCCTCGTGCCGGGAACCATCTTGACGACAAGGAAAGGTACACCGCCGTGACCGCAAGCCGCATCACCTATGACGTCGTCTACATCGGCAACTACACCAAGGACACCATTGTCTCGCCCGCCGGTGTAAGCCATGTCGATGGGGGTGGAGCCCACTACGCCGCCGCGGCGGGAGCGAGGCTGGGCCTGAAGGTCGCCGCCGTCACCCGACTGGCCGCCGCCGACCGGCACGTGGTGGAGATCCTGGAAGCGGCCGGCGTGACCGTCCTGGTCCACTACGCGGCTGACTCCACGTGTGTGAAGCTGGACTACCCCACGCAGGATGTGGATGTCCGCGACATGTACGTGACGGCCTTCGCCGGGCCGATTGGCCTCGAGCAAACGGACTCCGTGGACGCACGGGCGGCCGTACTGGGGACGTCGATCCGGGGCGAAGTGGGTCTGGATGTGATCCAGTCCCTGCGCCGCCGGGGCATGCTGGTGGCCGCGGACCTGCAGGGGTTCATCCGCATCCTTGTGGGCACACGCGTTGAACACGCACCGTGGCCGGAGAAGGACGCCGTGCTCGCCGCGCTCGACATCGTCAAAGTGGATGCGGTCGAGGCCGAGTTCCTGACCGGCGAGACCGACGTGAAGGCCGCCTGCCGGCACCTGGCGAGGATGGGCCCCGGAGAGATCGTCCTGACGCGTAAGGACGGCCTCGTGGTCTACGATCACGGCGCGTACCACGAGGCGGCATTCCACCCGAAGCGCATGAATGGCCGCAGCGGCCGAGGGGATACGTGCCTGGGGTCCTATGTCGCCATGCGGTTGACCGAGCCTCCGGCGGCGGCCACGTTATGGGCAGCGGCTTTGACCAGCCTGAAGATGGAGGCGCAGGGGCACTTCCAGGGAACGCGGGGCGATGTCGAGAGACTGCTGCGGGGTACCTACGGATATGACCCGTCCGGAAAAAGACCCGCCGCGAATTGAGCGCCTGCGCAGGCAGGCCATCGCCCGCTATCCAGGACAGTGGAAGAGGCTCACGGACGAATGGCAAGCGGATAGCGCGGAAGACTGTGCCTGGCTGGTCTACTCCGCCAATTACGTCCTCCGCACGCAGAACGTCCGCTGGGCGATCGATCCGCTGACCCTCCGTTGGCGAGTTCCCGAAGCGGAGCCTGTTCCGATCCAGCGTTCGTTGGCCCACCTCTCGTTTGTCGTGCTCACCCACCGGCATGCCGATCACCTCGACCTGGACCTCGTCCGCCGATTGAATCGGCTCCCGATCCTGTGGATCGTCCCGGAGTCGCTCCGGCCGCGCCTGATCGCCGAGGCGGGTCTGAGGCGGTCAGCTGGTCGAGGTCGCCAGGCACGAGGAAGCGCTCGACATCGGTCCGATCCGAATCACGCCGTTCGACGGCCTGCATGACGAGGATCTGGAAGGGACGGGGGAGGGGGGCACTCTGGCCCGCCGTCGCAGGGTCCCCAGCCTGGGACTGCTTGCGGAATTCGGCTCGAAGCGTTGGCTGTTCCCCGGGGACACGCGCACGTACGCCTCGCATCGGCTCCCCCGCCTGGGCGTGGTGGATGGATTGTTTGCGCACGTCTGGCTTGGGCGCGGAAGTGCCCAGGACGGTGGACCCTCCGCTGAAGCGTGCCTTCTGCCGCTTCTGCCTTGACCTTCAACCGCAGCGGATTGTGCTGACCCACCTGGAGGAATTCGGCCGCCGGGCGGCGGATTTCTGGGAAGTTGACAAGGCGGACGGTGTGCACCAGTGCCTGCGCGAACTCGACCACCGCGTGGTGGTCGAGAAGGCGATGATGGGAGACTGCGTTCTCTTGTAGCCGGGGCGTGGTTCGTCGCAGGTCGGACCGCTTCAGGGCTTCGGGATGATGGTCACCTTGCGGTGCTCGCCTTCGCCGATGCTCTCGGTCGTCACCTGCGCGTGGTCGCGGAGTTCAATGTGGATGATGCGGCGCTCGTTGGCCGGCATCGGCTCGAGCGTCATCGTCCGTCCGCGTTCGACGGCCTGCTGGGCCATGCGCTGGGCGAGCTGGCGCAGCTGTCGTTCCCGCCGCGCCCGGTAGCCCTCGACGTCGAGCACGATCGGCAGCGGGCGGTGAAGCTCCTTGCCGACGATCAGGCGCGTGATGTATTGCAGCGCGGACAGCGTCTCTCCCCGATGTCCGATCAGGATGCTCAGATCGGTGCCGTGCAAATCGACGAACACGTTGCGCGGCGCCTCGGGGCCGGTGGGCTCGCCCCAGCGCGCCCGCACGGTGGCGTCGACGCCCATGCGCAGCAGGAGCTCATGCAGCGTATCCTCGGACACGCGCAGCGCTTCGGCATCCTCTTCGGTGAGCTCGGCCGGCGGCGCCGGCGGGGCGGCGTCTTCCTCGTCCGTCTCGGCGGCGACGGGGCCGGCGCCCTTCAGCGTCAGGCGGACGCGCGGCTGGCGCAGGCCCAGGCCGAACATGCCCTTCCCGCCCTCGTCCAGCACCTGGACGTCCACCGAGTCCGGTGAGACGCCGAGTTCGGCGGCGCCGCGTGCGACGGCTTCCTCGATCGACGGGGCGGTCACTTCCACAGTCAGGCGTTGATCACGCATACAATCACCCGGTCCGTTGGCAGGCTGAGAACTTCCGGGAGCGCCAAACCGGCGCTCCCGGTCAGCGCTTGGGCTTGGCCGTGCTGTTCGCGCCGAACGAAAGCAGCTTCTTGAAGTCCACCTTCCCCGTGGCGGCGTATTGAACGATGGCCAGCAGGTTGGAGGCCACGAAGTACAGCGCCAGGCCGGAGGCGAGGGTGTAGGCGAAGTAGCCGAGAAGCAGCGGCATGTACAACGCCATGACCTTGCCCATCTGAGCACCCTGCGCATCGCCCGTCGGCGGGGTCATCAACTTGTTCTGGAAGTAGGTGCTGATGACCACCAGGATCGTCAGCACGGGAATTCCGATGTTCGGCAGGAAGGACAGGATACAGCCTCTCCGGCTGCCCCAGGTTCATGTAGAGGAACTGGCTGTTCAGCGGAATGATCGAGCTCGGGATGAAATCGTAGATGTGGTTGGCGAGCTCGAGCAGCTGGGTGGGGGTCGTGGCCAGGGCGCGGATGATCGCGCCGTACAAGCCGAAGATGATCGGCAGCTGGATCAGCGTAGGCAGACAGCCGCTGAGCGGATTGAAGCCCACTTCCTGATACAGTTTCAGCTGCTCTTGCTGCAGCTTCTGCTTGTCATCCTTGTACTTCTTCTGCATGTCCTGCCACGCCTTGGATCCCTGCATCTCCTGCATCTTCTGCGTACTGCGTTGCTGCTGCAGGGTGAGCGGCAGGGTCACGAGGCGGATCAAGGCGGTGAAGACGATGATCGCCAGCCCGAAGTTGTTCCCGAGCAGATCATAGATCCACAGCAGGCTGTTGATCATCGGATCGAGAATGACGGTATCCCACATGGTTTGGCTCTCCCGGCTACTTCGCCGGCGCGAAGGTCCAGCGCGTGGCGCCGGTGGCCGGGTCGAGCGCGGCCAGCAGCACATCGCCGCCGGCGATGGCCACCAGCAGTCGGTCGCCCGTCAGCAGCGGATCGGTGTTCACAGGTCCGGCCAACGTGACCTCCCACAGCGGGGCCCCGTCGGCGGTCGAGCGGGCTTGCACCACGCCGGCTGCCGTGGCGAAGTAGACCGTGCTCTCGCCGAGCGCCGGGCTGGCGACCAGGTCACCGCCGGCCTGGTATGACCAAAGGTCCGAGCCGTCCTGGAGAGACACGGCGCGGCCCGCGCCGCTCAAGTCGCCAAAGTACGCCGCGGCATCATCGACCGCCGGATTGCCCCACACCCAGCCGGCAGTGGTCACGGCCCACTCGAGTGCGCCCGTCCTGGGATCGAGGCTGATCAGCCCCTGGCCGAAGGTCCCGGCCAGCAGCAGCCCGCCGGCGAGCACCGGGGTGTCGGACAGCGCGCCGCCCAGGTCTTCCGACCACAGAAGCTTGCCGGTCCGTACCTCGAGCGCGTACAGCGTATGGTCCTGGGACGGCAGGTAGACGACTTCGCCATCGACCAACGGCGCCGCCCACAACGGGGCCCCGGTCTCGAAAGACCAGACGAGCGCGCCGCTTGCGCGCTGCAGCGCGTAGAGGGTGTGATCGGAGCTGGGGACGAGGATCAGCTCTCCGGCCTGCGCCGCGCCTCCCACGTAGCGGTCCTTGGCATCCGCAAACGTCCAGGCCTGGCGGCCATCGGAGGCATGGATGGCATAGACGGTCTTGTCGAACCCGCCAAGGATGATCAGGCCGTCATCGGTGACCAGCGGTGGGGCGTAGAGCGCGATGGCGCGGTCCGGCTCCGCCGGGAAGCGCCAGCGCTCGGCGCCGGTTGCCAGATCGACAGCGTACACCGCCTGGTTGCTGGCGACGTAGGCGGTTTCTGCATCTGCGGCCACGCCGGGCCAGCTGGAGGGGGTCAGCGCTGCCCCCGAACATCCGGTGAGCAGCAGGGCCGCCACGAGCAATACACCGACGGCAGCCCAGGGAAGACGATGCGATCGACGTGCCATGTGGCTCCTATCGTACGGGGTCGTATCCGCCGGGGTTGAAGGGCTGGCAGCGCAGGACGCGCCAGACCGCCATCCATCCGCCTTTGAACAGCCCGTATCGGGCGATGGCCTGGTAGCCATAGTGAGAACAGGTCGGATGGAAACGGCAGGTTCCGGCGGGCAGAGCCCGCGAGATCGTCAATTGGTAAAACCGGATCAACGCCAGCAGCGGAAGCCGAGGCAGCGTTCCCCCAGGTGAGGGGGATATCCTTCAGGCTCGGTTCGGCAGCCTCAGACACCTCGGTCTTCACGGCCTTCGTGCTCCGATCGCCGCAGGCCGGCGCGCTTCAGGAGGCTGCGAGCGGCGGCCTGCACCGCCGGCCAATCGGCATCCACAACGGCGGGCCGGGCGATGACCACCAGGTCCCATCCGCCACGCACGTCCGCAAGCACGGGTCGGAAGGCCTCACGCAGCCGGCGCTTGGCGCGGTTGCGGCGAACGGCGTTCCCCAGGCTGCGACTGGCGCTCACGCCCAGGCGCGCAACGGGCAGCTCGTTGGCGCACACGACCACAACAAACAACGGGTGGGAGTAGGAGGTTCCCGTACGCCTCACCCGCTGGAAGTCAGCTGGGCCTGTGAGCCGGTATCTGCGCTCCATGTGCGTCCGACCGATTGTGGTCGGCGAGGGCAGACGCGCTAGGCCTTCCAGTTGATCTTCTTGACGTGGGCGTTCATCCGAACCGTCAGGCGCATGCGGCCCCTGAGGCGGCGGCGCTTGAGAACCATGCGGCCCTTGCTCGTCGCCATGCGGGCGCGGAACCCGTGCACGCGCACGCGGTGGCGGATCTTCGGTTGGTAGGTTCGTTTCGGCATTGACGTTCACCCAGACACTAGACGTAGACAGGCGATTATACCGCCCCGGCGCCGCCCGGTCAATCGTCAACTGCCGCTGCCCCCATGCGACATCCGGTGCGGCCGGGAGCCGGAGCCGTCGATTGCCCGCAGGCACTGCCTTGGATATACTCCCCACCCGTGGGACGCATTCTGGCCATCGCCAATCAGAAGGGCGGCGTCGGTAAGACGACGACCGTGGTCAACCTGGGCGCGGCGCTCGCCGAGCGTGGCCAGCACGTGTTGCTGGTCGACCTTGATCCGCAGGGTGCCCTGACCGCCAGCTCCGGCCTCGATCCCTATACCCAGACGCCCACGACCTACTCGCTCATGGCCCAGGACGGGGTGACGCTGGGACAGATCGTCCGTCCGATCGGGGAGCGGCTGTGGCTGGCTCCGGGCAGCGTCGACCTGGCGGCGGCCGAATACCAGCTGATGGCGCGGCCCGATCGCGCCCGGCGCCTGGCGGATCCGCTGCGGTCCGAAGCCGACCAGGTCGCTTACATCCTGATCGACACCCCGCCCAGCCTGGGCCTTCTCACCGTCAATGCCCTGACCGCCGCCGATGCCGTGATCGTGCCGGTCGAATGCCGCTACCTGGCGATGCGCGGCATCCGCGCCATCCTCGACACGCTGGGCACCGTGCGGGAGAGAATGAACCCGACCTTGGACCTGCTCGGCCTGCTGCCGACGATGTACCAGCAGTCGTCGGCGCACAGCCGGCAGGTTGTTGAAGAACTGCGATCTGCATTCCATGAGCGAGTGTTTGAGACGGTGATCGAGCTGGAGGAAGCCCTGGCGACGGCGCCGGCGGCGCGGCTGCCGGTGCTCACGCATCGGCCCGAGAGCGCCGGGGCTGCTGCCTACCGGCGGCTGGCATCCGAGGTCGAGGCGCGCTGCGTCTCTGCCCGCTAGCCAACGAAGCTTCCGGTGAATCCACGCGCGGCCCCGCGGCTGCGCGTGCTGTTGCCTCTGGACCATCCCCGGACTTCACCATTGGGTGGGGAATCTTGAAACCCGTCCACCTCCATCCGCCACGGCTTCCCCGCCGCCTCGCCTCGACGGCCCAACTCGGGCGCCCGGTCAACCGTCCCGGTCGAAGGGGTTGCTTGCGGAGAGTGTGAATCGAGCCGTGAGGCTGCTAGATGTCGATGCGCTCGATGGCTGCACCCAGGGCGCGCAGTTTCTCCTCGATGCGTTCGTAGCCACGGTCGATTTGGGAGATGTTGCGGATGGTCGACGACCCCCGGCCTGCCAATGCGGCCAGCACCAGCGCCAGGCCGGCGCGGATGTCCGGGCTCTCCAGCGTCTCACCCACCAATTGCCTGGGCCCCTCGACGATGCAGCGGTGCGGGTCGCACAGGATGATCCGGGCGCCCATCGACACCAGTTTGTCGATGAAGAACATCCGGCCCTCGAACATCCAGTCGTGGAACAGGACGGTGCCCTTCGACTGGCTGGCCACGACGATCGCCACGCTCATCAGATCGGTGGGGAAGGCGGGCCAGGGCATCACACTGATCGACGGGATCGCGCCGCCCAGGTCCGGCTCGACCTCCAGTTTTTGATCGGCCGGGACGACGATGTCCTGGCCGTCCACTTCCCACTCGGCCCCCAGACGGCGAAAGACCAGGCGGGCCATGTTGAGGTGTTCCGGTCCGGCGGCGCGCACGCGCACCGAACCGCCGGTCACCAGCGCTGCGCCGATGTAGCTGACCACTTCCAGATAGTCGGCGCCGATGGTGAAGTCGCCGCCCGAGAGGCCTTCGACGCCGTGGATGTGAAGCGTGTTCGACCCGATGTTGTCGATGCGGGCGCCCAGCGCATTCAGGAAGTTGCACAGGTCCTGCACGTGAGGCTCGGAGGCGGCATTGCGCAGCGTGGTCTCGCCGCGAGCCGTGACACTGGCCATGATGGCGTTCTCGGTCGCCGTCACGCTGGCCTCGTCGAGCAGGATATCGGCCCCGCTCAGCCGGCGCGAGGTGGAGAAGTTGAACTCGCGATTCTGATAGGCCACTTCGGCGCCCAGGGCGCGCAGTGCCAGGATGTGCGTGTCGATCCGCCGCCGGCCGATGACGTCCCCGCCGGGCGGGGGAAGCGAGACGCCGCCGGATCGAACGCTCATCGGTCCGGCAAGCAGGATCGAGGCGCGCATCCGCCGGCAGATGTCCGGGTCGAGATCGGCGCGCCGCACCTCGCCCGCCTGCACGCGCCAGGTGTGGGCGTCGAGACGGTCGATCTGCACGCCCAGGCTCTCGAGCAGCCCGCACATCGTGCGCACGTCGCCGATGTCCGGGACGTTGCGCAGGACGACCGGCTGGTCGGTGAGCAGGCAGGCAGCCAGCAGGGGCAGGGCGGCGTTCTTGTTTCCGGAGGGCGTCACCTCGCCGTGGATCGCGCGCCCGCCTTCAATGCGAAAAGTCTGCATGGGTCATCCCTCGTCGACGAGCGTAACCTGGATCCCCGGGCTCAGCCCGAGGAGTTCATCGGCTCGCCCGCCGTGCACGCCGATCTCGAGCAACCCGCTGCTCCCGATGTAGGCCAGCGGCTGTCCGGGCGGCACGTCGGCGTAAGTTCTCGAGAGCGGCAGCTGCAAGTGCGAGCCGATCCGCACCCGCGCCGCGGACGCCTCAAAGGCCATCGGGGCCAACGCCTGCCAACAGGGGATCAGCTCAACCCGCGTGCCGGTGGCGCGCAAAGTTCCAAGGCTGGTGATGGCGTTGCCAAATGTGTCGAACCTCAGCACCTCACCCGTGGCGCTCCGCTCACTCAGGTCGAGGCGCGGGGTAGGGAGCGTCACCAGACCCCCGGCGGGCGAACCTAGATCGCTCAGCGCCGCGCCGGCGGCCAGCCTCGCCGCGGCCGGCGCAAACACGTCGCGGCCGTGGAACGTCGTGCTCGTGCCCGGCATGGATAGGCGGGCGACATCGAGGCTCACGGCCTCCGGCGTGCGGCCCGGAGGAAAGAGAAACGAGAACAAGCCATTGTCGGGTCCGACGCCGTGACCATTTGGAAGCCGCACGGCGACCGGTCGACGGCCGCTGCCGACGCCAGGATCGACAATGGCCAGGAACACCGTGCCGGTCGGCATGAATTCCTGAGCCTGCCACAGAAGGAGCGCCGCCGTGCGGATGTCGCCGGGCGGGACGTCGTGTGTCAGTTCGATGACCCGCGCCTCGGGTGCCCGGCTGGCGAGCACTCCCTTGACGATCCCAGCGTACACATCGCGCGTCCCGAAGTCCGTGAGCAGGGCAATGGTCGGACGTTCGTGGTCCATCATGCGCAGGCATTCTATCCGAGGCATGGAGGGTGGTCAAACCTGCCACCTGGAAGTGCGGCCGCGCTCCCGGCCTGGCGACGTTGGGGCACGCATGCCGTGCCTCGTGCGATCGCCGGCCGATCGAGAGTGCCCATCGGCAAATTCCTGGAGGGCGCAGAACGGCGCGAACCGCGGTCGGCGAGAAGGCAAATCGGAGCCGTGTGATAGAATCAAAGATTGTGGAGACCCCCGGCTCGACTGCTCTGAAGCCGCCCATCGGTATCCTGGCCTCGCTGGCAGCCGGGTTCGAGCGTATTGCTGCGCGCCCGATACTGATCCTCCCGCCGCTGGCCCTCGACTTGTTCCTGTGGCTTGGCCCGCAGCTCCGGGCGACGGCCCTGATCCAGGGCCTGGCGGGCGCCCTGGCGGTGCCGCCCGGTGTGGATCCAGCCCTGGCGCAACAGGTCGAAGGCGTTCAGAAGGGCTTCGCCGAGCTGGCCCTGAGGTTCAACATCCTTTCGGCGCTCTCGGCGATCCCGGCCGGGGTTCCGAGCCTGATGGCGGCGCGCATGCCGTCGGCCAACCCGGTGGGGATGCCGCCAACCGGGGAAGCCGGCAGCCTCCTCACCGCCGCCGCGACCTGGGTGCTGTTCACACTCATCGGCCTTGGCATGGGGGCGTTCTTCCAGGTGGTCATCGCCCGTCAGGTGGCGCCCGCCGGCGAGCTTGCGCCGCTCGGTTTGGCCTGGGGGAGATTCATCGCCCTGTCGGCCGGGATGTACGGCGCCCTGCTGGCCCTGATGGCCGGAGCGGCGATCGTCGTGTCGGTGGCCACACTGCTCCTGCCGATCCTGGGCGCCGGCGTGATGTTCATCATCTTCAGCTTCGCCTTCTGGCTGGCGATCTACCTGGCCTTCACCCCGCACGGCATCATTCGCTACCGGTTCGGGGTTTGGAAGGCGATGCGCACCAGCATGCAGGTCGTGCGCTGGAACATGCCCTCGAGCGTGGCGTTTCTGGCGCTGATCATGCTGGTGACCTATGCCGCCGGATGGGTATGGGCGATGCCGGCCGAGGATTCGTGGTTCAGTCTGTTGGCGCTGGTCGGGCACGCGTTTGTCAGCGCCACCCTGGTCGCCGCCAGTTATGCGTTCTACCAGGGGCGGCATGAGTGGATGGAGACATTGCGCCGCGCCTTCCTGGCGCGCGCCGCGGCGGCGGCTATGCCGGCGCCGCGTGGAGAGGAGTGACAGTGGCGAAGAAGGACGCCTCGGTAAGCAGTTACGCCGCCAAGGACATTCAGGTCCTCGAGGGGCTGGAGGCAGTCCGCAAGCGGCCGGGGATGTACGTCGGCGGCACGGACATCAAGGCACTGCACCACCTGGTATACGAAGTCGTCGATAACTCGATCGATGAGGCGCTGGCCGGCGCCTGCGACCGAATCGACGTCGTCATCCACAAGGATGACAGCGTCACCGTGGAAGACAACGGGCGCGGCATCCCGGTGGACATCCACCCGGACAAGAAGAAGCCGGCGCTCGAGATCGTGATGACGATGCTTCACGCCGGCGGGAAGTTCGGCGGCGGCGGCTACAAGGTGTCGGGCGGCCTGCACGGCGTCGGGGTCTCGGCGGTGAACGCCTTGTCCGAGTGGTGCGAGGTCGAGGTCCGGCGCGAGGGCAAGGTGCACGCCCAGCGCTACGAACGCGGCGCGCCCACCGGTCCGGTCAAGGTCATTGGGAAGGCGGTAGGCGAGGGCACCGGGACCAAAACGACCTACATGTTCGACCGCAAGATCTTCAAGGAAGACGGCGCCACCTACCGCTTCGAGACGCTGGTGCAGCGCTTCCGCGAGATGGCCTTCGTCACCCGCGGGGTCACGATCGACCTGACCGACGAGCGCGACGGCCGGGGGATGACCTTCTTCTTCGAAGGCGGGATCACGTCCTTCGTGCGCTACCTCAACCGCAACCGCGAGGTGCTTCACCCGGTCGTGCACGTCGAGCGCGAGATCGAAGGCACGGGCATCGAGGTGGCGCTGCAGTACACCGACGCTTACGCCGAGTTGGTCTACTCCTTCGCCAACACCATCAACACCGTCGACGGCGGCACGCACCTGACGGGCCTGCGGGCGGCGATCACGCGTACGATCAACGACTACGCCCGCAAGGCCGGGCTGCTCAAGGACGCCGACCCGAACTTCTCCGGCGATGACACCCGCGAAGGCCTGACGGCCATCGTCTCGATCAAGCACCGCGACCCGCAGTTCGAGAGCCAGACCAAGGTCAAGCTGATGAACGCCGAGGCCCAGACGCAGGTCCAGCAGGTCATGGGCGAAGCGTTCAGCGTCTTCCTGGAGGAGAACCCCAAGGCCGGCCGGGCGATCGTGCAGAAGTGTCTGACCTCGGCCCGGGCGCGCGACGCGGCCAAGAAGGCGCGCGATCTGGTCATCCGCAAGAGCGCGCTGGAAAGCCTGACGCTGCCCGGCAAGCTGGCCGACTGCTCGGAGCGTGAGCCGAACAAGTGCGAGCTGTACATCGTCGAGGGCGACTCGGCCGGCGGCTCCGCCAAGCAGGGCCGCGACCGGCACTTCCAGGCCATCCTGCCCCTCAGAGGCAAGATCCTGAACACCGAACGCGCCCGGCTGGACAAGATCCTGGGCAACAACGAGGTCAAGTCGCTGATCTCCGCCCTGGGCACCGGCATCGGCGAGGGCTTTGACCTCGAGGGCCTGCGCTACGGCCGGATCATCATCATGACCGACGCCGACGTCGACGGCAGCCATATCCGCACGCTGCTGCTGACGTTCTTCTTCCGCTACATGCCCGCGCTGATCGATGCCGGCCATCTGTTCATCGCCCAGCCTCCGCTGTTCCGCATTGCCTACAAGTCCAAGGTGCAGTACGCCTACAGCGAAAGCGATCGGGAGAAAGTACTTAAGGGGTTGGACGGCGGCGCAGAGAAGGCCACCATCTCGCGCTATAAGGGCCTGGGCGAGATGAACCCGGAGCAGCTGTGGGAGACGACGATGGATCCGGCCCACCGCACGCTGATGCAGGTCTCCGTCGATGACGCCGCCGTCGCCGACCGGACGTTCGACATGCTGATGGGCGAAGCCGTTCCTCCGCGCCGGCGCTTCATCCAGACGCACGCGCGAGAGGTCCGCAACCTCGACATCTAGCGCCCACATCCGGGCTATCCGTTCAACCCGAGGGGGCACGCCATCCGGCGTGCCCCCTCCGTCGTTCTGCCATGGCTCCTCCGGGTCGCCCGGCGATGCTCCTGCCCGGGCCGGGGGCGAGGCCCGGACCAGGACTTGCGCGCGACTTCCGGGGACGCTTCCTTGTAGTAGCCTATGAGCATGCAAGCGAACGATGACGGCGTGCTGGTCAAGCAGGTCCGGGACGGCAATCTGGACGCGTACGGCGAACTGGTCCGACGCTACCAGGGCTCGGTATTTGGTGTGTGCTACCGCATGCTGGGCGGTCGGCAGGAGGCGGAGGATCTCGCACAGGACGCCTTTCTGCGGGGGTATGAGCGGTTGGAGACGTTTGACCTGGCGTACCCGTTCGGGCCCTGGATCCGCCGCGTGGCGGCCAACCTGTGCCTGAACCGTCTTCAGCGCCGGCAGCCGGTGCTGCTCGAATTCGACGATGAGGCCGGCCTGCGCGGTGCGCCGCCCGGCCCGTCACCGAAGTCGGCGGCCGAGAAACGGCAGCAGGCGCAGGCCATCCGGCAGGCGATCCTGGAACTGCCTCCGATGTACCGGGCGGTGATCGAGTTGCGTCACTTCCAGGATGCCAGCTACGAGGAGATCGCCGCGACGCTGAGGCTGCCGCTGTCCGACGTTAAGTCCCACCTGTATCGGGCACGCCGCACGTTGTCCAGGAGGCTGGCGGACCATGCATGATCAACAGGCTACCTGGCACATCGGGCACCAGGCGATCTACGACTACCTGGATCACAGCCTCGCCGCCCAGGCAGTGAAGGAGATCGATCGGCACGTGGAGCGCTGCGCGCTGTGTGCGCGCGCAATGCGAGAGGCGCGCACGCTCTTCGAAGGTCTCCCGAATCTGGAAACCCCGCCGCTGCAAGTCGATCTGACGCCAAGGGTGATCACCAGTCTGCTGGCAGCGCGCAGGACTGCCGTCCGCTGGCGGTGGGTGCTGGCCGGGCAGGCGGCCGCAGCCGTCGTCGGGCTCGCGGCACTGGGCGTCCGCCTTGAGGAGTGGTTGGTGCGGGCGCTGCATGACCCTGCGCTGGTCGCCATCCGCCAGGTGGGCCCACGGTTCCTGGCCGAACTCTCCGGGTGGCTGGCGCCATTCCTGGATCTAGTCCCGACCTTGCCCACACGGTTGGCCCCGATGCGCCTGCCCTTGCCGCACCTGGACGGCCCCGCGGCGGGTTGGGGCGTGCTGGCGGGGAGCGCGCTGCTGCTCGGGGTATTGGGCAATGCGCTGCTGTTGCGACCTCCGCAGGGCGCCGTTCCATCCGTGGCCGGGCATGGGAACGGTCGTTCGGGCGACGGAAGAAGCCGAACGTGACCGAGGGGATGGCGATGAAGCCGCGCGGCGAGACCAGACCACGGCGAAGACTCTCGCCGGCGCTGGTGCTGTTCTTCCTCTCGCCGATGACGGCCGAGCTGCTGACCGGTTCGGCGCCGCCCGCCGAGTTCTTCAATCCGTTCATGCTGCTGGTGTTGACTGCTCTCTACGGGAGCGGCGCCATCCTGATCCGCGAGCTGGCCTTGCGCTGGCGAAAGGGCTGGCCCACGATCCTGATGCTCGGCGCCGCCTACGGCATCGTCGAGGAAGGCCTGATGGTGAAGAGCTTCTTCGACCCGCAGTGGGTCGATCTGGGTCCCCTCGGCGTCTACGGCCGGTGGGCGGAGGTGAACTGGGTCTGGAGCCTTGGCCTGACGCTGTTCCACGCCGTGTGGAGCATCGGCATCCCGATCCTGCTGGTCACGCGCATGTTCCCGGAACGCGCGACCGAGGCGTGGGTCGGGCGGCGAATGCTGCGCTTCCTCGCCACGCTGATGGCTCTCGATGTCGCCTTCGGCTTCTTTGCCCTCACTCCCTATCGACCGCCGGCAATCCAATACCTGCTCGCCTGTCTGGCCGTGATCGCGCTGTACTTCCTGGCGCGCAGGCTGCCGGCCGAAATCGGCGCGGCCCGCCGGGACGAGAGCCAGGAAGACCGGCCTCGGACGAAGCGGCGCTTCGTCGGCGGGCTCCTGGCGGCCATCGCATTCTTCGCGGTCCTATGGGTGATCCCCAGCACCGGGGTCCGCCCGGTGGTGACGATGGTGCTGCTCGCGCTGCTGGCAATCGGGTGTCGTCATCGGCCTGAAGTATGCTGGTCGCGCCATCCCGCTGGGTCCACCTCCGTCAGCTTGCTCTGGCGAGCGGCGCCCTCACTTTCTTCATCATCCTGGCGCCCGCTTCAGCAACTCGATCCCGCGCACGCAGTCGAGCGGCGCGGCATGGCGCTGGTCGGGCTGGCGATGGCGTGCCTGCTGGTATGGCTGGCGTGGCGAACGCGTATTGCCGAGCGGGGGCTCACGGCCCTGCCTGAGAACGATCGGGAGGGGTGACGAACTCTTCACCTACACCGCCGGGCCGGCGTGCGGCCCAAGCAACAAGGGAGGAATCATGGATCAACTGATCGGATTGCTGGTGGCTGTCCCGCTGTTGGGCGCAACGCTCGTGGGCCTGTTCGTCGTGATGAACGCCCTGTTCACATCCTTGATCGCGCGCACCGGCCAGACGGCTGAGACCCAGGCGGCGCGCAGCTTCCTGGTGGGCCTGGTGAACCTGGTCTTTGTGGGCGCGTTGATCTCGGCCGTCATCGCGCTGGCGGATGGCACCGGCCTCGACTTCCTCATCGTCGTGGCCGTGCTGCTGGCTGTGGTCCTCGTCATCGGCACGACGTTCGGTCTGGCGGCGATGGTCCAGGTCATCGGGGCTCGGCTGGTGCCCGGGGGGCAGGGGTTGCGTCCCGGCATCTGGGGCACCATCGCCCTGACGCTGGGCTGCCTGACGCCCTATGTGGGGTGGTTCGGGCTGCTGCCGTATGTCGCGCTGCGTGGGCTTGGGGCGTTCGTCCTGGCGCTGTTCGGCAAGCGTCCGGCGAGCACGGGCTAAACCCGCGCTGCGAGCAGAGAAGCCGCGCCGCAGGCCAGCCGGCCTGCGGCGCACCGCGTCGGGTCACTCCTCCCAATCGAGGAAGGTGCGCAGGATGGTCAGGTTGACGTCGAGATCGGTGTCGCGGTGGTTGTGCAGCTCGATGTCCACCGCAGCGATGCCGTTGTCGGCGGCCCAGTCGATCAACTGGCCGGTGAAGGTGCAGCCGGTATCGATCGGCGGGTAGGGGTAATCGCTGACCCCCGCCAGCGACTCCGCCAGCCGCAGCGATTCCGGGTTCGGCGGCTGCCCGCCGGCGAAGATCCCCAGTGCGGCGCTGTGATAGCTGATCAACGCCTCCACCTTCACCGCGGAGACGAACTGGATCAGGCTCAACGTCTCCGGCTCGGACGCCGGCCCGGTTCCCCCCGACGTCGGCCCGAGGCTCCAGCAGCCGGAGCGATCCCATTCCGGTCGCCACAGGGAAGGCCAGTTGCGGTTCAGGTCGACGCCGCGTGCATTGGTCCTGCCCTCCGGTCCCGTCGCCCGCGCGGCGCCGTCCGGATTCAGCAGCGGCAGGACGTAGAGCGTGATACCCTGCGGCACCGCCTCCGGTTGCGACGAGAGGAACTCGATCAGCTCCAGCGCCAGCGCGGTCGTGTTGGACTCAGAGCCACCGTGGATCCCGGCGACGATCAGCCGAACGGTGGCGCCCTCTCCGAATCGCACCACCTCGATGGGCCGGCCCTCGACCGAATACCCGATCGTCGAGACCTGCATCGGCGCGCCGCCCTCTGCGGGATCGTCACTCGACGGCAACTCGGGGAACTGCTCGTCGCCTTCGATGGGAAAGGCGAGGGCGCGGCCGCCCGGCAGCCCGAGGATCGCCGCGGCCGTCAGGATGACGGCGAGCAGCATCCTGCGCTTGAGAGCGGGCCGCGCGGCAGGCCTGTGGCCGCGCCGGCGGGGAAGCGATGCGCTCGTCTTCGGTGTCCGGCTCGTGGGGAGCATGGTCCGCCAATCATAGCCATCTCCGCGTCGTGCGCCATCTTGCAGTTGCCTTACATCCGGCCTGGCGCATGCCTGCGCATATAGCCAACGGCAGGTGCGTTGCGCTACAATGACCGACGGCAACTTCGTGCGCTGAGATTTGCATGCCGCTTAAGCCCGGGTTCGTCCTTCGCAGCCGATATCGCATTGAAAGCGTCCTTGGTCAGGGCGGGATGGGGGCCGTCTACAAGGCGGTCGACGTCAACCTCGGCGTCACGGTGGCGGTCAAGGAGAACCTCTTCACCACCGAGGAGTTCGCCCGGCAGTTCCGCCGTGAGGCGACCATCCTGGCCAGCCTGCGTCACCCCAATCTCCCGCGGGTCACCGATCATTTTGTCGTCGAAGGCGAAGGCCAGTACCTGGTGATGGACTTCGTCCAGGGGGACGACCTGCGCCAGCGGCTGGAGCGCAACGGCCCGGTGCGGGAGGACGAGGCCCTGCCGTGGTTCCTCGATACGTGCGACGCCCTCGCCTATCTGCACACGCGCACGCCTCCGGTCTTGCATCGCGATGTCAAGCCCGGGAACATCAAGATCACGCCCGAGGGCCGTGCCGTGCTGGTCGATTTCGGGCTGGCCAAGGTCGTGGAGGAAGACAGCGCCACCACCACGGGAGCCAAAGCGATGACCCCCGGCTTCTCGCCGCCGGAGCAGTACGGCAGCGGGCGGACCGACTCGCGTACCGACGTCTACTCGCTTGGCGCCACGCTGTATGCCGCCCTTTCGGCCGCCATTCCTGAAGACTCGCTCGAACGGGCCATGGGGCGTGCCGAGCTGACCCCCGTGCGCAGGCGAAGCCCGAATGTCAGCGCCGGGTTGGCGCGGGTGGTCGAGAAGGCGCTGGCCGTCAAGCCCGAGGACCGCTACCAATCGATGGCCGAGCTGGCATCCGCCCTCGGAGCGAGCACCTCGGGCAGCCAGCCGACGGTCGTGCGCAACTACCCGTACCTGGAACAGACGCGCGTGGGGGTGGGGAAGACCGTCCCCTTAGCCCGCGGCACCGGAGGGCTTGGCGCCTGTCCGGCGCCGCCGGCGATGGCCGGTGTTGCTTCTCGGCCTGGTCACCGTCGGCGTCACGCTCGCCGGCGCGGTCTACGCACTCACCGACGGCCGAGAAGGGCCGCCGGCGACGGCCTTGCCGTCCGCACCCGCAGCGACGCTCTCCGGGCTCCTGCCGGCTGCCTCGGACACCGTCCCGGTCTCGCCGCCGACGGACACGGCCTCGCTCGAGAACACCGAATTGGCCAGTCCCTCGCCGGAGGCGCTGCCGACGCTGACCGTTCCGGTGGCGGGCCCGACGCCGATGGGCGGGGGGATCGGCCAGGTGGCCTTCGCCTCGACGCGCGCCGGATTGCCTCAGATCTTCCTGGCCAATGTCGATGGGACCGGCGTCAAGCAGCTGACGACCATGACCGACGGCGCCTGCCAGCCGTCGTGGTCGCCGGACGGTCAGCGTCTGGTATTCACATCTCCGTGCCGGGAAGATGAGGACCGCTACCCGGGCGCCGGATTGTGGTTGATCCAGGCGGATGGGGGCGGGCTGGTCTCGCTCCCGACCGTCCCCGGCGGCGATTACGACCCGGCCTGGTCTCCGGACGGGACACGCATCGCCTTTGCCAGTCTGCGGGACAACCCCAACGTGCCGCATCTCTACCTGATCAGCCCGCTGGGAACCGACGTCGAGGCGCTGACCGACAGCACATCGCGCGACTCCCAGCCGGTCTGGGCGCCGACGGGTACGCAGCTGATGTTCGTCTCGCTGCGCGGCGGGACCGACGAGCTGTGGATCCTGCCCGAGTTCGACGGGGATGTGCTCTCGTTCTCGCGCGGCGAGAATTCCGATTCGCACCCGGACTGGTCCCACGACGGGAAGACGCTGGTGTACCAACGCCAGATCGGCGGCATCCCGCGTTTGGTGGCGCGGCCGTTCGACGATCGTGAGGCCGGCGCCATGCGCCTGTGTCCGCAAGGTCCCCTGGCCACCCAGCCGATGTCGACGCCGAAGTGGTCACCCGACGATCGCTGGCTGGTGTTCGAGACCTGGCCGGACGGTGTCAACCACGAGATCGGCGTGATGACCTCGAGCTGCGCCAACTACGGCCTGCTGACCTCGGATCCGGCGCTGGACTTCGACCCGGCATGGCGCCCGTAGCCTGACCGGCTCACCCCCGCGGTACCCCCCAGGATAGGATAGGTATCCAGGCCCCCCCGTGAGAGTTGTCCTTGGACGGGGGCATGCGCCTGACGGATAATCTCAGGGAAGCACGGGGAGAAACCGACCTCGGAGGCCGGGCGCGTCTTGTGCCGGGCCCGCCGGGCCAGAAAACAGGGGCGGGAGAGAAGCATGACAGCCAGAATCATCGACGGGAAGGCGATTGCGGATGAGATGAAGGCCGAGATCGCCGAGGGCGTGAAGAAGCTGATCGCCTCGGGGGCAACGAAGCCCGGCCTGGCCACCGTCCTGGTGGGCGAGAACCCGGCGTCGCAAACCTACGTCGGGATGAAGCGCAAGATGTGCGCCGAGCTCGGGATCGAGTCCTTCGGACACACGCTCGCCGCCACCGCCACCCAGCAGGAAGTCGAGGGACTGGTTCGCACGCTGAATGCGGACAAGAAAGTCCACGGCATCCTGGTCCAGCTCCCGCTTCCGGCCGGATTGGATGAGGAAGCCGTGCTGCGTGCGATCAGCATCGAGAAGGACGTCGACGGGTTCCACCCGGTGAACATCGGACGGCTGGCGCAGAAGGGCCGCGAGCCGATGTTCGTGCCGTGCACGCCGGCCGGATGCATCATCCTGCTCAAGAAAGCCGGCGCCAAGCTGTCCGGCGCCAACGCCGTCGTCGTCGGCCGCTCGAACATCGTCGGCATGCCGGCGGCCCTGCTGCTGGTGAAGGAAGACGCCACGGTCACCATCTGTCACTCACGCACCAAGGACCTGGCCGGGGTTTGCCGGCAGGCCGACATCCTGATCGCCGCCATCGGCAAGGCCGAGATGATCCGCGGCGATTGGATCAAGCCGGGCGCCTACGTCATCGACGTGGGCACGAACCGCAAGGAAGACCCGACCAAGAAATCCGGTTACCGGCTGGTGGGCGATGTGGCCTACGACGAAGCGCTGGAAGTGGCCGGCGCCATCACCCCGGTGCCGGGTGGCGTGGGCCCGATGACGATCATGGGCCTGATGGCCAACACGCTGCGCGGGGCGCAGATGGCCTCGGCCTGAGCCGCACGCAACCGACAAAGCGATCCCAGGGACGGCCCGCCGGGCCGTCCCTGTCGATTCTGGGCAAGGTCTTGCGTTTCCGGCGAAGTTGTCAGACAATTGCGGCATCTCCCTGCAAAGTGGGTTCCGGGGACCCCGTGGCCACCCTTCTCATCCGGCACGCGTCGATCCTGTTGACCATGGACCACAGCCGGCGCGAGCTGAGCGATGCCGGCCTGTTTGCCCGTGACGGGTGGATCGAACAGGTGGGCCCATCGTCGGAACTTCCCGCGACGGCGGACGAGATCCTCGACCTGCACGACCACATCGTCCTGCCCGGCCTGGTCAACACCCACCACCACCTGTACCAGACGCTGACCCGGGCGGTGCCCGCTGCCCAGGACGCCGGATTGTTCACGTGGCTCAAGACGCTCTATCCGATCTGGGCGCGGATGCAGCCACAGGACATCCGCACCTCGACGATGCTGGGGCTGGCGGAGCTGGCGCTCAGCGGCTGCACCACCGCCTCCGACCACCTGTACATCTTCCCCAACGGCTGCCGGCTGGACGACGCGATCGAGGCCGCCGGCATCATGGGACTGCGCTTCCACGCCTCGCGCGGATCGATGAGTCTGGGCGAAAGCCAGGGCGGCCTGCCTCCCGATTCGGTCGTCGAGCAGCCGCAGGCAATCCTGAAGGACACGCTCCGCCTGATCGAGACCTACCATGACCCGCGTCCCGGCTCGATGCTGCGCCTGGTCGTGGCGCCGTGTTCGCCGTTCTCGGTCACACCCGATCTGATGCGCGAGTCGCCGCGCTGGCGCGCGCCAACCAGATCCACTTGCACACCCATCTGGCCGAGACACTGGACGAGGACGCGTTTTGCCTGGAGAAATTCGGACAACGGCCCCTGGCGTATGCCGAGGAGCTGGGGTGGTCCGGCCCGGACGTCTGGTTCGCGCATGCGGTGCATATCCGTGCCGACGAAGTGGGCCGCATGGCGCGGGCCGGGATCGGCGTGGCGCACTGCCCGACCTCGAACATGCGCCTGGCTTCGGGGATCGCCCCCGTCCGGCGCTACCGGGCGGCGGGGGTCAACGTCGGGTTGGGGGTGGATGGCTCGGCCAGCAATGACAGCTCCCACATGCTGGCCGAGGCGCGCCAGGCGATGCTCCTGTCCCGGTTGGGGGCGGCGGTCGCCCCGGCGATCGATGATCAGCCGTCCTTGTTGACGGCGCGCCAGGCGCTGGAAATGGCGACGCTGGGAGGCGCTCAGGTCCTCGGTCGAACGGACGTCGGCTCGCTCGAGCCCGGCCGGTGCGCCGACTTCGTGGCCGTCGATCTCAATCGCCTGGAGTTCGCCGGCGGGCTGCACGACCCGGTTGCGGCGTTGGTCTTCTGTTCACCGGCGACGGTGGACTGGAACTTCGTTCATGGCCGTCCGATCGTGCGGCAGGGGAAGCTGGTGACGGCTGAGATTCCGCCGCTGGTCGAGGCTCACAACCGCGCCGCCCGCCGTCTGGTGAACGCGGCCTAGGCAGGCTCGGGCAGGGAGGCAGAAGAGGCATGACGACCGCCGATCGGATGCGAACCTCCCGCCGTCTGGTGGATGTCGCCATGGGCCGCGCCCCGGCTGACCTTGTGGTGCGCGGGGGCCGCTGGGTGTGTGTGCAATCGGGCGAGATCGTCCCGGCGACCGATATCGCCGTTGTCGACGGGCGCATCGCCTATGTCGGTCCGGACGCACAGCACACCGTCGGGCCGGCGACCCAGGTGATCGAGGCCTTCGATCGCTGGCTGGTGCCCGGGCTGCTCGACGGGCATATGCATGTCGAGTTCGGGATGCTGACGGTCACCGAATTTGTGTGGGCGGTGATGCCCCGCGGCACGACGGGCATGTTCATCGATCCCGCACGAGATCGCCAACGTGCTCGGGCTGGAGGGCGTGCGCCTGATGGCGCAGGAAGCCGCCGTGCAGCCGATCCACGTCTGGGTGCAGGTTCCATCCTGTGTCCCCTCGGCTCCCGGGCTGGAGACACCGGCCGCTACGTTTGGACCGGCAGAGGTGGCCGAAGCGCTGACGTGGCCGAACGTGATCGGTCTGGGCGAGGTGATGAACTATCCGGGCGTTTCGGCCAACGACGAGAAGATGCACGCCGAGATGGCGGAGGCCCGTCACGCGGGGAAGGTCATCGGCGGACACTACCCGTCGCTCGATCTGGGCCGGCCCTTCCATGCCTATGCCGCCGGCGGCCCCGAGGACGATCACGAAGGCACGCGCCTGGAGGATGCCGTCGCCCGCGCCCGTCAGGGGATGAAGGTCATGCTGCGCCAGGGTTCGGCCTGGCATGACGTGGCGGAGCAGGCCCGGGCGATCCTCGAAGCCGGGCTCGACCCGCGGCACTTCCTGCTGGTGACCGACGATTTGCACAGCGAGACGCTTGGTCGCCGAAGGGCACATGGACCGCGTGGTGCGCGTGGCGATGCAGGCCGGGCTGCCGGCGATGACCGCACTGCAGATGGCGACGATCAACACGGCGGAGCACTTCGGCGTCTCCCGCGACGTCGGGATGATCGCTCCCGGCCGCTGGGCCGACCTGCTGCTGGTGAGCGACCTGCAGGCGCTGACGGTGGATATGGTGATGGCGCGGGGCGTGGTGGTCGCCGAGGCGGGGGATGTGCGCGTCACGCGACCCGCGTTCACCTACCCGCAGACGGCGCGGCAAACCGTCCACCTCCCGCGTCCCCTGCGCCCGGAAGATTTCAGGATCGCCGCCCAGGGCAGCGGGCGCGTTCGCCTGCATGTGATCGGGGTGGTCGAGAACCAGGCGCCCACGCGTCATCTGCGGGTGGAGGTCGAGCCCGTCGACGGTTGGCTTCAGGCCTCGCAGGACGACGATCTGGCCAAGGTGGCCGTCGTGGAGCGCCACCATGGGACCGGGGCCGTCCAGCTCGGATTCGTGCGCGGCTTCGGTCTCTCCGTGCCGTGCGCGGTCGGCTCGACCGTGGCGCACGATTCGCATCAGATGCTGATCGTCGGGACGCGCGACGAAGACATGGCGATGGCGGCCAACGAACTGGCCAAGGTCGGTGGCGGACAGGTGGTCGTCCGGAACGGGGAGATCATGGCCCGGATCGAACTCCCGATCGCCGGGCTGATGTCGGATGAGCCGGCGCCGGTCGTGGCCGGCAAGGCGGCCGGCCTGCTGGACTCGCTGCGGCAATGCGGCTGTCGCATGCACAACGCCAACATGCAGCTCAGCCTGCTGGCGCTGGTCGTGATCCCCGAGCTCCGCATCTCGGACCGCGGCCTGGTGGACGTGAACGAGTTTCGGGTGATCCCGGTCATCGAACAGGGCGGAGGCGACGATGAACGCCGCACGTAAGCCCGCCCCCGTGGTGCGGACCGGCGGGAGGCCTCTCTATCAGCACACCGCCGAGGCGTTGGCGACGATGCTGGCACGCACCTCGCCCGGAACCTATCTGCCGTCCGAGCCGGAGCTCGCCCGGCAGCTCGGCGTCTCGCGCGCCACGCTGCGCGAGGCGATGCGCTCGTTCGAGGAGCGCGGCCTGGTCGTCCGGCGGCAGGGGGTCGGCACGTATGTGACCGAGGCGCCCCAGGTCATCGACACCGGGCTGGAAGTCCTGGAGAGCATCGAGACGCTGGCGGCGCGCATGGGGCTGTCGGCGACGATGGGGGCCCATCAGGTTCGGCGTCGTCCCCCGGAAGCGGACGAAGCGCGCGCCCTGAACCTGAGCGCCGGGGCCGAGGTGCTCGAGGTCTCGCGGGTGATGCTGGCCGAGGCCCGGCCGGTGGCCTACCTGATCGACGTCTTTCTGCCGGCGGTCCTGCCCGACGGTGAGCTGGAGCATGGGTTCACCGGTTCGATCCTCGACCTGCTCTTGCGCCGCGGGCAGGCGGCGCTCGACTTTTCGAGGACCGAGCTGACCGCCGTCTCGGCGCCGGGCGAAATCGCCCGCAGCCTGAACATCCAGCGCGGCGACGTGCTGCTGCGCATGGAGGCCTACCTGTTCACCAAGGAGGGTCAGGCCATCGTGCATTCCTTGAGTTACTTCCTGCCGGGGACCTTCCGCTTTCACGTCGTCCGGCGGGTGGGAAGGCATCCGTAACGCCGCACCCCGGCCCGCGCCGGCAGGGGCGGCGGAACCAACTCCGTGTAGTCGAAAAAGGAGATAGGACATGCGCAGTTTCGCAGGACGGGACATTCTCTCCCTGAAAGGTTTCGAGCGGTCGGAGTACTTCCGCCTGTTTGAGGTGGCCGACCGGTTGGCGCCCTTCGCACGCAACCGCCAGAACACCGATCTTCTCAAGGCCAAGACGCTGGTGACCGCCTTCTACCAGCCGAGCACCCGCACGCGGCTGGCGCATGAGTCGGCCATGCTGCGACTGGGCGGGAGCGTGACCGGTTTCTCGGACGCCAAGATGACGCGCGCCGGCGACTTCTACCAGGAGTCGATCAAGGACACCGTTCACATGTTGGAGTTCTATGGCGACGTGATCGTCATGCGCCATTTCCAGCAAGGCGCTCCGGCGGAAGCGGCGCGCTGGTCGAGCGTGCCCGTGATCAACGCCGGCGACGGTTGGGGCGAACACCCGACGCAGGTGCTGACCGACCTGTACACGATCTGGAAGGAGAAGGGCCGCCTGGACGGGCTGAACTTCCTGCTGATCGGTGACATGCGCATGCGCACGATGCACTCGATCTCCTACGCCATGAGCCAGTTTGATATCCGGGCCACGTACATCGCCCCGCCGGAGATGGCGCTGACGCCCGAGTTCAAGAAGGAGCTCGATGAGCTGAGCCTGAACTACCGGGAAGTCGACCACGTCTCCAAGGCCATCGCCGACGCCGACGTGATCTACATGGAGCCGGTGGTGCAGCCGGACTACACCAAGTCGCGCGACGAGCGCAAGGGCGATGTCGGCCTGACGCCCGCCAACTACCAGATCACCAAGGCGGTGATGAAGAAGGCCCGCCCCGACTCCCTGATCCTGCACTCGCTGCCGCGCATGGACGAGCTGCTGGAAGAGGTCGACTACACCCGCCACGCCCGTTACTGGGAAGAGGCGTTCAGCGGGGTCGTGATGCGGATGGCGCTCCTGGCCTCGGTGCTGGGGGCGATGGAGTAGGGAGCCAGCGACCAGCAATCAGCGGCTAGCATCGAGCTAGTCGCTAGTCGCTAGCTAGCTAGTTGCTAGTTGCTAGCCGCTGATCGCTTGAATCGACAAGGAGTCACCTATGCAAACGGATCTTCGCGGCCGTGATCTGATCGGCGACCTGGACTTCTCGCGCGAGGAGGTCGAGACCGTCCTGGACGTGGCCTTCGACCTCAAACGCAAACGCGCGCTGGGGGAGCCGCACGCCGTCCTGCGCGACAAGGTCCTGGCCATGCTGTTCTTCTTCAGCAGCACCCGGACGCGCGGCTCGTTCGAGGCCGGGATGGCGCAGCTGGGCGGCCACGCGGCCTTCATCGAGTCCAAGACCACCCAGATCGCCCACGGCGATACCCCCAAGGAGATCGGCGAGATCTTCGGGCGCTACTTCGACGGGATCGCCATCCGCCACGTCGACTGGGGCATCGGGAACCGATACCTGAACGATGTGGCGAAGAGCTCGCGCGTTCCGATCCTCAACATGCAGTGCGAGGTCTACCACCCGTTCCAGATCCTGGCCGACCTGATGACCATCGTCGAGAAGAAGGGCCGTGACCTGCGGCGGCGCAAGATGGTGGTCTCGTGGGCCTATGCCGCTTCCTACCAGAAGCCGATGTCGGTGCCGCAATCGCTGGTGCTCCAGATGCCGCGCTTCGGGCTGGATGTCGTCCTGGCGCACCCGCCGGAGTTCAAGCTGATGCCGGACATCATGGATCAGGCGCGCGAGCAGGCCCGCCGCTTCGGCACCGGGTTCGAGGTGGTGGACGACATGGAGAAGGCCTTCCAGGATGCCGACATCGTCTACGCCAAGTCGTGGGGGGCGATGATGACCACGACCGATCAGGAGCAGGGGGCCAAGATCATCCAGAAGTACTCGTCGTGGATCACCGATGAACGCAAGATGAAGCTGGCCAAGCCGGACGCCATCTACATGCACCCGCTGCCGGCCGACCGCAATGTCGAGGTCACCGATGCGGTGATCGACGGCGCGCAGAGCGTGGTCTACGACGAGGCCGAGAACCGCATGCACGCGCAGAAGGCGGTCATGGCGTTGACGATGAGGTAGGACAGCAGCCAGCAATCTAGCAGCTAGCTGCTAGCGGCTAGCTGCTAGTTGCTAGTTGCTAGTTGCTGGTTGCCTGCTGTCTTCGCCATGCGCCGTGTCCAAGGAGGAGAGACACCAATGCCAGGTACGCCGAAGAAGAAGGTCGCCGTCGTCGCCGTGGGAGGCAACTCCCTGATCAAAGACGCCCAGCACAAGTCGATCCCCGACCAGTATGCCGCGTCGGTGGAGTCGATGAAGCACATCGCCGGGATGATTCAGGCCGGCTGGGACGTCGTGATCACGCACGGCAACGGGCCGCAGGTGGGTTTCATCCTGCGCCGCGCCGAGCTGGCGCTGCACGAGCTGCACATGGTGCCGCTGGACTACTGCGGCGCCGACACGCAGGGCGCCATCGGCTACATGTTCCAGCGCGCCCTGTACAACGAGTTCCGCGCCCGGGGAATCGACAAGCTGGCGGCCACCGTCGTGACCCAGACGCTGGTCGATCGGAAGGACCCGGCCTTCCAGAATCCGAGCAAGCCGATCGGCTCCTTCATGGACGAGTCGGCGGCCAAGCAGCGCCAGGCGCAGGACGGCTGGGCGGTGGTGGAGGATGCCGGGCGCGGCTGGCGCCGGGTCGTCCCTTCTCCCCTCCCGCAGCGCATCATCGAGCAGCCGGCGATCGAGGGGTTGATCAAGGCCGGCTACGTGGTGATCGGCGTCGGGGGCGGGGGGATCCCGGTCGTCGAAGACGAGCAAGGCGATCTGGTCGGGATCGAAGCCGTCATCGACAAGGACTTCAGCGCCTCGGTCCTCTCGGCCGGGATCGGCGCCGACCTGTTCCTGATCACCACGGCAGTAGAAAAAGTGGCCTTGCACTACAATAAGCCCCAGCAGGTTTGGCTGGACCGGATGACCGCCGACGAAGCCCGGGGTTACCTGGCCGAAGGCCACTTCGCCAGGGGCAGCATGGAGCCCAAGATCCGGGCGATCCTGCAGTACTTGGACCGAGGGGGCAAAGAAGCCCTCATTACCGATCCAGCGAACATCGAGCGGGCCCTGCAAGGGGAAACCGGAACACGGATCGTCCCGTAGCCCGGAAGGGAGGTGGACGCACGAGGAACCGGCACGACAGCCGCTGTTCGACAAACAAGGTCACTCAAAGAGGAGGAGTTTGAGATGCTAGGCAAGAGTTTGTGGCGCGTCACCAGCTTGCTCGCGCTCGTCGCCCTGGTCCTTGCGGCCTGCGGCGGCGGCGCCACCGAGGCACCGCCCGAAGCCACCGAAGCCCCGGTTGCCACCGAGGCGCCGGTCGCAACCGAGGCCCCGGTCGAGACCGGCCTGCAGATCCCCGAAGTCGTCGAGGGTATGTTCAATGTCGGGATGGTCCTGATCGGACCGCACGACGACGGCGGCTGGTCGCAGGCGCACTGGGAAGGCCTGAACTACATCGCCGAGAACGTCCCCAACGTCAACGTGGCGTACATCGAGAACATCCCTGAGGGCGCCGAGTCGGAGCAGGTCTTCCGCAGCCTGGCGCGCAAGGGATTCGACCTGATCTTCGGGACCTCGTTCGGCTTCATGGATCCCATGGAGATCGTGGCCGGTGAGTTCCCCGACAGCATGTTCATCCACATCAGCGGCTACAAGACCAACGGCACCAACTTCGGCAACCTGTTCGGTGCCATGGAAGACATGAAGTACCTGGCCGGCATGCTGGCCGGTGCGCGCGCCAAGGCCGACGGGAACCCGAAGCTGGGCTACATGGCCACCTTCCCGATCCCGGAGGAATTGCGCCTGGGCAACGCCATCGCGCTGGGCATGAAGCAGACCTGCCCTGAGTGCACGATGGACGTGCGCTGGATCAACACCTGGCACGACCCGATCAAGGAAAAGGAAGGCGCAGCCTCGTTGTTCGATGCCGGCGCCCAGGTCGTCTTCACCGGCGCCGACACGCCGGCCGTGGCCGACGTGGCGCAGGAGAAGGGCAAGTGGGGCATCACCTACGACTGGTCCGGCTCGTGCAAGGTCGACGCCTGCCTGACGGCTCCGTACTGGACCTGGGGGCCGGTGTATTCGGCCATCGCTCAGGGCGTGATCGACGGGACGTACACGCCGGGCTTCGACTACTTCGATGCCGACACCGGCGGCCTGGGCCTGTACGGCTTCATGGAGGGCGACGAACTGACCCCGGGTGTCGCCAGCCTGCCGCCCGAGGTGATCCAGCAGGTGCGGGATACGATGGCCGAGATGCTGGCCGGCACCTTCACCCGCTTCGACGTCTTCAAGGGCCCGATCAGCGACAACAAGGGCAACGTCGTCCTGGCCGATGGGGTCTCCCTGGAGCAGTTTGATCTCGACCAGTTCAAGGAATGGAATCCGGACGTCAAGACCGGCATGTACTGGTGGGCCGAAGGCGTCTCCGCCGAACTGCCTTCGCTCGAGTAGTTGAACGATCTGCGCGTGACGAGGGCCGGAGCCTCAGGCTCCGGCCCTCCACTCCCCATCACGTCTGCCTGAGGTCCCCCATGC
Source organism: uncultured Chloroflexia bacterium (assembly GCA_963818575.1). Taxonomy (GTDB): domain Bacteria; phylum Chloroflexota; class Anaerolineae; order Anaerolineales; family E44-bin32; genus DYJB01. The sequence continues at coordinate 71,218 of CAWFSV010000014.1, read as the reverse complement.
TGGATGCGCCCAACGCGGTTGAAATGCGCGGCATCGGCAAGCGTTTCCCGGGCGTGCTGGCCAACGACGCCGTCGATTTCACGCTGTGCAAGGGAGAAATCCACGCCCTGCTGGGCGAGAACGGCGCCGGCAAGAGCACGTTGATGAACATCCTGACCGGGCTCTACCGGCCGAACGCCGGCGTGATCCTGGTCGACGGACATCCGGTGTCCTTCCGTTCCCCGCGCGACGCCATCGCCCACGGCATCGGCATGGTGCACCAGCACTTCATGCTGGTGCCGACGCAGACGGTGGCCGAGAACGTCCTGCTCGGGCTCCCCCAACCGCGATTCTTCCTGCGTCTGCACGACTACGAGCGGGCCATCTCCGACCTGGGGGAGCGCTATGGCCTGCAAGTCGATCCCCAAAGCAAGATCTGGCAGCTGTCGGTCGGCGAGCAGCAACGTGTGGAAATCCTGAAGATGCTCTACCGCGGCGCCAGCGTACTGATCCTGGACGAACCCACCGCCGTCCTGGCGCCGCAGGAGATCGAGGGGTTGTTCGAAACCCTGCGGGCGATGACGGCCGAAGGTAAGTCGATCGTCTTCATCAGCCACAAACTGCACGAAGTGATGGCCATCGCCGACCGGATCACCGTCCTGCGCAAGGGCAAGGTGACCGCCGCCGGCCTGGCCGCCGGCGAGACCACCAAGGCCGAGCTGGCGCGCCTGATGGTCGGGCGCGAAGTCCTCTTCACCCTCGACAAGAAGCACCGGGATCCCGGTGAGATCGTCCTGGAGATCGACGGCTTGAAAGCCGTCAACGACAAAGGCCTGCCGGCGCTCAAGGGCGTCTCGCTCCACGTGCGCTCGGGCGAGATCGTCGGCCTGGCGGGGATCGCCGGCAACGGCCAGAGCGAACTGGCCGAGGTGATCACCGGCCTGCGCCCGTCCACGGGCGGGCGAATCCTGCTGCATGGCAAGGTGGTCATCGGTGGGGATGCCGGGCGTCACGCGCGATCCCGGTTTGGTGCGCAGGATGATCAACGCCGGGATGTCGCATATCCCGGAAGACCGGACGCACGTGGGCACGGCCCCCAACCTGAGTGTGACCGACAACCTGATCCTGAAGGCCTATCGCCTGCCGCCGATTGCCCGCGGGCTGGGGATGGACCGCGAACGGGCACGCGAGCGCTCCCGCGAGCTGCGCCAGGAGTACGAGATCATGGTCCCGACGCTGGAGACGCCGGTGCGTATGCTGTCCGGCGGGAACCTGCAGCGGCTGATCCTGGCCAGGGAGATTTCGTCCAAGCCCAGGGTGATGATCGCCATGCAGCCGACGCGTGGCCTGGACGTCGGAGCGATTGAGGGCGTCCATCGCCTGCTGCTCGAACAACGCGACGCGGGCGGCGCCATTCTGCTCGTCTCGGAGGAGCTGGAGGAGCTCCTGGCCCTCAGCGACCGGGTGTATGTGCTGGCGAACGGCGAAGTCATGGGCGAGGTGCGGGAGGCCGACCCGGCGACCATCGGGCTGATGATGACCGGGACCCGCCTTTCGGACCTGCCCGCCGGGCAGGGAGGTGCGGCGTGAGCTCAGTCCGAGCCGACCGTCCATCGCCCGGTCTGGAGATTCCCGCTGGAGATTCGCCTCGAGCCCCGCGGGGCCGCGCCGCCCTGGCTCGGGTGGGCAGTCACACTGGGCGCGGTGACCGTCGGGCTGTTGTTGGGGGCTGTGGTCCTGAGCGCGGCGGGAGGCGATCCGTGGCGCTCCTACGCGTACATGGTCAAGGCGGCCTTCGGCGAGGTCGGCGTGATCTCCGACACGCTGGTCAAGGCCACACCCCTGATCCTCCTGGCCAGCGGGCTGTGCCTGGCCTTCACCATGAAGCTGTGGAACATCGGGGCCGAGGGACAGTTCTTCCTGGGCGCCTTCGGCGCCAGCGCCGTGGTGCTGACCCCCATGCTCCCGCCGGAGACGTCGCCCTGGCTGATGATCCCGGCCATGATCGCCATGGGGATGCTGGCCGGGTCGCTGTGGGGCTTCCTGCCCGGCTACCTCAAGGCCAAGTTCAACGTCAACGAGATCATCACCACCCTGATGCTCAACTACGTCGCCGTCAACTGGAACAACTTCTTCATCTTCGCCGTGTGGACCGAAGGCGGGTTCCAGATGTCGCGCCAATTCCCGCAGACCGCCTGGCTGCCGCGGCTGACCGACTACGCGGCGCAGTATCCGCAACTGCGCGGGCTGACCCTGCACCTCGGGCTGCTGATCGCCATCGTGGCGGCCGTCGTGATGTGGTGGGTGATCTATCGCAGCCGCTGGGGATACGAGGTGCGCCTGACGGGCGACAACCCGCGAGCGGCGCGCTATGCCGGAATCAACATCGCCCGCAACACCGTGCTGGTGCTGATGGTCTCGGGGGCGCTGGCCGGTCTGGCCGGTGTCTCGGAAATCGCCGGCGTGGTCCACCGGCTGCAAGGTGCCATCTCTCCGGGCTACGGCTTCTCGGCCATCATCGTGGCCTGGCTGGCCAAGCTCAATCCGTTGGCCGTCATCCCGGTCTCGATTCTGTTCGGCGCACTGATCCAGGCTGGCCGGGAGATCCAGCCCTCCGGCGTGCCCAAGATGCTTCAGGGGATCATCCTGGTGTGCCTGATCGCCAGCGATCTGCTGATGCACTACCGCGTGCGGATCGTCCGCCGCTCGCAGGAAGGATAGGCGATGGACGCCATCATCATCCTGCAGGCGGGTGTGGCCACCGGGACGATCCTGCTCTTCGCCACGGTGGGTGAGATTCTCTCCGAGCGCGCCGGGGTGCTCAACCTGGGCGTGGAAGGCATGATGCTGATCGGCGCCATGAGCGCCATGAGCACCGTGGTGGCCACCGGGAATCCGTGGCTGGCGCTGCTGGTCGCCATGCTGGCCGCCGGCCTGCTGAGCCAGGTGCACGCCATCATCACCATCCGCTTCCGGGCCGATCAGGTGGTCAGCGGGCTGGCGCTCAACTTCGCCGGCGTCGGGCTGAGCCTGGTGCTGGGGGAAGGGCTGAGCAAGGCGGGTGCACTGGCCTTGCTGCCCACCTACACCGTGCCCCTTCTCTCGCAGATCCCGGTGTTGGGACCGATCCTGTTTACCCGACAAAGCGTGATGGTGTACATCGGCTATCTGCTCATCCCGGCCGCATGGATGTTCATCAACCGCACGCGTCCCGGGATGCACTTGCGCGCCATCGGCGAATTTCCCGCCGCGGCCGACGCCCTGGGGATCAACGTCATTGCGCTCCGGCATGTGTATGTCTTCGTCGGCGGCGCGCTCGCCGGGCTGGCCGGCGCGACCATCAGCCTGGCCGTCTCGCCCGGTTGGTTCAGCGAGATGACCACTTCCGGGTACGGCTGGATCGCCATTGGGTTGGTGATCTTCGCCCAGTGGGATCCGATCCGAGCCGCCCTGGGTTCGTATGCCTTTGGAGCACTGCGGCGCCTGATTCTCGACATCCAGGGGCCGACGACCATCCTCACCTTCCGCAATCCCTTCTACTATCTTCCGTACTGGGGTTTCTTCCTGGAGATGCTTCCCTACTTGTTTACCGTCTTCGTGCTGGTCATCGGCTCGCGCGAGGCGATGCGCAAACGCCTCGGGTCGCCGTCAGCCCTCGGCATCCCGTACGTGCGCGGCGAGCGAGGCCTGTAGGGTGGGCGGCTTCGTTGGCTACCGATGTTCCCTGTGCGGGAAGGCCTACGGTGTGACCGAGGTCACCTACACCTGTCCGGTGGACGGCGGCAACCTGGATGTCTTGCTGGACTACGACGACATTCGTCGTCGATTCCATCCGGGGGCGATCGAGGTTTCCGACGATGCCTCGATCTGGCGTTACCTGCCGCTTCTCCCGGTCGACGATCCGGGTCATTTCGGGACGGCCTTACGCGCCGTGGGCTGGACACCGTTCTTACAGCCGGCGCGCCTGGCGGCCAAGGCCGGCGTCCCGCGCCTGTGGCTGAAAGATGACGGCCGCAACCCGACGGCCTCCTTCAAGGACCGCGCCAGCGCGGTGGCCGTGGCGCGCGCCCAGCAGGTCGGGGCCGGCGTCGTCGTCACCGCCTCGACTGGAAATGCCGGTGCGGCGCTGGCCGGCATGGCCGCGGCCGCAGGCCAGCCGGCCGTCATCCTGGCCCCCAAGACCGCGCCTCCGGCCAAGGTGGCGCAGTTGCTGATGTTCGGCGCACGGGTCTTCCTGGTGGAGGGCAGCTACGATCAGGCCTTCGACCTGACGCTCGAAGCGGCGCAGGCGTTCGGCTGGTACTGCCGCAACACGGGCTACAACCCGTTCACGGCCGAAGGCAAGAAGACCGTCGCCTTCGAGATCTGCGAGCAGTTCACCCGCGCCGGCGGGGCCGCCGATCCGGCGCGGCAGCGATGGGACGCCCCGGAGGCGATCTTCGTCTCGGTCGGCGACGGCAACATCATCTCCGGCCTGCACAAGGGGCTCAAGGACCTGCTCGCCCTGGGTTGGATTGAACGGATGCCGCGCTTGTTCGGCATCCAGTCGACCGGTTCGGCGGCGGTCTACAACGCCTTCGTGCGCGGTGCCGACACGATCGAGCCGGTGAGCGCCACGACGATGGCCGACAGCATCTCGGTCGATCTGCCGCGCGACGGGGTGCGCGCCGTGCGCGCCGCCCGCGAGACGCACGGCGCGTACCTGGCCGTCGAGGACGAGGCGATCCTGGCGGCGATGCGCGATCTGGCGCGCGAGGCGGCGGTGTTCGCCGAGCCGGCCGGTGCGGCGGCGTACGCCGGGCTGGTGCAGGCGCAGCAGCAGGGCCTGCTCGCACCGGACTGGCGAGTGCTGGTCCTCAACACCGGGAATGGCCTGAAGGACGTTCGCGCCGCCATGCAGGCCTCGGGGCAGGCAGCGCTGATTCCCCCGACGCTCGAGGCGCTCCGAAAGGCGGTGGCGGATGGCTGAGACCAGGCGGCCCCGAAGTGCCGGCGGCTCCGCCTCGGCACGCCGCACCGCGGCGCGCCCGATCCAGGTGTCGGTCATCGCACCGATCTTCAACGAGATCGACAACCTGCCGGAACTGCACCGCCGCGTGACGGCGGTCATGCGTCCCCTGCGCATCGAGTGGGAGCTGCTCCTGGTGGACGACGGCTCGACCGACGGCTCGACGGACGCCATCCGTGCGCTGGCGCGCGCCGATGCCCACGTGCGGCCGATCCTGTTCGCCCGCAACTTCGGGCACCAGATCGCCGTGACCGCCGGACTCGACCACTGCCGCGGCCTGGCGGCGGTGATCATCGATGCCGACCTGCAGGACCCGCCCGAGCTGATCCCCGACCTGATGGCGAAATGGCGCCAGGGCTTCGAGGTGGTCTACGCCGTGCGTGCCGAGCGCGAGGGCGAGACCTGGTTCAAGCGCCTGACGGCGTCGGTCTTCTACCGGCTGATCTACCGGATCACCGACGTCAAGATCCCGCTCGACGTCGGCGATTTCCGCCTGCTGGACCGGCAGGTGGTCGACACGCTGAAGAGCATGCGCGAGCGCCATCGCTTCCTGCGCGGGATGTCGGCCTGGGTCGGTTTCCGCCAGACCGGCGTGGAATACAAGCGCGCCGCCCGCACGGCCGGCGTCACCAAGTACCCGTTCCGCAAGATGCTCCGGCTGGCGATCAACGCCGTCACCGGGTTCTCGTACTTCCCCCTGCAGCTGGCGACCTACTTCGGCTTCCTCAGCGCCGGGTTGAGCGCGTTGGCGATCCCCTTCGTGGTCGCCATGCGCCTGATCGGGCACGAGGCCTTCTTCGGCCAGGCCTCGACGCTGATCGCCGTCCTGTTCCTGGGCGGCGTGCAGCTGATCTCGCTCGGGATCCTGGGCGAATACATCGGCCGGCTGTACGACGAGGCCAAGGGCCGGCCGTTGTACGTGGCGCGTGAGATGCCGCCAGAAATCGACGAAGGACCCGCCGCTCGGCGTCGGAAGGCCGGATGATGACCTGCTGCTCGAGCCGAACGTTCCCTGGAGGGAGATCACCCATGACGACGATTGACCTGACGATGCACCCCGAGCGGCTGGAACGCGCTCTGGGACGCGTGCGCGAACGCGGCATCGTGATCCCGACCTTCGCCCAGATGAAGGACCCGTCGCGTACCCCGCCGGCCATCCGCGAGCGGCTCTCGCAGGTGGGACTGTGGGACGTCAATCCACTCAACCTGTTCCGCATCACGTGGAAGAATGCGCCGCAGGCGACCGGCGGCGGTTTCGGCAGCGTGAACTACCTCGAGTTCCCGCGCAGCCTGACGGGAACCGATGCGCGCATCATCGCCCTGGTCGGGAAGTGGTTTCCTACCGGGGCACACAAGGTCGGCGCCGCCTTCGGCTGCCTGGTGCCTCGACTGGTGACCGGGCAGTTCGACCCGACGACCCAGAAGGCGGTCTGGCCCTCCACGGGCAACTACTGCCGCGGCGGCGCGTACGACTCGGCGCTGCTCGCCTGCCAGTCGATCGCCATCCTGCCGGAAGGGATGAGCAAGGAGCGCTTCGAGTGGCTGTCGCGCATCGCCGGGGAAGTGATCAAGACCCCGGGCAGCGAGTCGAACGTCAAGGAGATCTTCGACAAGTGCTGGGAGCTGCGCGGCTCGGGCCAGGACTTGATGATCTTCAACCAGTTCGAGGAGTTCGGAAACTACCTGTGGCACTACGAGGTAACCGGACAGGCGATGCAGGAGGTCCTGCGCCGCGAGCTCGGTCCGCACGATACCTATCGCGGCCTGGCGCTGACGACCGGTTCGGCGGGGACCATCGCCTGCGGCGATTCGATGAAGCAGGCCTTCCCGGGCAGCAAGGTCGCCGCCAGCGAGGCGCTGCAGTGCCCGACGCTGCTCGAGAACGGCTTCGGGGCGCACCGCATCGAGGGCATCGGCGACAAGCACGTTCCGTGGATCCACAACGTCCGGAATTCCGACCTGGTGGTGGCGATCGATGATGCCGCCGTGGTCAGCCTGGCGCGCCTGTTCAACGAGAAGGCTGGACGGGCGTTCCTGGCCAAGCGCGGCGTCCCCCAGGCGCTGACCGCCCAGCTGGATCTGCTGGGGTTCTCGGGCATCGCCAACCTGCTCTCGTGTATCAAGATGGCCAAGTACTACGAGCTGGGCGAGCACGATGTCGTGCTGACCGTGCTGACCAACTCGATGGAGCTGTACGGCAGCCGGCTGCAGGAGATGCACGCCGAATTCGGCGCCTACGGCGAGCTGGATGCGGCCGCCGATTTCGCCCGCTACCTGCACGGCGCCTCGACGGACCATCTGCTCGAGCTCCGCTACGAAGACCGGCGCCGGGTGCACAACCTCAAGTACTACACCTGGGTCGAGCAGCAGGGCCGGACGTACGACGAAATCCTGGCCCAGTGGAACGCCCCGGACTACTGGTCGGGCGTGCAGGGTCAGGTCGCCGAGATCGATGCGCGCATCGACGAGTTCAACGCACGCAGCGGCGTGCTCAAGAATCTGTAGGCGCAAGGCATCGGCCGGGGATCTCGGGCGGGGCGCGCGGCGCCCCGCCCGCGCGTTCTCCACACCACTCGAACGACCCGGGCATGCTAGAATGCGGCGCGCGCGGCCGGGGGCGGCGCGATGGGATCGGCGCCGCCGGGCGCCTCACGACGGCCTGACGGGGAAGGGGGATTCAGATGATCCACGCCGAGGATCTGATTCTCGTCGCCGTGATCCGACAGCCGCGAGACCTGGACATCGCCCGGGTGTTGGGCTGGTACCGGATCCCGGTCGGCACGGCGCCCAAGACGCTGCGGGTCGACTGGCTGGCCTTCTATCAGACGGCGGCGTTCGGCGAGGAGCGATGGTCGGTTCGGCACGCGGCGCCGGTGCGCGGCTTCGAGCTCGTCCGCCGCGGCGAGCTGCTGCGGGACGAGCCGGCACACCCGCGAGCCGATGAGCCGTACTTCAAGGTCCAGCTCGGCCCGATGGAATCCCTGGCCCGGCCCATCGTGTCCGCCCGATGGAAGCGCTTCACCTTCGTCTACACGACGGGCGACCGCTTGCTCGCGGCGCGGGATCTGACCGAACTGACGATTGCGTCCGCCGCCCAGCGGGACCGGCTGTGGCGGATGCTGCGCGAACGCCAGGCGTAGTCCCATTCCGGGGTCCGTGAATGGTTCCATCCTCGCACGCCAAACAGGTATGCGCCGCATCCTCCGGCAGTGTTCGGAAGGACTTGCAGATGCCACCATAACCTCCATGTCTTGCCTGGCACCCTGCCTGGGGCTCACCCTCGCGGCCATGGAGGATTCGAAGCGGGCAGGATCGGTGTTCACACGGGGTGGGGGAGCAAGCTCCCCCATCCCCACTAGCATTCACCCCCTCTCCGCACATCGCCAAGGTGGAGTTGGCATCTGCGGAGAGGGGGTCAAGGGCTGAAGTCGGCGGTGCGTTTCTCCGTAGAGTTCCAGATGTGCCGGGGAGAGCTCCATACGCCGGCTGGTGCGCGGGCCCAGGCACTTTCGTATGGCAAGATAGGCCCGCCCAGTCGTGTCCGGCAGGCATTCGTATAATGAAGGGGACGAGAGCACTCCAGGCGTGAGGGAGGCGGGATGAAGCGGGTTCTGATCCGGGGCGGGACGGTGGTGACCGCCGAGGCTTCGATCCTGGCGGACGTCCTGATCGAAGGCGAGCGCGTGCTGCAGGTCGGGCCATCGCTGCCGGCGGACTCGGCGGAGATCGTCGACGCCACCGGGAAGCTGATCCTGCCGGGCGGCGTCGATCCCCACACGCACTTCGACCTGCCGATGTTCGGGACCGTCTCATCCGATGACCACTACACCGGTCACAAGGCGGCCGCCTTTGGCGGCACGACGACGGTCATCGACTTCGTGCCGCAGCCGGACGAAGGCGGACTTGCGGCAGTGGGGTGGATGCCTGGCACGCCAAGGCGGACACCCGGGCGGCGATCGACTTCAGCTTCCACATGAACGTCACCCGGCTCGCGCCCGGAATCCTGGAGGAGATCCCGTCGCTGGTGGGGGAGGGGATCACGACGCTCAAGGTCTTCACGGCCTACAACCAGCGCCTGCGCCTGCAGGATGGCGAGATCTTCCAGGTGATGCGGGTGGCCGGGCGGCACGGGATGCTGACCATGCTGCATGCCGAGAACGGCGACGTGATCGACCTGCTCGTCGCCGAAGCGCTGGCCGCCGGACACGTGACGCCGGAGTGGCATGCCCACACGCGGCCGGCGTGGGGCGAGGTCGAGGCGGCGCTGCGCGGCATCGCCCTGGCTGCCCAGGCACAGGCGCCTCTCTACCTGGTTCACATGAACGTCGCCGGCGAGCTCGATCAGCTCCGGTTTGGCCGCCAGCGCGGCGTTCCGGTCATGGGCGAGACATGCCCGCCGTACTTGTTCTTCACCGTCGATGACTTGCGCCGCGCCGACGGCGCCAAGTGGGTCTGCTCACCGCCGATGCGCACCGCGCCGGACAACGCCGCGCTGTGGGCCGGCCTTGCGGATGGATCGCTTCAGGTGGTGGCCACCGACCACTGCCCGTTCTTCTTCGACGGCAGCCGGCCGATCTCGTACGAGGGGAAGCCGGTTGCGATCCCCGGCAAGGAGCTGGGTCGCTCCGACTTCACTCGAATACCGAACGGCGTCCCCGGTGTCGGAGACCGCATGCCGATTCTGTGGACCACCGGGGTGGGCGCCGGACGCCTATCCCCAAGCCAATTCGTGGCCCTGACCTCGACGAACGCCGCCAGGATCTTCGGCCTGTACCCGCGCAAGGGCACCATCCAGCCAGGCTCGGACGCTGATCTGGTGATCTGGGATCCCGCGCGACGGCTGACCTACGGCGTGGCGCATGCCCATCATCGGACCGACTACAACCTGTACGAGGGCTGGGAGTTGGTGGGCTTCCCTGAGAAGGTGTACCTGCGCGGGGCCCTGATCGTCGATGGCGACCGATGGCTCGGCAGGCCCGGGATGGGGACCTTCCTCAAGCGTCAACCGTTTGCGCCCGTCCTCTAGCCCGGCTCACCCCAGTGGAATCAAAGGCGGCCCATCGGGGCCGCCTTGCGTTCGAGCGCCGGATAGCGATCCGATCTACAGGCTGCTGATGACGGCCTGCATGCGCTGGAGGGCGCGATCGATGTTGGCGCCCGAGTTGGTGAACGCCAGCCGGACGTGTCCTTTCCCGTGCTCGCCAAACGCGGTCCCGGGCAGGAGCGCCACGCCGCCCTCCAGCATGCGGTCCGCAAAGGCCTCGCATGAGAGCCCCGTTGCCTCGATGTTCGGGAAGACATAGAAGGCGCCCTGCGGCTTGAGGCAGCGGACGCCCGGCAGCCGGTTCAAGCCGTCGACGATGCGGTCGCGCCGCGCCTGGAATTCCGCCACCATCGAATCGACTGCGTCCTGAGGGCCGCTGAGCGCCTCGACCCCGGCCAGCTGCGTGAAGTGCGCCGTGCAGCCGATCCCGTGATTGAGCAGCAGGCTGACGCGCTCGGCCAGCGGCACAGGCATGATGGCGTAGCCGAGCCGCCAGCCGGTCATCGCATAGGTCTTGGAGAAACCGTCGAGGACGATCGTCCGCTCGCTCATGCCCGGGAGGCCAGCGATCGTAGGCGCCGCGTGTCCGTCGAAGGTGATGCGCGAGTAGATCTCGTCCGAGAGCACCCAGCAGTCGTGACGCTGGGCAAGCTCGGCCACGAACTCAAGGTCCGCCTGTGGGATCACCCCGCCGGTGGGGTTCCCCGGTGAGTTGAGGATGATCAACCGCGTGCGGGCATTCACCAGGCGCGCCAGGTCGTCGCGATCGATGGAGAACCCGTTCGATTCCAGCAGCGCCACCGGGCGGGCGACGGCGCCGGTGACGCGGATCATCGCTTCGTAGGTCGGGAAACCCGGATCCGGGTAGACCACCTCTTCGCCCGGGTTGACCAGCGCCAACGCCGGGAAGAACAGGTTGGGCTTGGCGCCGGGGCTGACGACGACCTGCTCCGCCCGGAATGAAAGACCCCGCCTGCGGCCGGCATCCTCGGCGATCAACGCCCTCAGCTCCCGAATGCCGGCGGAGGGGTTGTAGTGCGTCTTGCCTTCGGCGATGGCCCTGGCGGCCGCGTGGCCGATGTTGGCCGGCGTCGGGAAATCCGGCTCGCCGATCTCGAGGTGAATGATGTCCTTGCCGCGTGCCTCCAGCTCCTGGGCACGCGCCAGGACCTGGTAGGCTCCCTCCAGCCGGAGGCTCTCGGTGCGTTGGGCGAAAGCTACGGTCATCCCGGCTCCTTGCGTCTGCGATCGGTGGAGGGATAGCTGCCGCGGCGAGTCCCTCGACAGCCCGCTCCACTCTAAGGGAGGAGCCGCCGGCGGGCAAGGGCAATTGTCATGCACCACCCGTGGAAGAGCGTCACGCGGCCATTGCAGCGTGGCTTAGCGGACAGACGATCCGGCTGGCGCAGACTACCCACGACCAGTCATGTGGACAGCCCCGCGTGTCACGTCGCGCGGTCCACCCCGACGCCAATCCTGCTTGTCCCCGCCCACTCCCCATGCTAGAATCACCCCAACCTCGGGACGGGGGTCGCTGCGGGGTGTACTCGCAGCGGCGTTGAGCATCCCCGCTCATCGACAAGCGCCCTCCGGTCCTTCGTTGCCCTCGCCGGTTGCGATGACCTACTGGCAGAACTACGTGACGCCTCGAACTCTGGACGAAGCGCTCGCCGCGCTGCGCGGCGCGTCAGGGCCGGCGCGCCTGATCGCCGGCGGTACCGATCTGCTCCTGGACCTGCAGCAGGGGCGGCAGCCTCCCATCGACACACTGATCGATATCTCCCGCGTGCCGGAATTGTGTGGGGTGCGGCTGGAGGGCGAACGCCTGTTCGTCGGGGCGTCCGTGACGCATGCGACGATCGTCCGTCACCCGCTGATCGCCGCCGGGGCGGCATGCCTGGTGGAGGCGTGTGCGCTGATCGGAGGGCCGCAGGTCCGGAATGTGGCCACGTTGGGGGGGAACGTTGCGCACGCGCTGCCCGCCGCCGACGCCACCATCGCGCTGCTTGCCCTGGATGCCACGGCCGAGCTGGCCACGCCCACGGGTCGGCACGAGGTCCCGGTCGAAGACCTCTTCACCGGCCCCGGCAAGGTCGCGTTCGACCGTGCCAACACGATCGTGGTCGGATTCCGAATTCGGGGCCGTCGCGCCGGCGAAGGGTCGGCCTTCCGCCGGGTCATGCGCCCTCAGGGGGTCGCGATTGCCATCCTGAACATGGCGGTCTGGGTGTGCCTGGAGGCCGACGGCGTGATTGCCGAAGCGCGCATCGCGATCGGACCCGGGGGGCCACGCCCGACACGCTCGCCTTCGGCTGAGGCCCGCCTGATCGGCCAGCGCGCCGAGGCGATCGATCTGTCCAGTGTCGCCGACGCACTCCGCTCTGGAACCCAGCTGCGATCCAGCAAACATCGGGCCACACTCGACTACCGTCGGCACCTGCTGCGCGTGCTGTTGAGCCGCACCCTTCCGGCGGCGGTCCAGGATGCCCGTCAACAAGCGCCGGCCGGGGTGAACGCGTGAGCCCGCTGGTGCCGCTCTCGCTGACCGTGAACGGTGTCGACGTGCACCTCGAGTGCGGACCGACCGAGATGCTCTCGGACGTGCTGCGCGAGCGTCTGGGATTGACGGGGACGAAGATCGGCTGCAACGAAGCCGAATGCGGGACGTGCACCGTGTGGGTCGACGATGCGCCCGTCCTGTCCTGCTCCTATCCGGCTCTCAAAGCCCACGGACGATCGATCCAGACCATCGAAGGGCTGACGCCGCTCGACGGGCTGCACCCGGTGCAGCAGGCCTTTCTGGTGCACGGCGTGGTGCAGTGCGGATTCTGCATCCCGGGTCAGATCATGACCGCCGCGGCGCTGCTCAAGCACACGCCGGAGCCGACACCGGCGGAGATCCGCCAGGCACTCAAGGACACGCTCTGCCGCTGTGCCGGGTACCCTGCGATCGAGAGCGCGGTGCTGGCGGCGGCCAGGAGCCTGCGAACGGGGGAACCCGTTGTCGGGCCGGAGAGAGTTGCCTGGGAGGGCGGCCGCGTGATCGGTGGAACGCAGCCGCGACCCGATGGGCGATCCAAAGTCACCGGCGAGGCAGTCTTCACGGACGACCTGACCTTCGCCGGGATGCTCCACGGGCGGGCACTGCGAGCCGGAGTGCCGCACGCCATCCTGCGCCGCCTGGATGTCTCCCGGGCACGGGAGCTGCCGGGCGTGAGGGCGGTCCTGGTTGCCGAAGACATCCCGGGGGAACGGAATCACGGCCTGGTCGTGCACGATTGGCCGGTGCTGGTCGGCATCGGTGAACGCATCCGCACCGTCGGCGATGCCCTGGCCATCGTGGCGGCCGAGACGCGCGAGCTGGCCACCCGGGCGCTCGCCATGATCGAAACCGAGTTTGAGGCGCTGCCGGTGGTGAGTGATCCGGTGACGGCCCGGTCGGCGGACGCGCCGCAACTGCAGCCCGGGGGAAATCTGCTCAAGCACATCAAGGTCCGCAAGGGCGATGTGGAGCAGGGCCTGCGAGAGGCTGAGGTCGTGCTCGATCGCACCTTCCACACACCGATGACCGAGCATGCCTTCCTGGAGCCGGAGTGTTCGGTGGCCCGGCCGCTGGCGGATGGCCGGATGGAGATCTACGTCGGATCGCAGATCCCGTACGCGGACCGCGAGCAGGTCGCCGCCAGCCTGGCCGTGCCGCAGGAGTCGGTGCGCGTGATCGGGCAGCTGGTCGGCGGCGGGTTCGGCGGCAAGGAAGACATCGCCGGGCAGATCCATGCCGCCCTGCTGGCGCGAGCGACGGGCCGTCCGGTGAAGGTGCTGTATGATCGGAACGAGAGCCTGCTCGTTCACCCCAAGCGGCATGCCACACAGATCCGCGTCACCCTCGGCGCCACCCGCGACGGGACGCTCGTTGCGGCGCAGACCGAACTGTACGGGGACACCGGCGCGTACGCTTCGCTGGGCGACAAGGTGATGACCCGCGCCACGACGCATTCGGCCGGGCCCTACCGGGTGCCGCACGTGCGCGCCGACTGCTATGCCATGTACACCAACAACCCGCCGGCCGGAGCCTTCCGCGGTTTCGGGGTGACACAGTCCTGCTTCGCCATCGAGTCGGTCATGGACGAGTTGGCGGCAGAGCTGGGGCTCGATCCCATCGAATTGCGCCGACGCAATGCACTCCAAGTCGGGATGGAGACCAACACCGGTCAGCGGCTCACCGAGAGCGTCGGGCTGCTGGAGTGCATCGACCGGGTGGAAGCCGAGCTCCACCGGCGAGTGGACGGTAACCCATTCGTCGCCCGGATCGTTCCCGGGGCGCCCTCGCGCCGCCGCGCATGGGGGTTCGCCGTCGGCTACAAGAACACCGGGCTGGGCGGCGGCGCGCCCGACAAGGCCGGCGCGCAGGTCGAGCTGTACGAGGACGGCTCTCTCCAGGTCCGCACCGCCTCGGCGGAGATCGGGCAGGGGTTGGTGACGGTGCTGCAGTTGATCGCCGCCGAGGAGATGGGCGTCCCCCTCGACCGGGTGCGCGTCCTGCTCTCGGACACCGACCTGACCCCGGACGGCGGACCGACGACGGCCTCGCGCCAGACGTTCGTCGCCGGGAACGCCGTGCTGCACGCCACGCGCAACCTGCGCCAGGCGGCAGCGGCGACCGCCGCCGAGCATCTCGATTGTCCGCCGGAAGCAGTACGATTCGTCGAAGGGCTGGCGCAGGTCGGGGATCGCCGCGTCCCGCTCGGGATGCTCGCCGGATGGATGCGGGCGGAAGGCCGGCAGCCAAGCAGCGCCTTCGAGTACTGGGCGCCCGAGACACACCCGCTCGGCTCGGGCGGCGACATGCACTTCGCCTTCGCCTTCGCCGCGCAGGCGGCAGAGATCGAGGTCGACCTCGAGACCGGCGAGGTGAGCGTCCTGCAGGTCGTCGCCGCCCATGACGTCGGCCGGGCGCTCAACCCCCTGGGCTTGCAGGGACAGGTCGAAGGCGGGGTGATGATGGGGATCGGAAACGCGCTGACGGAGGAATTCATCGTCGACCAGGGCGTGGTCTACACCGACCGCCTGGCGCGCTACCGCATGCCGTCCATCGTCCAGACGCCGGAGATCACGTCGATCGTCGTCGAGCACCCGGTATCGACCGGTCCGTACGGGGCCAAGGGCGTGGGCGAGATCGTCAGCATCCCCACCACGCCGGCGATCACCAATGCGATCTACAACGCCTGTGGGGTGCGCGTGCGGCGCCTGCCGGTGGATCAGGACTGGCTGGCGCGCCAGCTGGCCGAGAAGGGGACGGCATGAGCACGCAACGCTGGCTGGATTGGGCGCGCCGGCTGCAGGCACTGGCGCAGACGGCGCGGCACTACGCGCGCAACGAATTCGAACGCGATCGCGCCGAGAAGCTGCTGGACCTGGCGGCGGAGATCGTCGCCGAGCACAGCACGCTCTCGGCGTCCGACGTGCGAACGGCATTCACCGCTCAGCCGGGTTATGTGACGCCGAAGGTCGACGTGCGCGGCGCCGTCTTCCGCGACGGCCAGGTGCTCATGGTGCGCGAATCCATCGATGGCGGCTGGACCTTCCCCGGCGGATGGGCGGATGTCGGGGAAGAGCCGCACCGGGCAGCGGAGCGCGAAGTGTTCGAAGAGTCCGGCCTGCGCGTCCGCGCCGTGCAGCTTGTCGGCGTGTACGACGCCAACCGCATCGAGGACTCGCTGCCCCTGTTCCACGCCTACAAACTCCTCTTCCGGTGTGAGTGCCTGGGGGGCGAGCTGACCACCAGCAGCGAGACCAGCGAAGTCGCGTTCTTCGATCTCGACGCGCTGCCCCAACCTCTGTCAACCTATCGGACGACGCCACGTCACCTCGAAGATGCCATCGCCAGCCAGCATGATCCGGCGCGGGCGACGGTCTTCGACTGAGTCGATCCGTGGGAGGAAGCTGACGTGAGCCGCGACCTGTTGATCACCGACGGGGTGCTGGTCACCTGCGAACAACCGACGCGGATCCTCGAGGGTTCCGCCCTGCTGGTCTCGGCCGGAAAGATCGCAGCCATCGGGGCGGCCGCCGAACTGGGCGCGCGATCCCCGCAGGCCGAGAAGCTATCGGCGCGCGGTCAGCTCGTCCTGCCCGGGAACATCTGCGCCCACACGCACTTCTACGGTGCATTCGCCCGGGGCATGGCGATCCCCGGGGCGTCGCCGGAGGCATTCCCGGCGATCCTGGAGAAGTTGTGGTGGCCGCTCGACCGGTCGCTCGACCTGGAGGACGTGCGCGCTTCGGCCCTGGTCTGCCTGGTGGACGCCATCCGGCATGGGACGACGACGCTGATCGATCACCATGCCTCCCCGAACGCCATCGATGGATCACTCGACGTCCTGGCCGAGGCGGTCGAGACGGCCGGCCTGCGCGCCGTCCTGTGCTACGAGGTCACCGATCGCGACGGTGCGCCGAAAGCGCAGCGCCGGCATCGATGAGAACGTTCGCTTCCTGCGGCGCTGCAGCCAGGGCCCCGTAGCCGACGGGCGCGTGGCGGCCGCCTTCGGCCTGCACGCCAGCCTGACGCTGTCCGACGAGACACTGGCGGCCTGCCGGGAGGCCGCACAGCAGGAGACCGCCTTCCACGTGCACCTGGCGGAACACGAGGTGGATGAAGACGGACTGCCTGGCGAAGTACGGAGAGCGTGTCGCATTTCGTCTGAAGCGGCTCGGCCTCCTCGGCCCGCGCACCATCCTGGCGCATGGCGTGCACGTCGACGAGAGCGAGATCCGTCTGCTGGCCGAGTCCGGCGCGTGGGTGACCCATCAGCCGCGCTCGAACATGAACAACGGTGTCGGCGTGGCGCCGATCGAGGCGATGCGGGCGGCGGGGGTCCGCCTGGGATTGGGGAACGACGGGTTCTCGAATGCGATGTGGGAGGAATGGAAGGCGGCCTACCTGGTGCACAAACTCTGGAACCGGGACCCGCGGCGAATGCCCGGGGACCTGGTGGCCGATATCGCGTGGCAGGGGAACGCCGCGCTGGCCGGCAGTTTCTTCCCGGACGCACCGCTCGGCCGGCTCACCACCGGCGCCCACGCCGATCTGATCTTTGTGGACTATCATCCCACTACGCCGCTGACGCCGGGGAACCTGCCCTGGCACGTGCTGTTCGGCTTCCACGAGTCGATGGTGACCACGACCATCGTCGCCGGACGGGTCTTGATGCACGATCGCCGGCTGACGACGCTGGACGAAGGCGCCCTCACCGCAGAATCGCGCCGCAGAGCTGCGGCGGTGTGGAATCGATACGAACGCGTCGTCCCCAAGGGCTGACGCACACTCGGAGGCGCAGGAAGCACTATGACGGATGGACTGATCCTCACACTCGCCGTCCTCGGCGGCACGGGCAAGGAAGGGCCCGGGCTGGCCTACCGCTGGGCCCGCGCCGGGTATCACGTGCTGATCGGCTCGCGCTCCCTGGAGAAGGCCGAGGCAGCCGCGGCGGCCCTCAATCAACGCCTCGGCGAAGAGGTCGTGCACGGCATGACCAACGAAGACGCTGCCCGGCAGTCCAACATCGCCGTGCTGACCGTGCCCTACAGTGCACACCGCGCCACGCTCGAATCCCTGCGGGCCGCGCTGGCGGGCAAAGTCCTGGTCGATGTCACCGTCCCGCTGGGGGCGGATATCAGCCGCGTGAGCATGCCTTCGGCGGGGAGCGCCTGCCAGGAGGCGCAGGAGATCCTCGGTCCCGAGGTTGAGGTGGTGGCGGCCTTTCAGAACATCTCCAGTGTCCACCTGGCCGACGACCATCCGATCGCATGCGACGTCCTGGTGTGCGGCGACAGTCCGGCAGCCCGAGAACAGGTGCTGCAATTGGTCGACGCCGCCGGGCTGACCGGCTGGGATGCAGGGCCGCTGCAGAACGCCATGGTCGTCGAGGGCCTGACGTCGCTCCTGCTGGGGATCAACAAGCGCTACAAGATTCGCGGCGCGGGGATCCGCATCACCGGCGAACCGTCGGCGCCTCGCGGCTGAGCACCATCCCTTGCCTGCACGGCTTGTCCTCACGGCGCTCGAAGGCCTGCCGCTGGTCCAGCCCGGCGATGACCTGGCCGGGCTGATCCTGGCCGCGCTCGAGACCACCGGTGTCACCCTTGAGACCGGCGACGTGATCGCCGTAGCGCAAAAGGTGGTCTCCAAGGCCGAGGGGCGTCTGCTCAACCTGTCGACCTTGACGCCCTCGGCCGCAGCCGCTGAGCTGAGCCAGCGATCGCAGAAAGACCCACGGTTGGTGCAGGCCATCCTCTCGGAGAGCCGGCGAGTGTTGCGTGCACGTCCGGGGTTGATCATCGTCCGTCACCGTCTCGGGTTCGTGTGCGCCAACGCCGGCATCGATCACTCCAACGTGCGCGGCACCTGGGGAGAGCCGGACGACTGGGTTCTGCTGCTGCCCGAGGACCCGGATGCATCCGCGCAGCGCATGCGGACACGGTTTGAGGCGGCCAGCGGGGCGGCCGTCGGCGTACTGGTGATCAACTCGCACGGGCGCGCCTGGCGCGTCGGGACGGTGGGTGTGGCCATCGGCCTGGCGGGCCTGCCGGGCGTCCTTGACTTGCGCGGCCGGCCGGATCTGTACGGCTATCGCCTGCAGACGACCGATGTCGGGATCGCCGACGAGCTGGCGGCCGGCGCTTCGGCGCTGATGGGGCAGGCGGCCGAAGCGACTCCGGTGATCCACATTCGCGGCCTGCGCGATTCGCTGCGTGAGGGTTCGGTTCGGGAATTGCTGCGCCCTGAGTCGCAGGATCTGTTCAGGGATTGACGGGGACCCTCGGCGCCGCGACCGGCCCGAGGGGAAGGAGTCCGAGATGTCGAGTGCGATCCCTGAGACGTATCGCGATCTGCTTGCACGACGAGGTCCGGGCGTTCGCCTTCCTGGCCACGACGATGGCCGATGGCAGCCCGCAGGTCACACCGCTGTGGTTTGACGTCGAAGGCGAGCTGCTCAGGCTGAACACCGCCCGCGGCCGGACGAAGGAGCGCAACACGCGCGCCCGCCCACGCGTGGCGCTGGCCATCCTCGATCCGGCCAATCCCTACCGCTACCTGCAGATCCGCGGGACGGTGATCGAGCATCGGGAGCAGGGTGCGGAGGAGCATATCCGGCAGTTGAGCCTGAAGTACAGGGGCACGGACGAGTTCCCAATTCCCGCGGGGCCAGGTGCGGGTGATGCTCTTCGTCCGCCCGGACCACGTCAGCGTGACGGGATGAGTCCGGACGCCGAAGGGCTGCTGCACTGGCTCGAAGGCCGCCGGAGCGTGCGGCGGTTTGAGGATCGCCCGGTGCCGCGCGATGCTGCTCGAGCGGATCCTGCGCTCGGCCTGCATGGCGCCCTCGGCGCACAACCGCCAGCCATGGCGTTTCGCCGTGGTGTCCGCCGGGAGAGATACGCCGGAGGCTGACGGAGTGCATGGCGGCCGAGTTCCGTCGCGACCTGCAGGCCGACGGCCTGCCCGAGGGCGAGGTGGAAACGCGGATCGCCCGCGGCGTCGACCGACTGCTGCATGCGCCTGCCGCGGTGGTGCTGTGCAGTACGATGGCCGAGATGGACCACTACGCCGACCCGCGACGCGACCAGGCCGAGAGGACGATGGCGCTGCAAAGCGCCAGCCTGGCGGGCGGGCAGCTGCTGCTTGCAGCGCATGCCGAAGGTCTGGGTGGATGCTGGATGTGCGGCCCGCTCTTTGCGCCCCAGGCCGTCCGCGATGCGCTGGACCTTCCGGACGACTGGGAGCCGCAAGCGCTGATCGTTCTTGGATGGCCCGCGGAGCAGCCCGCGGCGCGTGAACGAAGAGCCTTCGACGACACGGTGCGGTGGCGATGAACGTGGCGGCCCTGGCCGGTGGGGTGGGTGGCGCCAAGCTGGCGGACGGCCTGGCACAGGTCCTCCCGCCCGGTTCGCTCACCATCATCGTGAATACCGGCGACGACTTCGAGCACCTCGGCCTGCACATTTCCCCCGACCTGGACACCGTTTGCTACACCCTGGCGGGACTGGCCAATCGCACGACCGGTTGGGGACGATCGGACGAGGGCTGGCGTTTCCTCGAATCCCTCGAAGCACTCGGGGGGCCAACCTGGTTCAGGCTCGGCGATCGCGACCTGGCGCTGCACCATGAGCGGACACGCCGGCTGGCGGCCGGAGAACGCCTGAGCGGCATCACCCGCGACCTGGCGGCGCGCATGGGCGTGTCGACGACGGTGCTGCCCATGACCGACGAGACGGTGCGGACCATGGTGTTGACCGACGAGGGTGAGCTCCCTTTCCAGGTGTACTTCGTGGCCAGGGACTGCGAACCCCCCGTGCGTGGGTTCCGCTTCGACGGCGCGGAGCGGGCGCGCCCGGCAGCCGGCGTGCTCGAGGCGCTGGCCGGCGCGGATGTCATCGTGTTGTGCCCGTCGAATCCGTGGGTGAGTCTGGATCCGATCCTGGCGCTGCCCGGCATCCGTCAGGCCGTTGCCCGCGGCGTGGCCGTGGGCGTATCGCCGATCATCCGCGGGCAGGCGCTGAAAGGTCCGGCGGCCAAGATGTTCCGCGAGATGGGGATCGAGCCGTCCTCCCGGGCGGTCGCCGAGCACTATCGGGGCCTGCTGCGCGGGATCGTGATCGACCTGGAGGACGCTGCCGAAGCCGCCGGGATCGAAGCGGCCGGCACGCGCACGCTCTCGACGCGGACGGTGATGAAAGGGCGCAGTGCCAGGCGGCGGCTGGCGGACGAGGTGCTGGATTTCGCCCGGCACCTCACGCGGTGAGCACGTGAGCCTGTGGGCCGTCGTCCCCGTCAAGCCGCTCGACCAGGCGAAATCCCGCCTGGCCGGCGCCTTGTCCCCGGAGGAGCGGGTCGCCCTGGTCCAGCGGATGCTCGAGCGCACCCTCGAGGTCCTGCGGCAGGTTCCGGCGGTGGACGAGATTGTTGTGGTGACCAGCGATCCGGGCGTCGAGGGCTGGGCGCGCCGGGGCGGCTACCGGGTCGTGCGCGAGGTGGGCCAGCCGGACCTGAATGACGCGTTGGCGGTCGCCACGAAAACGGCGGTAGCCCATCGGGTGGATGCGGTGCTGATCGTACACGCCGACCTGCCGCGGGTGACGCCCGCCGACCTGGTGATGATGGCGGGCTTTGCCGCCTTCGGGCCGCCGGTCGTCGTCGTGGCGCCCGATCGGCACGGGAGGGGGACGAACGCCCTGCTGTGCGAGCCTCCGGGTTTGATAGAATACCGATTCGGCGAGGACAGCTTCGCCCAGCACTGCGCGCAGGCGCAGGCCGCCGGCGCCCGGCTGGAGATCTGCTCGACTCCCGGCCTGGCGCTCGATCTCGATGTGCCGGAGGATCTGGAGGCCCTGCAAGGAGCCTCCGTCCCGCCTCCAGGTCCCCCCGGGAGAGAGCCATGACCGCCTCACGTGTCGCACTCTATCTGCAGGACAGCCACGATCTGCGGGACGGCCTGGACTATGTCCGTCACGCGGAGCGGTTCGGCTTCGAGGCCGTCTGGCAGGCGGAGTCCCGCCTGGTGCGGGATGCGATCGTCCCGATGGCAGCCTACGCCGCCGTCACCGATCGCATCAAGGTCGGCTCGGGGGTGATCAACAACTGGACGCGCAACATCGGCTTGCTGGCCGCCACCTTCCTGACGCTGGATGACCTGGCGCCCAACCGGGTGCTGTGCGGCATCGGCGCCTGGTGGGACCCGCTGGCGCGCAACGTCGGGATCGAGCGGCGCAAGCCGCTGCTGGCGATGCGCGAGACGATCGAAGTCCTGCGGCGGCTGCTCCGCATGGAACGGGTCACCTTCCATGGCGAGTTCCACCACGTCGACGGGATTGAGCTCGACGTCGTCCACGGACGGCGCGAGCCGCGCAACGTCCCGATCTACCTCGGCGCGACCGGGCTCAAGATGATGGAGATGGCCGGCGAGATCGCCGACGGGGTCGTGCTCAACTACTGCGTGCCGCCGGAGTACAACGACGAGGCGCTGGCGTGCCTGGAGGCCGGCGCGCGCCGGGCCGGACGCAAACTGGAAGACCTGGACCGGCCGCAGTTGATCGTGTGCTCGGTCGACCATGACCGGGAGAAGGCGATGGACAGCTCGCGACAGCTCCTCACCCAATACCTGGCGCAGCAGCCGCACATCGCCCAGGCCAGCGGCGTAACGACGGACGTCGTCGCCCAGATCCAGTCGATCCTCGGCTGGCCGGCCACACACGAGCAGATCCAGCGCGCCAAGCACCTGGTGAGCGATGAGCTGATCGAGCGCATCACCGCCTCCGGCACCCCGGACGAGGCGCGGGCGAAGGTGCAGGAGTATGTGCGGCGCGGCGCGACCTGCCCGATCCTGTACGACGTCAGCGGGGACCCGCGTCTGCTGATCGAAACCTTCGGCGTCCGACCCTGACGGACGATTGCGCAAGCGTGATCCCGCGGTAGCGAGGATGGAACTGGATGACCGAACTGATCGTCCCTCCGACAGCCACGGAGCCGAAGCGCTCCAAGCAGCCCAACTCGCGCAACTGCTTCGTGTGTGGGGTCGAGAACCCGGTGGGCCTGCACCTGGCGTTCTACGACCTCGGCGAGGGCGAGGTCACCTGCGACGTGACGCTGCCGGAGCGCTATCAGGGCTACCCTGGCGTTGTCCATGGCGGCATCGTGGCCTCGATGCTGGACGAAGTGGCTGGACGTGCGGCCATGCAGGGGGATACGACACGCTTCATGATGACCGCCAAGCTGAACGTCCGCTACCGCAAGCCGATCCCCATCGGGGAGCGGCTGCGGCTCGTCGGACGGCAGGAGAGTCGGCGTGGACGATTGACGAGCGTGCGCGGCGAGATCTGGCTGCCGGACGGCAGCCTGGGGGCCGAGGCGGATGCGCTGCTCTCCGACATCCCCGACATCTTCGTGGGGACCACGGACTTCGAGCGGCTTGGCTGGCGGGTGTACCCGGATTGACGGCGGGAGAGGGTTCATGACTCCTCCAGAATACGTACGTCCCACAACGGTTGCCGATGCGCTGCTGGCGCTGCGCGCCGGCACAGCATTGGCCGGCGGGACGACCCTCGCTCAACGTGCCGATCGCCTGACGCGGCTGGTGGACCTGCAGGGCACGGGCCTCGACATTCTGGAAGTTGAAGGCGACCGGATTCGGATGGGCGCCATGCTGCGCCTTCAGCAGATGGTCGTGGCGGAGACCAAGCTTCCGGATGCGCTGCGCGAAGCCGCGCGACGCGAAGCGGGGCTCAACCTGAGAACATCCGCCAGCGTGGGCGGCACGCTCCTGGCCTGCTCCGGGCGGTCGCCGCTGGTTACGGCGCTTCTTGCCCTGCATGCCCAGGTGCGCCAGGAGCCCGGTCCGGTGCAGTCCTCGCTGGATGATCTGCTCACGCGCCGCGGATCACTCCCGGAAGGAACGCTGATTACGGAAGTGCTCCTCCAGGCGCCGATGCGCGTGGCGCTATCGTGCGTGGCGCGCTCTCCGGCCGATCGGCCGATCGTGTGTGCGGTCGTCGCTCGCCTGGCGGGCCGCGCGCCTTCCTTTGGCGTGGCGCTGGGTGGGTTCGGCATGCGTCCCGTTCTTGTGCCGGAAGCAGAACTCGCCCTGGCGGCAGGTGATGTGTCGGGTGCGGCGGAGGCGGCGAGGGCGGCCTACGCGCAGGCCGACGACGCCTGGGCATCGGCAGAATATCGGTCCGAGGTGGCCGCCGTCCTGGTCCGCCGCCTGGCGGGGGAGGTGGGCGCCTGATGCTTACCTCCTTCGTACTCAACGGTCATCCGGTTGAACTCGACGTTCCGACCGACGTCACCTTGCTGGACGTGCTGCGCGAGTCGCTCGGGCTGTTTGGCGCCAAGCACGGCTGCGAGAGCGGCGAGTGCGGCGCATGCACGATCCTGCTGGACGGCCAACCGGTGAGCGCGTGCGTGTTGCTGGCCGTCCAGGCCGGTGGGCACGCGCTGACGACGATCGAATCGATCGGCCAGCACCCGGAGCAGGGCTGGCGGCGCACGCGTGGATTGGATCCGCTGCAGCAGGCCTTCGTCGAGACCGGTGCGATCCAGTGCGGCTTCTGTACCCCCGGCATGATCCTGGCGGCGCGCGCGCTGCTGGAACGTGAGCCACACCCCACCGAAGCCGAAGTGCGCGAAGCCCTGTCCGGCGTGCTGTGCCGGTGCACCGGCTACCTGAAGCCCGTGCAGGCTATCCTGCGCGCCGCAGCCGTGCTGCGCGGCGAGGACGTCGAGCCGATCAACCTGCCGATGCCTGCGCCGTCCGCGTTCCTCGGCCCGCCCCCGGAGGATCGCCCGTCCACGGTCGGTGGTTCCGGATGTGGCCACGCTGACGCATGTGATGCCGCGCATGCAGGTGGCGCCGCGCGACCATCCCCCGACGTCCATCGGCCGTCCGGAGCCGAAAGTCGATGCCTTGAAGCTCGTCCAGGGCAAGCCGGCCTTCGCCGCCGACATCGAGATGCGCGGCATGCTGCATGCCAAGGTGCTGCACAGCCCGCATGCCCATGCCGATCCTGCGCCGCATCGACGCCTCGCGCGCCCGGGCCTTGCCGGGCGTGGCCGCCGTGCTCACCTGGCAGGACATCCCGCGGGTGGTGTACTCCACCGCCGGCCAGTCGGATCCGATCCCCGGTCCGCTCGATACGTTCTCACTCGACGGCAAGGTCCGCTTCGTCGGCGACCGCGTGGCCCTGGTCGCGGCCGAGACCGAGGCGATCGCCCGACAGGCGCTGGACCTGATCGACGTCGAGTACGAACTGCTGCCGGCGATCCTCGATCCGGCGCGCGCGATGGCCGCCGATGCGCCGCGCCTGCACGATGAGCCCGAGTACGTGCCCTTCGCCGAATCCGATCCGCATCGCAACCTGGCGGCCAAGATCCACATCGATATCGGCGATGTCGAGAAGGGCATGCGCCAGGCCGAGATGGTGATCGAAGGGGACTACGAGGTCCCCAAGGTTCAGCAGGCATCGATCGAGCCGCACGTCGTGATCACCTACTGGGACGAGGACGACCGCCTGGTGATCCGCACCAGCACGCAGGTGCCGTTCCACGTGCGCCGGCAGCTGGCGCCGGTCCTGGGCCTGCCGCCCAAGCGTATCCGGGTGATCAAGCCGCGCATCGGCGGCGGTTTCGGCGGCAAGCAGGAAGTGCTGATCGAGGACGTCGCCGCGCACCTGACGATCGCCACCGGCCGCCCGGTGCGTTTCGAGTACACGCGCGAGGAGGAGTTCACCGCCTCGCGCTCGCGGCACCCGATGCGCATTCACATGCGCACCGGCGTGAAGCGCGACGGGACGATCACGGCCAACGAGATGACGGTGCTGAGCGACACCGGCGCCTACGGCTGCCATGCGCTGACCGTCACCGGCAACACCGGCCACAAGGCGATGGCGCTCTACGTGGGGGATGGCGCCACCCGCGCCGCGCCCAACATCCGCTTTCACGCCGACATCGTCTACACCAACACGCCGCCGGCGGGAGCCTTCCGCGGCTACGGCGTGCCGCAGGGCTTCTGGGCCGTCGAGCGTCACATGGAGCGCGTGGCGCGCAGCCTGGGCGTCGACCCGCTGGCGTTCCGCCTGAAGAATGCGCTGCGATCCGGCGAGCTGCATCCGTTCAGCACCGCCTGGTCGGAGGGCCGCGAGCCGCGGCCCGAGACGATCAACACCTGCGGCCTGGAGGATTGTGTGCGCCAGGGCGCGTCGGCGATCGGCTGGGCCGAGAAGTACCCGGACGACGGCTGGCATCGCGTGCCCGGCAAGCCGCACCTGCGCCGGGGCATCGGCGTGGCGATGGTGATGCAGGGCACGGCCATCCCGTACCTGGACATGGGCGGCGCCAGCCTGAAGATCAACGACGATGGATCGTTCAACCTGCTCGTCGGCGCCACCGATCTCGGGACCGGCTCCGACACCGTCCTGGCGCAGCAGGCGGCGGAGGTGCTCGGCGTCCCGGTCGACGACATCATCGTCTACTCGTCGGACAGCGACTTCACGCCCTTCGACAAGGGCGCCTATGCCTCGAGCACCACCTACATCTCGGGGACGGCGGTGGTGCACGCCGCACAGAAGGTAGCCGAGCGGTTGCAGGTGCGCGCGGCGCGCATGCTGACGCACCGCGGGCCAGGCGGCATTGAGGCCGGAGGACATTCGGCTGGCCGAACGGCATGCCTGGGCCCCCGATGGCCGCAGCGTCTCGCTGGCCGATCTGGCCCTCGACGCGCTGCATCACACCGACCAGGAACAGATCATGGCGACCGCCTCGTACGTGTCGCCGGTCTCGCCGCCTCCGTTCGCGGCGCAGTTCGCCGAGGTCACCGTCGACGTCGAGACCGGGCAGGTGACCGTCGATCGGCTGGTGATGGCCGTCGACTCGGGCGTGATCGTCAATCCGCTGACCGCCTCCGGTCAGATCGAGGGCGGGATGACCCAGGCCCTCGGCTACGCCGTGTGCGAGGAGATGCTGTACGACTCGCACGGCAGGGCGCGGGAGACGGACTTCGCCGACTACCACTTGTTCGCGGCGCACGAGATGCCCGACTTGCAGACGATCTTCGTCGAGACCATCGAGCCGTCCCATCCGTTCGGGGTGAAGGCCGTGGCCGAGATCCCGATGGACGGCGTCGCGCCGGCCGTGGGCAACGCCATCCTGGACGCGTGCGGCGCCGACCTGTCGGTGATCCCGATGACACCGGAGCGCGTGTGGCGCGGGCTGCGCCGCGAAGCGGAGTAGAGGTCCGGTTCTGCCGGCTGCCGGGGCACGGGCAGCGGACGATGACAGGCAAGGCGCATCCCGCGCGGAGCGCACGCCTTCTGCCGCTCATAAAGGAATGACGTGGCGCAGCGATTGTCGTTCGAGACATTGGCGGAGATTGAACGCACGGGCCAGGCGGCGGCGCTGGCCACCGTCGTGCGCGCTCGCGGCGCGGTCCCGCGTCACGCCGGCAGCAAGATGCTCGTGTATGGCGATGGACGCGTCGTGGGGACGATCGGCGGCGGGGAGATGGAGGAGAGGGTGCGGCAGGCGGCGCTGCAATCGATGGCCGACGGCGCGACGGCCATGCTGCACTACACCTTCCAGGATCCGGCGCAAGGGGACCCGGGAGTGTGTGGAGGGGAGGTCGACGTGTTTGTCGAACCGCTGGGGCGGCGGCCGACGCTCGTGGTCGTGGGCGGAGGACATGTGGGGCGGGCCGTGCTGCATCTCGCCCGCTGGCTGGGATTCCGCACCGTCGTATGTGATGACCGCCCCGAATTCGCCTCCGCCGAGTCGGCGCCCGATGCCGACCAGGCGATCGCCTGTCCGATGGGCGAGATCACCAGCCATGTCACCATCACCCCGGACACCTACCTGGTGCTGACGACCCGCGGGGTTCCGTTGGATGTCGAGGCGCTGCCGTCGCTGCTGGCCGGACCGGCGGCGTACATCGGCGTAATCGGATCGCGCAAGCGATGGGAGACGACGGCCAAGGAACTACGCCAGCGGGGCGTATCGCCCGAGGCGCTGGCGCGGGTGACGTCGCCGATGGGTCTGGAGCTGAAGGCCGAGACCCCCGAGGAGATCGCCGTCAGCATTCTGGCGCAGATCATCCAACAGCGCCGGGGCGGCAGCGGAGAGTCGATGGCGCACACCGCGGCCGTGCCGGTCGAACGACGTTCGGGAGCGTAAGCCCGTATGTGGAAGGTGTACTACACGCCGACCTCGGTGGATCAGGTGCTGGGCCTGCTGGCGGAGCATCGCGCGGCGGCGCGAGTCGTGGCCGGAGCGACCGACCTGATCCTGGAGTTGGAGCGCGGCGTGCGCCCCGGCGTGGAAGCGCTCATCGACGTGTCGCGGCTTCCGGGGTTGGATACGATCGGCGTCGATCCACACGGTTGGATCCACCTGGGGCCGCTGGTGACGCACAACCACGTGGCCGTGTCGCCGCTGATCGTCGAGAACGCCTTCGCCCTGGCGCGCGCCTGCTGGGAAGTCGGTGCGCCGCAGATTCGCAACCGGGGGACGGTGGCCGGCAATCTGATCACGGCCTCCCCGGCGAACGACACCATCCCGCCCCTCATGGCGCTGGGCGCCGTCGTGGGGCTGCGGTCGCGACGCTGGGAGAGGCGCATTCCGCTGGCCGAGTTCTACACCGGCGTGCGCCGGACCGTGATGGGACCGGACGAATGGCTGAGCGACATCGCCTTCCCCGTCCCCGAGCAGGGCACGCGCAGCACGTTCTACAAGCTCGCCCTGCGGCGCGCGCAGGCGATCTCCGTGGTGAACGCCGCCGTCGTCGCTGGAGTTCGACGGGAGGCGGGTGAGCCGGGCGGCGATCACGCTGGGTGCGGTGGCGCCGACGATCGTGCGCGCTCTGGCGGCCGAAGAGTACCTGGCCGGCAAGGAACTGCTGCCGGCCGTGGTGCTGGAAGCGTCGCGCCGGGCGGTGCAGGCGGCGCGTCCGATCGATGACCTGCGCGCCACCGCCGCCTACCGGAGCGACATGGTCGAGGTCAGCGTGCGGCGCTGTCTTCGGTCCCTGGCGGCCGGACGCGAGCGGCAGGGCTTCCCGGAGGCGCCGGTGACGCTGTGGGGTCGGGACGAGCCTCACGTGCGCCAGGCGGCCCGTCGCTCGACGGTGCATCGAACCGGGACGCCGATCGAGACGACGATCAACGGCGTGCGGCGCACGTTCTCCAGCGGTCAGGAGAAGAGCCTGCTGCGCCTGCTGCGCGAAGAGGGACTGCTGGTGGGCACCAAAGAGGGCTGCGCCGAAGGCGAGTGCGGCGCCTGCACCGTCGTGCTCGACGGCGCGGCGGTGATGGCGTGCATGGTGCCGGCGCCTCGGGCCCATGGGGCGGAGATCCGCACGGTCGAGGGCCTGGCCGACGCAGACAAGCTGCACCCGCTGCAGCAGGCGTTTGTCGAGACCGGCGCCGTGCAGTGTGGGTACTGCACGCCCGGCTTCCTGATGTCCGGTGCGGCGCTGCTCGACGAGCGGCCGCATCCGACCCGCAGCGAAATCGAGCAGGCATTCACCGGGAACCTGTGCCGGTGTACCGGGTACTACAGCATCCTCGAAGCCGTCGAACGGGCCGCGGCGCGAGGCTGAGTCGAGATCGCCGGCCGGAGGATCGGCCGGACCAGGAGGCTGGCATGGGACGAGATACGTGGAGGTTCGCGCAGCACGAGCGCGAGCGCGAAGCCAAGCGGCGCATGAACCCGATCTGGCGCGGCGTGGGATGTGTGTTGCTGGCGGGGCTGGCCGTAGCCGGCTTTCTCGCCGCCGGGTGGTTCCTTCAGCAGAACGCCGCGCAGGGCTGGGTGTATCTGCCGCCGGTGATCATGAACATCCCCTACCTGACCTTCCTGCCGGCCGGCATCGTGGTGCAGCTGTTCATCGCCTTCGTGTTCATGTTGTTCGGCTACGGTGTCCTGGCGGTCGTGTATGCCATGGCCTTCCCGGTCCAACCGGGTGAGACGGACGTCCCGCCCTTGAAGCGCACCGGCCCCAGGAAGGGGCGCTGAGGTCCCGATGGACAGGACGGTCCCGCGCACGGGTTCCGAGGAAATCGAGCTCTACATCCGCACCTACTACTCGCTGCTGCGGTCGACGACCGATGTGCAGGTGCGGACGCTGGAGGAGGTCCATGCCGGCATGGGCTCCTCGCTGCACCCTCGCGCCCAGGCACCGGGGCCGGACATGTCGGCGCTGATCTACACCTCGCTGCGCCTGCCGGCCTGCATCACGCAGGTCGAGCGGGTGGTGCTCGGCCAGAGCAAGGAGGTCTTCCTGCAGCACGGCCTGGGAGACGTCGAGACCTGGGAGCCGGTGGCGTCCAAGGCGAGACGTCGGCGCAGCTACTTCGACCGTCGCTCCACGCTGGCGCTGTATATCGCCAGCGGCTCCGACATCGACGATATCCTGCCGATGCTGACGGGTTTCCAGATCGAGTGGAACAAGATGCACCGTCGCCTGCGCGGGGAACAGGCGCGGGCCTTCCTCGAGGCAGCCAGCGAGGAGGACGAGCCGCTGGCGGCGCTGGCGGCCGGGATCGGGATCGAGGCCGAGGACCTGGACCGCCTGCGCCGGGCGTGGGGGGAGAACTTCTGGATCTTCCTGCGGGCGATGGCCAGCGCACCCAAGAACCTGCGCGTGCGCCTGCTGGCCGGTTCGCTGAACGACTACCGGCGCGCCACGCAGGCGTGGTGGGAGCACATCGTGTCGGCCGAGCCTTCGCTGGCGCATCGACCGATCTACTTCGTCTCGAGCAATCCGCACAGCCTGGTGAACCTGGTCAGCGGTTTCGCCCTGCGGCACCAGGACGAGCTGGTGCGCTTCCTGGAAAGGCCGCAGCATGCCGACCTGCTGGCGGAATGGCGAGACATCGAATCGCGTCAGGTGCGTTCCAGCCGCGAGAACTTCCTGTACTACGCCCTGAAGAAGTGCGCCGAGACGCCGGAGGGCCAGGCCCTCAAGGCTGCCCGGCAGAAGGACGAGGATACCGCCGGCATCCAGCGGATTGCCAGCCACGGGTTCGATGTCACCGTCCAACTGATTGACTTGCGCAAGATCCGCCCCGACTGGGTGGACCCGCGGCTGCAGCGCCCGGACCTGGAGGCGCTTGCCCGGAGTGATGCGGTCATCGTCAACATCGACTACCCGCTCGGTGCGGCCGCGTATCTGATCCTGTCCTATGTCGCCACGCGGGTGGGGGAGGTGCGCGGCGTGT
Source organism: uncultured Chloroflexia bacterium (assembly GCA_963818575.1). Taxonomy (GTDB): domain Bacteria; phylum Chloroflexota; class Anaerolineae; order Anaerolineales; family E44-bin32; genus DYJB01. The sequence continues at coordinate 40,427 of CAWFSV010000014.1, read as the reverse complement.
ACGCCTCGGGCAAGGCGGCCACGCTCAACGGCGTGATCGGGGATGTGATGATCCCATCCGTCGTCCACGACGAGCACTCGCAGAACACCTACCTGTTCGACAATTGCTTCGTGGCCTCGGACATCACCGACCACCTGGTCTACGGCACCGTGCTCGACAACCAGAAGACGGTCAGCGTCCGCGGGACCTTCCTGCAGACGCCGCGCTACATGGACGTGTTCTACCGTGAGGGCTACACCGACATCGAGATGGAGGCCGGGCCGTACCTCTCGGCCGTGTGCGAGATGCACCGGCCGCGGCGCTACCCCAACAACGAGATCGTCAATCTGCACGGCGTGCCGTTCGATATCGGGCTGCTGCACTACGCCTCCGACACGCCGCTCAGCAAGGGCAAGAACCTGGGCGCCGGGTCGCTTTCGTATTTCGGCATGGATCCCACCTACGCCACCAGCCTGACCATCCTGCGGCGCGTCTTCGATCTCGAAGTCCGTCGTGCGGCGGCGGCAGGGTGAGGCGCGGGAAGGCGGCGGGATGCCGGCGGTAGGTCAGGCGCGCAACCGGGTCGATGCCCACGCCAAGGTCACCGGGACGGCAGCGTATCCGGGGGACCTGAATCCGCCGGATGCGGCGGCGATGAAGATCCTGTTTGCCGGCCGGCCGCACGCGATCGTGCGCCGCATCGACACCGCCGCCGCCGAGGCGCTTCCGGGCGTGCTGGCGGTCCTCACCGCCCGGGACGTTCCGGTCAACGAGTACGGCTTGATCCTGCCGGACCAACCGGTGCTCTGCGGACCGGGCTCGTCCAAGCCGGGGGCCGACCGCGTGCGCTTTGTCGGAGACCAGGTGGCGCTGGTGGTCGCCGAAACCGAGGCGGTTGCCGCCGAAGGCGTCCGGCGCATCGCCGTCGAGTACGAAGACTTGCCGGTGGTCACGGATGTCCTGGACGCTCGCGGCCCGGACGCGGCCGTGCTGCATCCGGAGCGCGGCACCAATGTCTTCGGCCATTTCCGCATCCGCAAGGGCGACGCCGAGGCGGGGCTGGCGCGCGCTGCCGTGGTCATCGAGCACGAATACCGCACGCCGGCCCAGGAGCATGCGTACCTGCAGCCCGAGGCCGGTGTCGCCTCGATCGACGAGGCCGGTCGGATCCTGGTCCAGGTGGCCGGGCCAGTGGACGCATGAAGACCAGGAGCAGATCGCGCATGCGTTGGGCCTGCCGCTGGATCAGATTCGGGTCGTCTATCCGGCGATCGGCGGCGCATTCGGCGGCCGCGAGGACATGTCGGTCCAGATCGTCCTGGCGCTGGCGGCCTGGCGCCTGAAGCAGCGCGGGATCTCTCGCCCGGTCAAGATCATCTGGTCGCGGGAAGAGTTCGATCCTCGGCCATCACAAGCGGCATCCGTTTGTGATCCGTGCGAGTTGGGGCGCCACCAGCAAGGGCAAGCTCATCGCCGCCCGGATGGAGCTCGTGCAGGACGGGGGCGCCTACGCGTACACATCGACCAAGGTGCTGGGCAATGCCACGCTGATGTGCACCGGGCCGTACGAATTCCCCAACGTATCCGTGGACGCGTACGCGGTCTATACCAACAACCTGCCCAACGGCGCCTTTCGTGGATTCGGCGGTCCGCAGGCCACGTTTGCCGCCGAAGGGCAGATGGACCGCCTGGCCGAGGCTCTGGGGATGGACCCGGTGGAAATCCGGACGGCCAACCTGCTCGCCGAGGGTTCGCTGCTTTCGGTGGGAACGCCGCTCCCGCCTGGCGTCTCGATCGGACCGGTCGTCGAAGCTTGCGCGCGGCGCGCCGGCTGGACCCGAGAATCCAGAGGCTGGCTGCGACCCCCGGCAGCGGCACTGGGCACGCCCCCTGAGCCGCACCTCAAACGCGGGCTGGGCCTGGCGTGCAGCTTCAAGAACGTCGGGTTCTCCTTCGGCGCGCCGGAGCAGTGCTCGGCGACGATCGAGCTGCACGGGCAGGAGTCGATCGAACGGGTCGTGCTCTACCACGCCGGGGCCGAAGTCGGGCAGGGGGCCCACACCGTGATGCTCCAGATGGCCGCCGACGCCGTCGGCGTCCCGGCGGACCACGTGCAGCTGGTGGCGTCGGATACCGCGCACACAGCCAACTCGGGCTCGGCCTCCGCCTCGCGCCTGACCTTCATGGCCGGCAACTCGATCCGCGGCGCGGCCGAGGCGGCGTTGGAGAAATGGCACGCCGAAGAACGCCCGGCCATCGCCAGCTACACCTATCGCCCGCCCAAGACGTCGATGTTCGATCCGGAAACCGGCGAGTGCGAGCCGAACTTCGCCTACGGCTACGTGGCGGAGGCGGTGACCGTCGAGGTCGATACCGAGACCGGGCACGTGCGACTGCTGAAGGTGATCTGCGCCGACGACGTCGGCAAGGCGATCAACCCGCAGCTGGTACGCGGACAGATCGAGGGCGGCGTGGTCCAGGCGGCGGGGTACGCCGTCCTGGAGGACTTCATCCAGAAGGACGGCTACGTTGTCACGCCGCACCTCTCGAGCTACCTGATCCCGACCGTGCTCGACGTTCCGGAGAAGGTCGACTCGCTGATCCTCGAATTCCCCGATCCGCGCGGGCCGTTCGGGTTGCGCGGAATGGCGGAGATGCCCTTCCTGCCGTTGGCGCCGGCGGTTGTAGCCGCCGTCCATGACGCCACCGGCGTCTGGTTCGACCGCTTCCCGCTCACGCCGGAGCGCGTCGCAGCGCGGGATCAAGGAAGCCGCCGGCGAATGACCCGCGGCGTGCCGCTCGTATTGATCCGCGGCGGGGGTGACCTGGCCACCGGGGTGGCGGCGCGCCTGCAGCGGGCCGGATTCGCCGTGGTGGTCACCGAGCTGCAACAGCCGCTCGTCCTGCGGCGGACGGTGGCGCTGGCTGAGGCTGTCTACCGCGGCGAGACCGCCGTGGAAGACCTGACGGCCGACGCGTCGGCTCCCCGGCGCGCGCGCGCGAGGAGATCTTGCACGGTGTGATCCCGGTTCTGATCGACCCGGAGGCGGACTCACTGGCGGAGCTGGATCCGGCGGCCCTGGTCGACGCGCGCATGCGCAAGCAGCCCAACGAGCTGGGCATCGGTGCGGCGTCGATGGTGATTGGGCTCGGCCCCGGATTTCTCGCCGGTGAGGATTGCCACGTTGTCGTGGAGACGAATCGGGGTCACCGCCTGGGGCGGGTCTTGTGGGATGGTCCGGCGGAGGCCGACACGCGTCACCCGGAGGCCGTCGGAGGTCAAGCCGCCCGGCGCGTGCTGCGCGCTCCGGCAGACGGGGTGGTGGAGGCACGCGAGGAGATCGGCGCCCGTCTCGTGGAAGGTCAGCTCATCGCCGAGGTGGCCGGCTACGAGGTGCGCGCGCCGTTTGCCGGTGTGCTGCGAGGGTTGGTCCATCCCGGGATCGCCGTTCGCGCCGGCATGAAGATCGGTGATGTCGACCCGCGCGGCGAGGTGGCCTTCTGCTGGGAGATCTCCGACAAAGCATTGGCGGTCGGCGGCGGCGTACTGGAGGCCCTGCTCTCCCGGCGCGATCTCCGCAGGCGCCTGGGGGAGCAAACAGGTGCGGCTGGCTGATGCGCTGCGCGTCACCCCTCGTCGGACGGTCGCCTTCATCGGGGCGGGGGGCAAGTCGACCGCACTGGCGCGGCTGGCGGCGGAGCTCGCCTCCGACGGACCGGTCGTCATCACCTCCACCGCCAAGCTCGCCCTCAGCCAGGCGGCCCTGGCCGAAGCGCACCTGATCGTACAGGACGCATCCTCCCTCGGCTCGCTCCCACGTCTGCTCGAGGAACACCGCTCGGTGTTGATCACGCGCGGCGTCGCCCGCGGTGAACCCAAGTGGCTGGGGCTCGACCTCTCGTCGCTTGAATCGCTCAAGCGATCGTCGGCGATGGCAGGCGCGCCGCTTCTGATCGAGGCCGACGGAGCGCGAGGCCGGTCGCTCAAGGCCCCTGCGCCGCACGAGCCGATCGTGCCCCCGTTCGCCGATCTGGTGATCTCTGTGGCCGGGTTGGACGTGGTGGGTATGCCGCTCGACGAGCAGTACGTGCACCGGGTGGACCGAGTCAGCCAGGTCCTCGGGCTGCGGCCCGGCGCCACGATCGAAATCGAACATGTGGCCGCCCTGCTGGGATCGGCGGACGGCGGGCTGCAGGGGATCCCGCCAGGCGCCGAAGTCCGCGTCTTGCTGAACAAGGCCGACACACCCGAGCGGATCGAGGCGGGACGATCGATCGCCCGCTTCCTGCTCGCCAATCCTCGCCTGCAGGCCGCGGTCGTGGCAAGCGTGGCACACGAGCCGCCGGCGCGGGAGGTCTTCGGTCGCGTGGCCGGGATCGTATTGGCCGCCGGCGGCTCACGCCGGCTGCATCAGCCGAAACAGCTGGTCCGCTGGCGCGGCAAGCCCCTGGTGTGGCATGCGGCCTGGGCGGCACTCGAGGCCGGGCTCTCGCCCGTGGTTGTCGTGGGCGGGGTCGAGGCCGACGCCGTACAGGGCGCGCTCAAGGATTTGCCGATCCTGTTCGTCCGCAACCAGGATTGGGATCTGGGACAGAGCACGTCCGTCCGTCTGGGCCTGCAATCGGCCGGGAGAGGGATGGAAGCAGCGTTCTTCCTGCTCTCGGACACGCCCTTCGTCACCGATCGTGTCCTGCGGGCGGTGCTGACCGAGTACCGACGCACCATGACCCCGATCGTCGCCCCGCGGGTGCTCGACCGCTGGGCCAATCCCGTGCTCTTCGACCGCTCGACTTTCCCGGCCCTTCTCGAGCTCCAGGGGGACCAGGGCGGCCGCGCCGTGTTCGAGCGCTTTCGGATCGCCGGTATCCACTGGGACGATTCGATCACCTTCGACGTCGACACACCGGAAGATCTGGCGCGGCTGCGATCGCTGGAGTGAACCCGGGCTTCGGCCGCGGCGCGTCTGCCCACAGGCATCCGATGCCTTGCATGCCAGGCCGGGTGTTCATCCGAAGAGGCCGTGAGCCGACAAAGCAATCCCGGCAATTCCCGAATCGCCCTTCGGCCTCGGCGCTTCGAGCACGTGCCGCGTGCTATAATCCCGCCATTGCCTGGACCATAGACGCGGCTCCGATGACCAGCTCCGACTCCACCGGTTTCGAATGCTGAGGACCACCCGGCGGAAGGTCGTCTGGCAGTCTGAGCCACTTACTCGACCTGACCCGCCGCCCGCCGTATCACGTTCGGGCGGCGCATTGCTTCCAGGCGGAGGACGTATGTACAAGACCATCTCCTGCGGCGACGTGCGCGCCGCTCAGGTCGGCCAGACGGTGACGCTGGCCGGTTGGGTTCATCGGCGCCGGGATCACGGCGGGGTGACGTTCCTGGACTTGCGCGACCGCTCCGGGCTGGTGCAGGTCGTCGCCAACCCGGACATCTCGCCCGAGGCCCACGCGGCGGCCGAATCGGTCAGGCCGGAATGGGTGCTTCAAGTGGAAGGCCTCGTTCGCCGGCGGCCTCAGGGGATGGAGAACCCGCAATTGCCCACCGGTGATATCGAGGTCGAGGTTCGGGCGCTGACCGTGCTCAACCCCGCCCGGACGCCTCCCTTCCCGATCAACGAAGAGACCGACGTCGAGGAAATGACCAGGCTCAAGTACCGCTACCTGGATCTGCGCCGGGAACGCATGCGCGGCAACCTCGAGCTGCGGCACCGCGTGGTCAAGTTCATTCGCGACTACCTCGATCGCCGCGGCTTCTGGGAAGTCGAGACGCCGATGCTGTTCAAGACGACCCCGGAGGGCGCCCGCGACTACCTGGTCCCGTCGCGCCTGTATCCCGGGGAGTTCTACGCGCTGCCCCAATCCCCGCAGCAGCTCAAACAACTGCTGATGATCGCCGGGGTGGAGCGCTATTTCCAGATCGCCCGCTGCTTCCGGGACGAGGACCAGCGCGGGGATCGGCAGCCGGAATTCACCCAGCTCGACCTGGAGATGTCGTTCGTCGAGCGCGAAGACATCATGGGCCTGGCCGAGGGGCTGTTCACCGAACTGGTGGAAACGCTGCTCCCGGCCAAGAAGCTCCTGGCCAAGCCGTGGCCGCGCTTCAGCTATGCCGAGGCGATGGACCGATTCGGGAAGGACAATCCCGACATCCGATTCGGCCTGGAGCTGAAGGACATCTCCGACATGGCGCCCGGGTCCGGCTTCCAGGTGTTCGAGAAGGCGGTCGCCTCCGGCGGCGCGGTGCGCGGCATCAACGCCCGGGGATGCGGCGGGTACAGCCGCAAGGAGATCGACGAGCTGACGCAGTTCGCCGCCTCGTTCGGCGCCAAGGGCCTTGCCTACCTGGCGGTCGAGGCATCGGGCGAGCACCGCTCCACGTTCGCCAAGTTCCTGACGCCCGAATGGACCGCCGCCCTGCTGAAGCGAATGCAGGCGGAACCGGGCGACCTGCTGCTCTTCGTCGCCGACAAACCGGCCGTGGCCTTCGAGTCGCTCGGCCGACTCCGGGTTCACCTGGGCGATCGGCTGGGATTGCGCGACCCGAACGTGCTGGCGTTCTGCTGGGTGGTCGACTTCCCGTTCTTCACCTGGAGCGCCGAGGAGAAGCGCTGGGACCCGAGCCATCATCCCTTCACGGCTCCGATGGTGGACGATATTCCGCTGCTCGACACCGACCCCGGCAAGGCCCGCGGGCAGCAGTACGACATGGTGCTCAACGACAACGAGGTGGGCGGCGGCAGCATCCGTATCCACGACCGCGGCCTGCAGGAGAAAGTCTTCGAGCTGATCGGGCTCGATCGCGCCGTGGCCCAGGAGCGCTTCGGGCACATGCTCGAGGCCTTCGAATACGGGACGCCGCCGCATGGCGGGATTGCCCCCGGCATCGACCGGCTGTGCATGATCCTGGCGGGGGAGCCGAACATCCGCGAGGTGATTGCCTTCCCGAAGAACCAGGCCGCTCGGGATGTGATGGCCGGGGCGCCCACAGTCGTTGAGCCCGGCCAGTTGTCCGACCTGCATCTGACGATCCGGGAATGAGGCCACGCGCCCGGAGGCCCGATCGGCGACCTACCACCGATCCGGCCAGCGCATCGTCGGCGCCAGCCTGACCTCCCTCGGAGTTCGCCGGCAACCCGCGCCGCCGCGCCGGAGCCGAACCTCTCGCCGGTTGACCGCTTTGTCCTCGACCATTGTCAACCGCATGGTAACGTGGTATGAATTGAGTTGTCCCTGCTGTGCTCGTGATGTTGCACAACGTTCTGAGCCAACACCGACTGAACGGGTCCTGAGATCCCTGGGGGGACGCGATAGGCTTCGGCCAAGGCGGAGCCCTGGAGCCGGGACCCAACTGCGAAAGCAGGTTCAGAACCGGCAGCACACGGCGCGGCGGGGCCTTCTTTTCCCTCCTTCGGGCGCGGGCAGGTCTTCCTGCCCGTTTGCGTTTCGTGGCGCGAACGGGCCTGCGCTTGCACCCCCCCCCAAAGTCAGGTAAACTCGACAGAACAAGTGCCTTTTTGGGACAACAGTGGCAGATGATCGCGGCCGGGCACTGCAGGATGCAGTCGCCAAGATCAAGAAACAGTACGGCGACGGTGCGGTGATGCGCCTGGGCGAGGCGACGCACCTGGTGGTGGAGGCGATTCCGACGGGGTCGCTGTCGCTGGATCTGGCGCTGGGGGTGGGGGGCATCCCGCGCGGGCGGGTGACGGAGGTGTTCGGGCCGGAGTCGTCGGGCAAGACGACGCTGTGCCAGCACATCGTGGCCGAAGCGCAGCGCCTGGGCGGGGTGTGTGCCTACATCGACATGGAGCATGCGCTGGACCCGGCGTATGCCGAGAAGTGCGGGGTGGACGTCGAGAACCTGTACATCTCGCAGCCGGATACGGGGGAGCAGGCGCTGGAGATCGCCGAGACGCTGGTGCGGAGCGGGGCGGTGGACGTGGTGGTGATCGACAGCGTGGCGGCGCTGGTGCCGCGGGCGGAGATCGAAGGCGACATGGGGGACGCCACGATGGGGATGCAGGCGCGGCTGATGAGCCAGGCGCTGCGCAAGCTGAGCGGGCGTGATCAAGCAGACGAACACGGCGGTGGTGTTCACCAACCAGCTGAGGCAGAAGATCGGGGTGATGTTTGGGAACCCGGAGACGACGACGGGTGGGATGGCGTTGAAGTTCTATGCGTCGGTGAGGTTGGACGTGAGGCGGATCGAGAGCATCAAGGTGGGGCAGGAAGTGGTGGGGAGCCGGACGCGGGTGCGGGTGGTGAAGAACAAGGTGGCGCCGCCGTTCAAGGTGGCGGAGTTCGACATTCTGTACAACGAGGGGATCTCGAAGGCGGGGGACGTGCTGGATCTGGGGGTGACGTTGGGTGCGGTGGAGAAGCGCGGGTCGTTCTACACGGTGGGCGAGCAGCGGATCGGGCAGGGGCGTGAGAACGCCCGCCAGACGCTGAAGGACAACCCGGCCATGCTGCAGGACCTGGAATCGAAAGTTCGCGCTGGCTTCAAGCCTGAGGCGGTGCCAGCGGACACGGAAGGGTGACGCGGCGATCGCCGCCTCACTCGACGGCGCAGCGGCCCGGCGCACGATGGTCCGGAGCCGCGAGGCCACGGCTTAGCGACTGAGCTCGTATGCGAGGGTTGGATCCGTTGTACGGCGAGAGAGGGAAGACGAAGTGATCGTGCGTTTGGCCTCGCCATGAGACCGTGCGCCTCCACCGCCTGAGCGGGCGGCGGAGGACGGCAGACAATCCTCGACAACTGAGCGTCTCGGGCCGAACGCGGCCCGGAAGCGTTGCGTAGAGCCGTGGCCTGCGAGGCAGGTGCACGGCTCGATTCGTTCCGGGGGCGGGAGACATGGAGCGGGAAGTCACGGCGCTGAAAGCCGATCGCAAAGGGCGCCGGCGCGTGCATGTCTTCCTGGACGGCGAGTGGGCGTTGACGGTGTCGCTGCCGGTGGCAGCCGGGCTGCAGATCGGCCAGAGGCTGGGTCCGGAGGCGGTGTCGGAGCTGCAGCGGGGAGAGGCGCAGCAGGCTGCGACTGCTCAGGCGCTGCGGCTGATCAGCAGGCGGCCGCGATCCGAGCAGGAACTGCGCCAGGGCTGGGACCGTCGCGGGGTGGCACCCGAGGTGCAGCAGGCGGTCCTGGTGCACCTGCAGCGCACGGGTCAGGTGGACGATGCCGCCTTCGCCTCGGCCTGGGTCGAGAACCGGGACGCCTTCCGGCCGCGGGCGGTTCGCGCCCTGCGTGCGGAACTGCGGCAGAAGGGCGTCGCCGATGAGGCGATCGGCGCGGCGGTGAGTGGGATCGATGAATCCGAGGCGGCCTACCGGGCGGCGCAGCGCTTCGCCCGCCGGAGTGCGGGCCTCGCCGGAGACGACTTCCAGCGCCGGGTGGGTGGTCAACTTGCCCGGCGGGGTTTCAACTGGGAAACGATCCGCGCGGCCGTGCGCCGCGTGTGGGCAGAGCTGGGCACAGATCAGGAACGAAAGTGAGGGGAAAGCGTGAATACAGCATGGACCATCCTGGGGATTGTGATCGCGCTGGCAGCCGGCGCGCTCATTGGCTACTTCGTACGACAGCTGCAGGTGGAGCGGGAGAACAAGGGCCGCCAGGCGGAAGCCGACCGCGTCATCGGCGGCGCCCAGAGCAAGGCGCGGGAGATCGAGCTTCGGGCCCGAGACGAAGCGATCAAGACGCGGGACGAGGCGGAGGCCGAGGCCTCGCGCCGGCGAGCCGAAATCTCGCGGGAAGAGGAGCGCCAGAACCGCCGGCGATCCGAACTCGACCGGCGCATGGAGCAGGTCGAGAAGCGTGATCAGACGCTCAACAAGCGGCAAAGCGCGCTCGACAAGCGCACCAGCGAACTGGACGAACTCCACGCCGAGCAAGTCAAGGAACTGCAGCGCGTCTCCGGCATGAGCCTGGAGGAGGCCAAGGCGCACCTGCTGTCCGAAGTCGAGCGCGAGTCGCGGGCCGACATGGTGCGCGTCATCCGGCAGATCGAGGAGGAAGCGCAGGTCGAGGGGGATCGGCGTGCCCGCGAGTTGATCGCCGATGCCATCCAGCGCGTGGCGTCGGATCACGTGGCGGAGGTGACCGTCTCCGTCGTCCCGCTGACCTCCGACGAACTCAAGGGCCGCATCATCGGGCGCAACGGCCGGAACATCCGTGCCTTCGAACAGGCAGCCGGCGTCGACGTGGTCGTCGACGACACGCCTGAGGCGGTGACGATCTCGTCCTTCGACTCGGTCCGCCGCGAGGTGGCCCGGCGGGCGATGGAGAAGCTGGTGCTGGACGGCCGCATCCACCCGGCGCACATCGAGAAGATCGTCGAGCAGACACGCTCGGAGGTCGACCGGACCATCCTGGAGGAGGCCGAGAAGGCCGCCTTCGATGCCGGCGTCCCCGGCCTGCACCTTGAGATCCTGAAGAAGCTCGGACGGCTGAGGTTCCGTACGTCCTACGGCCAGAATCAGCTGGCGCACGCCGTGGAGTGTGCCCAGCTCGCGGCGGTGATCGGCGCCGAGCTGGGCGCCAATACCGAGATCTGCAAGGCCGGTGGGTTGCTGCACGACCTGGGGAAGGCGATGGACCACGAGGTGGAGGGGACGCACGCCGCCATCGGGGCCGAGTTCGCCCGACGCTACGGCGTGAACGCCGCGGTGGTCAACATCATCGCCTCCCACCATCACGAGATCGACCAGACCTCGGTCGAAGCGGTGATCGTCGAGTCGGCCGACGCCATCAGCGGGGCACGTCCCGGGGCGCGGCGCGAGAGCCTGGAGATGTACATCAAGCGGGTCAAGGCGTTGGAGGAGATCGCCAACTCCTTCAAGGGCGTGTCCCAGAGCTATGCGCTCCAGGCCGGCCGCGAGATCCGTGTCATCGTCCAGCCGGAGGACATCGACGACCTGGAAGCGACGCGGCTGGCGCGCCAGGTGGCGAAGAAGATCGAAGAAGGCATGCAGTATCCTGGGCAGATCAAGGTCACGGTCATCCGCGAGACGCGCGCCGTCGACTACGCCAAGTAGGCCGGCCGGGCGCAGACAATCGAGAACATGATCGGCGGCCCCGGAAGGGGCCGCCGTGTCGTTTCCAGAGGTCTGGAGAGAGTTGGACTGCCCAGTGAGTCCTTCGCCCCCTCACCCCCGCCCTCCTGCCGCCAACTACGTGGCACCTGCGGCCCTACGGGGGAGGGAGCCGGCTACCCCCTCTCCCGTAGGGCCGCAGGTGCCGCGATGTGGGGGCAAGAGGGCTGGGGTGAGGGCGCAGGCGTGCCCCGAGCGTTCATGACGGCTCGCGCCATCGTCGGCAAGAGTTCGCCATGCATGCGACATTGGGCCGGTGGATCGAATGGCTCTGAGCGTCGACAGCGGCCGCAATCGAGGCCCGTCTGAAGCGCATCGCGGCTCGGCATCCAACGGCCAACCGCGCCTGGGCGCACCCCCGCGACTAGAGTGCCCGACGAACGCGGCCGAAGGTACAGGGGCTTGTTGAAGGGGGTGGGCGGGTAGATCGTAGCGAGCTTGGGGTCGAGGACGAAGGGACCTTCCTGCATGCGCGGGGTCAGCTGTGAATCGATCGCGGCCAGCTCCTGGTAGGCGAACCGCACGCCGGGGTGATCGGCGCCCAGCCACTCCATCAACCGCAAGGCGCACAATCGGGGTCGAACGTTGGCCGCGTAGTCCGAGAGATCGCCGCTCTCCACGCTTTCGGCGACATAGATCCGCCACTGCCCGATGCGCGAGTTGGCCTCCCGCAAGGCCGTGTTCAGCAGTTGGCCCGTCGCCTTCCCGCGGATCGCCTCCCACTGGCTCAGGAGCCGCTCGAGCTCGGATCGCTCCTTCCGGTTCAATCCGTCACCGATTGCGCGCATCTCGTCCAATGCCAGGATGATGTTGCCCAGCGTCATCTGCAGGAACGACGGTGCGCCAGCCGGAGGATCGGCGGAGAGCGTCCAGAAGATATTCCCGGCGCGCTCGTAGTCCGGCATCTCGGCCAGACACGCCTGCACGAAGGCCCGATTCGATTCGAAGGAGCGCACGGGGCTAGGGGGAGGGGCGGAGATTGCGGCGCAGGACGTCGAGCAATTGGCCGCGCGTGATCGGCTTAACCAGGTAGGCCGCGGCGCCGAGCCCCTCGCCGGCCTCCCGGTCTTCCGGACGGTTCTTGGCGGTCAGGAAGACCACCGGCGGGACGGTGGTCAGCGTCGCCTGCAGGCGTCGATAGACCTCCAGGCCGGATAGATCGGGCATCATCACGTCCAGCAGGATCAGGTCGAAAGCCTGCTGCTGCGCCTGCAGCAAGGCCTCGCCGCCCGATGCGGCGCCGCTCACGCGGTACCCGGCGGTCTCCAGCGTGAGCTGGACCAGGCCCAGGGTATCGGGTTCGTCATCAACCACCAGGATGCAGGGCGGAGTCGCCGTCATCGGGTGCCTCTCGCAGGGCGGTATTGTAGACCGCTCTGCTCGCCGGGGCAACTGCGACGACGGCCGAGGCCCCGTCGCCTAGAGGAGCATGCCCGCCGGGTGTTCGAGGCGCGACCGGAATGCCTGCAGCCAGCGAGCGGCTTCGGCGCCGTCCGTGACGCGGTGATCGGCCGAAAGCGTGACCTTGAGGCGCAGGCCGGCCATGAGCTGCCCGCCCTGCACGACCGGCGTCTCGCGCACGCTGCCCACGGCCAGGATGGCGGCCTCAGGCGGGTTGATGATCGCCACGAAATGGTCGATGTCGAACATGCCCAGATTCGAGACGGTGAAGGTCGAGCCCTCGACATCCTCGGGCCGGACCCGGCCCAGCCGGGCGCGCGCCGCCATCGCTCGGACTTCCTCACCGATCTGGCGCAGGGACTTGAGGTCGGCCTGGCGCACAACGATGGTGAGCAGTCCCTCGTCCACCGCCACGGCGACGCCGATGTTGACCTCGGCATGGCGGACGAGCGAGTCGCCGAGCAGGGAGGCGTTGAGCCCGGGGACGTCGCGCAGCGCCAGCGCCGCCGCCTTGACGACGAAGTCGTTGACCGAGAACCGGGCGTCTTCGGGCTGGACGGCATTCAGCTGGGACCGCAGGTCGACCAGATTCCGGACGTCCAGATCGACGGTCAGGTAGAAGTGAGGCACCTGCTGCTTGGAGGCCTGCATCCGCCGCCCGATGGCTGCGCGCAGGCGCGTGAGCGGGATCGAACTCGCCGGCGCCTGCGGGAACGCCGGTGGGCGCCGGACGCGGCGGAGATCACGTCCTTCTTGACGATCCGGCCCTCCGGCCCGCTGCCACGCAGCCGCTTCAGGTCGATGCCCTGCTCATCGGCGATGCGTCGTGCAACCGGCGAAGCGCGCACGCCTCCCGGCACGCCGATGGCCGCCGCGGACGGTTGCGAGTCGGGGGCAGGAGCAGGGACAGCCGCGGAGGCTGCGCGTGCCGGCGCGGCCGTCGGTGCCGGAGGGACGGACGGGCTGAGGTCGTCGATGGACTCGTCCGGGCTGCCGAGAATGGCAATCGGAGCCCCCACCGGGACGGTCGACTTCTCCCCGACCAGCAGGCGGCGCACGGTGCCGGAGACCGACGCTTCCACTTCGACCGTCGCCTTGTCGGTCTCGATCTCGGCCAGCACTTCTCCCTTGGCAACCGTCTCGCCCTCGTGCTTGAGCCAGCGCACCAGCGTACCCTCGGCCATGTCGAAGCCGAGCTTGGGCATGGCGATGATCTCAGCCATCAGACCACCTCCCTCACCGCCCGAATGACATCGTCCACCTGAGGCAGCGCCATCTGCTCCAGCTCGCGGTTGTAAGGCAGAGGGACTTCCTTCTGCGCCACGCGTTGAACCGGGGCATCCACGTAGTCGAGCGCCGTCTCATAGATCCGGGCGGCGACTTCGGCGCCGACGCCGTACGAACGCCAGCCTTCCTCGGCGATCACGGCGCGATTGGTCTTCTTGAACGACTCGATCACCGGCTCCATGTCCAATGGACGAAGGGACCGCAGGTCGATCACTTCGGCCTCGATCCCGTCCTGCGCCAGGCGCTCCGCGGCTTCCAGCGACGTCTGAAGCATCTTGGAGTAGGTCACGATGGTGACGTCGCGCCCGGCGCGCTGCACTTTCGAGACGCCGATGGGCTCGAGGTGCTCCCCCTCGGGCACTTCTCCGCGCGCCTGGTACAGCGTGGCGTGCTCGATGAACAGCACCGGGTCTTCGCCGCGGATCGCCGATTTGAGCAGCCCCTTGGCATCGGCGGGCGTGCCGGGGGCGACAACCTTCAGCCCGGGGAAATGGGCGAAGACCACATCCGGGGTTTGCGAATGCGTTGCTCCGAGCTGGCGGCCGCCGCCGCTGACGGCGCGGATGACGATCGGCACGTTGAATTGGCCGCCGAACATGCTGCGCAGCTTGGCGGAGTGATTGACGATCTGATCCATCGCCAGGAAGGCGAAGTTGATCGTCATCAGCTCGGCGACCGGTTTGAGGCCGGCCATGGCCGCGCCGTTGGCGGCTCCGACGATCACCCCTTCGGCGATCGGCGTGTCGCGCACGCGCTCGGGCCCGAACCGGTCATAGAAGCCCTTGGTGACGGCGTAGGTGCCGCCCCACACGCCGACCTCTTCGCCCATGATGAAGACGCGCTCATCGCGCTCCATCTCCTCCCACAGTGCCTGGCTGATCGCCTCGCGCATCGTGATGACAGCCATCGCTCACCTCACCGGCGTGACGAATTCGCCGCCGAACAGCAGCTCGGGAGCAGGGTTGGGGCTCGCTTCGGCGTATTGGACGGCATCCTGGACCTCGGCCTCCACACGCTGTTCTTCCGCGTCCAGCGCAGCGTCGTCGAACGTGCCGCGCTCCAGGAGCTGTTTGCGGAAGATGCCGATCGGGTCGCCTTCCTGCCAACGGCGGACCTCCTCGCTCTGGCGGTAACGCTCGGGGTCGCCCATCGAGTGGCCGCGGAACCGGTACGTGATCGCCTCCAGCAGGAACGGGCCATCGCGGCGCACGCGTTCCAGCGCCTGCTCCGCCGCCTGCCGGACGGCAAGGACATCCATGCCGTCGACGCGGGCGTTCGGCATCGACGTAGCCCTCCGCTTTCTGGCGGATCTGGCTGACGGCCGAGGCGCGGTCGACGGCTGTGCCCATCCCGTATTGATTGTTCTCGCAGACCCACAAGACGGGGAGGCTCCAGACCTTGGACAGGTTGAGCGCCTCGTGGAAGTAGCCGATGTTCGTGGCGCCGTCTCCGAACAGGCAGATCGTCGCCGCGTCGGAGCCGCGGTACTTGTCGGCCAGCGCCATTCCCGCCGCCAGCGGCAGATGGGCGCCCACGATGGCATGTCCGCCCCAGAAGTTGCGGCTGACATCTGCCAGGTGCATCGAGCCGCCCATGCCTTTCGAGCTCCCGGTGGCTTTTCCCAGCAGCTCGGCCATGACGCTCCGTGCGGACAGCCCACACGAAAGGGCAATGCCGTGATCGCGGTAGGCCGTGATCACCCGATCCTGAGGCTGCCGGGCAGACACCAGCCCGCTGCCGACGGCCTCCTGTCCGATGTAGAGGTGCAGGAAGCCGCCGATCTTCCCCTGCTGGTACAGCTCGGCGGCCCGCTCCTCGACGCGGCGGACGAGTACCATCTCATGGTACAGGCGCAGAAGTTCGCTGGGTTGCATACGGACTCCTCGGGGACCGACGCCGCCAGGACACGACGGCAGGCAAGGCTGCGCCCCGATCGGCCGGGGCATGTGGAATTATATCAGATCGGTCCGAAATACCCGGCTGAGCGCTTCGGAGGGAGATTGGCGCCCGGTCTGGCGAAATCGGGTCGATTCCGGTTCGTGGGGCTCCGGCCCATCGCGTGCCTCACCAGGACGACTCCGCCAGCGGTATCCCGACGGCGCGCAGGTCGTACTCGCTCATAGACGGATCATCCCCGGCGGCGATCGGGAAATCGATCGAGAATTCCGCACTCTCCCCTGGCTGCGGGGGATTGAGGTCCAGCCAGCGTGCGGTCTGAATCTCGCCCGTCGTCGAGCGCAGGCTCACGAGGACCACGGCGCTCTTGAGCAGTGCGGGCCCCGGATTCGTCGCCGTACCCTGCATGAAGACGCGGCTGCCGATCAACTCGAACTGCTGAATCGCAGGCAAGAAGCGGGACGGCTGATGGTGCGTCCGGTGCCATCGGGCGTCCCGCGAGATACAACTCAAGCGTGATGTCGTCGGCGGGGTCGAGGCGCCGCCTCCATCCCCGGGAACCGATCGGCTCCGTAATCGAGTGTCTCGCCTGGCGGAAGGGGAATACTCGAATGCAGGATCTCCAGGCTGACGAGCCGGCCCCCGGCGAGGACGGCAATCGCCACCTCCGGGAGCACCGGATCGCGTCCGGGATTTCGGAGTGTTCCGACGGCGAAGCCGCGCCCCTGCGAGGTCACCCGCCATGTGGGCCCCACAACCGACTCGAGAGGCGCGAGGGGAGAGTCGTTGACGGCAGACACAGCGGCGTAGACTTCGACTTGCGATCCCAGAAGTGCCCCGGGTGCCTCGGCCATCCACGGGACCATGTCCGTCAGCCTGCACCAGGGCCTGCGGCACCGTGGCCGTTGCCATACCGGCCAGCGATCGGTCCGCCTCGCGCCAGACCACGACGACGTCTCGGGCCTGCACGGTCCGTGGCTCCAGGTTCCTAAGTCTCCCCAGGATCAGAGTCCCCTCGGACGAGCCGGAGGCGCGGAGTTCCTCAACGCTGACGTGCACCGGCGCTTCGGAGGAGAAGCGGAATGCCTGCAACTGGGCGCGGGTGTCTTCCGGCTCCCGGGCTTGCTCGAACCGAGCCGAGAAGGGGCTGGTTGCGCCTGGTTGGAGGATCGAAAGCGCGAGCGGGACGGTAGCGGCGGCGGCCGGTTCGCCGACCGGATCGAGGACCTCGACGCTGATCACCACCGCTTCGAGCGCAGAGTGAGAGTCGTTGCGTGCCATCCCCAGGACCAGCCAGACGCCGGGCTCGTCGCCGGGAACGACGGTCAGGTCGGTGAAGGCGACTTGTGGGTGTGGCTCGGGCGGGGTGGCGGATAGGCCCGTGGGGACCGGCGTCTTGTCCTGCACCGCCAACGGAGGGCTCGGGTCGCCGGGCACCACGCGGCAGCCGGTCAGGAGCAGACACCCGATGAGACCAGCGCGTGCGAGCATTCCGGCGGCGTGCATGCCAGAAGGATAACGCATTCCGCCGCGCAACCGTCGGTGGCCGGCTTGCGCCCGCCGCCTGCCCGGCGCCGCATGCGGAAATGAAAGCGGGCCGGGAAGCCCCGGCCCGCACTGCGGTTCGATCGGCGCAGGCGCTAGGCTGCGCCCTTGGTCTGATTGGTCAGGTAGTTCTCCAGGCCCATCTGCCCGATCTGATCGAGCTGGGCTTCGGCCCAGTCTTCGTGCTTCTCTTCATCACCAAGGATCTTGATCAGCAGATCGACCGTCCCCTGATCCTTCACCTCGTGGGCCAGCGTGATCGCCTCGTTGTACGCCTTGACCGCGTCGACCTCGGCCGCCTGGTCGTTGGTGACCATTTCCTTGACCGCGGCGCCGATCTTCATCGGGTGGAGCTTGGAGACCACCGGGACGCCCTCGAGGAAGAGGATGCGGCCGATCAGCCACTCGGCGTGGTGCATCTCGTCGATGGCCTGATGTTCCTTGGCCTCGTGCAGCCGGTCGTAGCCCCAGTTGGCCAGCATCTCCGAGTGCACCATGTACTGGCTGATCGCCGTCAGTTCGTCGGCCAACAGGCCGTTGAGTGTGGCCAGAATCCGCTCGTTGCCTTTCATCGATCGCCTCCCTGATTGAGATCTCGTGAAGTGTAGCACGAAGGGGACGTGCGGTTGAAGCGGGGCGTCCAAGGTCCGGCAGCGCTAGAGGCCCCATGCGGGCGGGGCTCAGGCGGGCGCGGGTTGCAGTACTTCCCGATGGAAGGCGGAGGCCTGGACTCGCGCCAGCATCCCCAGCGCAAGCAACAATCCAATCGACTCCACGATGAAGACCGTGGCGTAGGCGAGCGGTTCGGCGCCGCCGATCGCCAGGACCCCGTCGTGCAGCCAGCCGCCGCCGATCGACGCCGTCCCGTTTGCCAGCGCCTGGGCCAGAGTCCAGGCGCCCATGTACAGGCCGGTGCGGGAGGTGGTCGACATGCTCATCATCATCGACAGCCCGCCGACGTTGAAGAAGCCCATGCCCAATCCCATCAAGCCGATCGCCGGTGCAATGGCCCATCGGGTCAGCGTCAGGCTCGAGAAGGCCAACAGGGCAAAGGATGCCGAGGCCACGGCCAGGCCAATGCCCGCCGTGCGGCGGTCGCCGAGCCGCTTCGACAGCCACGCGCCGCTGATCAGCATCCCGAGCAGCACGCCGGTCATCTGGTAGGCATTGAACAGCGTTGTCTGCCGGACATCGAGGCCGAGCACATCGCCGCCGAAGGGCTCGAGCACCACTTGCTGCAGGAACAGGAACAGGATGCCAACAAACAGGAAGCCGAAGAACCGTCGGGTCTCCCGGCTGCGTGCCAGCAGGCGCCAGGCGTCGGCGGCGGAGACCGCCTCGGCCGACGGCGGCCGGTCCCGCCGCGGCTCCTGGCCGATCACGGCCACCAGCGTCAGACCGGCCAGCACCGCCGCCATGACGTAGAACAACCGCCTCAGCGCCTCGGCCGAGTACGAATCGAGCAGCCCAACGCCGAGGAACACGCCGGCGAGGATGCCGAGCATCATCATCGACCAGATCACCGAAATGGAGCGGCCCCGCTGCGGCTCGAGCGTCACGTCGGCCAGCAGAGCCAGGTAGGCGGTGCCGGCGGAGTAGATGCCGGTTCCCAACAGCAGGAAGACCACCGCCCCGGCAGCCAGCGATGGGACCGAAGCCTGCGAGGCGCCCATCCACAGCGCGACGTGCGGCGCGGCGATCGTCATCGCCGCCGAAAGCGCCGCGCCGGCCAGGATGTAGGGGGTCCGGTGGAGACCGAAGAGGGGGCGCTGGTCGGATCGGTTCCCGAGGGCGATGGCGACCGGGGCGGCGAAGTAGTGCAAGCCGATCACCAGGCTGACCAGCCCCAGGTCGATCCCCATCTCAACCTTCATCACGCGGTTGAGGATGCCGAGGGCCAGGATGGAGAGCATCCCGGCGGCGAACTGGCGCAGGCCCAGCCTCAACAGGCGCGTGAAACGCACAACCCCACCTCGTGCGGCGCCGTTGATCGACGCGGCGGGAGGATTCATACCATGCCCGAGGCAGAGAGCGAGGATTCTCCTATGGGATTCTCATCCATGGCTGCAATGCCGAGCGAGGCAGAACAGGGAGGGATCGCCCGTGCCGCCGGGCAACGGCGAGGAGGAGGTCCGAGCAGGGCAGGCGGCTGGGGCCGCCTGAGTGCCGCCGGCGCCCATGGAAGACAAGGGCGGGGAGGAGCCTAATCGAACCCGACCGAGCCTGATCAAGCCGCTCGGCAGCCACTTTCCGGCCCGCGGTTTGCGCGTTGACTCGCGGAGGTCCTTCCTGTAGAGTGAAAGCGAGCCGCGCCGGCCTGCGCAAGGTTGCAGGCGGGGCCCACCCCTCCCATACGGCCCAATCGAGTACTCGACCGCACCCACGGACGATAGGACGTCTATCGTCGCGCGTCGTCGTGGGCTGGAGAGAGGAGTCTCAAGGGGGAACGATCATCGGGAACCACTACAGGGAGAGAGAGTTGCGCCCCGGTGAAACCGGACACCGGGAGGTCGCAAGGGGGAAAGCATCATGTTCAAGAGGAGAGCTATCTCTGCCGTGCTGCTCGTCGTTGACCGCTGCTGGCCGGCGCAACGCCTGCCTTGGCCAACGGGCCGGAGGTCTACGTCTACCCCATCTCGGCGGGGAATGTCGTCGAGGCGACGACGCTGAGACTCGATCCATTTCGTTCTGGGGATGGTTTGCTGCAACGAAGGGCCTGGTGCGGGTCTTCCTGAATCACTCGGCTGAGAACGTACATGCCTGACCGGGCCCCGATGGGAAGGTCGTGTGGGAGATGTCCGCCGCAGGACGCCGATGCTCACTGGGGGCCGATCCAGTGGTCTCACCGCGATGGGTCGAAGGCTTCGGCCTGGATTGCCCCAAGCCGACGATGCTGGGCTCGTTGGTGGGAGGTCGCTGATTCCGGCCATTGGAGGTCAGTGGGGACCTACACCCTGAGATGTTACTCGGGACGTATCGAGCAGCCGGTCAACGACGGGCTCCACACGTGCACTCGAACTGCCCGGGGACAGCTCCCCGTCCCCACGCCCAGCCTGTACCGCGGTGAATCGGATCGATCACGCGTCTACGATCATCGTGACTGCACCTGCACGCTCCAGCCGTGAGTCCGAGTCTGTCCGTCAGCAGGCGATTGCGGGGGCGGCATCGCCGCCCCCGCACCTTGTCTACTTCTTGAGGTCAGGCACGAACTGCAGTCGCCATGGCCCGGATCCCGGACTCAATACTGCGGCATCGTCGGATCGACCTCGCGCGCCCAGCCGTTGATCCCGCCGTACAGGTTGCGCACCTTGCGGAACCCGGCGCCGGCCAGCAGCTCGACGGCGCGCGCCGAGCGCGAGCCGGTCTTGCAGAAGACGACCAGTTCCTGGGCGCTGTCGAGCTCGTGCAGCCGCGAGGCAAGCGTCCCCAGGGGGATCAGCTCCGCCCCCTCCAGCCGGGAGATCTCGAGCTCGTGCGGCTCGCGCACATCGATCAAGCGCACGCGCTTCCCGGCGCGCAGTTCTTCCGCCAGCGCGGCGGGCTCCACCTCCCACTCGCGCGCCATCGCCCCGTCCTCCCGATCATGCCCGGGGACGCCGCAGAAGGCCTCGTAGTCGATCAGCTCTGTGATCTCGGGCTCTGCGGAACAGATGCGGCAGCGCGGGTTCTTCTTCAAACGCAGTTCTTCGAACGAGCCCGCCAGCGCATCGTACAACAGCAGCTTGCCGATCAGCGGTTCACCGATCCCCAAGAGGAGTTTGAGCGCCTCGGTCGCCTGCAGCGTGCCGATCGTCCCCGGCAGCACGCCGAACACACCCCCCTCGGCGCACGACGGCACCAGACCCGGTGGCGGGGGTTCGGGAAACAGGCAGCGGTAGCACGGCCCCCGATCGGCCCAGAACACGCTCACCTGACCCTCGAAGCGGAAGATCGATCCGTAGACATTCGGCTTGTGCGTCAGCACGCACACGTCGTTCACCAGGTAACGCGTCGGGAAGTTGTCCGTGCCGTCGACGATCAGATCGTAAGGGGCCGCCAGGCGCAAGGCGTTCTCCGAAGTGAAGGGCTCGTCGTACGTTTCCACCCGGATCTCCGGGTTGAGATCGAGCAGCCGGGCGCGGGCGGAATCGACCTTGCGCTGACCGACGGTCGACATGCCGTGAATCACCTGCCGCTGCAGATTGGTGTAATCGACGCGATCGTAGTCCACCAGGCCCAGGCGGCCGACGCCGGCCGCCGCCAGGTACAGGGAAACCGGCGAGCCGAGGCCCCCCGTCCCGATCACCAACACGGAGGAGGCCTTGAGCTTGCGCTGCCCCGCCAGGCCGACTTCCGGCATCAGCAGATGACGGGAGTAGCGCAGGATCTCGTCGTGGCTCAGATCAGCTTCGTGCTGGGTGATGGCTCGAACGGTCATCGGGCGACCTCATCTCGTCGGAAGTCCTGAACGCCCTCCGACGGTTGGATTGTAGTGGATCGTGGCGGCGCGGGGCGGCCCGCAACGGTTCGTCCGGTCAATCGGCGTTGGCCGACTCGAGTTGAGACGGCTCGGACGCGGGCGGAGGATATCCCAAGCCGATCAGCTGTGCATGCAACCGCTCGAACCGCGCCACCCCGTGGTTGACGGCGCGAGGGCGGCCATCGGCGTCGATCAGAAAGGTCGTCGGGACGCTCAGCACGCCCCAGGCATCGGCCAGGTGGGGCTGACGGGTCGCGTCGACCTCCAGGACTTGCACTCCGGCACGGTAGGCCCGGCGCAACCGTTCGAGCGCCGGTGACTGGACGCTCTCACAGGGTGCGCATCCCGGCGACGTGAAGTACAGGATGGCCGGAGTGCCGATGCGGTACTCAGGGAGGCCGAGCTCGCGGCGCGCTCGTCGTGCCAGGAGCAGGCGCGGTCACCAATCGGGCCACCAGCAGGCCGAAGGCGATCAGTCCCGCGGCGATGAGCAGCCGCTCGATCATCGGGCGTTCCCCGGCCGCTGTCCCGGGAAGGTGGACGGGAGTGGTCCGACGCGGAACCCGGGCAGGCCGAGGCGATGCAGCCAGTAGTACAGCGCGCAGCCGACACAGAATCCGGCGAACAGATTGACCGCCGCCAGGGCGATGACCAGCCAGACCAGCCCCCAGCTCAGCCAGGGAACGCCCAGCCACGCAGCCCCCAGAGCGGCAACAAGGAACGCGCCTCCCAGCCCCTGGGCGAATCGGTGAGGCTGAGGGTGATCGCGCAGGACATCCGGCTTCACCAGGCCCGATCTTGCGGAGAAGGAGATAGACCCAAAGGAAGCCGGGGCGACCAAGCGCCGTCCCCGTCAGCATCACCAGCGCTACGACCGCCACCAGCCACGTCGCGTTGAGGACGAATGCCGCCACCAGGAGCAGGATGATCGAGGCCTGGTTCGCCCTGAGGGCGGCGTGATCGACCGGGACGCCCTGCGATTCGGCGGTGCCGCCGGCGATGCTGGGTACGATCATCAATCGATCGGCGGACTGAAGCGGCGTGGCCTCCGCCTGCAGCGTGCGGATATCTTCATCGTTGAGGAACACGTTGACGTACGGCCGCAGTCCGCCGGCGTCGTCGAACAGGTGGCGGCGGACGTCGGGGTAGCGCGCCGACAGGTCCACCAGCGCTGCGCCGACGGTGCCGCCGGTCACGTCGACTTCCTTGGACCCACCGGTGTAGGGGCGCAAGGGGGTGGGAATTCGGATGGTCGTCATCACGCCTCCTCGGCGTCGGGGGTGTCGGAGACTTGGAGAAGTTCTTCGGTCATCATCCCGCGATCCTCGGCCAGCCTCCACGAACGTGACTCGACCGCCACACCGGCCTGGACCTGCGTGATCACGTAGGAGTACACCGGCAGCGCCCACTGCGTGTCGAACTCGGAGGCGCGTGCCGGGTGATCGGGATGCGAGTGGAACACGCCGACGACCTCGAGACCCAGGTGCTCGGCTTCGTCCTCGGCCGCCAACAGGTCCCGCGGGGAGATCAGGTAGCGACGAGTACGCGATTCGGGCCGAAAGTGGTTGTCGAGCGGGAGCAGCCGGGTCACGCGGCGGACGTCTCCATCGAACGCGCCGAGCAGCAGGCCGGCGCCCTCCTCGGGGTAGGCCTGCGCACCGTGCGCGTGGATCGCTTCGAGAAGGGTGGCCGAAAGCGAGACGCTCATGCCGCGCTCCAGAAGGAGGCGCCCAGGTACTTCAAGCCGGAGTCGGGGAAGATGACGACCACGGTGCCCGACTCCAGGCGCTCGGCCACCCGCAGCGCCGCATCGGCGGCAGCCGCCGCCGACACCCCGACGAGCAGGCCCTCGAGACGAGCCAGGCGGCGGGCCATGGCGTAGGCGGACTTCGTGTCGACCACGACCGTTTCATCCGGAACGCGCGGGTCGAAGATCTCCGGGACGAGAGCCGTCGGCAAGTGCTTGAGCCCCTCCAGGCCGTGGATCGGCCCATCGGGTTGCACGGCGATCAGACGGATGTCGGGAACGGCCTGGCGCAGGAACCGGCCGACCCCGGTCATCGTCCCCGTGGTTCCCAGTCCGGCGACGAAGTGCGAGACGCGGCCCTGCGTCTGGCGCAGGATCTCCGGTCCGGTCGTGTGAAAGTGGGACTGCCAGTTCGCCGGATTTCCATACTGATCGGCAAAGAAGAAGCGATCCGGTTCCCGGCGTGCAAGCTCGGCGGCCACAAGCCGGGCGCCGTCGCTTCCTTCCGTGGGATCGGTGAGGTGGAGTTCGACGCCGTGGGCGCGCAGGATGGCGAGCCGTTCGGGCGATGCGTTGGCCGGAACGGCCAGGCACACGCGCAGCCCGAGCGAAGTCCCCAACGTGGCGTAAGAGATCCCCATGTTGCCGGAGGTCGAGTCGAGCAGCGTCCGGCCCTGGCCGAGGGCGCCGGAATCGAGTGCGTGCTGAAGGATGGCGGCCGCCGGCCGGTCCTTGACCGAGCCCCCGGGATTGAACCACTCCGCCTTGGCGTACAGGCTGACCCCGGGCGCGAGGTGCGCGGTGATCCGCTCCAACCGCAGCAGCGGGGTCTCACCGATCAGGCCCAACAGTCCCGGCCTCGCGGCGCGGTCGACAGTGTCTGTCATGCGTGTTTGCATCCGATGGCCTCAGGCTGGATCGGGCGACGCGGACGAGCCGCGCGTCGATGCTCGCGCCGAAACGCTATGACGTGGAGGGGCGAGGGCGAGCCGCCGCGGCGTGAGCTGGCCGGCAGGTCCGCTCGGGCGCCATGGTTCGCGCCCGAGGGAAGGACACGCCCTCGCTAGGGACAGATGCAGAGGATCATCAGGCAAGTGCCAGTTTCTATGAGATTCCTGATAAATATTATCCCAATGATGACCGTCTTTGTCAAGTGCGCCACCGATCGGCTCACTCGACAGCCGGAGGTCGACCGCGCCGAGCTTCGGCAGAAGGACGGCGGGCTGTGGCACGGAGGTTGCTTTGTTGGGTGAGGATAGGGGCTGCCTGTGCCCAGATACCGGCTTGCTATAATGGCCTGCGAGGGCTGAAGCGTGCATCCGACACCTGAACTCGTCCCCTTTCGCACTCCAAGGCGGCAGGCCAGCCCGCTGCTCCGCCAGGTGGCGCGCCATTTGAGTGTGACGGCCGGATTGGCGGCCGTGCTGGCGACCGTGTTTACGGCTTGGACGCCCGCCGGCCTGAACCCGGGTGAGTTGGCCAGTCGGCTGATCGCTGGTTGGGAGGGCGGAAGCGCCGCCGACCCGGTCGCCCTTGTGCCCCAGGCGGAAGGGCTTCGGATCGGCATCGTGACCGGGCACTCCGGTCCGTACCCGGGCACCGGCGCCGTGGACCCCGGCTCCACTTGCCCCGACGGTCTGACCGAGCTGCAGATCAACCAATCGATCGCTGACCTGGTTGCCGATGGACTGAAGGGCGCCGGATTCCAGGTCGACCTTCTGAACGAATGGGACGAGGGACTGACCGGGTACCGCGCCGTCGCGCTGGTCTCGATCCACGCCGACTCCTGCGAGTGGATCAACGATCAGGCGACGGGCTTCAAGGTCGCGGCGTCGGTCGACTCGTCGATCCCCGACCGCGCCCAGCGGCTCGTGACCTGCATGGTCGACCGGTATGCGCGCGATACCGGACTGCTGTTCCACCAGGGCAGCATCACGCGCGACATGACCGAGTATCACACGTTCAACGAGATCCACAGCCAGACGCCTGCGGCGATCATCGAGACCGGCTTCCTGAATCTCGACCGCAAGTTTCTGACCGAACAGCCCGACCAGGCGGCGCGTGGGATCGTCGAAGGCATCCTGTGCTTCGTCAACAACGAGCCCGCCTCGCTCCCCGGAGACACCCAGCCGTGACCGATGCCGGCGGGGCTGCGCCCCAGGACGCGCGCCGTGCGTTGCAGGCCGCCCGGCAGGCGCTGCTGCGCGGCGACCGCGGAGAAGCTCGCCGCATGGCGCGCCTGGCGGCGCGGCTCTCGCCGCGCTGGGATGCCCCGTGGCTGATCCTGGCCGCCGTCTCCGAGCCGCGGGCCGGACTGGCGTATGCCGTCCGCGCGCTGGAGATCAATCCGCGATCGCAGGCGGCGCGCGGGGCGATTCGCTGGCTGGTCAAGCGATTGCCGCGCGAGGTTCGCGCCGAAGCGGTCCGCGAGCTGCGCATCCCGGACGTCCTGGCGGTGGAACTGCTTTCCCCCGCCGCGCTCGCTGCGCCGCGGCGCCTGGCGCCGCAGGTGCTGCTCCTGGCGCTGCTGCTGGCCGGGGCCGTCGCGGTCTGGCTGACGAGCCAGCCGGCGGCGGCGACGCAGACGCAGGCCACGCTCGAGCCGGTTGCCAAGGCCACCTTCACGCCGACGCCCACGCCCACGCCGACGGACACGCCCACGCCGACGGCCTCGCCGACGCCGACGGTCACCGCCACGCCCACACCCACGTCCACTCCCACGCCGCGGCCTTCGGTCTCATGGTCCTACTCCACCGACCCGGCCGAGCTGGCGGATGAAGGCCGGTGGATCGACGTCAACCTGTCTGCGCAGCGCGTCACGGCCTATGAGGGCGCCGAGGCGGTGAATGAGTTCATCGTCTCCACCGGGACCAGCGCCCACCCGACGGTCACCGGCCAGTTCCGCGTCTACGTCAGGCTGCGCTCGACGGCGATGGCCGGCCCGGGCTACTATCTGCCGGGCGTGCCGTTCACGATGTACTTCTACAAGGGTTACGCGCTGCACGGAACCTACTGGCACAGCAATTTCGGCGTTCCGATGAGCCACGGATGTGTCAACCTTCGCACCTCCGACGCCGAGTGGTTGTTCAACTGGGCGTCGGTGGGCACGCTGGTCAACGTCCACCCATGAAGACGCCCGTGTCTCCCCGCCGCAGGCGGACGGACGAGCTCAGCGCTACCCGGCTGACGCGGCGAGGATTCCTGCAATTGACGGGCGCCTCGCTCCTCGGGCTGGCCGTCCCGGCGCCGCGCCTGGGGGCGCCAACGTTGTGGGAGGCCACCGAAGGACAACTGGGGAGGGTGCTGATCGATGGCGCTCAACTTCGCGCCACGCCGTCCGTGGACAGCGCGCAGCTGGACATCCTGGCCTTCGACGACGTGGTGCCCGTCCTGCGGGCGATCGTCGGGGACGCCTGGCTGGCCGACAGCCGCGTGTGGTATGAGGTCCCGGACCGAGGCTTCATCCACTCGGCGTGGGTGCAACCCGTCCGCGATCTGCCGCAGAAACCGATGACCTCGGTCTCACCCCGCGGCGTCCTCGCCGAAGTCAGCATTCCCTACGTGGATGTGTTCTCTGAGCCGGACGACGACTCCGATCGGCTCTACCGCCTGTATTACGAGAGCACACACTGGATCACCGGGGCGGAGAAGGATCGCGGCGGCCATTGGTGGTATCGGATCCACGACGATCGCATCGCCGCCGACTACTTCGCCCTGGCGCCGGCGTTCCGCCGGATTCCGCTTTCCGAACTGACCCCGATCTCCCCGACGGTGTCGCCGGACGAAAAACGCATTGAGGTCAGCCTGGCCGAACAATGGATCAAGTGCTTCGAGGGGCTGCACCTGGTGTTCACCGCCCGAGTGTCCACGGGCCTGGCGCTGGCCGACGGGTCCTTCTTCACACCCGAAGGCGACTTCGATACGTTCCGCAAGCGTGCCTCGCGCCACATGGCCGCAGGCGACTTGATCAACGGCTACGATCTTCCCGGCGTCCCCTGGGTGTCCTACTTCACCGCCGAAGGCGTCGCATTCCACGGGACCTACTGGCACAATGAGTTCGGCGCGGCCCGAAGCCATGGCTGCATCAACCTGTCGTCCGCCTCGGCCAAGTGGGTCTTCCGCTGGACGACACCGGTCGTGCCGCCGGACCGGATCGACCTGTACGCTGAACGGGGCACGAAGGTCGTCGTCCATCGCTGACCCCTTCGGAGCGGTGGTCGCGCACAGCGCCCCGGCGATTCGAGTGGAATGCGGCGTGAGCGGCCGACGCGGCCGCGGAGGGTGTACGGGATGACGACCAGCCCCCTGACGAAGAAGCTTCAGATCAAGCCGGGGCGGACGCTGGTGGTGCTCGGCGCCCCGCCGGGCTTCCTGAAGTTGCTCGAGCCCTTCCCCGAAGGAGCGCGACGCCTCCCCTCGCTGCGAGGCAGGGTCGATGTCCTTCTGGTGTTCGTCCGCACCCTGCGGGAGGCGCTGGCCATCGTGGGGAAGGCGAAGCGCGGGTTGGTGGACAAGGGCATCCTATGGGTCTGCTATCCAAAGCTCACCTCGGCCTCCGCCGGCGAGTTGAGCCGTGACGTGTTGTGGAAGGCGCTGGAGCCGCATGGCCTGGGCCCGGTGTCGATGGTGGCGATCGATGCCACCTGGTCCGCCATGCGTTTCAGGGTCATGCGCTGAGACTCAGCGCATCGTCGAGAGCGGCGATCGCCAGTGTGCGCCAGTCGCCATCGAGCGGGAGCTTCGGCAGGAACCTGCGCAACCTTTCCCGCGCCCCCGTCAGCCGACACGCGCGGAGTCACGAGGAAACCATGCTGCGCCGAACTGCAATCCTCTTTCTGCCCGTAGTGCTCCTTGCCTGCAACACGATCCAGACGGCGATCCCGCCGGCGGTGACGATCGAGCCGACCGCCGAAGCGACCGCCGTTCCGCCGACGAACTCCCCGACCCCCACGCAACCGGTCGGGCCCACCGCCGTCCCCGGCTGGCTGACGTACCACAACGCCATGTTCGGATACTCGTTCGACTATCCACCGGAGGCCACGCTGACGACCACCGGCGTCACGGGCTACCCGACGGAGGAATTGCCGGCGGGCCTCGAGCCCGGCCAGTACATCGCCACCCTGGAGGCCACCTACACGGAGGCCCTGTGCGCCGGGATCGAGCTCCCGGCGGCGTTCCTGGTCCTCCAGACCTCCGATGATGTCGGCGGGCGCTACGGCGGCCCGTGCGGCATCAGCGGGATCGGCGTCTACGACCTGAAGACCGAGGAGACGTCGATCACGATCGGCGGCGTCACGTACCCCTTGCGAACGACACGGCTGTATGAGGTGGGCACCGACACGCTGGTCAACGAATTCGCCGGCGTCGTCCTCGAAGACGGGACTCGCTTCAACTTCGCCAGCACCTGGGAGATGCATGGGCTGACCTACGAGGACTACCTGGCCGATCGGGCGATCATCCTGCAGGTGATGGCCAGCTACCGGACGGATCCCTAGTTCGCTTGTGCGGCCCCGAGACGACGGGGAAGAGCGGGCGCCGCCCGCGCGAGCATCTGGTAGGATACCCATGCTTCGTGGAGCGTGAGGACCGGGACATGCGCGGGGCGTTGTTTGCGGGGTTAGTGGTAGACGAACTGGACCGGCCGGTCGAGGAGGCCTCGATCGGCGGGGAGCCGTTCTACGTCGTCGACGACGACGGCTTCCGGCGACACATCGAGAGCGCCTTCGTCGACCGACAGGTCCTGGAACAGATGCGCACGATGATCCAGGGCAACGAGGAAATGATCAGCGAAGGGCACGATGAAGATGCTCGGCCAGGAGGACATCTTCACCAAGGCGATGATCGAGCGCTCGCTCCGAAACGTCGATGCCCAATTCGACCAGCTCCTGGCGCAGGGGCTTCCGGTGGAAGCGCGCACCTGGATGGGGATGCTCGGGTTCCGGGTGGTCATCGATGTGCGCGGGAACGTCTTGCGCCTCGAGCAACCCAGCGCCCCTGAGGAGCCGCCGGAATGACTCGCAGCCGCCAACCGAGTCTGCGGACCCGCCGGGCCGGCGGGGAGGGTTTGACGTGGGATGGTCCGAGCATATCCTCGACGTCGATGAGAGCACCTTCGAGGCGGAGGTGCTGTTGCGTTCGCACGAGATCCCCGTGGTGGTCGACTTCTGGGCGACGTGGTGCGGCCCGTGCCGCACGCTCAGCCCGCTGCTCGAACGCCTGACGGTCGAAGCCGGCGGGCGCCTTCCGGCTGGCCAAAGTCGACGTGGACGCGAATCAAAATCTGGCTGCACGCTACGGCGTACGCGGGATCCCGGCGGTCAAGGGGTTCCGCGGTGGGGGAGTGGTGGCGGAATTTGCCGGTGCGCAGCCGGAAGGCCTGGTGCGCCGCTTCCTCCAGAACCTGGCGCCCAGCGCCGAGTCGGTCGCGCTCGAACGGGCGCGGAGCCTGCTGGCGACGCGGCATTGGCCCGAAGCCGAGCAGGCGTATCGCCAGCTGCTGGATGAAGAGGAGGGGAGCCCGGCTGCGGCACTGGGCCTGCTCAAGTGTCTCTTGATGCTGGGCAGGGGCGCGGAGGCTGAGGCCGTGCTTTTCCGGTTCCCATCCGGCGCGGAGTGGGCGGAGGCGGAGCGGTTGCGCCCGCTGGCCCAGGCGCTGGCGCTGGCCGAATCGGCTTCCACCTCGCTCCCCGACGATCCGCTCGAAGCCGCCTACTTACGCGCCGCCAGCCTGATCGGCCGCGGCAATTTGCCGGCGGCGATGGACGGCCTGATCGACGTCCTGCGCCAGGACAAACACTACCGCAAGGGCGCCGCGCGCCAGACTCTGCTTGGCCTGTTCATTCTCCTCGGCGATGACGATCCCCTGACACGTCAGTACCGCGACGAGCTGGCATCGATCCTGTTCTGAACCCTCGATCCCCGGCCTTGTCGGCATGTCGGCAGGGCCCGCGATCGAGGCCACGATTCGCGCAGGCGCGCCAGGCGGCCGAAGATCGGCCTGCCTGCGCCGGTCCCTCACTCGCGCAGGTGCTCCTCCGGATAGAAGTAGATCCGATCCGAGTCGCTCTCCGGGAAGAGCTTCTCCAGCGGTACGCCCTCGATGAAGGTATGGTAGATGTCCCACACTTCCTCGGCGGTCACCCAGCCCGCGCCGTA
This sequence comes from uncultured Chloroflexia bacterium, assembly GCA_963818575.1. Lineage (GTDB taxonomy): Bacteria > Chloroflexota > Anaerolineae > Anaerolineales > E44-bin32 > DYJB01. The sequence goes on along the minus strand of CAWFSV010000014.1, from coordinate 9,863 downwards.
GCGGCGCAGGTCGATCGGCTCTGAGAAACCACGCAGGGTGTAGTCGTTCGGATCGTGGGTCCAGTCGCTGGTGTAGTCGGGGTAGTAGGCCATCGCCAGGTCGCGCAAGGAATCGTAGATCGGCGGCTTGCCGCGCAGCTTGGCGTGCCGGGATTGGGAGACGCAGCCGTACTTGCCCTGCCGAGCATAGACGATCAGGTTGTGATCAAAGTCCTGCGGGGCTTCGAGCAGCACCAGGCGCGGCTCGATCCCCTGCCGCCAGAACAGCGCCGCGGCGAAGATCGCTCCCTCAAAGCAGTGGGCCTCGCGTCGACGCAGCACGGGCAGCGGGCCGCGGGCCGTCGCCCCGTCCGGCTCGAAGTTGTAGCGCACTTCCTGCGCCAGGAATGCCTGGATGGCTTCCGGGGTATCGAGCCGGTCGACCAGCGCGCGTTCCTCGGGCGTCAGGCCGGCGTGAAAGGCTTCCAATGGGAATTCCATCAGTCCTCCGGCTTGGTCGATGGGAACTGGTCGCGGCAGCCCGGCCATCTCCCACGGCGGCCTCCCCGAGTGGATGACCGTGCGCCCGGGGTGGCAAGGAGGCGCAGCCGCGTGGGCGGCTGCGCGTGGTCGGCGTGGCAGGACGGTCGACGAGCAGGGTCAGCTGCCGCCGCCAGCGGCAAGCACCAGCGTGCCCCACGTCGTCGGATTGAGCAGCTTGCGCGTTCCGACGCTGGAGACCATCGACTGCTGCACGGCCGTGCCCGCCTGATCGTCGTCGGACAAGGAGACGGCGAAGCCGTACTTGTTTCCCGCGACGGGGGTCACGCCGAAGACCGTCCACGGGATCTTGGCCTCGAGTGCATAGCCGTCGCCTACCTGCTTCGCTTTGACCACGACCGCCGTCAGGCTTCCTTCGGCACTGCGCGGGTACCAGCGATAAGCCTGCGGCGCCACCGTGCCGAAATTCCCGGCGGTGAGGCCGATCTGGTAGTCATCCGACGTCAGGCTGGTGGAGGAGAAGTCGGTCACCAGGTTGGCATCGAACTGAATCTCGACGTCATCCCCCAGGTACATGTTGCGGCCTGAGCTGACCTGCACGTACTTGTCGTCGCGGACCTGGACGGCGAGGTACAGGTTCGTCGCGTCGTAGCCCAGGAAGAATGTGCCGGACAGGTCGGAGTCGCCGCTGCGCAGGTTGCATCCGAAGGTGCAGGCGGCCAACCCGTAGCTCACGCCTGTCCAATCGCTCAAGTCCCCGTCGATCGCCGGTGCGACGGCCAGGCTGACGGCGTTGAGCGGGGTGCCGTTCGGCCTGCCGGCGGCGGGATTGACCGTGGCCGTCGGTGCGCCGGGCGCAGTCGTCGCCGAGGCCGTGGGCGTGAGCGTCGGCACGCTGATCGTTGCTGGCGCCACGACGGGCGTCTCGGTCGCGGCCGCTTCCGTCGGAGTCTGCGTAGGGGCGAAGATGGCGGTCAGCGTCAGGTTCGGCGTGGGTAGGGCAAACGGCGTGGGCGACGCCGCGCCCGGAATGTCGCAAGCGAAGGCCGCTGCCGCCAGCGCGGCTGCAACCAGGAGCGGGACACGTCGAGTCATTGGATCCTCCACACGCAGGACGTGGCCGGGCCGGGATCGGTTCCCGACGCGGCGAGTGGGGCGGGTGGGAGTCGAACCCACACGAGGTCGCCCTCAGGGGATTTTAAGTCCCCGGCGTCTGCCAGTTCCGCCACCGCCCCGCGCCTGACATTCTATCCCGACCGGCCCGGCGTCGATAGGCGGCGCTACGGGCAGATCGACTCAAGCGTCGAATCCGGAAGCCAGCCCAGCACCTCGGAATTGGCGGAGGCGCTTGGCAGCCAGACCCAGGCGTAGAGGTCCCCGGGCCGCACCGTCTGGGCGGAGAGGCCCAGCGCGGCATAGGTCCACTCGCCGGGAGGCGTTCGCACGAAAGACGCCCAGTAGGCGCATTCGCCCAGCCCGCGGCACTGGCACAGGCAGTCTTCCGACGGGAACGCGCAGCCCTGGCCGTCGATCGCGCAGACCAGCGCTCCCATCGCGTTTCGTTCGTCCAGGGTCAGGGGCAGCCCCGCCAGCCCGAGGAGCTCTTGCCCGGTGGTTTCAACACCGCTGACCTCGACACACGTTTGGGTGGTTGCTCGCTGCGCGTCGACGATGATGAGCGCCACGCGTCCGCCGTCCGTCGTGCCCGGTGAGGCCACCGGCGAGCACGCCGAGAGCAAGGCCCAGCAGTACGGAAAGACCGGCGATGATCGTGCGCCTGGATCCTGGGAGTCGAAAGGACACGCGCGCGCTCCTGGTTGGACGGCAAGGCGATGCAGCCGAGCCAGGATTCTATCGTGGATTCATCCCGGCGCGGGAGGTGCCGCGGACCTGCATGCTATAATGCCGGCCGGAAGGATCCCTGGAATGTTCAAGAACCTCTCTCGGCTGCTCGGCGGAGATCCCATCCGGCGCCAGCTGGAGTCCTACGCCGAACGGGTCGCCGAAATCAATGCGCTGGAACCCGAGCTGCAGGCGCTCGAGGATCGCGTGCTGAAGGCCCGCACGTCCGAACTCCGCGCCCGTCTGGATCGCGGCGAGAGCCTCGAGGATCTCCTGGTGGAGACCTTTGCGTTGGTGCGCGAGGCCTCGGTGCGTACGATCGGCCTGCGGCACTTCGATGTTCAGCTCATCGGCGGCATGGTGCTGCACGAAGGCAAGATCGCCGAGATGCGCACCGGCGAGGGCAAGACGCTGGTGGCCACGCTGCCTCTGGTGCTCAACGCGCTGAACGGGCGCGGCGTTCACCTGGTGACGGTCAATGACTACCTGGCGCGGCGCGACGCACGCTGGATGGGCCCGATCTACCAGTTCCTGGGGTTGAGCGTCGGGGTGCTGCAGGAAGCGGCACGCACGGAGAACGGCCGCAAGGCATTCGTGTTCGACGCCGAGCGCATCTCGGCCCAGGAAGACGTGCACCAGCTGCGGATTGTCGAGCGCGCCCAGGCCTACGCTGCCGACATCACCTACGGGACGAACAACGAGTTTGGGTTCGACTACCTGCGCGACAACATGGCCCGCAGCCTGGAGGTGCGCGTCCAACGCGGGCACCACTACGCCATCGTCGATGAGGTGGACAACATCCTGATCGACGAGGCCCGCACGCCGCTGATCATCTCCGGGCCGTCGCAGGAAGACCCGCAGACCTACGAACAAATGGCCCGCGTCGTCCGGCAGCTCAAGCCCGAAGACTACGAGATCAGCGAGCGCGACCGGACGGTCTCGCTGACCGAGCTGGGCGAGCCGCACGTCGAACAGCTGCTCGGCCTGCCGCTGCGCGACCCCGATCGGCCCGAGGACATCACGCCCGAGCAAGCGCGGCTGCTGGGCCACCTGGAGCAGGCGCTGCGCGCCGAGCACCTGTTCAAGCGCAACAAACACTACGTGGTGCAGGGCGGCCGGGTGGTGATCGTCGACGAGTTCACCGGACGGCTGATGCCCGGCCGCCGCTGGTCCGACGGATTGCACCAGGCGGTGGAGGCCAAGGAAGGCTCGAAGGTCCGCGAGGAGAACGTCACCTACGCCACGATCACGCTGCAGAACTACTTCCGCATGTACCCCAAGCTGGCCGGGATGACCGGTACGGCTCTGACCGAAGCCGAGGAGTTCCACAAGATCTACAAGGTCGAGGTCCTTCCGCTGCCGACCAATCTGGAGTTCATTGCCGGGCAGCCGGAGAGCGACCTGGTCGAAGTGGAGGTGCGCGAAGACGGCAGCCGCTTCACCTGTTTCGCACGCCGCGAAGACGCGGGCGCGCCCCGGTCTTCTGGCGGCGCAAGGATTATCCGGATGTCGTCTACCGGACCGAGGAGGCCAAGCTGCGGGCCGTGGCCACCGAGATCCTCAAGCGCAACGTCCTCGGCCAGCCGCTGCTGGTCGGGACGACTTCGGTGGAGATGTCCGAGCGATTGTCTGCCCGGCTGCGCGCCGAGCCGCTGCAGCGGCTGGCTTCGGTGATGATCCTGCGCGACGCCTTCCTGGAGTCCAAGGGAAAATCGGACGAGGGCCTGCGCGTCCCGGAGCTGATCCCCCTGTACGCTCCGTTGGAGGAGCTGACGCCGGCGCAACTGAGGCCCCTGGCGCGCGATCTGGACCTCGTGCTCACGCCGACGCGCCCCGAGAACCTGCAGCGCCTGCTGCGACTTCTTGAATTGGACGCCCCGCACCAGGATCGTCTGGCCGAGGTCCTCGAGTCCGGAGTACGGCACGCCGTGCTGAATGCCAAGAAGCATGATGAGGAGTCGCGCATCATCGCCGGCGCCGGGGCGCTGGGCAGCGTGACCATCGCCACGAACATGGCCGGCCGAGGCGTCGATATCAAGCTGGGGGGCGAGGTGGCGGAGGAGGTCCTGGCCGCCATCCACCGTGTCTTACGCCGCAGCGGAATCGTCGATCCGGAGAATCTGAGCCTGGAAGAGCGCCTGTCGCGACTCGAGGCGCTCGACCGGGAGGCGGCAGGGATCTACGAGGCCGAGATCGGGCTGTTCCGCCAGTTCATGGAAGATGAGAAGCGGGTCAAACTGGCCGGTGGGCTGCACGTGATCGGGTCCGAGCGGCACGAATCGCGGCGCATCGACAATCAGCTGCGCGGCCGCGCCGCGCGGCAAGGGGACCCCGGCTCGTCGCAGTTCTTCCTCTCGCTCGGCGACGAATTGATGCGCCTGTTCGGAGGTTCCCAGGTTTCGGGATTGATGGAGCGCCTGAACATCGACGACGCCGTCCCGATCGCCCACACCATCGTCAACAAGACGATCGAACAGGCACAGACGCGGGTCGAAGGCGCCAACTTCGACACCCGCAAGCACCTGCTCGAGTACGACGATGTGCTCAACCAGCAGCGCGAGGTCTACTACGGCCTGCGCAACCGCGTGTTCACCAAGGCCGATCTGACGGAGGATGCGGCGGAGATGCTGCGCGTCGAGGCCGAGCGGCACGTCGAGGCATCCCTGGCCGAGCCGGAGGGTCCCTGGAAGCTGCTTGCCTGGCTGGAGGAGACGCAGCCAACGCTCGGTCTGAATTCCGGGCAGCCGTACCCATCCTTCATGCTCAGCTTGATCCTGGAAGACCTGCGGCAATTCAGCGATCCCGCGGCGGTCAAAGAACGACTGCTGCAGTGGGCCCGCGATGCGCTGGCCACTCAATACGAGCACCTCAGTCGTGTGGTGTCCGAGCAGCTGGACAACGCGCTCGATCGTCTGGAGGCGCAAGTCAAACAGCGCGTCGACGCGGCTGAATCCGCCCTGGAGGCCGCCCGCCTGGAAGCCGAGGAAGCGGGGCGCGAGGTCGATCCGAATCAGCTCCTGCGCCTGGCTGAGGAGTCGGCCGGGTTGCGCATCCAGGTGGACTCGGCCGGCGTCCAGCAGATCCGCTCCGACCCACGGCGTTTCGAGAAGATGATCCCCGATCTGGTCGAGGCCAGCCTGGGACTGCGGGTGTGGGCGGGCCTGCTGCAGTCCGTCGAGCGGCGGATGGGTGAGCCCCTGGGGCTCGAGCCGTCCCTCAAGACCCCCGTCGATTGGGACGAAGCAGCCGCCCGCCTGCGCGGCGCGATGCAGGTGCTGTGGGATCAGCGCTCGGGCACCGTGCTGGGGGAGATCGAGCGAGAGCTCGGGATTGCACTTCCGGAAGGGGCTCCCGTATCCGAACTGGTCAGGACGCGCCTGCTTGTCCAAATGAGCTACGGCCAGCGGACGTTCTTCGATAAGCGCACGCATCAGAAGCGCGCCCTCGTCGTAGCCCGGTTGTCCTATCCCTTTGCCGCCGCACGGCTGCTCGAAGACGTCGAGAAGGATGCGCTGAGCGACCGGGTCCTCGATCACCTGGACGGGGCGCTGCAGGAGATTCAGCGAGCCTTGGGCGCCGCCGAGCTCTCCAGATGGTCGGTTCCCCTGCGTGAGACCGACCCGGCGATCCAAAGGGGCCTGACGGAGTTCCTGGGGGACCAGGTGGTCGCCTCCCTGGCGGCCGAGGATTCCCTCCAAGCCGTCCAGGGCGAGCGGCGAACAGCGATCGAATTGGCCCTGGGTCGCATGGCGCTCAGCAGCGGGCTTCGGGGGCTGATCCTGGCCGTCGGGGATCGTCTGTGGGTCGAGTACCTGACGCAGATGGAGGCGTTGCGGACGTCGATCGGCCTCGAGGCTTATGGCCAGCGCGACCCGCTGGTGCAGTATAAGAGCCGGGCCTTTGACATGTTCCAACAGCTGATGGCCGATATTCGGGCGGGGGTCGCTTCCAGGCTGTTCCGCGCCCAGGTTCCCGCCCAACCGGCTCCGGCTTCGAAGGAAAGTGAGGCGGAAGCGCCGTTGGCCCTCGCCGTCGCAGACGAACCTGAGGCTGCCGAGCCGGCCGAGAGCGCGCCCCGCAAGCGGCGTCGGCGACACTGAGCCCAACTCCGCCCTGATGCAAATGCCGGACCCGGCTCTGTGCCGGGTCCGCTCGCTTCCCGGCCTTCGTTCCCAGATCTGGTGGCCCCCCGAAAGTCACCCCGGCGCAAGGACCATCCTCCCAGGTCGCGCCCAGGGCGTCCGTGCTAGTCTCAGAGAGGCTTCTGCCGGAGGCGCGGCGGGCAGTGCATGATCCGCTTCCGGTCGGGGACTCCTGAGACACGGCGGACGACGGGAGAGGCGGCGGGCTGGCTGCCAATCGGGGCATGTGGGCGACGCCACGCATTGATCCGGGCGACCAACTGGTCGAATTGCTGCCCAAGGTGGAGCTCCATCGCCACCTCGAAGGGGCGACGCGTCTTGCGACGCTGCTCGAACTGGCGCGCGAGAACGGGCTGCGCCTGCCGCGCGATGAACCATCGCTCCGTGCGCGGGTCCAGATCCTTCCCCACGATCCGCTGACCTGGGAGAACTTCCTCTCCAAGTTCGACGCCCTGCGCCACTTCTTCCGCTCGCCCGAGGTCATCGCCCGGCTGGTGCGCGAAGCGATCGAGGACCTGGCGGCGGATCGGATCGTGTACGCCGAAATGCGTTTCACGCCGGCGGCGCTGGCCGCCTCGCGGGGCTACGCGGTGGACGAGGTGATGGACTGGGTGCTCGAAGCCGGTCAGTCTGCCATGCAGTCGACGGGCGCCCGCGTCGGCTGGATCGCCAGCATCAACCGCCACGAGCCGCTGGAACTGGCCGAGCGTGTCGCCCGCGCCGCCGCCGATCGTCGCCAGCATGGTGTCGTGGGCCTGGATCTGGCCGGGAATGAAGTCGACTATCCCACGGACCCGTTCGCGCCTCTCTTCCGAGAGGCGGCGCAGAGCGGATTGGGGATCACCCTGCACGCCGGCGAGTGGGCGGACGGTGGCAGCGTCTCGCGCGCCATGGAAACCATGGGGGCGATGAGGATCGCGCACGGCGTGCGGGCCATCGAAGATCCGCGAGCGCTGGACATGGCGCGCGAGCGGCGCGTAGCCTTTGAAGTCTGTCTCACCAGCAACGTCGCCTCCGGCGCCGTCCGCAGCTATGCCGACCATCCGTTGCCGAAGCTGATCCAGGCCGGGATCCAGGTGACCTTGAACAGCGATGATCCATCGATCTGCGGGATCCTGCTGAGCGACGAGTACCGGGCCGCCATGCAGCACTACGGCCTGTCCCCGGACAGCCTGCGCGGCATGATCCTCGCCGCGGCCCAGGCGGCGTTCCTCCCCGAACCCGACAAACGCCGGCTCGAAGGAAGGCTGCAGGCGGAGCTGTTCGCCCCTGCAGGCTGACCGGCGTCACCTCCGCCTCCGCGTGAGCGCCGGCCCAGCAGCGCTCCTTCGTCCTCACTCCTCTGATTTCTGCCGGCCGGCCTGTGCCATTCGCCATGGGGCACCGTCAGCTTGAGTCGATGCTGGATCCGTGGCGGGGTGTCGATGGACTCCGTCCGACATCTGCGGCCGAGGTGCCCGACGAGCGCTCATGGTTTCCCTTCGCTCAGGCAACGGTGCGGTCGACCGGGAAACGAACAGGCGGAGGCACTGCCTCCGCCTGTGTTTGCATTCGAGAGTCCCGGACGTGCAGGTGCTACTGCTTGGACTCCCATTCGGCGACGGCATCACGGATCATGCGCTTGACGTCCGCGTCCGGAACGTCCTCAAGGTTGAAGCTCTGCAGCCCGATGAACACTCGCAGCGCGCCTCCGGCGCCTTCGAGAAGGCGCACGCCACGTGAAGCCCCGGGCGACTCGGCCAGCTTGCGCTGCAAGATGTCGTTGATCTGCTCGATCATGCTCGCCGACTTCTTGACCTCTTCCATGGGCGCTCGCTCGGCCACTCGTTCGCGCACAGTGGTCACGCCCAGCCACTTGACCAGATCGGCCGCAGCGTATTCGACCCGGGCGAAATCGCGCGAGGCGCGCAGCTCATCCGCCGTGGCATACTCGCGCCCGCCGACCAGGATCAGGAGCTTCCCGGTCACCTCATCGCGCATCAACGTGGCGACCGCCAGGGTGCGGCGCGAGGGCGCCAGCGCGGCAGGTTCCGGAGCTGGCGGAGCGGGGTCCACGACGGCCGGCTTCGGCGCAGCTGGGGGCGGAGCCACGGCCGGAGGCGGCTCAGGTGTCGCCGGCGGCTGGGCGACCACGGCCGGGGGAATGGCCCATGGCGGCGGCGTTCCGATCTCCAGGCGTGGCTCCTCGGCCTCGGCCGCCTCGGGCTTCTCCGCCGGCGCACCGGACGAGCCCTTCTCCTGGTCGCGCCGGTTCAGGATGAACGCGTAGGCCAGGAGAGCCAGGGCGATCCCGACCACGATCAGAATGACGCCGATGACCAACTCATTGTCCATGCTAGACCCCTAGGCCCGCTGGCACGCGGGGCAGATATGCGTCCCCCGCTGCCCGATCACCAATCGCTCGATCGGGGTGCCACACTCCGGGCACGGCTCGCCGGTTCGCTGGTAGACGCGAAAGTAGTTCTGGTATCCACCGCCTCGATACACCCAATCGATGCTGGCCCCGTGATGGCGCAGCCCGCGCTGCAGGCTGGAGCGGATCCCCCGCCACAGGGCGTGCACTTCGGCCTGAGAAAGCGTGTCGCTCCGGCGCAGGGGGTGCAGGCGGGCGCGGTGCAGCGCTTCATCCACGTAGATGTTGCCGAGGCCGGCCACGAAGGCCTGATCGAGGAGCAGCGGTTTGAGCGCGCGGCGGCGGGAGTGCAGATCGTCTGCCAGCCCACGTGCGGTGAAGGCGCGTTCGAGAGGCTCGGGCCCCAGCCTGCCGAGCAGGCGTTCCGGGTCGTCGACCAGGTAGGCTTTTCCGAACTTGCGCGCGTCGCTGAAGCGCAGATCCCATCCGTCGTCGAGGTGGAACACCGTGCGGTCGAACGGGTCGGGGGCCGTCCCGGGGGGCACGAGCTGCAGGTCGCCGCTCATCTTGAGGTGGATCAACAGCGTGCCGCGGTCGAGGGGGAAGATCAGGTACTTGCCGCGTCGGCGCACATCGTGCACGCGGTTCCCGGCGATCGAACGGCGGAAACGCGCCGCAGACGGCATGGCGATGTGGCGCGCCCAGCGCAGCGTTACCGACGTAATCCGTTTGCCGGGCAGCGGCGGCGCATCCGCCCAACCGTCGCGCAGGCGGCGCACGATCGTCTCGACCTCTGGCAGTTCCGGCATGGCCGGCATTATACCCGCCGCGCGGCAGCGGACAACGCCAGCCTCATTGGACCGACACCAGGTCGCGGAGCGAGGCCAGCTTCGCCGGGCCGATCCCGGGGACCAGCAGCAGGTCCTCGACCGCGGCAAAGGCGCCGTGCGACTCGCGGTAGGCAATGATCTCCTTCGCCAGGCTCGGCCCGATCCCGGGCAAGCGATCGAGCTCGGCGGCCGAAGCCGTGTTGAGGTTGACCGGGG
>CAWFSV010000013.1:0-327474 GCA_963818575.1 uncultured Chloroflexia bacterium | reverse complement strand
ACCGCTTGCGTTGACGGGCGATTGCGATAGGCTAGGGGACGGAGGTCTTGGAGGCGCATGCCGGGCGAGAAGCTGCTGATCGTCGATGACGACACCACGCTGCTGCGCTTCCTGACCGACTATCTGGAAGGCGAAGGCTATGCCGTTCAGTCGGCCGATCGTGGGCAGGCCGCGCTGCGGCTGTTCTACGAGGCGCGCCCCGACCTCGTCGTGCTCGACGTGATGATGCCGGGCATGGACGGCTGGGAGGTGTGCGCCCGGCTGCGCGAGCTGGCCGAGACGCCCGTCATCCTGTTGACCGCCAAGACCAGCGAGGCCGATAAGCTGCGCGGTTTCCGTCTCGGCGTGGATGACTACATCACCAAACCCTTCAGCCTGGCCGAGCTCAGGGCTCGCGTCCGGGCGGTGCTCTCGCGTACGTCCGGTCAGCGCTCCGAACAAGGGGCGGTTCTGCAGGTCGGCGCGCTGCGCGTCGATCTCGGGCGGCGCGAGGCGACGGTCGAAGGCCGGCCTCTCGAACTCACCCCGACCGAGTTCCGTTTGCTGGCGGCGCTGGCCGCCAAGCCGGGTCAGGCGCTGGCGCAGGCCGAGCTGGTCGAAGAAGCCTGGGGCGCCTATCGCCAGGAGACCGGCAGCGCGCTGCGGCGCTACGTGTGGTTCCTGCGACAGAAGATCGAAGCCGACCCGAACAAGCCCACCCGCTTGCTGACCGTACGCGGGTACGGGTATCGCCTCGAACCCTGATCCGCGACCGAGGTCACCCGGTTCCCCTTCCGACTGCCCATCAACGCTTCGAGCATGGCACGGTCAGGACGATCGCCGATCGTCGGCCGTCTGTCGTGCACGTGACGCGGAGTGCACGAACCGCGCGGGACCTGGGTACTAGTCGGCCGTCAATCCCCTGTAACAGGACTGTAAGGACAATTCCGGCATCGACCAACTAGACTGGCTATGGCGTAATGGCCTGGCTAGTGAAGGCCGATTCCAGGAGTGGTCATCCATGACCGTCCATCGAGAGCAGGGTGCCAAGAGCCGGGGCCAGGGGTTGGCCGAGTTTGCGCTCATCCTTCCCCTGGTGCTATTCACCATCTTCGTGATGATCGAATTGGCGCGCCTGCTGCACGCCTGGATCTCCGTCGAGAACGGCGCGCGTTTCGGCGTGCGCTATGCCGTCACCGGCCTCGCGGCGCTACCGTCACCGGCGAATACGACTACGGCTACTGCACCTCGCTTTACGGCGGGCCGTGCGACACGCAGGCCAAGCAGGACGGCGCCCGGCTGCCTTCGATCCGCGACGCCACCAACTCGGGCTCGGTCGGCCTGCTCAAGAATCCGCTGGCCTCCGTCGGGACCCCGGGCTTCTTCAAGATCACGGTCTGCTCCAACAAACCGGGGCTGGTGTACTTCCCGTCGGACGCCAACACCAGCACCCCCGCCGACTGCCAGCCTCTGGAGGACGGCGGAGGCCCGGGTGACCGGGTGATCGTGACCGTCGACTTCGATCACCCGCTGATCGCCCCGATCCTGAGCTCGACCTGGCCGAAGATCCACCTGACCGCCAAGCGTGAGGGCATCGTCGAGCAATTCCGCGTGGCGCGCGTCGTCGGCCTCCCGGCGACCATCTCCATCCCGACCTTCACCGCCACCGTCACCTCGACGGCGACGATCACCACCACGCCGACGCCGTCGCTGACGCCGACGCCGACGCCCGACTGCTCGCTGATCACCGTCGAGAGCGCCGTCCTGAATGGCGACTACTTCGATGTCGTCGTGCACAACGGCAACGCCGCCAACGTGTCGCTGACCGGCGCCTGGCTGGATTGGTTCCAGTACTACCCGGGGCAGAACTTCCACGGCGCCGAGTTCGCCGGGACGCTGTACCGCGACGGCCCGTCGCTGCCGACCTCGCCCAGCCTGGCCGACCCGATCGTGCCGGTTCCGATGGTCGCCGGCGGAACCGAGACGTGGCGGGCTTCGTTCGTGGGGGTGGGCGGCGGTGGGCTGGTCGGGTCGTACAACGTCCTGCTGACCTTCGACGGCGTGTGCACCGTCAACGCCGTCTCCGAGCTGCCGACGCCGACGACGACGGTGACCGTGACGACGACGCCGACGCTGACGCTGACGACGACGCTCACGCCGACGCTGACGCTGACGCCGACGCGACGACGGTGACGCCGACGACGACGATCACGCTCACGCCGACCCTGACGCCGACGCCGTCGTGCGCCAACATCACCGTGACGGGCTCGTCCTTCACGCTGCCCAACCGCTTCAACGTCAACGTGCAGCAACACCAATCCGACGACCGTCTACCTCACCGGGTCGACGCTGAACTGGACCGACGCCTACGACCCGGCGCAGTACGTCGACGACTTCCGGTGGAACGGCTCGACGCTACTACTCGGGCAACGACTACACCCCGCCGACGACCTCCAATCCGGCGATGGGCACACGCCCGCTGCCCAGCGGCTCGACCTACCAGTGGTACGCGCTGTTCGGCGGCATCCCGGCCGGGCATGGGCTCAGATGGCACGTTCTCCGTCACGCTGACCTTCGACGGGGTCGTGCATGGTGAACGCCACGCTCTCGCGGACCGCGCCGACGGCGACGCCGACGCGCACACCGACGGTCACGCGGACGGCGACCAACACGGCTGACGCCCACCAATACGTCGACGATCACCCGCACGCCGACGATCACCGGCACGGCGACGCGCACGCCGACGGTGACGCTGACCTACACGCGCACGCTGACGCCGACCGTCACGCGGACGCCGACGGTCACGCTGACCTACACGCGCACGCTGACGCCGACGATCACGCGCACGCCGACGATCACGGCCACGCGGACGCTGACGCCGATCCCGTCGGCCACGCGCACGGCGACGCGCACCTCGACGCCGGTGACGCCGACGATCACCCTCACGCCGACGCGCACCCCGACGTCCGCGGCGACCAATACGCCGACGATCACGCCGACGCCCACCGCCACCAAGCTTCTTCGACTGATCCCGGCTGGCGACCGCTCAACACAGGAGCCGCACCCTACGGGGTGCGGCTCTCGCGCTCTTCGGCCGGAGGACCCGGGTCACGCCAACCTGGAGCGCCGGAGCCGACGTAGCCCCGGGCCTTGGTGCGTCTCCGATCGCACCTGACCCACGGTCTCGACGACATGGCCGGGGCAGGTTGGCCGGGCGGGTGGGAGGCAGTACCCCGGGACTATCGGGGACATCCCGGGGCGGCATTCTGCGTTTCGTGTATGATTCCCGGCAACCGGCGCCCAGCCGAGGTGTAGGCAGCCTGAAAGGTGTTTCCAGACCCTTTTCCATTAGACTGGACCCAGGACGCGATGGACCGCAAGAGCGAGGCTTCGACCGATGACGGTCCTGTCGATGAGGGAGTGGAGTGTGGTTGAACGGGAGGGTCCGCCGCCCGGCGGAAGGATCCTGATCGCCGACGATGACACCGACTTCCGCAGCGTGCTCGTTCGCCGGGCGCGGCGGATGGGTCTTGAGGTCGTCGAAGCCGGCGACGGGCCGGAGGCCCGGGGGCTGCTCGAGGGCCAGTCGTATGACGCGCTGGTCGTCGACCTGTACATGCCGGGCGCCACGGGCCTGGAAGTCGTCGAGCATGCGCAGCGGCTCGACCCCAACATCCAGGCGATCATCCTGACCGCCAGTGCCTCGGTCGAGACGGCCGTCGAAGCCCTGCGGGCGGGCGTGTACGACTACATGACCAAGCCGTTCGAATCCATGGCGGCCTTCGAGCTGGCCCTGACGCGTGCCCTGGAGCATCGCCGCCTGATCGAGGAGAACGCCCGGCTGTTCGCCGAGGTTCAGCGCCTGGCGGTGACCGATCCGGTCACCGGGCTGTTCAACCGTCACAAGCTCAACGAGTTCCTGGACCTGGAGGTCGAGCGGGCGCGGCGTTACGGACGCCCGTTGTCGTTGATCATGCTCGACCTGGACGACATGAAGAAGATCAACGACACCTTCGGGCACCCGGTGGGGGACGAAGCGCTGCGGCGCGTGGCGGCCGCCATTCGGTCGCAGGTGCGTCGGGTCGATCTGCCCACCCGCTACGGCGGGGACGAGTTCATGATCGTCCTGCCGGAGGCGAAGGCCGAAGAGGCGCAGGCGATCTCCATGCGCATAGGCATCGAGATTGAGAAGGGGAGTTTCGACGGCGTGAAGCTGTCAGCCAGCGCCGGCGTGTCGGAGTGGAAGCCCGGGTTCACCACGGTGGAGGAATTTGTCCGTGATGTGGACCAATCCTTGTATCGGGACAAGCGCGGGGAGAAGGGGAAACAGAAACCCCGCAAGTGAGCCGTACGGGCGCCCGGAGATGCGTGCCGGGCGTGGGAGTGCAGCCAGGGGAGTTCCCGGCTGCGGTTCTGCACGCCAGCAGGTGAGCGGAGAAGACCGGTGACGGAACAGAGCGACAACGGCTCGGAAGGGACACAGGAAGCGCCTCGCGCCGGCCTGCTGGGCAGGCTGCAGGGCGTCCGCCGCCGGCTGGGGACGCTCCGCGGCCAGTTGATCATCCCCTACGTCCTGTTGACGCTCGTGACGGCGATGGTCGGCACCTACATCGTCACGCGGCTGGTGACCTCCTCGGTCCGCGAGCGATTCGTCAACCAGATGTACGAGGCCAGCCGGGTCGTGGCCGACGGCGTCGTGCGCCGTGAGCGATCCCAGCTTCGAGCCCTGCGCCTGGTGACCTTCACCTCCGGGATGCCCGAGGCGCTGCTGCTGGGCGATGCCAGCCCGGTCGTGGCGTTGATCCAGCCGATTGCCGTCAACCAGGGCGCCGAGGCGGTGATCGCCGTCGACCGCCAGGGGCGCGAGATCGCCGGGCTGACCCTCCCCCCGGGTGAACAGGCTTACCGGCGGACGACCGGATCGGACTTCTCGACCGAGCCGACCGTCATGCAGGTCCTTACCGGGACGGCCGATGCCCGCGGCGACAAGTACATCGGGCTGATCACCACCTTGTACGGCCCCTACCTCTTCACCGCCGCGCCGGTCTACAACGCCTTCGGCGACCTGACCGGCGCCGTGCTCGTCGGCAGCCACCTGGACCAAATGGTGCAGGATCTGAAATCCGAATCCCTGGCCGACATCCTGCTGCAGGCCACGGATGGCACGCTCCTGACGACCACCATCGCCGAGCCCGAGGAAGGCTTCGGAGCCGTCCTGCTCGATCCGGGGCAGACCGCCACGCTCTCGACGACGATCCTCACCGAGTTCGGCATGAGCGGGCGCGACTACCAGGCAGCCTACAGCCCGTGGACCGTGCGCGACCAGGTACTCGGAACGGTGGCGGTCGTCCTGCCGAGCAACTTCCTGGTGACCACCGAGTTCGACCAGCCGCACGGTCTTCAGCGGGATCTTCGCGCTGGGGACGGCGGCGATCATGCTGCTCGGGTTCTGGCTGGCGCAGAGCATCGCCCGACCGATCCTTCGCCTGCGCACCATGGCGCAGGCTGTGGCTTCCGGCGACCTCGACCAGGAGAGCGGGCTGGAACGCCCGGACGAGATCGGCGACCTGGCGCGGGCGTTCGATACGATGACCGAACGGCTGCAAGCGCGCACGGCCGAAGCCGAGCGCCTGTACGCCGAGGCGATCGAACGCAACCGCCAGCTCTCGGAGATGTATGAGCGACTGCAAGCCGCGCAGCGGCAGCTGGTGCAGTCGGAGAAGCTGGCCGCCGTCGGCCAGCTGGCGGCCGGCATCGTGCACGACGTCAAGAACCCGCTGGGTGTCATCAAGGGGCTGGCCGAAGAGCTGCTGGAAGACCCGCTCGAGGGCGCCGGCGCGCTGGAGGCCTACCGCCAGATCCGCGACAACGCCACACGCGCCAACTCGATCGTGACCGACCTGCTGGTCTTCGCCCGGCAGTCGGCGACGGCCATGAGCCGCCGGGACCTGCGCGAGACGATCGAGGGTTCGCTGCGGCTGACCGACTACCTGCTGCGCAAGGGCAAGGTCCGGGTGGAAAAGGCGCTGCCGGCATCGGCGGCCTACGCCACCTACGATCCCCAGCAGATCCAACAGGTGCTGATCAACCTGATTCAGAACGCCGTCCAGGCGATGCCCGACGGCGGTGAGCTGCGCGTCAGCCTGGTGGAGGACGGCCCGACGGCCGTGATCGCCCTGCAGGACACCGGCACCGGGATCGATCCTCAGGTGATGCCGCGCATCTTCGATCCGTTCTTCACCACCAAGCCGGAGGGCCAGGGCACCGGGATGGGGCTGGCGGTCAGCTACGGCATCCTCACCCGGCATGGCGGCAGCATCGAGGCCGCCAGCCAGCCGGGGCAGGGCAGCACGTTCACGCTGCGTCTCCCGACGGAACAGAAGCCCGCCGCGGCGGCGAAGGAGACGGCGGCATGAAGGGCGACCGGATCCTGGTCGTCGATGATGACAAGGACTACCAGGGGCTGATGGTCGGCCATCTGGTGCGCCGCGGCTACCTGGTGGACACCGCGCCGGACGGTGAGGCCGGATTGGTGCGCGTCAAGGCCGAGGCGCCGTACGCCGTGGTCGTGACCGATCTGATGATGCCCGGCATGGATGGGATCGAATTCCTGCGCCTGGCCAAGGAACACGACCCGGCGCTGGAAGTGATCGTCGTCAGCGGCGCCGGCACGCTCGAGTTGGCCATCTCGTCGATGCGACAGAGCGGCGCCTTCGACTATCTGCCCAAGCCGCTGGACCAGATCAGCGACCTGTCGCTGGCCGTCGAGCGGGCCAGCGAGTACCGCCGGATTCGACTGGAGCGCGAGCAGCTGCTGGCGCAGGTCACCGCCGAGCGCGAGCGGCTGCGCTCGGTGATCGCCCATGCCGGCGATGCCATTCTGGCCGCCGATGCCGAAGGGGTGGTGATCGCCGCCAACCCGGCGGCCTGTCACCTGCTCGGCTCGGACCAACTGGTGGGGGAGGAGGCGTGGACGCGCTTGCCGCCTCCGCTCGCCGTGCTGCTGGCGCACTGGCAGGCCTTCGAAGCGCAGCGGCCGGCCGTCACCGAAGTGCCGTATCCGGCCGACGCCGTCCAGATGGTCAGCCTGACCTCCATCCCGCGCAGCGAGCAGGAACAGGGCGGCGGATGGGTGATGGTCGTTCGGGACATCACCCACTTGAAACGGCTGGACGAGATCACGCTGCGCCTGCTGACCGAAGCGGCGGCGCGCATTCGCAACCCGCTGACGCAGGCGTTCTCGAGCGTCGTCGAACTCAACGAGCTGCCGGAAGTCCAGGCCGATTCGCGCGCCACCGAGCGCGTCGACCGGCTGATGACGCAGCTCGGGAGCATCCGCCGCTGGACCGATGACCTGATGGTCCTGGTCCAGATCGAGGCCGGCAGCGGCATGCACCCGCAGCCGGTGGACCTCTCGGCGCTGGTGCTCGAGTGGCAGGACTCGGCCTCGGCCGACCAGGTGCGCCAGACCGGCGTGCTGCCCAAGGTCGAGCTCGAGGAGCGCGTCCCGTACGTGCATGCCGACCGGGACCTGCTCGGCAAACTGCTGGAGCAGCTCGTGTCGCAGGCCACCTGGCGGTCGCAGCCCGGCAAGGAGCTGGGCGTGCGCGTGCGTTACAACCAGGAGCAGGTCTGGCTGGAGGTCAGCGACGAGGGCGAGGTGATCTCCGAGGCCGACATGCCGCACCTGTTCGAGAAGGTGTTCGTGGAATCGCAGGGGCGCTTTGGCCCGACCGGCCTGGAGCTGGCGATGGCCAAGGCGATCGTCGACAAGACCGGCGGGCAGATGTGGGTCCGCCGGCACGAGCCGCGCGGCAACACGTTCGCCGTGTCCTTCGCCCCGATGGGCTGAGGGCGGAGCGCGCGAGGAGTGGACGCCGAACATTCGCAACGGCGGCACGATGACCAACGCAGCGTTCGATCATGCGCAGGGCGAGGAGCAGGCCAGCCGACGGCTTCGGCCGTGGTTCCTGATTCCATGGATGCTGCTGGTGTTCCTGGTGCTGCTTGCTTGCGGGCAGCTGGCGTTGGCACTGCATGCCGCGCCCGACGAAGCCGACACCCGCTCGAACCTGCGCGCCGACTACGCCCGCTGGCAGTTCATGCCGATGGCGCCGTTGGATCCCGCGTTCCTGGGCCAGTTGGCGCTGGATCTGGGGCTGAGCAAGCTGCCGATGTTGAGCGACGCACCCGGCTGCCTGCTGCCCGGGGCGGGCTGCCTGGCCTGGCCGACCGCCAGCGTGACCGCCGGAGGGACCGGCGCGACCCAGACGCCGCAGGGTGGTGGTGGTCAGGCAACGCCGACGGCGACGCGGACGCTCGGCGGCGATTCTTCCCCAGCTCATCGCCAACCGACTCCGGCCGCTGCCGAGCCCCATGCCGTCGTCGACTTCCGACGGTCACGCCTTCGCCGACCAACACCCGGAGACGCCGACGAGTACGCCGATCACGCCGACGCTGACCAACACGCCGGTGACGCCGACGCCGACCGATACGCCGATCCCGCCCACGCCCACGAACACGCCCTGCCCGGCAGGCAACTGCGAACCGGACATCGGCACGCCGGATGGCGGCTACTGGTCGATCCCTCCCGGGGCGACGGCGGTCTTCAACCTGACCAACCCGATCGTCGTCGACGGTGATCCCGATTGGGACCTGGCCTACTTCGAGCGGCAGAACGGTGGAAGCGGTCAGGTTCTGCTGGACCTGGTCGTAGTCCAGATCGGCGTGAGCTCGACGGGCGACTGGTACGTGGTGTTCGATTGGGGTGGTGGGGTGACGGCGAATACCAACGTCAGCGGGTACACCGAGGCTCCCAACGCGGTCATCGAAATGTCGGCCCTGTATGGGACCCCTCCGTTCAACACCGGGATCCTGATCAATGTCGATATCCCATCGGTTCCTACCGGTGTCTACGACCGGGTGAGCGTCGCCGGCCCGACACCCGGTGTGAGCACACCGCCCTACGGCGCGGGGGACCAGGCGGAGGTCGATGCGGTGGAAGTGCTGGACACGCCGACGCCGTGACGAAGTGCACGCTGAGGCATCCGAACCCGGATCGCCTCCGATGGTCGGGTGCCAGACGCTGACGAGCTGAAAGCTGAAAGCTGATAGCTAGAGAATTGCAGGACTGAGATGGCGCAGGAGATCCAGGGCGCGGAACACGCAGAAGAGCAGGAGCGGCGGCGGCGGCCGTGGTTTCTGCTTCCCTGGATGCTGCTCGTCTTCCTGATCCTGTTCTGCTGCGGGCAGCTGGCGCTGATCTCCAGCCTGCCGGCGTCCGGCGAGAGCACCCGTTCCGAGCTGCAGGCAGACTACCAGCCGTGGGCGTTCATCCCCATGGCGCCGATCGATCCGGGGATGCTGCTCGAGGCGCTCCAGGAGCTGGGCTGGGAGATCACGCCGATCGCCACGGCAGAGGGCTGCCTGCTCCCCGGGCAGACCTGTGACGGGACGCCGACACCGACGGGCGTGGTGCCGACGGCCACGAATGCTCCGGGCACACCGGGCACACCGACCGTCACCCCGACGCCGTGGGTTCCGACGATTACCCCAACGAGCGAGCCGCCGACGCGCACGCCGACGGTGACGAACACGCCGACGATCACCAACACCCCGACGCAGACGCCGACCCCGACGCCGCTGGTCTATCCGGTCAAGATGGCCAGCCCGAGCAGCATTCCGCCCGGTGCGGCGTCGGTCGATTTCACCATCATGGTGATCAACTACGGCAACCCGACCGGGGCGCAGCTGACCCGTGTCCTCGATACGCTGCCGCCGGAGATGACCTACCGGGCCGGCTCGTGCAACCCGGCGGGATGCAGCGGGGGCGGGCAGTCCGTCGAGTGGAACGGCACGTGGTCGATCCCGCAGGGCACCTTCCGCACCTTCCGCTTCACGGCCGACGTCACCGGGACGACCGGCGGCGAGGTGCTGGTCAACTGGGTCCAGGCGGAGGGCTCGAACTTCACGCTGGCGGTCAACAACCGGCGTGTGACGGTCCAGACGCCGACGCCGACGGCGACGCCGGTCAGCATTCCGGTGGCGGGCGATGACGCCTACCCCGGCACCGAAGACACGGTCCTGAATGTGGGCGCGCTGGTGGGGTTGCTGGCCAACGACACCGACGCCAACGGTGATCCGCTGAGCGTGCAGCCGACCGCCGGTCAGCGGGCCGTCGCGTGGGGCGGTGGTGCTCTCCGCCGACGGCTCGTTCAGCTACACCCCAGCCGCCGACTACTACGGCGTCGACAGCTTTGTCTACCAGCGTCTGCGATCCGTCGATGCTGTGCGACACGGCCACGGTGACGATCACGTTGGCGCCGATGAACGACGCGCCAGCGGCGCTCAATGACAGCTTCTTGGTGTCCGAGGACGTGCTGACGACCCTGAACATCCTGGCCAATGACAGCGGCGTAGGCGACCAGCCGCTGAGCGTCACGATCGTCTCCCCCCCGTCCTCGGGATTGGCGAGCGTGATCGGATCCCCCGGCACTCCGGCTACGATCCGGATTGAATACACCTCGAGCCTGAACTACAACGGGCCCGACAGCCTGCGCTACAGGGTGACTGACCTGGACGGCGAAGTCTCTGAGGCCGATGTCTCGATCACCGTCACGGCCGTCAACGATCCGCCTGTGGCGGCTGCCGACAATGGATACGTAGTGACAGAAGACACATCCCTGGACACCGCCCTGCTGCCAGTACCTCCGCCGCCCAATAGGTCCGTTCTGGCGAACGACTCCGATGTCGACTGTACGCCCCCGGCCACGGACTGCAACCCGTCTCTGGCGGGCATCAACCTCCTTTCTGCCTGGACGGCAGTTGTCCAGCCTCCGAACGGGACCGTGCTGATGCGGGCAGATGGGACATTCGTTTACACGCCGCGGCCGAACTTCTTCGGGGTGGACATATTCTCGTACTGGGCGTTTGATGGTTCATTGTTCTCCGCTGCGACGACAGTTCGGATCACAGTCATCAACGAGCCAGGTGACATCCCAGACGCACGCGACGATGCCTATACCATTTCGGAGGACACCGCCACGGTGTTCCCCGTCCTGGCGAACGATCTCAGCGTAGTGGATATCCCCGTGTCCGTCACGATCCTGGCCGGCCCCGCTCACGGTGCGGCCCTCGTGCAGGTGATCAACGGCACCATCATTCCGCCGGACATCCGGATCTGGTACAGCCCGGCCCTGAATCAGAACAGCGTCATGTGGGGCGGCCCCGACCTGCTCACCTACCAGGTTTGTGACAATGACGGCGAGTGCGACACCGCCGTGGTCAGGATCAGCGTTGAGGCCGTGCACGATCCGCCGACGACGTTCGCCGATGCCTACACCATCGCGGAGGACCAGATCGCCAGCGACCTGCTGCCGTCCGTCCTCGCGAACGACCTGCCCGGTGACGCGGCGATCAGCCCGTCGACGGTATGTATCGTGGGGCGCCCATGTCCGCCGGTGTTCTTCCCGATCTCACTCCCCCACGGTGATATCACCGACATTGACCCGTTCACCGGAATCATCGAGTATCAGCCGGACGCCAACTACTTCGGGCTGGAGACCTTCCAGTACACCGTCGAGGATATGACCGGCGCCCGATCTGCGGCGGCAACCGTCACGATCACCATTACGCCGGAGAACGACACGCCGTCAGCCGTCG
This sequence comes from uncultured Chloroflexia bacterium, assembly GCA_963818575.1. Lineage (GTDB taxonomy): Bacteria > Chloroflexota > Anaerolineae > Anaerolineales > E44-bin32 > DYJB01. The sequence continues at coordinate 315,834 of CAWFSV010000013.1, read as the reverse complement.
ACGATCAGGGGCAAACGGTTTTCGGCCTAGCGGTCAATGTCAGCGTGCTCTTGAACGATCTCGGCATCGGGGACATCCCCCTGACGTTGAGCGTCGTTGCACCGATCCCAGCTGCCTCGGATGGCGTGTGCGCTCCCTTGGGCGGCCAAATCCGATTCACGCCAGGCCCCGGTTTCTCCGGCACGGTGCAATGCGGCTACCGCGTGACAGACGCCGACTTGGAATTCGATGAGGCGGTCATCACGATATACGTGAACATGCCTCCGACCGCCGTAGATGACCCTACACCCTCATTGGCGCCCCGATCGTCACCGACGAAGACGTCAATGTCGTGATCGATGTCCTGGCGAATGACAGCGATCCAGACGATGGGCTGGATCCGGCTACCGTTACGATCCTCGATGCGCCGGACCATGGAGGCATCTTCTCGATTAACCCGCTGACCGGGGCTGTCACTTACGAGCCCGATCCCGGCTACCATGGCACGGACTTCTTCACCTACCGGGTGCGCGACCTGCATGTCCCGTCCGCGCCATCGAACACGGCCCGGGTCGACATCACTGTCAACTCGATCAATAGCCTGCCGGATGCCCAGCCTGATTCGGCGTTCACACAGCAGGACACCCCGATCCGGGTGAATGTGTTGGCCAATGACTCCGACCCGGACGTCCCGCCGGACCCGCTGACGATCACCGGCGTCGTCGACCCCGATCCACCCGCAGGGATCGCTTCCACCAGCGTCATCGACAACAACGGGACGCCGCTCAATCCGGCCGATGACCGGCTGGTGTACACGCCCGACCCGGGCGTATGGGGGACCGAGATCCTGACCTACACCATCGACGATGGCGCCGGAGGCACGGACACGACGACCGTGTCGGTGCGTGTCAACGGTTGGCCGACGGCTGTCAATGACACCGATACGACGACCCAGGGTGTATCCAAGGACATCGATGTCCTGGCCAATGACACCGATCCGGATAGCCCGAGCCTAGGATGGCGGGTCACTGCTGTGACTCTTCCGCTGCACGGTACAGCGGTGATCAACGCCGGGCTTTCTGTCATCTACACGCCGACCCCGTTCTATCAGGGAGGCGGACAGCTTCAGCTACACCATGTCGGATGGTGAGGGCGGAACATCGAGCTGCCACGGTGAGCGTGACCGTTACTGATACTGACGACTTCCCGGACGCCAACGACGACCCGGGTGTGGTGGGCGTTCTCTCTGTGGGAGAAGGCGCGACGATCTCGATCAATGTCCTGGCCAATGATCTCGGCCTGGGGGACCCGAACTTCACGGTGACCGTGACGCCGCCGTCGTTCCCTGGCTGCCTGCTAGGCGGCACGGCGGTGGTCATCGGCAGCCCCGGGCCTGCTTCTGCGATCTACGTGGACTACACGGCGCCTATCCTGGAGTGTGCCGGGACCGTCACATTCGACTACACCGTGACTGATTTCGACGGCGACTCGGACACTGCGACGGTGACGTTGACGGTGACTCCCGTCAATGATCCACCGGTCGCCCACGATGACCCGGAGCCGCCAACCGTCTGGGGCCTTCTCGAGGACAGTCTCGTCCCAATCAATCTTGACGTGGCTGCAAACGACACCGACGCCGACGGCTGTCATCGTGCCGTCGTCGGTAGCGATCGTCTCGTGCCCTGGCGGCGCAACCTGCAGCTCCGAACGGCGATGGCACGGTCGACTTCCTACCCGCCGCCAACTTCAGCGGGACCTACACATTCACCTACACGATCCAGGACAACCTCTGGCGCACCTCCGTCCCGGGGACGGTTACGTGTGATCGTCACGCCGCTCAACGACCCGCCGGTCGCCGCCAACGATAGCGCCACAACTAACCAGGGGATTCCCGTTACGGTCAATGCCGTGCCAACGACAGCGACTCGATGGTTCGGTCGTGGCTTCCACGGCACAAATCGTCAGCGGGCCTACGAACGGCATCGTCGCCAACAACGGGGACGGGACCTTCACCTACACACCCAACGTGGGCCCAACCCTGACGGACAGCTTCACCTACCAGGTGTGGGACAACGCAGGTGATCCTTCGAACGTCGCCACAGTGACCATCACCATCCGGCAACCGGACTTGGACATCATCAAGGACGCGCTGCCGGACTTCGCCGCGCCGGGCGAAGAAGTCCAATTCTTCATCTACGTCATCAACAACGGTCCGGGCATTGCCTTCTCTGCCTCTGTCTCGGACAACCTGGGGAGCTGCTTCCACTGGGTCGGATCACCGGGAATCGGCGCCCTGGGGGACTTGGCCGACGGGGCAGCCCTGGTGCTCACTCCGAAGGCCCAGGTGGAATCCGTACCGGCTCCGGGCTGCGACAACACCAATCAGGCAGAAGTGTCGGCATTGAATGCGAACACGGCGAGCGACACCGTCGCGGTGACGATTCTGCCCACGCCGCCGTTGATGAGTTTATCCATGATGATGAGTTCAGTCGGAGAACCTTCGGCCACTTCCGCCGTGCCAACCTCGACGGAGGAGTCGCCAACACCAACCCAATCCCCACTGCGACGCCCACGCCGACCCCCACTGTCGCGACGCCCACGGCAGAGCCACCCACGGCAACGCCTGAGATCCCAACGCCAACGGCGGAGTTGACGGCAACTGACCTACCTTCGCCCACGCCGGAGGCGTTGCTGCCCACACTGGAAACGCCCGTATCGGAGTTGCCGACGCCGACGCCTGAAGTTGCAGCCCCAACGCTGGAAGTTGCCGCGCCACGCCGGAGGTTGCTGCCATTGCTGGAAGTCGCACCGCTGGTGCCGGAGGCCGTTGCGCCAGAGCCGGAACTCGAGCCATCTCCCGAACCGGTGACATCGTCCGTAGCATGGCTCTCCCGGGATTGGTCTTCCCAAGCGCCGTTGTGGGGCCGCTCCGCGCGCGTCTTTGCAGCCCCGGACGGCCACTGGCTAATGCGCTTCGTATTCTCCTTGTTCGGCCCGCCTGGGGCCTTCCAGGCGCCGCCTACGACCTTCTACCTGCGGTAGAAGATCGCATGGACTCGCACTCGACCAAGCTAGAAGTCACCCTGCGAGCCTTGGGAGTGCCAAGTTGAAGAGGCGCGCTTTGGGTGGCACTGGCAGAGGCGGCCAAACCCCCATGCGAAGGCGTTCCCAGGAACGCTCGACCAGTGCGGGATTGGCGCCCTGCTCGGAGGAACTTCAAGATCGCATGCCACGGACCATCAGCCGCCGTTGGAAGGTCACTCGGGCGTTTGTGGGTGTTCAAATCGGCGACCGCCCGCATCGTGGACGACACCGCCTGCGGGAGCACGAACACCGCGCGCCTGACGGCCGCCAACGCCAGCACAGTCACCGAATTCGGTCTCGGTCTCCATCACCTCGGGTAGTGGCGGCGCGTCGTGATGATGATGATGGCCGAATCGGCGTCCGAAGGATGGCACCGGAGGGGTCTGCTCCGGAGGCCGACCTTCTGGCCGAGCCCACACCGACCGAACTGGCCTCCGAGCCCGCACCGCTTGCGCCCACGACGGCGCCGGAGGAGACAGCCGTAGTCCCGACTCCTGAGCCCGAGGGGACGCCGGAGCCCGAGGCCCCTGCGCCCGAGGCCCCTCCGCCAGAGGCCCCGCGCCTGAGTCGCCCGAGCCCACGCCCCTGGTGGTCTCCCAGGGCAGCCTGATGGCCGATCCGGGCAGCCCGCTCGCCTGGGTCCTGCTGACGCTGTTCGGCGTCTGGTTCGGCCGCCAATTGGTCTTCAGAGTCCGCGTGCCTGCCTCGCGGAGCCGGAGGGAAGCGCGCTACGATGAACCCGCCACGCGTCCTCATCGCCGATGACGACCCCGCCCTGCTGGGGCTGATGGTCCGGCGCCTGGTCCGCATGGGCATGCCGCCGGATGCCGCCGGCGACGGCGTCCAGGCCGCGGCGCTCATTCAGGCGAATTCGTATGACCTGATCATCAGCGACATCAACATGCCCGGCAAGACCGGTTTGGAGCTGCTCCAGGAAGCCAAGCAGCGCGATCCGAATGTCCAGGTCGTGATCGTCACCGGCGGGGCGACGCTCGAATCCGCCGTCCAGGCGCTCAACCAGGGCGCCTTCGGCTACCTGACCAAACCGTTCGATCACATGAGCGTGCTCGAGAACGCCGCCTCGCGCGCCCTCGAGTTCCGCCGCCTGACCCTCGACAACCTGCGCATGGCCGAAGTGCAGAAGAAGCGCGGCGACCTGCTGCAGGACGAGGTCGCCGACCGCCTCAAGCAGGTCAACCGCCAGGACCGCGAGATGCGCCAGATCCTGGCCACGCTGCCGGAGGGGATCCTGATCGTCGGCGGCCGCCGGGCGGTCGTCCCCTACAATCCGGCGGCCCAGCGATTCCAGTCCCTGGACGCGCAGACATCCGATCGCCCGCTGGCGGCGTACCTGGAGCTGGCGCGCGGTTTCGAGCGGCCGGACCCGCGCCTGGTGTCGCTCGGCGGACGGACGCTGCGGCTCACGGCCGTCGATCTCTCGAAGGACCGCGACCGGCCCGGGCGCATCGTCATTGTGCGCGACCTGACCGAGGAAGGGCGCGACTTCAGCCAGGATCTGGAGCGGCCTGTCGTCGGCCTGGCGCAGGGCCTGGCCCATCTGCTGGGCCGGCGTCCGCCGGAAGAAGAGCGCGAGATCCTGTTGGCCATGGCGCGCCAGGTGCAGGCGCTGGAGGGGCTGCGCTCGTCGTTTGCGGGCCCTGCGGCGGGCGTGGACCACGCCGCCTGAGCCGCATGGCCGCCGTGCGGATGGAAACGAAAACCGGGCGCCCTGAAGGGCGCCCGGTTGAATTTCGAGGCGGGGCTAGCCGCCGGCGGGCGCGGCCCGGCGGCCGCGGAACCAGGTGCGCCACTCCTGATTCTCCCAGACGACCAGGATCGGTGCGGCGTTGAAGATCGACGAGTAGGTGCCGCTGAAGACGCCGATCAGCAGGACGGTGACGAAGTGGTGCGTCGTCACGCCCCCGAAGAGCAGCAGCGCCAGCAGCGTGAACATCACCGTCAACTGGGTGTTGATCGACCGGTCGAGCGTCTGCACGATCGAGTGATTGACCAGCACGTCGTAGCTCAGCCGGCGGTGCAGGCGGCGGTTCTCGCGGATCCGGTCGAAGACCACGATCGTGTCGTGCACCGAGAAGCCGATGACCGTCAGCAGCGCCGTCAGGAACAGCGAGTCGACCTCCCAGCCCAGGAAGTGCCCCAGGATCGCTTCGACGCCGATGACCACCAGCACATCGTGCAGCATGGCCAGGATGGCGGCCACGCCGTAGCGGACGGCGTGATCGACCTTGCGGAAGGCATAGGAGATGTAGAGCAGGATGCCGAGCGCCGCCACCCCCACGGCCAGGCCGGCGCGCTGGGCGACTTCGGCCCCGATCGCCGGGCCGACGGATTCGAATCGCTGGACGTCCACCGGCGCCCCGGATTGTGCTGCCAGGGCGGCAACGATCTCGCCCTTGGTGGCGTCGTCCATCGTCTTGCTGCGGATCAACAACCCGTCCGTGCCGACGCTCTGCACGATCGGATCGGCCACGCCGGCGTCGGTGTACAGCCCGACGACATCGCCCGTGGTGGGCAGGCTGCCGGAGGTGAAGCGCAGCTCGAGCATGCTGCCGCCCGAGAAGTCGATCCCCACGGGCAGGCCCCAGGCCAGCAGGGCCAGCAAGCCCGGGATGATGACGAGCAGCGACAGCCCGAAGAACCAGTAGCGCTTGCTGACGATGTTGATCATTCGCTGCTCCTAGGCGCCGAACAGGCGTGGGCTCTCCGCCGCCCGGACGCGGTCCAGGACGACGTGCAGGAAGGTGCGGGTGACGGTGATCGCCGTGAACAGGCTGACCATCACGCCCAGGGCCAGCGTCAGGCTGAAGCCCTTGACGATGCTGGCGCCGAAGGTGCTCCCGAACCAGAACAGGATGGCGCAGGTGATCAGCGTCGACAGGTTCGAGTCGCGGATCGACGGCCAGGCACGCGAGAAGCCGGTATCGATCGCCTGATAGACCGTCCGGCCGGCACGCAGCTCTTCCTTCATGCGCTCGAAGATCAGGACGTTGGCATCCACCGCCACGCCGATCGACAGGACGAATCCCGCCACGCCCGGCAGCGTCAGCGTCACGGGGATCAGCTTGAACAGCGCCAGCGTCGTCATGGCATACATCAACAGCGCCAGGTCGGCGAGCACGCCGGGCAGGCGGTAGTACACGGCCATGAAGATCATCACCACCGCCAGGCCGATCACGCCGGCGATGGCGCTCTTGCGCAGGGAGTCCTCGCCCAGCGTCGGGCCGACGGTGCTGCTCTCGACGACCTTGAGCGGGATGGGCAGCGAACCGTAGCGCAGTTGGACCGCCAGGCGGTTGGCGCCCTCGCGGTCGAAGCTGCCGGTGATCACGCCGCTGCCCTCGGTGATCGACGTGGAGATCCGCGGCGAAGAGATCAGCACCTTGTCCAGCGCGATGCCCAGGATCTGGCCGACGTGCGTCGAGGTGAAGTCGGCGAACGTCTGTTTGCCTTCGTCGGTCAGGGCGAAGGCGACCTCGAACTCGCCGGTCGTCTGGTTGACCGTCGCCGCGGCGCTCTTCAGCCCGGTGCCGGTCATCACGGTGTGGAAGACCAGCGGCGCGTCGACGGCCGGCGTCGCCGCAGGTGCTTCGCCCGTCGGGGTGGGGGAGGGCGCAGCCGGAGCCGTCTGCCCGAAGTCGGTCTGCAGGACCGTGCCGACCAGCGAGAACGCTAGATCGGCGCTGATCGTGCTCATGTCGACGAATTCGAGCAGGCCGGTTTCCTTGATCGTCGCCACGGCCTCCTCGGGATCGGCGACCCCGGGCAGCTCGACGACGATGCGCCGCGAGCCGGCGACCTGCACCAGCGGCTCGACGACGCCCAGCGCGTTGACGCGGTTCTCGATGATGTCGCGCGCCGTCTGCATCTGTTCAGCCGTGATCTCGGATTCGGGCGGCAGATCCGCCTCGAGCAGCACCTGTAGGCCTCCCTGAAGGTCCAGCCCGCGCACGAGCTCGATCTTGCGGTCGATCCCGCCGATGCGGATGCCGGGGTTGTCCGGCCAGACGACCCAGCCGGCCAACGCCGCCAGCACCAGGATCGGGATCAGCCAGCGCCAATAGTTCCGTCTCATGCCTTCACTGCCTCCGTATCAAGCACATGACCAGCCTCGTCCGGGCGGCGTGCCCCGGAGGGCTGGCCATCAGCGGCTGATTATACCCCGTGGCGCGGGCGCGGCTCAAGCCCAAGGCCGTCCAGGACCGCCTGCAGGACCTGGTCCGGCGTCAACCGGTCGGTCTCGACGTGCAGATCGGCGTGCCCCGAGGCGTGCTCGAGGCGGCGCAGCTGTTCTGCGTACTCCCAGATCTCCCAATTGAGACGACGCCGCTGGGTGCAGGTTTCGAACGAGGCGTCGAGGAAGACCAGCACGTCCGGCCGGGTCAGTTTCTGCCACATGGCCGGGACGAAGGAGTGTTCCTGAGCGATGGCACGCGCCCGCAGGCCGTGTTCTGCCAGCCGGGCGGCGAGCGTGGTCTTCCCGGAGCCGCAAGGGCCGGTGATGCCGATCAGGGGACCACTGGGGGTTGGCATGGCGACGCGGCTGCGTGCGGCCTAGAGGGGCATTCGAACGCTCAGGCGACGGGAATCATCCCCTCGCGTTGTAGAATGGCGGTGACCAGGATGCTGATGTCGTCCGCCGGGCGCCCCTGGTCGAGGGCCACGGCGTGGGCGAGCAGCCGGTCCGCCCAGACGTCCGGGTCGACGGGTCCTTCGGCCAGCAGCGCCTGGAGAAAGCCCGACGTGTCCATCGGCGTCCCCAGGCGTTCCCCGGCGTGCGTCACGCCGTCGGTGAAGAGCACCGCCGCCAGGCCCGGCGCCAGGGGCACCTCGGTGATCGACGGACGAATCCCGCGCCGCGTTCCCACCGGCTCGGAGGCATCGGAGAGCGATCGCAGGCTGCCGTCGTGAATCAGGATCACGGGCACCGGGTTGTTGCGCGTGATCACCAGCGTTTGCGACTGCAGATCGATGGACAGGATGTTGAGCGTCGAGAGGACCTTGCCGGAGCGGTAGGTGCACAGGTAGTCGGAGGCGGCGCGAGCGGCCGGTCCGTCGCGCACGCCGTCGGCCAGCAAGCTGATCGCCTTGCGCGTCACGGCGATCGAGACCGCCTTGGCAGGCTTGCCCGACGTCTGGCCGTCGGCCAGGACGAACGACAAGCCGCCGGACGGCCGCTCGACCATCTCGATCGAGTCGCCGCTCTCGGAGGTGGCGTACTTTCCGACCTTGGCGACGGCAACCCGCGCTTCCATGCGGTGGATTCTACATCCGGGCCCATGTTTCTGTAAGCCAACGGCAAGGTGTGTCTGCCGGATGGGATACATTACAGTTAGGCTGTCGGGAAGCACCCGAAGGCCGGGCGCTCCCTGAAGGAGGCACTTTTGCCGTCGAGTCCCAGCCAGGCCATTGACCTGGCGAGCGCCATGGACGCCGCCATCGAGGCGGCCCGCGCACAGACCGGCGCCAGGCCGCTCTCCATCGTCACCGAGTATCCGGCTCACCTCCCGGCGGTCCAGGGCGAAGCCGCGTCGGTTGCGGACGCCATCGGGGCCATGATCCGGACGGTGTCGGCCTTCACCGATCGCGGAGAAGTCCGCGTGCGTGCCGAGCTTCTCACTTCGGGGGAAGTGCCGGTGACGTTCTCGGAGGTCGCCGGGCACCCGGAGGGCGTGGCCAAGGGCGGGCCGTGGGCGGTGGTCTCCGTGCAGGCTGCTCAGGGGCGGATCCCTGCCGACACGCTGCAGGCGCTGTATGCCGGGAGATCGCTGCGTGCCGGCAGCGCGCGAGCCGGTGTCCCTGGCGCCGGTTCAATCGGCGGTGCAGGCCTGGGGCGGGCAGACGTGGATGGAATCGCAGCCTGCCGGCGGTGCACGCATTTCGCTGGCGCTGCCTCTGCGCGCCGGAAGCGGCCGGGCCGACTGGTCGTCGCTGCGACAGTGGGTCGAGGCGCACCTGCCCGACAGCGGCGCACCGTCCAAGAGCATCGTGCTGCTGGTCGAGGATCCGGCGCGCCGCGGGCCGCTGGTGGAAGAACTGACCGCCGCCGGCTACCGCGTCATCTCCGCCGCCAGCGGCGCGGAGATCCACCCTCTGGCCACCGAGCAGATCCCGGACCTGATTCTGCTCGACCTGCAGGCGCGCGATCCAGGCGCCTTCGAGATCGCCACGGTCCTCAAGCAGGACTCACGCACGCGTGTCGTGCCGCTGCTCTTCCTGAGCTCGGTCGACGATCCGACGCGAGGCGTGAGCTGGGGGGCGGTGGATTTCGTCGTGCGCTCGGCCGGGACGGGAGCGCTGCTGTCCACCATTCAGGCCGTGCTCACCGCCGGGCTGCACCCGTCGTCGCGTGTGCTGGTGGCCGAACCGAATGACGCCACCCGGGACCTGATCATCACGTTGATCCAGTCGCAAGGCTACCGCGTGACCGAAGCGCGCAGTGCGGAGGAGGCGCTGGTGCTTGCCGAGCGGGTGTCACCGGCCCTGGTGCTGGTCAACGCCCTGCTGGCCGGCGAACGCGACTACTGGCTGCTGCGCAACCTGCGCCAGCTGCTGTCCCAGACCGAGATCATCGTCCTGGCCGATGCGCTCACCGATGCCGAAGGCCGTGCCGCCGTTCGCCGCGGGGCGACGGGCTTCAGCCAGACGGGGAAGCTCTCGGATGTCCTGGCCGAGGTCAAGAAGCGAGGCGCCTGACCTCCGGCGTGCCGGGGCGTTCTTCCTTACCGTTCAATCCAGATGGGGTTTCGGTCAGCGGACGACGACGGTCGTCCCGTTGCCTTTGTGCACGATGCGATCCGGCTCGATCTCCGGAAGCGTCCAGCGGTACAGCCAGCGGGCCTCGTCGGTGCGCATGTTGATGCATCCGTGGCTCTTGGGCGTCCCGAAGTCGTTGTGCCAGTAGGTGCCGTGGAAACCGACGCCGGTCTCGTGGAAGAAGGACACCCAGGGCACGCCGGGCAACTCGTAGGCTTCCAGGTCGGGCGTGACATGCCCGTCGCCCATGTGCCGCAGCGGGGTCTTGATGCTCACCCGGAAGCTCCCGGTCGGCGTGGCCGTCGGGATGCCGTTACCACGCGGGGTCGAATCGGGGATGCCGCTGGAGATCAGCGTGCGCAGCACGAGCTGGTCGTCTTCGTAGGCCCGCAGTTCCTGCCGGGCGAGGGAGACCTCGATCCGCTTCCGGCCTGCCGGCACGTCCGGGGAGAGCGGCGTCAGCTCCTCATCCGTCACCCGGCGCAGGTGCTCGGCGCGGACATGGTAGGCGATGTGCAGGACGTCGTCACGCAGCCGGCACCATCGGCGCCCGTCACTCCCCTCGACGATTTCCTCCACCCAGGCGGTCGACTGATAGTACAGCCGGTAGAGCGGGTCGGAGGTGGGATCGGGATCGCGGTAGCTGCGCGTGTACGGCACACAGACTTCGAACAGCGCACCGTCGGCGGGGACGGAGGCCGCCGGCTCCACCGGCTCCCACCGTACCAGCTGCAGGTGCCCGGAATGTGCGTAGCCGTCCGGGACGCTGTACCAGGTCGGGTTGTGAGCAGGCCCGTCGTCGGAGAGCTCGCGCGCCAGGATCGGGATCAGCTCGTCCCGGGTCAACTGCGTGAGTCGTTTCGAACGGAAGGAGGGCTCGGAGTACAGGCCGATCCACGTGACGGTCACGCGCCCGAGCTCCGCCGGATGGATGTCGGGGGGCAGGGGGCGCATGGCGATGCCCGCGCCGGCCAGGGCAGCCAGCTTGAGGAAATCCCTTCGACCGATGGAAGATGAGATCGGCATCCGATGTGCGGTGCGCCCTCGATGGATTGATTCTAACTGCTGCCACCGGCGTCCTCAAGAGGGACCTTGCGCCTGATGTAGGCGGCTGTGAGGGAGCGCACAAACCGTGCCGGGCCAGAATCGGCGATTCAGGCTGCGCCTTCGACCCGCAGGGTAGTAGAATCGAAGGGATGAGGCCGGCGGCAGGATCGGTCATCGGTTTCGATGGACCGCGGTTCACGCCCGGCGAGGAGAAGCAGACGTGAGATCGGGAGGCAGGTTGATCCTCAGTTGGCTGATTACGGCGGCGGCGCTTGTGGCGGCCGCGTACCTGGTACCGGGCATCTCGGTCCGCGGCAACGACGGCCTGGTGGTCGTCCTGGTGATGGCCGCCATCCTGGGGCTGGTGAATGTGCTCGTCAAGCCGTTCCTGTCGCTGCTGTCATGCGGCCTGATCGTGGTCACGCTGGGGCTGTTCCTGGTGGTGATCAACGCCCTGTCCCTGTGGCTGGCGTCGTGGATCGCGCAGAACGTCATCGGCGTCGGATTCATCGTGGACGGATTCTGGCCGGCACTCTGGGGTTCGATCGTCGTCAGCCTGGTGTCCTTCTTCCTGTCGACGGTGCTGATGGCCGACGCCCGCCCGCCGCGTCGTTCCTGAGCCGTTGGGCCTATCGACGTAGGGGCGCAGCACGCTGCGCCCCTACGGATTCATTCCACACACGACCGCGCCGAATCAGCTCGACGAGACGCGTCAGGCCTTCAGCTCCGAAGTGCACTGCGGGCAGCGCGTGGCCTTCAGGCTGATGGTCGACGTGCAGAACGGGCACTCCCGTGTGGTCGGGGCGGGGGGCGCCTTGGACGCCCGGGCCTGCTGGGCGCGGGTGACAACCCGGATCAGGATGAACATCACCAGGGCGACGATCAGGAAATCCACCAGCGCCTTGATGAACACCCCGTAATTGAGCGTCGGCGCACCGGCGGCCTGGGCGTCCGGCAGGCTGGCGTAGGGGACGCCGGACAGGCTGATGAACAGGCTGCTGAAATCCACCCTGCCCAACAACAGACCCAGCGGCGGCATGATGATGTCATTGACCAGGGACGTGATGACCTTCCCGAAGGCCGTGCCGATGATGACCGCGATCGCCAGATCGAGGACGTTCCCGCGCAGCACAAAAGCCTTGAAGTCCTTGAACATTGCTCTCCCTCCCCGGGATGAGGCCGGCAACTCGGATCCGGCCCGTTTGGATGTGCCCGGCCGGCTCATCTGGGATTCTACATGAGCCAGGCGCGGCCGGGGACGTGCCTGCCGCCGCCTCGAGGGACACCGGTAACCGGCCCGTCGCCGGACTCCTCCACGCGCAACCAGCTACTTGACTCGCTGCCGGTCCCTGGGCCCGAAGGGTCTAAGCATCGGTGGCAGGAGCCCGAGGGCGCTGGACTGCCCGGCCTGCGCTGCGCGCGCGAAGCCGGTGACGACGGCGTACATGCTATAATGCCGCGAATGCAGGTCGGCTTTCACTTCGCCCATCTCTCCCGCTGCAGCGGCGACGTGCCGGGCCTCCGGCGCGGTGCCCCTCCCATCAACACGGCGCCTCCATCCTTGAGCCAGGGACATTGACCACGTTTCGCGCCTTCATCGCCGTCGATCTCTCGCCCGAGATTCGGACGGAAATCGAGGCGCTGATCGCCCGCCTGCGCCGCATGCCCGGGCAGGCCGGCATGCGCTTCGTCTCGGCCTCCGGCATCCATCTGACCCTCAAGTTCCTGGGCGACATCCCGGCCGAACTGGGAGACCTTCTCCACCAGGCGCTGGAGCGAGCCACCGCCGCCAGGTCGGCGTTCAGCGTGCGGGTTCGCGGCGCGGGCTGCTTTCCGGATGCCGGACGTCCCAGGGTGGTCTGGGTTGGGCTGGAGGAGCCGCGCGGAGAGCTCTCCGCCCTGCAGCGTGCGATCGAGGCCGAGTGCGTCGCCCTGGGACTGCCCGCGGAGGATCGTCCCTTCAGCCCGCACCTGACGCTGGGGCGGGTGCGGCGCGAGGCCGGAGCGGAAACGGGATCGTTCGTCCGCTCGATGCTCGAGCGCGAGCAGGCGGTGGACCTGGGTGTCATGACCGTCGAACTCGGTTCACCTCTTTCGGAGCGACCTGCGTCCAACGGGCGCCGAGTATCGTCGGCTGCATTCGGCCGTGCTGGAGGCAGGACGGTGAGCCCTGACATACGGCGACCGATGGTTGTCATCCTCGGCGCGAGGCGTGCATCGGCGGATGAGCTTCAGGCCGAAAGATCACGTCGGCAGGCTGATGGCGGATGTCAAGAGCCGCTGCCCGTGCCGGCCGCGATCCGAGCAGCCGCACCGTACGAACGCCACACACGCGGGCCTTGACGGAGGGACATGAGCATCGAACCGTTGGAACTGGGACGCGCCCTGACGGAAGCGTTGGCCGAGAAGAAGGGCGAGGATGTCCTGCTGCTGGAGCTGATCGGCGTGTGCACGTTCGCCGATTACTTCGTGCTCGCCACCGGGCTCTCGGAACGGACGCTGCAAGCGCTGGCGGATGACTTGCTTCGCAAGTTCAAGGGGGTCGGGCGCGTGGGCCGTGCGCCGGCGGAGGGCGGGGCTTCCAGCGGGTGGATCCTGTTGGATTTCGGCAGCGTCGTGGTCCACTTGCTCTCCCCCGCCCAGCGCAAATACTACAATCTCGAGGAGTTGTGGCGCGAGGGTCGCGTCGTCCTTCGGATCACGTAGCCTGGCGCAGCGATGCCGCGCCGGACGCTCCGGTTCTCATCCCCGTCCTGATCCTCGCATCCTCTGTCTGAGGAATCGAACCGGCCGCTCGAGGCTCGAGCGGCCGGATGGGTGCGGGCGTCTGCGCCTCGGGCTCAGGCGTCGAAGATCCAGCGGTCCAGTCCGCGCTCCCAATCGATCAACTCTTCGGGTTTGAACCACAGCCCGATCTCTTCTTGCGCCGTCTGCGGCGAGTCGGATGCGTGGGTCAGGTTGCGGCCGACGGTCAGGCCCAAATCGTGGCGGATCGACCCGGGGGCGGCTTCGGTCGGGCGGGTCGATCCCATCGTCTGACGCACGGCGGCGATGGCATTCGGGCCTTCCCAGACCATCGCCATCACCGGGGCGGACGTGATGTAGGTGATCAGGCCGTCGTAGAAGGGCTTGCCCTTGTGGACGGCGTAATGCCGCTCGGCAAGGGGGCGGTCCACCTGGACGAAGCGTGCCGCGACCAGGCGCAATCCGCGGCGCTCGAGGCGGGCGGTCACCTCACCGATCAGCCCGCGCTGGACTGCATCCGGTTTGATCAGGACCAGGGTTCGTTCCAAAGCTGCCTCCACAAACGCCGAACTCGGGGACGGCCCCGAGTTCGGTCACGAGTCGAATGACGGGGGCGTCAAAGGTTGGCCAGGCCGTGTCGGTATGCCTCGACAGCCTCCGCGGCTTGATCGGCCTTCATGTACGCGTCACCCAGCGCTTGCCACAGTTCCGGGCTATCGGGCAGCCTGGAGACGGCCACCTTCAGATCGGCCAGCACGTCGGGCAGCAGCGTGCGCCGCCGGGTCAACGCGCCATAGTGCTTGGCAGCGCCCTGCAAGTCGTTGGATGCCATAGACTGCCGCGCAGCAGCCAGCGTCTCTTGAGCCGAACGGGCCGTCGTGCGGGCCTTCACCGGGCGGGCTGGAGCAGGAGCCTGCTCTTCCACCGCCGGCTCGGGAGGCGGCGGTTGCGCAGCGACCGGTGTTGGTGCGGGCGCCTCAACATGCAGTGCGGGCGCAGCGACGGGCTGCGGAGGTGGCGGGACCGCCACGATCGGCTCAGGGATGACCGGGGCCGGAGGCTCGGCCGGGAGTGACTCGGCCGCAAGCACCGGCTCGGGAGCCTGGGGCGCCGGCTGCGGCTCGCGCTCGGGGGCCTTCGGCGCCTCCACCGGAGCGCGGAGCCACTCGGGGACGATGATCTCCGACTCGGGACTGACAGGATGGTCGACCGCCGGCTCGCTCGGGCGCATCCAGGTCGGCTCAGGCGCGGCTACCGGCGGACCGACTTCGGGTGGCTCCAGCGGTGTCGGGAGTTCACCCAGGACCTCTTCCGGTTCTGCGGGAACGATGGGTCTGGCGGTCTCCACGGGCTCGGCAGCCTTGATGAGCCAGTCCGGCATCCCACCGGTCTCTTCCTCTTCGTATGCGCGCGGCGGCTCGGCCGGCTCCGCTTCCTCGGCGGCCGAAAGGAGCCACGCGGGCGTTTCTTCGATCTCCTCAGACGCCGGTTCAAGCACCTTGGGCAGCGGAGGCTCTGCCGGGGATGCGCGGAGCCAGTCCGGAGCTTCGTCTTCCTCCAGACGCCTCGGGTGCTTCCGGTGGTTCAGGCGGCACCGGTGGCGCCGGGATCTCAACCGATGCGCGGCGGACCACCGTCGAAGACGCCGCAGTCAACAACCAGTCAGGGGCCTGATCCTCCGCAGCGACCTCGGCCTCGGCAGGTTGAACAACTTCGCCCTCGGCCGCGAGCGAGCGCAGCCAGTCGGGCACTTCCTCGTCCTCCGCGTCGGCGGATGGCAGGACCTCGGCGCGCGGCGCTTCGGGTTCTTGATCGACCGGCTGCCAAGACGGCGCCGCGGGCTCGGGCTTGGGCTGGCCGGACAACTGGTCGAGCCACTCCATGCCGTCCTCGGCTTCTTCGGGTGGGGCGGCGGGTTCCGGAAGGATCCCGGGTGGGAAGAACGAAGACGCCTCCGCCGGCGGGGCCTCTTCTATGCCGGCGCCCGATCCAGCCTCTTGCCTGGAGGCGAGTGCCTCCAGCCATTTCTGCACATCATCCTCACCCAACTCACCGGCCGTGCTGGCGTCCATGTTCCCGACCGGAGGCCGGGCGTCACCCGCGGTCTGGCCCCAATCCGCGCTTCGGCCGGCAACGACCGTCCGGTCGGTCGGCGAGGCGGCCGGTGGACCGGCGGCCTCGAACTCCTTCAGCCAATCCGGCGTCGACGCTGGTTCCAGGGCATCCGGCGGGGTGGCCTCTTCGCCGACCTCCCGCAGCCAACCGGTGGTCGCGACCCGGATCTCCGCTCCGAAGTCCGTCCCGGGTTGATCTGCAGACGGGCTGTGGGGCAAACCAATCGGGCTCGCCGGATTCCTCGGGCACGACGGATTCGTCGGGCACCGGGGTTTCATCGAGGAGCCCCTTGAGCCAATCATCGGTCGCGGGTTCCGGTTCTCTGGGTTCCGGCGGGCGTGCGATGCCGGGCATCCGTTGCACCCAGTCCGGCTCCGCCTCTGCCGCAGGTTCGCCTTCGGCAGCCATCTCCTCCAGCCACGAGGGCTGAGGACCTGTGCCGGCGGTCTCCGTGGGTGGCGCCGCAGCGGCGAGCCTTCCCAACCAGTCCGGTGGCTCGGAGGTCGCGGGCTCGGCTTCGCCTGCATCTTCATCCGACCAACCATCGGTCACGGGTTCGGAAGGCGTCTCATCCGCGGCTTCGGGGCCGCGTCCCGACCAGCCCTCTCAGCCAATCATCGCCTTCTTCAGCGGCCTGCGGCGAAGGCACGCGGCAACTCCGGACTTACGTCTGTCGGCTCAGGTTCGCCGATGCCGCGCAGCCAGTCGAATCCCGCACCGGCTGCGCCAAGGGCGGCGCCGGATGTGCCGGCCGCCTTGGGTGCGGGCGTGTCCCTGAGCCAATCAGGGGCGGTCGGTGCGGGCTCAGAAGGAGGGGTTGGCGGGGCAGTCCCACCCAGGCCGCGCAGCCAATCGGGTGCGGAGCCGGTGGCCGGCTGGGCTGCAACCTCGTCATCGGGTTCGCCGATCCCCCGCAGCCACTCAGGCCCGCTTGAGTCTGCGGCCTTGGGCTTGGAGGCGGCGGCGGACGAAAGACCTGCGAGCCAATCGGCCTCGGCCTGAGCCGAAGGCGCAGGCGTGGCCTCAGGGTCTGCAATTGCGCGTAGCCAGTCGGGGGCTTCGGCTGGTGGATGGAACCTCGGGGACGACATCTTCCGGTTCGGGTTCCGGGGGCGGCTGGGTCACCCAACCGGGCGCCTCCGCCGTGATCTGCTCCTCAGACGCTGCCGCCTCGGCAACGCCCGTGAGCCAGGCCGGCGGCGCATCCGGGGCCGGCGGCGGGGCCTCGGCAGCCTCTTCCTCACCAAAGAAGTCGCCCTGCGCAAGCCAGTCGGGCTGTTCAGCCGCAGCCGGCTCGGGCTCAGGTTCGGGTTCAGGAGGTGGAGCAGGAGCGGGCTGCATGGCGGCCGCCCTGGCGCTCCGATCGCCCAGCCATGTGACGATGGTTTCCGTCGCACCCGGGGATGGCTCCTCGAGCCAGGTTGGCACTTCCGATCGCTCCGCGCCATCCCTTGGCGCAGATACCGGAGGAGCCACGGAAGCTGCCGGCGGGGCGGCCTCGGCCGGTTGCTCAGCGCCTTCGCCGAGCCAGTCGGACGCCGTGAGGCCGGCCTCCTCGTCCGGCATCTGCTGTGGGGCGATGTCCCTCAGCCAGTCGGGAATGTCCGCTGGCGCCAGCGCACCTTCGCCGGACGCCGGCGAGGCGCCTGCAAGTTCGGCGTCGGTGAAGGAGACCGGGCCTTCGACGGCCTCGCCTGAGGACTCACTCCAGCCGGCTTCCCGCATCCAGGAGGGAATGTCAGCCGGAGGTTCTTTTGCCCCGGCGAATGGATGGATGCCTGCGGCCGGTTCATCCGCTCGAGGGAGGGGCAGGCGGCGAGGGACTCGGCGAGGGGGGAGGAGCGTTCGGCGCCAGCCAGGTGGGAAGCGGGCCTTCGGGCGCGGCAGCAGGCCGTTGCTCGGCGCGCAGCCCTGCTCCCAATGAGTCGGACCAACTCGCCCGGGGAAGGTTGGGGGTCGCGACCGGGTGTCCCGGTCGCCACTCGAGCTTCAACAGGTGGACGGAGCCCGGATCGACCGTGCTTGGCTCGACCATGGCGGTCTCAACGAATGCGGCGTACGGGTCGAGCGCCGCCAGGCGACGGTGGGAAGGCGGTGGCCTCGTCGGTACGCCCGATACCCTGCAGGAAACCCGCAGCGATGCGGTTCGCATCGCGACAGTAGGGCAGCTTCTCCAGGATCTGCTGGCCGACCTCGGCCGCCTGCTCCTTCTGATCGGTCCGCCAGTACAGGTTGGCGAGGAGAACCTGCAGGTCCGGCCGGTCCGGGTCTTCCTGGAGCGCTGAGCGCAGCTCGGCGATGGCCTGTGGATAGAGCTCCCCGTGCGCATACATGCGGGCAAGAGCGCCGCGCGTGAGCCGGACCTTGTGGGGCTCGAGACCGTCCCGCTTTCCGATCAGCCGACGCAGCTCTTGCTGGATGGCGGGGTTGGCCGGATTGGTCTCAAACGCCCGTTCCATGTGCCAGATGCTGGCGTCGAGGTTGCCTTCGTCCTCCCGGACGATCGACATCCCGATATGGGCGACGAAATCGTCGGGGATGGCCGACAGGACGCGTTGAAACAGATCGGCCGCATCGCCGTAGCGCTTGGCCTCGAGGTATGCCTTCCCGAGCAGACGGTAGGTGTCGAGGTGCTTCGGGTAGGTCTCGAGGACGTGGCGTGAGTGTGCAATGGCCTCGTCGAGCTGCTCGCGCTCGACCAGGTCATCGATCTCCTTGACATAGGCGCGCAAAGCTATTTCGGCCATGTCGATACCTTATGTAAGAGTATGCCGCACGTCCAGTATTTATGCAAGCGGGACTGCGGTGGCATGCGGTCAGCGCGTGCAAGAGCGATGCCGCAGGCAGAGCCCTACAATCCATGCAGCTGGCGTAGGCGCTCCATCAACGGGCCGATCTCCGGCTCGAGGTAGCCTCCATTGCCGATCGGGTCGGGCGGGCAGGGGAGTCCGGCGAGGGCGTAGGCGACCGCCCGAACGCTGCCCGCAAGAGCTTCCGGGTCATACCCGCCCTCCAAGACGGCCATCGATCTCGTCCTCCGCACAGCTCGTCCGCCAATCGGGCAACGGCCCGCGCCAGCATGTGGAAGCCAGAGCAGGTAAGCTGCAGTTGGCCGAGGGGATCGCGCCAAGTGCGAGTCGAAACCTGCTGACATCAAGATCAGGTCGGGGGCAAATCGAATGCCGAGAGGGATGATCACTTCGTTGGCGATTCGCTCGAACGCCAGGTCACCCGAGTGCGGGTGGAGTGGGATGTTCACGAGTCATCCCGGCTCCCGGTCCAAGTCCAACGTCGCTCATCGCACCGCTCCCAGGGTAGATCCCGGACTGGTGCGTTGAGATATCCAGCACATTGGCGTCCGACTTCGAAGATAGCCTGCGTCCCGTTCCCGTGATGCACGTCGAAATCGACGATCATCACCCGTCGCAGGCCCAGCCTCCTGGGCGTGCCGGGCGGCGATGGCGAGGTTATTGAGCAGGCAGAACCCCATGGCACGAGTCGAGCCGTGGCGTGATGGCCAGGTGGTCGAATCGAGCGCGAAGCCGGTCCGCGCTTCGCCAGCGAGCACCGAGTCGACGAACGGCGAGTGTCCCTCCAGCCGCCCGACGCGCCGCCCCCATCGAGCCCTGAGTGACGTAGGTCGGCGCCAGATCCACGTAGGCCGGACCCTGCGGCATGCTGCCTCGAGCGACCGCAGGTACGCTTCCGGGTGGACGCGCAGGATGGCTTCTTCGGAGATCTCCGCCGAATCGAACGCGTTCGGCGATGCCGCCTGGGCAGATCGGCCATAGCACGTCTCGAGCAACTCGAATCGGGCGACGTTCTCTGGATGACCCTCGAGGTCGTGTTCCGGCGAGGGGACCAGCGTGTAGCACACGGGGACAGGGAGCATGTCCTCGGCCTCAGTCTGCAACTCGCCCCGCATGCCACGGCGGGCGCAAGACGGGGGGCGGAATCGAAGTCACGCCTGCGGCGTCACCGGCGTTCCATCAGGTACAGGACGCGCGCCAATTCACGGATCGGCTGGCGCGAGACAATCCGGAAGTGGCCGGAGAAGGCCTTCTCCAGGCCGGCCTCGTGGTAGTCCTCGAAGATATCGGCGCGGAAAGACAACAACCGTTGAACCTGGCTGTCGTCCTTGGGAACGAATTCCAGGATCAACCATCGTGTCAGCCGGCTGAACCACGCAGCGATGTCGGGCAAGGGCGTGTTGTTGGCGATGGCCAGATGGTGGACGAGCGCCAGGGCGAGCAGGGCGTCGACCGGGCCGCGCTCGCGCAGCGACATGCGCTCCTCGTTCTGCCATCCCAGGGCCGGGCTCGGGTTCGTCAAGTCGATCAGCAGCGGCAGCAGTCCCTGCTCGTCGTCTTGTACGCAGGCCCGGTCGTTCAGCTCGACGGCCCCCGGATCGGAGTCGATCGAGAGCGTGTAGGCGCCCCGGCGGCTCGCCAGCCGGCTGAACATGCCTGTGTTCGCCCCCAGATCCCAGACGCTGCGCGGCTGCGCCTGCGTGAGGAAGGACTCGGTGAGCTCGAGTTTGTGCTCCAATCCTGCCGCGGTGTAGTTCGTCTCCTCGTAGTACGACTGCCAGGCAGTCCCGCGAGGCTCCCAGCGCAGTCCGCGCACCGCCGCCTGCAGGTTCTCGATCAGACCGATATGTCCGACCCTGGTCATGCGCCCGCGGGAAGGCGAGGCGGCGGCATCGGCGTAGCGCCGCTGAGCCCCGGCATGCAGGTGCAGGTGGAGGGCCAGCGCGGGGTTCAGGCGCGTGCGGATGGGCAGCAGCCGCGAGGCCAGGTCGAGCGGAATGCCGTCGATGTGGACGCGGAGAAGTTGCGAGAGCCGCACGTCGACCAGCGCCATCAGTGCCAGCGGCGCCAGGAAGTGCTGACAGAATTGCCGGTACGCAACCCAGGGGCGATCCTCGACCAGGCGCTCGAACGACAACGTGTCAATCAACACCGGCCGCGAACCGCGGAACTGGATGTTGTAGGCGCTGGCATCCTTCAGGGACAGGCCGCGGGCCAGGGCGCGCAGCTGGATCTCCAGCGTCGCCAGGGCGGCACGCTTGAGCTGCCCGAAACACCACTCGTAGGGATAGGAGACGAAGGGGATGCGCTCCGGCTCAAGGACCTTGTACGCCAGGCCAGGATCCGCGGGGCTCTCTCCGGCCTCCGTGTGCGGGATCAGCAGCCCGCGCCCGATGAGGTCCGCGTACATGCCGGAGGAGAACAACAGGTCGTAGTCGGGCTGGTAGCTCCGATTGACCTGGCGGTAGAGCTTGCCCTCTCTGACGAACAGGAAACCGGACCGATCGCGGAACGACGCCGGCTGGCGCCGGGCATCACTCACCGGGCTTGTCCTCCGACGGGGCGCCCGGCTCGTCCGATCCCTCCGGCCGGCGGGTGAACCGTGCCTTGAGCTTGCTCCACGACATCCGCAGCGCAACCAACCCACCCAGGATTCCGGCGACCAGGAGCTGCAGAATGAAACTCCCGGAGCCAGGGTCCAGGTACGCCGGCGGAGAGGCCAACTTGGCCGTTTCGATCAGAAGGGTCGACAGGTACATGACACTCGTCTCCAATCTCAGGTCCGGCACGGTCATTAGCCGTGGGCGTGCGGCGATGCGAGCCGGGTCTGGCACCGGGGCGTGTTTGAGCACTTCCCTCGTCATTATCATCCGGTGTCGGACGGACGGCAACCCCTATTCCCCAGCAGGGCACGGGGCAGCCGGACCGTCGCCGCTCGCGCCGGAAGGCGCCATCCGGCCGCGGGGCATGTGGATGATCTCCGCCGGGGGGGCGGCACCGCCGGTCTGGTGTTGCCTCACTCGGCGAGCATCAACGCCCTGGCCGCACGCGCCAGATCCGGCTCCCCCCGCGGTGTAACTGACGGCGGCCAGCTCAAGGGCCGCCTGCATCTCACGCGTCGGGACGGCGCGGATCATTTGCGGAACCATGTCGAACGAGAGGTAGGGCCGGCGATAGAGCTCTGCATAGTAGCCGGCAGAGACCATGGTCAACTCCAGCGCCTCGTGCAGGCTCCGTCCATAGCGGGAGGCTTCTTCGATGTGCCCGGTCTGCGAGGCGATCGCCGCCCCAAGCGCGAGGGCCTCCGGTGAGTTGAACTGGACGAACAGCGCGATCTGCACTTCGCGCCAGGCGTCGTCGGGACGCCCGAGATCGAGCAGCGTCCGGGCTCGCCACGCGAACGCGCGCGCGCTGCGCGGGTTGGCTTCGACGGCACGGTCCAGCAGCGCCAGGGCTTCTTCCAGGTGCTCGAGTGCGATCGACCGGCGAGCGTCGGCCACCAAGACGTCGGAGTCCGAGATCGGAAGCGCATAGACGAAATCGCTCACGGCGCGGCGCCGCAGGGTGTTGGCCGCCATGAACGGCGTCTCCGGGAGCAGCGGGTCATAGGCAAGGGCCACGCGGTAGGCCTCTAGCGCTTCGTCCTCCCGGCCCTGCTGCTCAAACATCCATCCCAGGTTGATTGCCAGCAGCGGGTGTCGCGGGGCGCGCTGGAACGCCGCCTGCATATCTGCGGTGGCCTGATCGTGGTCGCCGGCCGCCCACTCGAGCGCCGCCAGATTCGCCTGGTGCATCGGCCAGTACGGGTCGCTGGCGAGCGTCGTCCGCTCAACCTGTGCCGCGGACCTCGACGAGGGAGACGTCCTGTGCCTGGTTTGCCTGACGGGCCATCGCCAGCGCGCACTGGAATCCGAACAGGCTGATGTCCGGCGTCTCTCCGGCGGCACGGCAGATCGATTGGCTGGCGCTCGCCCAATCTCCCTGGCGGGATGCCTGCAGGCCGCTCCGGTATGGCGTTTCTCCCCGCGTCGCCCACGCCGCCAGGGCAACGACAATCGAGACGGCGACGAGCAGAAAGACCCCGAGGGCTCGGCCGGAGACCATCAGGCTTCGGCGTGAGATGGCATGCTTGACGGCCAGTGCCGTCAGCACCATCACCGCCATTAGATAGGCGGTGACATTGAACAGGTAGTCGAAGGCGTGATGAACGAGCAGCGCTGTGAACCCGCCCAGGTAGGCTGCCAGCGCCGGGTCGGTGGAGCGGAGGGCGCGGCGGATGGCCGGCGCCAGGGACCACAATCCGATCCCGGCCGTCGCCATGGCGACGAGCAGACCGATGATTCCGGTCTCGGCCGCAAGCTGAAGCGCCAGGTTGTGCGCGTGATTGGTCGAAAAACCGGGAGGGATCTGGGTCGCTTGCGCAAAGCGGACGACGAATGCACCGGGCCCCTGGCCGATGATCGGCGAGTCCCGGATGACCGCCAGGGACGGCCCCCAGATGTCGGAGCGCGCCGTGGCGACTGGCGAATGGTGCGGTGCGCGAAGCCTGACGCGCCAGGACGGCATAGGCGCCGAAGGCGGTGACACCCAGCGCGACGACGAGCGCTGCCACGACGGCGACCGTTCGAGAACGGCTGCGCTGCCATTCGGCCCCCAGCATGCGCCGCACCCATGGAAAGGCCAATAAGCCGGCGGTCACCACGAGCCCGGCGGCCCCGCCGAGCCAGCCGGCGCGGACGAGGCGAAGTACTCGGTCACCAGGAAGGCTGCCAGGAGCAGGGTGAGCAGGATTCGCCCGGACCACCTCTTGGTGATGACCATCCGAGCCACCGTCAACGGGAGGAGCAGATTGAGAAAGCCGGCGATGACGTTCGGGTGGGCGACGAAGACTCCCGGCAGCCGGAATCCGAGAGGAGGTGCCGAGGTTCCTACGGCGGTCTGCCATGTCAGGAACCACACCGCCACGAGCAGGCAGGACATCAGACTGATGAGCGCACCGGCTGCCAGCAGGGCATTCTCCCATGCACTCGGCGGCGCGCCCTTGTGCAGACTGGCTTGAACGGCGAGCAGGACGAGCAATCCCAGCAGCCAACTGGTCGGCCTGTCGATCATGAAGCCTGGCAATGGGGTCCACGGCACAAGCAGAAACGCATAGAGCACCAGGGCTGCGATGGCGGCGGTGACCGGGGCGAGAGGTACTTGCCGGCCGTCGCGAAGCGTCAGGACCGCGATCAATCCCAGCGTGATCGCCGCCCACGTGTAGCCGAAGAGCCGCGTACGGGGATCGAGCTCCTCGAGCGTCACCAGGGGCACTAACATCAGCCCAAGGGTGCATGCTCCCCAGAAGGGGAAGGAGTGGAGAAAGCGCTTCACGCTGGGGTCCTTCGGCCGGAGGCACCGGCACGCCCGCGCCCTTCCAGGAGCCGCTCCAGCTCCTCCAGATGCGCGTTGCGATGGATGGCGCGGCCCAGGTGGAACTGCGTGGCGTGCTCCTGGATGTCGACCACCAGGCTCGGGGCCAGGGCTTCGATGGCTGAGTCGATCGCCGCCGCCGAGTCCCGGACCAGCTCGCGGACGGCGTCCGGGGGCAGACGGCGCAGCAGCGGGCGGCAGGCGTCGTTGATCACGTCCGGATCTACGGGCGACGGACCGACGCCGTCTTGTGACCAGCGCTCAAGCAGCGCCAGGCCGCGCTGATCCCAGAAGGCAATGTGCGCCAGGACGGCGCCGAGCGTCCATCCGGCATCGAGCTCGAGCGCCAGGTCCTCATCCGTCAGCCGGTCGATCAGTGCGAACAGGCGCAGGCGAGAGTCCTCGTTGGCAGCCAGGTAGTTCTCCATCCGGTCTCCTCGCGGATCGCCCGCACGCCGAGTACGGGAACGTTACTGCGTTGCCGCCCGAAGGACAAGCGCCGCGGGGGAAAGCAGACCGGGCCCGGCAATCGTGCCCGGGCCCGGCAATCGTCAGACGGCAGTCCCGACTCAGTCGGGTTCCGATGACAGCCCGGGAGCCGGTCTCTTCGACTGCCAGATCGCCCAGCCGAGAATCGCCAGCAGCACGATCACGATGATCCAGCCGCCCCATCCGAGGTTGCGATACTGCACGACGACCGGGGCGATGATCACCGACACCAGGTTGACGACTTTGATCATCGGGTTGAGCGCCGGGCCGGCGGTGTCCTTCATCGGATCGCCGACCGTGTCTCCGACCACCCCGGCCTTGTGCCGCTCGGAGCCCTTGCCGGTGTTGGCGGTCGGGTTCCTGGGTTCGTCCTCGATCAGCTTCTTGGCGTTGTCCCAGGCGCCGCCGGCGTTGTTCATGAACACCGCCAGCAGCTGGCCGGAGACGATGATCCCGGCCAGGAACCCGCCGAGGGCCTCCACCTGGAAGATCATGCCCACGACGATCGGCGTGACGACGCCGAGCAAGGCGAGGCTGACCAGCTCCTTCTGCGAAGCCGTGGTGGCGATCGAGATCGCCTGGCGGTAGTCGGGCTTGACCTTGCCCTCCAGCACGCCCAGTCGGAATTGACGCCGCGCTTCCTGGACGATCAGCGCCGACGCCCGGCTGACGGCCTGGATGGCGAACGAGGAGAACAGCCAGGGCAGGGCGCCGCCGATGAGCATGCCGACGAACACGCCGGGGACATCGACCCGGATTCCGATGGCAGCGATGCGTTCGGCCTCGGGAATACCCAGCGTTGCCTGTGCCCGGCCGACGTCGACCAGGTACGAGCCAAACAACGCCACGGCGGCGATGACCGCCGAGCCGATCGCCACTCCCTTGGTGATGGCCTTGGTGGTGTTGCCCACCGCGTCCAGGTCGGCCATGATCTGCTGTGCGGCCTTGGTCTCGGGATCGGTCTGGCCGGACCATGACATCTCGCCGATGCCGTTGGCGTTGTCGGCGATCGGGCCGAACGAGTCCATGGCCACGTTGTTGCCGGTGAGCGTCAGCATGCCGATGCCGGTCATGGCGACGCCGTACAGGATGAACGTCGTGCGGTCGACGCCCTCGACGCCGGGGATCGTCCCGAAGATGCCGATCGAAGCCACGACGGTCAGGGCGATGACCAGGATCGACCAGACCGAGGATTCATACCCCACGGCGATGCCCTGCAGGATGAGGGTGGCCGGGCCGGTATCGGCGCCGCGCTTGATCTCCTTGACCGGCGTGTTGTGGGTGCCGGTGAAGTACTCGGTCAGGCGGTCGATCAGGATGGCGAGCAGCACGCCGACGGCGACCGCCAGCGGGGTGCGCCACCAGCCGCCCCAGGCGGCCATCTGCGGGGTGTTCATGTACAGGTAGCCGGCGGCGAAGAACAACACGGCCGAGATGGCGGCCGAGGACAGAAAGCCGCGGAAGATAGCGGCCATGGCGTTTCCGCTCATGCCGGGGCCGCTGCGCACGACATACGTGCCGAAGATCGACGACAGGACGCCGATGCCGCGCACGACGAGCGGGAAGACGATCCACTCCATGCGCCCGGTGAGATGCCACAGCGCCAGGCCGAGGATCAGGCCGGAGACGATGGTGACCTCGTAGCTCTCGAAGATGTCGGCCGCCATGCCGGCGCAGTCGCCGACGTTGTCCCCGACCAGGTCGGCGACGACGGCCGGGTTGCGCGGGTCGTCCTCCGGGATGCCCGCCTCGACCTTCCCGACCAGATCGGCCCCCACGTCGGCGGCCTTGGTGAAGATGCCGCCGCCGACGCGCATGAACAGCGCCAGCAGGGTGCCGCCAAAGCCGAAGCCGAGCAGCGCATCCGGGGCGGCGATCCCGAGCACGATGAAGATCGACGTCCCTCCCAGCAATCCCAGTCCGTCGGTCAGCATCCCGGTGATCGTACCGGCGCGATAGGCGATGCGCAGCGAGTCACCGAACGAGCGGCGGGAGGCGGAGGCCACCCGCACGTTCGCCTGGACGGCCATGCGCATGCCGATCTGTCCGACGGTCAGGCTGAATCCGGCGCCCATGACGAATGCCACGGCACGCGCCAGGCCGATGATCAGGCGCACCTGCGCCTCGCCCAGGCCGGCGAACCGCTCCATGGCCTCGGGCGTCGGGGGAACGATGTATACAGAAAGGAAGAGGGCGATGGTGAGCAGGACGACGAGCGGCAGAATCGATCGGAGCTGCCGTCGCAGGTAGGCGTCGGCGCCGTCGCGGATGGCGCCCCAGACCTCCTGCATCTTGGCGGTACCCTTGTCCTCCTTCAGGATCTGGTTCCGCAGGAAGACCGCATAGGCCAGCCCGAGGATGGCCACGACGAACACAGCCCAAATCGCGGTCTGTTCGAGCGACGTCAGTCCTTGCATCGTCCCGGACCCTCCATGACGCAGGTTGTTTTCGCACTTAAAGGGGGAATCAAGGCGATTGTACAGGCCGGCACAGTGAGTGTCAAGCGCACGCCCCCAGCTAAGCATTCGGTGAGAGACTGGACAGATGCTTGACACGCGCCGCGGGCCTTCTGTATAGTCGTTCGAGGGTGGCCCTCAAGCCCCTGCGGGACCTGAGAGCACACGCCGGCGACTTCCGCCGGGCGGGGTGCTTTTTCTTCGTCCCGTCACCCATGCCGCTCATCACCCTGCGCGGGGAGCCCATGATCGACGTCGAAGGCCTGACCAAACTCTACGGAGCATTCCCGGCTATTCAGGACCTCAACTTCCATGCCCGGCCGGGAGAGATCGTCGGATTCCTGGGACCGAACGGGGCAGGGAAGACAACGACGATGCGCATCCTGGCCGGGTACATGCCGCCCACCAGCGGGAGAGCCCGCGTGGCCGGGTTCGATGTCGTCGAACAGTCGCTCGAGGTTCGCCGCCGGGTCGGGTATCTGCCGGAGACCGTCCCCCTGTATCCGGAGATGACGGTCTTCGAGTACCTGGCCTACATGGGGTCGCTGCGGCGGGTCCCGGACCTCGACACTCGAGTGGACGAGGTCCTCGAACAGGTCGACATGTTGGGTCGTTCCGCCTCCTTCATCGGGAACTTGTCGAAGGGCCTGCGGCAGCGCGTCGGGCTCGCCCAGGCCCTGCTGCACCGGCCCGAAGTCCTGATCCTGGATGAGCCGACGATCGGCCTGGATCCGGCGCAGATCATCGAGGTGCGGCGGATCATTCAGGAGCTCGGTCGCGATCGGACCGTCCTGCTTTCCACCCACATCCTCCCCGAAGCGCAGCAGATCTGCGATCGGGTGCTGATCATTCATCACGGCAAGATCGTGGCGGAGGACACGCCCGGCAACTTGCAGGCGCAATTGGCGGGCGCCGAACGTTTGATGGTCCTGGCCGCGACCACCACGGCCGAGCTCACCCGGATGCTCGTCGGCCTGACGGGTGTCTCCAGCGTGCGCGCCGGCGGACGCGAGGGCGAGGTGGAAGTGGCCACGGCGCCGGGGAAGGACGTCCGCCCGCTGGTGGCCCGCCGCGTGGTGGAAGCCGGCGTCGACCTGCTGGAGTTGCGCACGGCGGGCTTGAGCCTGGAACAGATCTTCCTGCAACTGACCCGCGAAGAGAACGACGATCGGGCCGGAGGGTAGCGATGCGCAACGTGTGGATCATCGCCAGCCGTGAGTTCCGCCACTACTTCATCTCGCCGATCGCCTACGCCCTGGCGACCATGCTGTATCTGATCCTGGGCGGGATCTTCTTCATCAACGTCTACTTCGGGTTGCAGACCGGCCAGATCAACCCCGACGGTCGGATGATCATCGGACCGATGGTGACGATCCTGCTCTTCGCCAGTCCGGCGATCACGATGCGCCTGCTGGCCGACGAATACCGCATGGGCACCATGGAGCTCCTGCTCACCGCCCCGGTGCGCGATGGGGAACTGGTCGTCGGGAAGTGGCTGGGCGCCTACGGCTTCATGATCGCCATCCTGGCCGTCACCTGGGTGTATCCGCTGATCCTGCACCGCATGACCAGTCCCGGGATCGATCAGGGGACTCTGCTCTCCGCGTACCTGGGCTTGCTGCTGGCCGTGGCGGCGATGCTGGCGATCGGCGTGTTCATTTCCGCGCTCTTCCGCAGCCCGGTGGCGGCGTTCTTCACCGCGCTGGGCGTCATGCTGGGGTTGTGGATCGTCGGCGGCCTGTCGTCGGGGGCGGGGGCCGGAGGACAGCTGGCCGGCTACTTGAGCTTCGTCGACCACTACTACAACAACTTCTACCGCGGCGTGCTCGACCTGGGGGACGCCGTCTACTTCGTCAGCCTGACCGCGCTGGCGCTCTTCCTCGGCGCCCGCATCGTCGAAGCGCGGAGGTGGCGATGAAGACCGACGCTGCGCCGGCGGCTAGCGCCGTGGGCTTTCATCCTTGCCGGCGTGGCGCTGCTCGTCACCGGCGGCTGGGGAGTCGTCAACCGGCAGTTCGACCTGTACTTGCGGATCGGACTGGCGGTCACCGTCGGTCTCGCCGCGCTGGGCGTTCTGCTCGATCCTCAGCGCATCCGCCTCGCCCTCACCGGTCGCCAGGCTCGGTATGGGAGCAACGCCGTCCTGGTCAGCCTGGCGTTTGCCGGCATCCTGGCCGTGGTCAGCTACCTGGCCTTCACCAACACGCAGCAGCTCGACCTGACCGAGGACCGGGAGTACACGCTGGCAACGGAAACCCAGCTGGTCCTGGCGGAGCTGCAGCAGCCCGTGACGCTGCTGGGCTTCTACACGCCCGAGCTCAGTCAGTCACGCGACAACCTGCGTCCGCTGCTCGATCAGTACCGGCGCAGTGGGAACGACAAGGTCAGCTACGAGTTCATCGACCCTCGCGCCGACCCGGTTTCCGCCGACCGCTATGGGGTCACCCGCGACGCGTCGATCGTGGTGGTCATGGGCGACCACTCGGAGGTCACCGCTTCGCCGACGGAGCAGGAGATCACCGGCGCGATCGTACGCCTGGCGAATCCCGAAGAACGCAAGGTGTACTTCCTCACCGGCCACGGCGAACACGACCTGGAATCGACCGAAGCTGCGGGCTACAGTGAACTGCGCGACGCGCTGCAGGCCAAGAACTACCAGGTCGCCGGATTGAGCCTGGTCAGTCAAGCCGAGGTCCCGTCGGACGCCAGGGCGGTGGTGATCGCCGGCCCGACGATCGGGCTCCCGGAGTCGGAGCTCGAGCCCCTGCGAGACTACATTGCGCGGGGTGGGGCGCTCGTCGTCTTGCTGGAGCCGCCTCTGGCCACCGAGTCGGTCGGTGTCGACACGCTGGTGCCGTATCTGGCATCCGCCTGGGGCGTGGAAGCACGCGAGGACCTGGTGGTCGACCTGCGCTCGAACTCGCCCCTGACGGCCGTCGCCGACCAGTATGCGCCGCATCCGATCACCGAGCGCATGTCGAACCTGGTGTCCTACTTCCCCTCGGCGCGCAGCCTGGGGACCCTCGAAGGCGGGGGCGCCAGCCTGACCGAGATGGTGCTGACCGGCGCCAACTCGTGGGGCAAGACCAATCAGGACTCGATTCGCGACGGCTCGTTGGAGTACGTGCCGGAGGAGGACACGCTCGGCCCGCTGACCGTCGGGATCGTGGGCGAGGACGGAGCCACCCAGGCGCGGTTGGTGGTCATCGGGGATTCCGATTTCGCTTCGAACGCCGACTTCTACAACTACGCCAACGGTGATCTGCTGGTGAACAGCATCGACTGGGCGGCGCGGCAGGAAGCGCTGATCAGCCTGACGCCCAAGCAGAGCACGCCGCGCTTTGTGACGCCTCCGACGGCACAGGCCGTGGGGTTGATCTTCCTGCTGACCGTGCTGGTGATCCCCGGCGCCGTCATCGCCGTCGGAGTCTCGGTGTGGATTCGGCGGCGAAGGCAGACGTGAGGCAGGCATGATCCGTCGCTCGACCTGGATCCTACTGACCGCCTTCGTCGTCCTCCTGGCAGGCGCCATCCTGTGGAGCCGCTCGAAGCCGGGGCTTGATGAGGCGGCCCAGGCCGGCGCAACCCCGACCGCGGAGCCGCTGTGGTCGGTTCCATCGACCGACATCGTCGGGCTGCGTCTGGAAGACCTGCAGACCGGTGTGGTGGTCGAGGTGCGCCGTGGGGACGAACAGACCCCGTGGCGGATGATCGCCCCCGTGGAGGGCCCGGCCGATGCCGCCCGGGTGGAGTGGGCGGCGAACTCGCTGCTCTCGCCGCGACCCCGGGGGACGCTGCCGGCGACGGACGACCTGGCGCCCTTTGGGTTGGCGGAACCGTCGCGACGGGTGACGGTCTTCCTGAGGGGCAATGTGGCACGATCCTTCGAGATTGGGCGTATCAGTCCGACGGGTGGGGTGTTCTATGTGGCGGTCCCAGGACACCCCGAGATCGTCCTGCTCAACGAGTTCTCGCTCGCGGACGTGCTGTCGCTGCTGGACGATCTACCCTACCCGCCCACAGCCACGCCCGGCGAGGCGCTTCCTCCATCGGTCACGGCTACGCCTGAGCCAACCGGAAACTGAGGCCCGGTCTGTGCCCTGGGCCGACCCTGGGCGCGATCCCGGGGTTGGGTGCATGCTGAATCGTGAGTGTTTGCGGGAAATTAACGAAGAAGATGTAGTTTGGAAGGAAAGACACCAAGGCGCGTTGCCTTGACCTCGGTTTGGACGTATTCTGGGTGAGGAATGGCGAAGACGAAGAAACGAACGATCCAGCCCAAGACGGGCAAGACGCGGCAGATGTCCCTCCCGATGGAGGACGAAGAGTCGCGCCTGGGCGAGACGCCTCCGGAGGAGCCTACCCCGGAGGAGGAGAATCCGGCCATCGATCAGCTGATCGAGATCGGCCGCGAGCGCGGCTACGTCACGATCGACGACATCCTGGCCTTCTTCCCCGACGCCGAGCGCGATATCGACCAGCTCGAAGAGACCTATGCCGCCCTGCTGGCCGCCCGCGTCAACTACCTGGACGAGGTGGCGGAAACCGAAGAAGGGCCCGAAGAGGACCTGATCGAGGACGAGCGCCCCGACGGCGAGGCCCAGGACGACCTCAGCCACGTCGACGCGGATGACACCGTCGGGCTGTACCTCAAGGAAGTCGGTCGCGTTCCGCTGCTGACCGCCGAGCAGGAAGTCTCCCTCGCCAAGCGCATCGAGCGCGGAAAGCGTGCGCGGGAGGCGATGGCGGCCGGCCCGACCACGTCGCGCAGGCGGCTGGAGCTGCGCTCGACGGTCGAAGACGGGTGGGCGGCGCGCGAGCACCTGATCACGGCCAACTCGCGCCTGGTCATCAGCGTCGCCAAGAAGTACATGGGACGCGGCGTGCCGTTCCTGGATCTGATCCAGGAGGGGAATATCGGGTTGATCCGGGCCGCCAAGAAGTTCGACTACCGGCGCGGACACAAGTTCTCCACGTACGCCACCTGGTGGATCCGCCAGGCGGTCACCCGCGCCATCGCCGACCAGGGCCGGACCATCCGGGTGCCGGTGCATATGGGGGATCAGATCAACAAGCTGCTGCGGGTCTCGCACCAGCTCACCCAGCGCCTGGGGCGCGATCCATCGATCGACGAGCTGGCCAACTCGCTGGAGGTCACGCCGAAGAAGGTCGAGAACATGATCCAGGTGGCGCGCCGCCCCCTGTCGCTGGAGACGCCGACGGACGAGGAGGAAGACTCCGTCCTGGGCGACTTCATCCAGGACGAAGAGTCGCCCGCCCCGGCGGAACTTGTTACGCTCAACCTGCTGCGCGAGCATCTGCAGGAGGTCCTGAACATGCTCCCGCCGCGTGAGGTGCGTATCCTGCAGCTCCGCTACGGGCTGCTCGACGGACAGTCGTACACGCTGGAGGAGGTCGGCCGCAAGATGGGCGTGACCCGTGAGCGTGTCCGGCAGATCGAGGCGCAGGCCCTCAGCCGGCTGCGGCATCCAAGCCACCGCCGGCGCCTGGCCGACTACCTGCACGAGTGATCGTGCCGAAGGACCCCACCGCCCTGCAACGCAGGGCGGTCTGCTTTCTACACGGGGTCGAGAGGAGCGTGCGGCGTCTCGATGGCGGAGGCGCATTGCGAGCCCGGTCCTCCGCCGGCACAGTGTCTGGCGGAAATCGGCCTCAGCTGCTCAAGTCGTCGGGATGGCTGGGGTTGTGATTGGCTGTAGAATGGGCCGCCTCGCCGGTCGCTCGAGTGATCGGCTGAGGAAGTCAGGACGTCGTCCGATCGCGCGTGGGCCCACCCGGCAAGCGGGGAGGCCCGCCTGGTTCACCCGCCGTTTCTGGCCGCGATCTGATTCGCGAGCACGGGGCGGGGCTCGCGCTGGAGGTTGTGTACCGGTGCTGGACCGGATCCTCGTCAACGCCAGGCGCATCTCTCGGCACGGTCGCCGCGCGTGACGGGCGGAACGGTCGTCACTCCGTCGCCACCGCCGGCAGCGGCGCCCGAGCCCGGGTGGGTGGAGACGCGCAGCGTCGTCGCCTGGGCGGGGATCTGCGCCCTGCTGTCGATCGCCCTCAAGGCAGGACTGCTGGCCCTGCGCGCGTTCCCATTCAACGCCGACGAAGCCATCGTTGCGCTGATGGCACGCCACATTCTGCACGGCCGGTGGCCCGCCTTCTTCTACGGCCAGGCCTACATGGGCAGCCTGGATGCGACCCTCAGCGCACTGGGCTTCGCCGCTTTCGGCGAGGACGTCCAGGTCATCCGCTGGACCCAGGTGCTGCTGTACGCCGGGACGGTCGCCACCGGTGTGTTGCTCGCCTGGCGCGTGACCCGCTCGAAACCCGCGGCCGTCGTCGCCGGCCTTCTGCTGGCGATCCCCAACGTCAACCTGACCCTGTACACCACGGTCTCCCTCGGCGGCTATGGAGAGGCGCTGCTCCTGGGGCAGATTCTGCTCTTGCTCACACTCGCCATGCTGGACGGAAGCCGCCGTCTGTATCGGTACGCGGTCTGGGGGCTCCTGGCCGGCATCGGGTTCTGGACCTTCGGTTTGATGCTGGTGTACATCATCCCCTCGGGCATCGCCCTCGCCTGGCGCGACATCCGCTCATCGGATCGAAGGGGGCTCATCGCCTGCTGGTTGGCGTTGGCCGTCGGCGCAGCGGTAGGGATGAGCCCTTGGATTGCCTGGGCGGTGACGGGGTCGCCAGGCATCCTGCTTCGGGAGCTCTTCGGGTCGGCGATTGCGGGTGCGTCGCCCAGCAGCTTGCCGCTGGCCTGGCTTGAACACGCACGCAACCTGCTCTTGCTCGGTGGGCCGGTCATCCTTGGATTCCGCCCGCCGTGGGACACTCGCTGGTTGGGGCTTCCCTTGCTCCCCTTCGCGCTGGCCATCTGGTCGGGCGTGTTCGTGCACACGCTGGTCATGCTCCGCCGTCGCGACGCGAATCTCCCCGGACGTTGGATCATCGCCGGTGTGGCGGTCACCACGCTGGCCGGCTTCGTCCTGACGTCGTTCGGCGCCGACCCTTCGGGCCGCTACTTCCTGCCCGTGGCGATGCCGATGGCGATCTTCGCCGGGAGCATGGTCGCCGATCTCCGGGCGCGCACGGACCGGCGCTGGCAGTGGGGCCTCGTCGCATTGCTGCTCGGATTCCATGCGTGGGGGATCATCGACAGCGCCGCCCGCACTCCGCCCGGAATCACAACCCAGTTCGACCCCGTTGCCCGGGTGGACACGAGCGCCTATGGCGACCTGGCGGCCTTTCTCGAGGCGCAGGACGAGCGTGCGGGATACACCAACTACTGGGTCGCCTATCCGCTGGCATTCCTCTCCCAGGAGCGACTGATCTTCGTCCCGCGTCTCCCGTACCATGAGGACTTCCGCTACACGGCGCGCGACGACCGTTATGCGCCGTATGGCGACGTGGTCGAAGAAGCCGAGCGTGTGGCCTACATCACCACGAACCACCCGGCCCTGAACGAATCACTGCGCGCCGGGTTCGGCACGTTGGGCGTCACGTACAGGGAAGCAGACATCGGCGGCTTCCATGTGTTCTACGGACTTTCGGCGAAGGTTGCGCCTGAGATGATGGGACTGCCGGCCGAGGGGGAGAGCCGATGAGGCGCTGGGGGTCCGGTCTGTCGGCTGGCTCCGAGTCCGGCGCGCGCGCCCGATTGGGCTGCTGGCTGCCGGGCGGTGCCGGTGACACCAGATTGTCTGCCCGGGTCGGGTGCGACGACGTGTGCGAGCTCGCCGGCGCCGCTATACTGTGACAGCCCTTGGGCCCGCGATTGCCCGGGCAGGATCCGAATCGGATGCAGACGCCCGCCACGCCGAGGATTGACGGACGACGCAAGATGGAGTGGCTCCAGCGCCAAGGTGCCTGGCTCGGAGTGCTTCTCGCCACGCTCCTGGGCGCGTTCGTTCGGCTGGCGCCGGTGATGGCGTCCGACTTCCCTCTCAACGATGGCGGCCTGTTCTACGTCCTCATCCGGGATCTCCAGGCCGAGTCCTATACGCTGCCCGCGTTCACAGCCTACAACCAGGCATCCATCCCCTTCATCTACCCACCTCTTTCCTTCTACCTGACCGGGTTCCTCTCCGACGTTTCCGGTGTCGGAGTCCTTGTGCTTCTTCGCCTCCTTCCGGCGTTGATCAGCATCGCGACCATCCCCGCGATCTACCTTCTGGCCAGGCGGCTGCTCGTGTCGGGGACAGCCTCCGTGATCGCCACATTCTCCTTTGCTCTGCTCCCGACGGCTTTCGATTTCATGATCGTGGGCGGGGGCCTCCCCAGGGCACTCGGGTTCCTCTTCGCCATCCTGACGCTGCATCAAGCGGCCGCCCTGTTCTCCGGCGCCGGCAGGGCGCGGCTGGCCTCGACCACGATATTCGCCGGCCTGACGGTGCTCTGTCACCCGGTCGTGGCGTGGTTCACTTTCTACAGTCTGGCGGTCCTTCTACTGTTCAAGGCGCGCAATCGGCGCGGTCTGGCGAATTCGGCTGCTCGTCGTCGTGGGCACGATCATTCTGACCGCTCCATGGTGGGGGACCAACCTTGCTCGCCATGGGATCGACCCCTTCCTGGCGGCGTTCCAGGCCGGAACGCGCCCGTGGAGCGCCATCCTGGCGCCCTTCCTGTTCATGCAGACCAATGAGCCCTACCTGACGCTGCAGGCCGTGTTTGCATTGCTGGGCGTGTTCCTGAGCTTGCGCAGGCGGGAGTTCTATCTTCCGGTGTGGTTGGCGGCCGTCTTCTGCCTGGAGTCGAGGCTGACGGCGACCTATGCCGTGATCCCCACGGCGCTCCTGGTCGGGATCGGGTTCGAAGGGATCGTCCTTCGCGGCTTGCAGGGCGCTGGCGATGCCGTGTCGGCAGGAGGGAAATCCGGGCGGGCCAGACATTCCCGATACAGATGGCACCGCTCCATCTTCGCTCGTCACCGGCGCCGCGGGACGGGTTGGGATGATCGCCTCGGCCTACTTCCTTGTCTATCTTCTGATTGCCGCGTTCCTGTCGGCTCCACGTCAAGCGCTGCCCCGATCTCATCGCCAGGCAATGCAGTGGCTCCGCGAGAACACGCCAGTCACAAGTCGGTTCGCCGTGATCTCCGGGATCGACTTGGCAGGGATCGACTACGTCTCCGAGTGGTTCCCCGCGCTGACCGACCGCACCAGCGTCGCGACCCCGCAGGGATACGAATGGTTTGCTCACCAGGTGTTTGACGCAAGGTGGGAGGCGCACTCCGAGTTGCAGCGCTGCCAGCGTCAAGGTGCCGATTGCCTCGAGGCGTGGGCATCGGAAGCTCGAAGCACATACACCCACGTCTACGTCGTCAAACGGCAGGCCATCGAGGGCGGACAGGGGATCGGTGGGGGACTCTACGAGTTGCTGCTTGAGTCCCCTGCGTACCTTGCGATCTACGACCAGAAGGATGTTGCCATCTTCGCTTACCTTCCAGGCTCTCCCGACTTGCCGTGAAGCTCCTGGCGGATTCGTCGTCCTATTGCGGGGCGACCATGAGCGTGAGTCTTCCGGCGTGGTCGAGGGGAGGCAGACGCCGCCGCGACCGGAGGCGTCAGGTGCCATGAGCTTTAAGTCGCTCGTCGTGTGTATCGCCCTGCTGGCGGTGTTCACCATGGCGGTGCGCATCTCGGCCGACACGGATACCTGGTGGCACCTCGGCGCCGGGCGCTGGATGGTCGAGAACCGGCAGATTCTGACCGCCGACCCATTCTCGCTGACGCGTGGCGGGCAGGCGTGGACCAACCCAGGTTGGCTGTCGCAGTTGCTGCTGTACGGCACGCACCGAGCTGCGGGTCTCCCCGGCCTCAACCTGCTGACGGCCCTGATGGTCACGCTGGCATTCGCCTGCGCCTGGCCGTTGATGGACGGCCCGGGGCTCCTGAGGGCCTTCGTCCTGGTGGCGGTCGCGACCGCCTCCGGCGTCTACTGGTCGGCGCGACCCCAGATCATCTCCTTCGCTTTGTCCGGCGCCTGCTTGCTGCTGCTGGAGAAGGGGCGCGCCGATCGCAGGTTGCTGTGGATGTTGCCCGTGGGCCTGGCGCTGTGGGCGAACCTGCATGGCGGCTTCGTCATTGGATTGTTCTTGATCGGAATCCACCTGGCCGGGGAGGTCCTGGAGGGCGTGGCGGACCGCCTGGGGAAGGGGGAGGCATGGGGGGCGATCTGGGCGCAACGCAAGCGCTCGTTGCTGACCCTGGCGTCCCTGCTGGCGGTTTCCACCGCCGCCGTTTCGCTGAATCCGTACGGCCCGCGTCTCCTCGGTTATCCCTTGCAGACGCTCTCCATCGGTACGCTGCAGACGTCGATCAACGAATGGCAATCGCCGGACTTCCACAGCGTGGATTCGCTGCCCTTCCTGGCCCTGCTCCTCGGGGCGATGCTCATGCTGGCGATCTCTCCCCGGCCGAAGACCGGCAGGGAGATCGTGCTGTTCGCGACCTTGGCCGGACTTGGCCTTGTCGCTCGGCGCAACATTGCCCTGTTCGCGCTCGGGGTGGCGCCGCTGCTCGCCCGACACGCGTGGGCCATTCTGGCTTCGCTGGAGCTGGGACGACGCTTCGAATCGAAGCCCGTGCGTGCGGGTGTGGCGCGCATCGTCAACCTGATCGTGTTGGCTTTGCTGGTGGTCGCCGCGGCGGGGAAGATGATCGAGCCGCTCTCGGCAGCCCGCAATCAGCAGGCGCTGCAAGAGCAACAGCCGCTCGGCGCGCTGGCGGCCCTAAAGGCTGCGCAGCTCCCCGGACCGCTGTTCAACTCGTACACCTGGGGCGGGTATCTGATCTGGGACGTGTGGCCTGCCTACCTGACATTCGTCGATGGGCGCACGGACTTGTTCGCCGACGGGGTGCTCACCGAGTATCTGACGGTATGGAACGCAGGAGACGGCTGGGAGCAGATCCTGCGCGCCTACGGCATCCGGCTGGCGCTGATCGAGCCGGAGGCGCCGCTCGCCGACGAACTGATGTCGGCCGGATGGGTGTTGGTGTACTCCGACCAACAGGCCGTGCTTTTGGCTGCGCCCAGCCCAAAGGCCGAAGGGTGAGCATGCGGATGTCGGCTCGGCCCAAGGCGCGATGCGCGCCTCGCCAGACCGGCAGGCAGGCAGGAGGCATCGACCGATGCTGAAAGCCCCCAGGAATGGCCTGAAGGCCGCCGCGGGCCCGGCGCTCGGGCTTCTGCTCTTCCGCCTCCTGCTCCTCGCCGCCCTGCCGTACGAGGCCGTCGTTGCCTATGGCGACCTGCGCCATTTCCACCAACTCGCTCAACTGGCGACGACCGGCGGGGGGTTGCCATTCATCGGTCACTGGATCGAGTTCCCTCCGCTCTTTCCGTTCCTGTCGGTCGCGCTGAACTCGCTGACCGGAGGCTCGGAGCACGCCTATGTCTACGCGCTCGCCGCGCTGATCGCCTGTCTCGATGCCGCCAACTTGCTGCTCTTTACCCGCCTGCTCAAGCACATGCTGGACGGCGAGGAATCGCAGCCCAGGGCATGGACCTACTTCGCCTTCCTGTGCCTCCCGGCGCTCGGATGGTGGACCTTCGATCCGCTCGGCGTGTTCTGGCTCCTGTTGACGATGGTCCTCGTGTTCGAGTCTGGCTGGGCAGCCACCGGGCTCGTGGCCGGCCTCGGGATTCTCACGAAGTGGATCCCGGGAATGGGGCTGCTGCTTGCCTGGACGCGCTGGCCGAAGCGGCGAATGGCGCTGGCTGTCCTGGCTGCGGCAGCCGTCGTGCTCCTCGTTTGGGCGCCGCTCTTCGCCGTGGGGCGCCAGGCAGCCTGGGACTCGCTTCGATCGCAATCTGCCAAGCCGGCGTGGGAGACTCCCTGGGCACTGCTGGAAGGGAGCCTGGGGACCGGTACGTTCGGTGAAGCGTCCGGACGCCTCACGCCATTGGCGGCAACGGATGGCGGCGCGGCGGGACGGTTGATCCCGCGTTGGCTCCCGCCGGTCCTGGCGGCCGCCCTCGGCTGCGTGCTGGCCCTGGCGCATGCGCCGGTCCACTGCTCGAGGCGGGATGTCCTTTGTCCTGGTGGGTATGATCCTGCTCCTGCTTGCCTCGCCGGGGTGGAGCCCGCAATGGCTGGCCTACCTCGTTCCGCTGGTGCTGCTCAGCCTGCCTCAACCGAGGGCTGCGCTGTATGTCGTCGCCCTCACCGCGGTCGTGATCCTTGAGTGGCCCGTGCTGCTGTCGCGCGGCCGCTTTGATCTGCTGTGGTTGACGGTGACGATTCGGACCGCCCTGCTGATCCTGCTGGCGGTGGATGCGTGGAGATGCGCGCGTGGCGATCTACCGGCGCACAGCTCGCAGGTCCCGGCGTGAACACACGCCGCTTCGCCTGGACGACCATCCCCCTGACTTTGCTGATGCTTGCCGTCCTGGTCGGCCTTGGCGCGGCGAACGCGCGATTCTCGCAGACCGCACGCGATGCGAATGAGTTCCTGCCGCGCTGGGAGGGTGCGCACGCCTGGTTGACGGACGGCATGAGCCCCTATGACCCACGCGTCAGCCTGTCCGCCCAGCGCCGGCTGTACGGGCGCGCGGCGATTCCGGGGCAGGGGGAAGATCCGGCGCTGTTCACCTACCCCTTCCCGACGATGCTGCTGTATGCGCCGTGGGGGGCGCTTGACTATGAGGCCGCCCGCGCCGGCTGGATGACCATGCTGGAAGTCCTGCTGGTTGTGGCGGCTTTGCTGGCGGTCCGGCTGGCAGGCTGGCGTCCTCCGTCGCTGCTGCTTGCCGCTCTGTTGGCCTTCGGCGTGGCGTGGTCCCCGGGTATCCGATCGATCGTCTCCGGTCACATTGCCGTCCTGGCACTGGTGTTCTCGCTGGCAGCAGCCGCGAGCCTGGAGCGAGGCGGGGATGTGGCCGGAGGGATCCTGCTTGCCCTTGCCCTGGCCGATCCAATCGTCGGCCCGATTGTGTTCCTGGTTGGCCTCGCCTGGGCCGGATCATCCAAGCGCTGGTGGGCAATCGTCGCCGCCCTGGGCACTGCCGGCGTCCTGTCGGCGGTCTCGCTCGTGGTGATGCCCGGCTGGCCACTCGCATGGCTGCAGCACATCGCTGCGTGGATCGCGGTGTCTGGCGGCTCGGGCGCGGTGACCGGACTGATGATCCTTCGATGGGGGTGGGCGCAGGGGATCCTGGTTTCGCTCCTGGGCCTCGCACTACTCTGGTCGGTCTTGCAGAGTTGGGGCAAAGGGACGCGATGGTTTGTGTGGACCATGGCCTTTGCCCTTGTGCTGGGAGACTGGTTCTGCCTGTTGGTGATTGGAGCCTCGCCTGGCGTCTACCTGCTGCCCGCCATCGTGTTGATCCTGGCCGGCCTGGGCGAGCGTGTGCGGATGAAGGGGGCGTGGGCGGTGGCGGGCGCGTTGGCCGCGATCGGGATCGCCTCATGGATCCCGTACCTTCCGGCACAGGAGGCGCCTGCCGGGGGGATCATCGTTGGGTCCATCGGGCACGCGCTGACGATGTTCGGTCTACTGTGGGTACGCTGGTGGGTGACGCGGGGTGCGGAGATTCGCGACCTATCGCCGGATGAGACCAGTGTCGTCTAGCGGCGCAGGCGACGCGAAGCGCAAGCCTGCAGCCGAAACGGCGCCGGGCGGTTCATCCAATGGCCGGAAGGCCTCGGCCCGATTCTGGCACACTCGGAGAATGCTGCGCCCGACGACGCCGAGGGAAGGGCGCAGGCTTCCCCTGGCCGGTTCGTGGCCCGGCTTCGCCGAGCCCGACTTGCGATCCGGTCAGGGGTGAGGGAGCGAGTTCGTTAGTCCAGCCGTGAAGTCGGACGTGATGCTTGGTGCGACGCTGATGAGCCGTTGGCAGTGGGTGGGATTGGCCGCGCTGGGGATTCTGACCGCCGGTACGATGGCGGTCTTCGTGCGCGCCCCGGGCTACATGGACGCCGAGTACTACTATGCCTCGGCCGTCGAGCTCTCCGAGGGCCGCGGGTTCCAGGAACCGTTCGTGTGGAACTACCTCGATGACGCCGCAACGCTGCCCCATCCTTCACACCTGTACTGGATGCCGCTGGCCAGCATCCTGGCCGCTGCGGGCATGAGCGCAATCGGTGGCGGCTTCCGTGCCGCCCAACTTCCCTTTGTTCTCCTCGCGGCCGGTCTGCCGATCCTTGCCGCCTGGATTGCAGTTCAACTCAAGGCGAGCGCACGCCAGGCATTGCTCTCCGGCCTCCTGGGCGCCTTTGCCGGGTTCTACCTCCCGTTCCTGGTGACCACCGACGCCTTCGCCGCATACGCCTGGATCGGGACGCTGGCTTTCGTCTGCGCCGCCGCCGGGTATCAGGGTCGGAGTCCGCTCGCGTGGCTCGCAGCCGGCTTGCTCGTCGGCGCGGGCCACCTGGCGCGGGCGGACGGGGTGATCCTGCTCGTGCCGATTGCCGGGCTGGCGGCCTTCTCGCCGCGTCGGCGCCTGCCGTCGATGGCGCTGCTCATCCTGGGCTACCTCCTGGTGATGGCGCCCTGGATGTCTCGCAACCTGTCCATCACCGGTACCCTGATGGGCACGGGCGGTGCACGGACGCTGTGGCTCACAAGCTACGACGAGCTGTTTGCATACCCGGCGTCGTCGATCAACTTCGGCCGATGGGCCGCGCAAGGGCTGGGCGAGATCCTCGCTGCCAGGGCGCAGGCGCTCGCTGCCAACCTCAAGACTTCTCGTGGTCGTCCTTGGGGGTGTGATCCTTGGGCCGTTCATGCTGGCAGGTGCA
Organism: uncultured Chloroflexia bacterium; assembly: GCA_963818575.1. GTDB lineage: Bacteria > Chloroflexota > Anaerolineae > Anaerolineales > E44-bin32 > DYJB01. Next base: position 274,162 of record CAWFSV010000013.1, on the reverse strand, counting down.
TGGCGCCGGCGGCGCGAACCTCTCGTCGTAGTCAAGTGGGATCTACCTTCTACTTCTCGTGGGCGTCATGACGATCGCCTTCCCCTTCTCGGGTGCCCGCGGCGGCCTGTTCCACTCGAGCGCCAGCGTGCTCCCGATCCTGTGGGCCCTGGCGCCCATCGGATTGCAGCGAGTCCTCGATTCGGTCTCCGCCCGACGGGGCTGGGACCCGGAGCGCGCATGGCGCCTGTTTACCCCGGCGATCGTTGCGGGGATGATCGCCATCTCAGCCTGGGTGGCATGGGACCGTGCGGCCGCCGGGTGGCCGGCAGCCACGCGCTGGGAAGCCTCGGCCGACCACCATCGCGCGGTCGCCGAGGCCGTGCTCGGCCTCGATCCGTCCCCCGGTGTCGTGGCCATCAATGATCCGCCGGGGTTCTACCTGGCATCCGGACTACCCTGCGTCGTGGTCCCGTATGGCGACCAGGCGATCCTTCATGAAGTGGCGGAACGATTCGATGTCGAATGGGTCGTCCTGGACATCAACCATCCGGCGCCACTCGCCGGCGTGTACGCGGACCCTCAGTCGGTGCCGTGGCTTGCGCTGAGGGGCAAGATCGAGGGCCCGCAGGGCATGCCTGCCTACTTGCTCCAGAGGGTTGCGGAAGATGGGAGTGCCCTGCCGTGAGCCCTCGGGTCGAACGGTGGCTTGCCTTCCTGGTTTTGCTCGCGTTGGCTGCGCTCGTATGCGGCATGTTCGCCCTCACCGCCATCGAAACCTTCGGCACCGGGTTTCCGCTCGACGATGCCTGGATCCATCAGACCTATGCCCGGAACCTGGGGCTGCGGGGTGAGTGGGCCTACCTGCCCGGGGTCCCCAGCGTGGGCTCGACATCGCCGCTTTGGACCGCGCTGCTGGCCCTTGGGTATCGCCTGGGGATTGACCCCTATGTATGGGTCGAGGCGTGGGGAGTACTCCTGCTGGCCGCCGCGGGGTACGTCGGCAGTCGCTGGGTCGCCGCCCGCTCTCCACATCTGGGACGATTGGCCTGGGCGGCCGGGGCGTTGCTGGTGCTCGAGTGGCACTTGATCTGGGCCGGCTTGTCCGGAATGGAGACGCTTGCCCAGGCATTCACCGTCCTGCTTGTGTTCTACGCACTCGAGGCACGCTGGCCGCCGGCCGTGATCGGACTTGCTGGTCGGGGCGGGGGCGTGGATCCGGCCGGACGCGTTGCTCCTGCTGCTCCCGATCGGGTGGGTGTTGGGCGTCGAGGGGAAGCAGGACCCCGCGCGCGCCGCGCGCCGGCTGATGGCGGTTGGGGGGGGCGTAGCGATCCTGTTCCTTCCGTATCTGGGCTTCAACCTGATGCTCGGGGGACAGGCGTGGCCGAGCACGTTCTACGCCAAGCAAGCCGAGTACGCCGTCGAACTTGGCAGGCCGCTCGCCCTTCGCCTGGCCGAGCAATGGGGTGTCGGGCTTGTGGGCGTTGGGGCAGTGCTGGCCGCCGGTTTCGTCGCTTCGATCTGGATCGATGCGTCCGGCAAGCGATGGGCGCGACTCGCACCGGCCATCTGGTGGCTGGCCTTCCTGGCGGCCTACTCCGTCCGTCTGCCGGTCACGTACCAACACGGGCGCTACGCCATGCCCGCCATCCCGGTGCTGCTTCTCCTGGGTGCGGAGGTGATGCTCACGGCGGCCCTTCGGGCGTCGGGAAAGCGGGCGAGGCTTCTGACCCGCGCGTGGATCATGGCTGCCGTGGCGACGGCGGTCGCATTCCTGCTGCCCGGCGCCCGGGCCTACGGCCAGGATGTCGCCATCATCGAGACCGAGATGGTTGCACCCGCCCGATGGATTGCGGCCCACACCGAGCGCGGGGATCTGATCGCGGCGCACGACATCGGGGCGGTCGGTTATTTCTCCGACCGGACGTTGATCGACCTGGCGGGACTGATCTCGCCGGAGGTCATCCCCTTCGTGAGGGACGAGGCGCGATTGGCGGCCTACCTGGAGGCGCACGGCGCGGACTATCTGATGACCTTCCCCGGATGGTATCCGCACCTGGTGGCGGGCCGAGTGCCGGTGTACGAGTCGACGGCGGCGTATGCCCCTGCCGCCGGGGGCGAGAACATGGCCGTCTACCCATGGTGAACTGCGCGCGTTCCCTCGGCGAAGGCCGCTGTGCTATACTCGCCGCAATCGTTCCCCCGGGAGGTGGCCCATGGAGACGATCGGCCTTGTCATCGTAGACGACCACCCCCTGTTTCGCGAAGGGGTCCGAAACGTCATCAACGCCGAGCCGGATCTGAAGGTCCTGGCGGAGGGGCTCACGCGGAGATCAGGCGGTTGAGCTGGTCCGGGAACACAAACCGCGCGTGGCGTTGATCGATGTGAACCTGCCGGGGTTGAACGGCATCCAGGTCACGCGCCAGATCGTTTCCGAACGGCTGAGCACCACGGTCGTCCTGCTGACGGCCTACGATGATGTGGAGCAGATCTTCCATGCGTTCCGCGCCGGGGCGGCGGCGTATTGTTCCAAGGACATCCAGGCCGGCAAGTTGATGGACGTCATTCGCCAGGTGTCGCGCGGTTTCTTTGTCGTCCACGACCAGGTGTACGACGCCGCCGGCCTGGAGGACTGGCTGTCCCACGGTGTCGAGGCGCAGCGGCGCCCGCACCTGGAAGGCGAGCAGGAGGCCTTTGCCCCGCTCTCGCCCCGCGAAATGGAGATCCTGCAGTTCGTCACGCGGGGGATGAGCAACAAGGAGATCGCCGCCAAGTTGGGCATCAGCCACCAGACGGTGAAGAACCACATGACGGCGATCCTGCACAAACTGGACGTCGAAGACCGAACTCAGGCGGCCGTGTACGCGCTGCGGCACGGCTGGGTCCGCCTGCAGGACACGCGCAAGTAAACGCGCACGGAAGTAGGAGGCGGCATGCCTGACGCGGCCAAGCCCAGAGCGAAAGAGAAAGAGAAAGAGAAGGAGAAGGAAAAGGAACTGACCCCGCTGGAGGTCTTTGTTGAGTCGCTGCGCCAGGAACTCCAGCAGGTGCGGGCGGAGATGAAGGAGATCGGCCTGCTGGTCGAGCAGAGCCAGGGCGAAGTGGAGAAACTCGCCCAGCGCAACGCCTCGATCACCGCGCACGTCCACCAGCTCCAGGCTCACTTTGACACGGTGCCGCGCGAAGACATCCGGGGCGCCTACGAAGCCTCGCAGGATGCCCAGCAGCGGCTGTTCACCATGCGCGGGCAGCTGGAGAAGCTCCAGAGCGACCAGGGTCATCTGAAGCGGCATGCGGAGACGATTGCCCGTGCGCTGCAGGTCCTGGAGGGAGGGGTCACGCTGGACCTGTCCGAGGAAGCGGTGAACCTGCCGTCCTCGAGCATCGAGCAGATCATCGAGGCGCAGGAGGAGGAGCGGCGCAAGATCTCGCGCCAGATCCATGATGGGCCGGCGCAGGCCCTGGCCAACTTCATCCTGCAAACCGAGATCGCCATGCGCCTGTTCGACGTGGATGCCGGCAAGGCACGGCAGGAACTGACCAGCCTGAAGGCCTCGGCGACCTCGACCTTCGCCAACGTGCGCGACTTCATCTTCGACCTGCGGCCCATGATGCTCGATGACCTGGGCCTGATCCCGACCGCCCGGCGGTATGTCGACGCGTACAAGGAAAAGACCGGGCTGAACGTCACGCTGGTGATCACCGGCACCGAGCGCAGGCTCGAACCCCACCGGGAGGTCCTGGTCTTCCGGGGAATCCAGGAGCTGCTGGGCAACATCCGCGATCACGCGCAGGCCACCCAGGTGAAGGTGATGATGGACGTCGACGCGGCGCAGGTGCGTGTGATCGTCGATGACAACGGCCGCGGGTTCGACCCGGAGACGGCACAGGCCGAAGGCACCAAGGGCCGGGGGCTGCGCACGCTCAAGAGCCGGGTTGCGCAAGTCGGTGGCACGATTGAGATCGAGTTCGTCCCCCGGATCGGGAGCCAAGATCACCTTCTCGATCCCGGCTGGTACCTGAGTAACATCCGCTTGCCTCGCCACGCCGCCTGCGGCCCGCTTCGGCGGGCCGCAGTCTGCTGCCGGGACGCCTGTCCAGACGAGCTATCGGAAAGAGGTCCTATTGCGCCGCGACCTCCGGCTCCTATAATGAGGCTAGCCTGCAACAGAAATGGGGCGATCCTGGAACAGAAGGGAGGTGACGTCCATGCTGTTCGCACCGAAGGAGAGAGGCCAGGGTCTGGTCGAGTATGCGTTGATCCTCGTTCTTGTCGCCGTCGTCGTGATTGTCATTCTTGCGCTGCTCGGTCCCGCCATCGGCAACGTCTTCAGCAACATCGTCGGGAACATCTAGTTGCCACCGGCGGGGAGCGAGGTTGGTCTCGACCCCCGGCCAAACACACGGGAGCCCTATCCTGGATAGGGCTCCTTGTGTCAGGGGTCCCGGGAAGCGTCAGGAAGGCCGCCCACAGGCGGTCGACTTGACATTTGTTTGCATGCCGGTATCATTCTTGCACGGTCGGGTACGATCCAACCTTCGGGTCTGACGAGGAGGCACCATGCGCCGAGGCCGTTTGCTGATTCTGGTGGCCATCATCCTGCTTCTGGGGGTGGCGGCGGCCTTCCTGTTCTTGCGTCGAGCCGGCGGAGGGGGCGGTGGAGCGGTGCAGGCCACACCCGCGGCCCTTGACCGTCAGAACGTGGTCATCGCCGCACAGGATATCTCCCGCGGCGCGGTCATCCCTGAGAACGGGGTCATCCTGGCGCCGTTCCCGGCGGACGCCGTGGTCGAGACGATGATCACCGGCGACGTCACGCAGGTGATCGGGAGATACGCGCGGCAGGACATCGCCCGCGGCCTGCCCGTCACGACCGGGATGATCACCGACGAGGCGGGCGACCTGCTGGGCACGGGCTCGACGGCGTCGGTCGCCATCCCGCCGGGCTATCACGGCCATCGCCGTCCCGATGAACCGCCTGTCCGGCGTGGCCTATGCGCTGCGCGACGGGGACAGCGTCGACGTGATCGGGACCATGTTGATGGTCGATCTGGATGCGGACTTCCAGACCATCCTGCCCAACTCGAGCATGATCCTGCTGGGCAACAACACCGCCCCGCTGACGGGCTATGCCTGCCAGGAAGTGAAGGCCTCCGAGAAGGGGCTGGAGTGCATCAACCCGGAAGCGCCGCCGTTCGCCCGGGTGGACACGGAGGAGACGACCGGGACGCAGCTGTACGCCAAGCCGTCTGAGTCGCAGCGGCCGCGGCTGGTGACGCAGCGCCTGGTCGAGAACGCCATCGTGCTGCACGTGGGCTCGTTCCCGGTTCCGGGAGCGGAGAGCCAGGCGGCCATCGGCGCACAGGCGGCCGCGCCGGTGGGAGCACCTCCGCAGACCACGCCGCAGGTCCCCACCGGGCCCACGGCGCCGGACATCGTCACGCTGATCGTCACGCCGCAGGACGCGCTGACCATCAACTGGGCGATGAAGTCCGGCGTGGATCTGGTGCTGACGCTGCGCGGCCCCAAGGATGACACGACGACCGAGACCACCAGCGTGACGCTCAACTACCTGGTGGAGAACTACAACATCACCGTGCCGAGCAAGCTGCCGTACGGCATCGAGCCGCGGCTGTCGACGCCGATCAAACCGGTCCTGCCGAACGATCAGGCCGCGGCGCCGCCGGCCGCCCAGTAGGCAAGCCTTCGAGCCTGGAGCCGCTGCGCGAATGCCAGAGCCTGCCGTCCCCACCATCCGCGTCCTGATCGTCGACGACATCGCCGAGACGCGTGAGAACATCAAGAAGCTGCTTCAGTTCGAAGCGGATATTGAGGTGGTGGGCGGAGCGCGCAGCGGCCAGGAAGGCATCCAGATGGCGGCCGAGGCCCGGCCGCACATCGCGCTGATGGACATCAACATGCCCGACATGGACGGGATCACCGCCACCGAAGGCGTGATCGAGCAGGTCCCGTTCTGTCAGGTCGTCATCCTGTCGGTGCAGTCCGAACCGGACTACATGCGCCGGGCGATGATGGCCGGGGCGAAGGACTTCATCCCCAAGCCGCCGTCCGGCGACGAGCTGATCAAGACCATCCGCTTCCTGGGCGAGCGGGCCAAGAAGGATGAGGAGCGCGCCAAGGTCGTGGCCGCCGCCCCGGATATCCGCATCCCCGGCCGGCACGGGGGCACGGGTCGGCTGCAGGGAAAGATCCTGTCGGTCTACTCGGCCAAGGGCGGGGTGGGGTGCACCACACTGGCGACCAACCTGGCCATCGGGCTGCACACCGCCGAGACCCCGGTCGTGATCGTGGACACCAACCTGCAGTTCGGCGACGTGTCGGTCTTCCTCAACCTGCAGGTGAAGAACAGCATCGTCGATCTGGCCTCGCGCGCCGAGGAGCTCGACCGGGAGTACGTGGAGGAGATCCTCATCGTCCACGGCACGGGCATGCGGGTGCTGGCGGCTCCGCCGCGGCCGGAGATGGCCGATGAGGTGCACGCCGACCAGGTGCGCAAGGTGCTGCAGTACCTGAAGAGCCACTACGCCTACGTCGTCGTCGACACCCATTCCACCATGGATGACGTGACGTTGGCCGTCCTGGAAAGCAGCGACCTGGTGATCGCCGTGGCGACACCGGACATCCCGGCCATCAAGGACGCCCGGCTGCTCTTCGACTTGCTGGGGGTGCTGGAAATCCCCAAGGACCGGATCTTCTTCGTGATGAACCGGATGGACCGCAAGACCGGCATCACCCCGGAGGCGGTGGCGGAAAACCTGCGGCGACCGGTGGACGGCGAGATCCCGGTCGACTACGCGACCATCACCAGCTCGATCAACAAGGGCGTCCCGCTGATGCTCGGCGACAAGAGCCGGCCGCCGGCCAAGAACTTCCTCGACCTGATCGGTTCGGTCAAGCAGCGTCTGGTGGCCGAGCCGGCCCCGGTTGAGGAGAAGGTGCCGGAACGCCCGCGGCTGTTTAGCCGGTGAAGCCGGACCCAGGATAGGTAGGAGGGGAGACGGTGTCGCTCCTGAAACGAATCGAACAGGGACAGGCCTCACAGCAGCAGGCGACCGCCGGACCCGGCGGAAGCGCCTTGCCCGGGACCACCCGCATTGCCCCGCCGATCGAGCGCAAACGACCGCCGACGCCGGGCGGGCAGGCATCCCGCGACACGTACTTCGATCTCAAGTCCAGGGTGCAGAACAAGCTGCTGTCCGAACTCGACCCGTCGATGGATGTCAGCCAGACGGCGGAAGTCCGCCGGACGATCGAGGAGCTGTTCGAGAACATCCTGACCGAAGAGAAGATCGTGCTCTCGCGGCCGGAGCGGCGGCGGCTGTTCGAACAGATCGTGGCCGAGATCCTCGGCCTTGGCCCGCTCGAGCCGCTGCTGGCCGACGAGACCGTGACCGAAATCATGGTCAACGGGGCCAAGAACATCTACATCGAGCGCAAGGGCAAGATCCACCGCGAACCGGTCAGCTTCGAGAGCGATGACCACCTGATGCGCATCATCGATCGCATCGTGGCGCCGCTCGGCCGCCGCATCGACGAGTCGAGCCCCTACGTCGACGCCCGCCTGCCGGATGGCTCGCGTGTCAACGCCATCATTCCGCCGATCTGCCTGGTCGGCCCGACGCTGACCATCCGGAAGTTCGCCAAGATCCCGATCACCATCGACCAGCTGGTCGAGTACGGGACGATCACGCGCCGAGTCGGTCGAGTTCCTGAAGGCCTGCGTGCTGGCCCGGATCAACATTGTGATCTCCGGCGGCACGGGCTCCGGCAAGACGACCTTCCTCAACGTGCTGTCGCAGTACATTCCGGGCGACGAGCGCATCATCACCATCGAGAACGCCGCCGAGCTTCAGCTGCGGCAGGAACACGTGGTGACGCTCGAGTCCCGCCCCCCGAACATCGAGGGCCGCGGCGAGGTCACCATCCAGAACCTGGTGGTGAATGCGCTGCGAATGCGCCCCGACCGGATCATCGTGGGTGAGATCCGCGCCTCCGAAGCGCTGGACATGCTCCAGGCGATGAACACCGGCCATGAAGGCTCGATGACCACCGCCCACTCCAACAGCCCGCGCGACACGCTGTCCCGTATCGAGACCATGACGCTGATGGCCGGGATGGACCTGCCCATCCGCGCCATCCGGGAGCAGATCTCCTCGGCGCTCGAGCTGGTGGTTCACCTGGAACGCATGCGCGACGGCTCGCGCAAGGTGACCCACGTCACCGAGATCCAGGGCATGGAAGGCGACGTGATCACGATGACCGATCTGTTCGTCTTCGAACAGACCGGGTTCGAAGACGGCCGGGTGGTCGGGCGGCTGCGGCCGACCGGCCTGCGGCCCAAGTTCATGGACAAGATCGAAGCCTCCGGAATCCACCTGCCGGCGTCGATCTTCGGCGTTGGCGAACGGATGCGGTACTAGCCATGCCGGCCTCTTCCCTGGTCCTGTTCGTCGGCGGCGGCCTGGGGCTGCTCCTGCTGGTGGTCGGCGTGGTCTCCAGCGTTCTCTCGGGCCGCTCGGTGGTCGAGGAGCGCCTCGGGCGCTACTCCGAGTCGGGCGGGATGGTCAGCGCTTCGTCCATGCAACAGGCGACGGCCAAGGTCAAGCGGTCCACCCCGATGGCCGACTGGCTCAACCGGCTGGGCGAAGGCACCGATCTGTTCGATGGGATCAGCAAGAACCTGGCACGGGCCGACATCAAGCTCCGCCCGGCCGAGTACATGGTCGTCATGGTGGCGGTGTCCCTCGGGTTGGGCGCCGTCCTGGCGATCCTGGCCCGGACGCTGATCTTCGGCATCGTTGGCCTGGTGCTCGGTGTGTTCCTGCCGGGGATCTACGTCGGCCAGGCACAGAAGCGGCGTCTGCGCAAATTCGACGACCAGCTCGGCGACATGCTCAACCTGACGGTCAACGGCCTGCGTGCCGGTTACTCAACCCTGCAGGCCATGGAAGCCGTCAGCCGCGAGCTTCCGCCGCCGATCTGCGACGAGTTCCGCCGCGTCGTCCAGGAAATGCAGCTCGGGCTGACGATGGAGGACTCCCTCGATCACATCCTGCGCCGCATTCGCAGCGATGACCTGGATCTGGTCGTCACGGCCATCAACGTGCAGCGCGAGGTCGGCGGCAACCTGGCCGAGATCCTGGACGTGATCTCGTACACCATCCGGGAGCGCGTGCGGATCAAGGGCGAGATCAACTCGCTGACGGCTCAGGGCCGCGCAACCGCCTGGGTGATTTCGGGCCTCCCGCTGGCGCTGATGGCGATCCTGTTCATCGTCAACCGTCCGTACATGATGGAATTCTTCAACCCGGATACGCGCAATTGCGGCCTCCCGCTGCTGTGCCTGGGCGGCGGAATGATCGGCAGCGGGTTCTACATCGTTCAGCGCATGGTCAAGATCGACATTTAGTGCTGGGACGAGGGAGTATCGCATGAGCATCGTCATCCTGATCGGCGTGGTCCTGTTCCTGGCCATCGGGCTCGTGATCGCCGGCATGCGCGCCCCGCAGGCGAAGGATCCGATCCAGGAGCGGCTGGCCGAGTTCAGCGTGCGCGAAGACCCGATCAGCCTGGAGGAGATCGAGCTCTCCCAGCGCTTCCGCGAGCGTATCATCCTGCCGTTCTTCAATCGCGTCGGGCAGATGGCCTCGCGTTTCACGCCGCAGGCCACGCTGGAGACGACCCGCAAGCGGCTGGAGACGGCCGGCAACCCGATGCAGATGGACCCCGCTTTCTTCCTGGCCATGCGCTTCGTCCTGGGCGTGACCTTCGGCGGGCTGATCTTTCTGGTCTTCGCCTTCACCGGTCGCAACTGGCTCCAGGGCCTCGGCCTCTCGGCGCTGTTCCTGCTGATCGGCTTCTTCTTTCCCGACCTGTGGCTCGGCAGCCGCATCTCCCGCCGGCAGAAGGGCGTCTTCCGCGCCATGCCGGACGCCCTCGACCTGCTGACCATTTGCGTGGAAGCCGGCCTGGGGTTCGATGCCGCCATGTCCAAGGTGCATGAGAAATGGGACAACGACCTGGCGCTCGAGTTCGGCCGGGTGATCCAGGAGATCCGGCTGGGAAAGCTGCGGCGGGATGGCCTGCGCGACATGGCCGAACGGCTGCAGGTGAGCGAGATGACCAGCTTCGTGGCCGCCGTGATCCAGTCCGAGCAGCTGGGCGTCAGCATGGCCAAGGTGCTGCGCATCCAGTCGGACCAGATGCGCGTGCGGCGGCGGCAGATGGCGGAAGAAGAGGCGCACCGGCTCCCGATCAAGATGATCTTCCCGATCGGCATCCTGATCTTCCCTTCGATTCTGATCATCCTGCTGGGACCGGCCGCCCTGATCCTCTTCACCTCGGAGCTGGGCAAGATCCTGACCGGCTGAAAGCCGCAGACCGAAACCGGGGAGGCAGACGCCTCCCCGGTTGATTTCCGGCACAGGCAGCTCAAGCCCGGAGCCCGGTGTGACGGTTCCCCGCGAAGACCTGCGACCTCTCGGCCTCGACGCCGGCCGGCGCCTTCTCTCCACGTGGATCGATCGATTTCTCGACCTGCTGTTCCCGTCGCGCTGTGCCGGCTGCGGACGGCCGGGCCCGGTGTGGTGCGAGGCGTGTGACGGGCGTCTCCAGCGTCTGGAGGGCCGGGTGTGTGATCGGTGTGGCATGCCGGCCCATGGCCCCGGGCCGATGCCGGTCGCCGTTCGAATTCCCCGTGCGATCGTACGCACGCTATCGGGGGCCGATGGTCCGCGCGCTGCTGCACCTCAAGTACCGCCCGGACGATTCGATGGCATCGGTGATGGGAGAGTGGCTGGCGTCGGTCGTGCGACGCGAGGATTGGCGCCCGACGGTCGTCGTGCCGGTCCCGCTGGCGCCCGAGCGCCGACGCCAGCGCGGGTATAATCAGGCCGCGTTGATCGCCGCCCAACTGGCGGCGAGGCTGGATCTGCCCTCCAGCGAGGCGGCTTTGATCCGCATCCGCGAGACGCGATCACAAGTCGGTTTGGACGGCGCCGCCCGCCAGCAGAATGTGGCGGGCGCCTTCCGGGCAGACGCCACGATTCTTCGCCAGTCCCATGTCTGTCTGGTCGATGATCTGTGCACGACAGGCGCCACCTTGATGGCCTGCGGCCGGGCGTGCGTGGAGGCGGACGCCCGCGCTGTGTACGGTGTGACCGTTGGCCGAGCTGGTTGAGACGGAGACGATTCCCACAGGACAAGGAGCGATCATGACCGTCAAAGTGGAGATCAGCACCCATAACCTGGAACTCAGCAAGCGTTTGGAAGACTACATTACGAAGAAGGCCGAGAAACTGGATCGGCACCTCGAGGAGCTGGAATCGGCCAAGGTCGATCTGGCCTATGAGAAGTCGGCCCGCGATTCGGATGATCGTCAAGTCGCCCAGGTCACCGTGCGCGGCAAGGGGATCCTGCTCCGGGCGGAGGAGCGGACCGACGACATCTTCGCCGCCTACGACACCGCCCTGGAGAAGCTCAGCCGGCAGATCGAGCGCTACAAGGGCCGCCGGCACCGGGGGCGGGGCGATGGGCGCTCGCTGGCCGAGGCGGCCGCCGAACCTTCGGAGACGGAGGCCGTGGACGTCGGCGAGGTGATCTCGCGGCGCAAGGCGTTCCGAATCACGCCCGATGGACGAGCTCGAGGCGATCGAGCAAATGCAGCTCCTCGGGCACGATGACTTCTTTGTGTTCCTGAACTCGGTCACGCAGCAAGTGAATGTCCTCTACCGTCGACGGAATGGGACTCTCGGCCTGATCGAGACCGACGTCGCCTAAGCAGGCAGCCTTCGAGCCGGCGGGTTTGCGCCCGCCGGCTCGTCATCCTCCAACCGCACCGATGCCCCATCTCGTCCCTGCCGTACTCTTCCTACCGCCCGCCGGAAACTCGGCGGGCGAGGTCTGGATGGCTAAGGCTCGTCTGGCCGCTTGCCGGGACACCCTGGAACGACTGCACCTCACCCAGCTCGCCGGACCGATCGTCGTCCTGGCGGCCGAGGCGTCCGACCGCGCCGTGCTGGCCGGGGACGGGGCCGAAGTGCTGCCTGCCCCTCCAGGAGAAGAGCCGTTCCATTTTGGCCGGGCCCTCGCCGGCATTTCCGCCCGCTACGGGGAAGGGCCGGTCGCATACTTCGGAGGGGCCAGCGCGCCCCTGACCTCCACCCGGCTGCTGAGCGACATCCTGGCGCAGGCACTTCAACCGGCCCGGGCGCCAACCGCGTGGGTCAACAACCCGCTGTCAACCGATTGGGCTGTGCTGTCGTCGGCGCGGGGCGTGGAGCCCGTCGCCGCGGCGTTGACGACGGACAATCCGCTCGGCTGGGTGCTTGAGCACCAGGCAGGCTATCAGGTGCTTGGCCTGCCTCCTTCGGCCGAGACGCAGGCCGACATCGACACCCCGGCGGATGTCCTGATGCTGGCGCGGCATCCTCAGGTGGGAAGGGCGCTGCGAGCGTTCCTCGATACCTTGGCGCCGTCCGGACTTCTGACGCAGGTGGACGCGCTCCGCCGCCTGCTCTCCACGCCGGCCAGCACGCTGGCGATCATCGGACGGTCTTCGTCCGCCATCTGGCGTGAGATCGAGCGTCGCAAACAGGTCTGGGTGCGATTGTTCGTCGAGGAACGGGGGATGCTGGCCAGCGGCCGGGCCGAACGAGGCGAAGTCCGTTCCCTGATCGGCGAACTGCTGGACGACTGGGGCCCCGAGCGCTTCATCGATCGATTGGCCGGAATGGCGGACGGCGTATTGTGGGACAACCGGGTGTGGATGGCGCACCGCGGGCTGTGGCCCAGCGCCGGCGACCGCTTTGCCTCCGATCTGGGATGGGTTGACGAGGTGCGCGATCCCGACCTGGCCGCGCTGACGCGGGCGCTGCGTGGCGCTCCGATTCCGATTCTGACGGGCGGCCACAGCCTTGTTTCGGGGAGCTTGATGGCGCTGCTGGAGAGCTTGCCGGCGCCAGATCCAGCCTGAGCGCCGCGATCCGGGATGCGAATCACAATGGCGGAGCCGCAGGCTCCGCCATGTTCATGATCGCGGTGGAAGGTCGGCTACCAGCCTTCGAGGTAGGAGACCCACTCCTCATTCTCGGTCAGGTGGGAGCCGAACAGGTAGTGGGCGGAGGCGTGCGGCTCTTGAACGGGACGCAGCAGCACCATGCGGGCTTCCGGGAGCGTACGTCCGCCTTTGCGCAGGTTGCAGCCGGCGCAGGCGGTGACCAGATTCGACCAGCTGTGATCGCCGCCGCGGTGACGAGGGATGACGTGATCGATCGTCAGGCGGCCCCCCCGCGTGCCGCAATACTGGCACGCGAAACCATCGCGTCGGAAGATCTCCCGCTTGGTGAGGCGGACGCGCGGCCGCGGGCGCTTGATCATATGCCCCAGGCGGATGATCGAAGGTCGCGGATAGGTCAGGCGGACGGTGTGGACGTAGCCCCGGCCGTTGACCAGCATCTCCGCCCGGCCGGCGACCAGCAGGCCGACCGCCCGACGGGTCGAGCACACGTTGAGCGGCTCGAAGTTGGCGTTGAGGACCAGGACAGGATCGTTCATGGTGCGCCGACGGCAATGCGCAGGATTATAGCACTCGAGCGAGGCTTCCGGCATGCGGCGGGAGTCACGCGCCTCCCTCGCGGAGGGAGACACGTTCGCCGGGGGAGACTCCCGGATCTGCAGGGCGGGGCCACGCGGAACTTGTCGAAGGCTCCTCGACAGCAGGGTGCGGGATCAGACCACTTTCTGGCGCAGGACGGAGCTCACGTAGTCCATGGCGGCTACGACCACGGCGATGGCCAACATCTGGGCCGCCGCCGCCCGGTAGTTGAGCAGATTGATGTTCTGCTGCAACAGGAAACCGATTCCTCCGCCGCCCACGAACCCGATGATCGTCGACATCCGGACGTTGATGTCCCAGCGGTACATCGTGTACGAGATGTAGGGGGGGATGATCTGGGGGACCACGGCATAGATGATGGTCTGGAGACGGTTGGCGCCGGTGGCCTCCACCGCCTCCATCGGGCCGGGGAGGATGCTTTCCACCTGCTCCGAGTACAGCTTGCCCAGGCTGACGATCGTGTGCAGGCCCAACGCCAGTACACCGGCGAAGGGGCCAATGCCCACGGCGATCACGAACACGATGGCCATCACCAGCGCCTCAACCGAGCGTGTGGCGTTGAGGATCGTGCGCGTGATGGAGTAAATCACCAGGCCGGTGGGCAGCGTGTCCTTGGGCCTGGTGAATGCCGCGAGCGCCAGGCCCAGCGGCCGAGCCGACCAGGACCGGGATCCACAGGGTGTATTCCGGGCGGCCCACCTGGTACAGCGCTTCGACGAGTAACCCCAGAAGGCCCAGGACGGTCGCTCCAGCGGCGGCAGCCAGCAGGAAATTGAGGAGCCGCACCCAGCGAGCGGACATCCGCTCCGCGGCACGCTGCCCGATGCGTCCGAGCATGCTGCCGACCGTCGCTCCGGCGGCCAGTGCGCCGAGGGCAGGCGTGGTGATGCGCAAGATCTCTCCCAGCTGGAACAGGAAACCACCGAGGAAGCCGAAGTTGCCGAGAGCGTCATCCAGCCGTGAGCCGAGGTTCATCGCCAGTGCAGCCAGTTGAAACAGCCCGAAGAGCCCGACGAGGACGGACAGGATCAGAACCAGCCCGCGGGCGAGGCGAACGAGTGGCCTGGGTGCCACAAGTTCCTCTTGCGGAAGCGCCCAGCGCATCGCCAGCCAGATGACGAGTGGGGCAATCACGATGGCGGCCAGGTTGGTCGGGATGCTGGATGCGAGCGGAGCGCTCAGGCCCGCCATCGCGCCGACGGCGAGGTACCCCAGGATGACCCCGATCGGCCAGCCGAGGATCGACAGGGAGATGCTGGCGAGCGGGCTCCGGACGACAACCATCAGGTTGCGGGCGGCCATGAAACTGAGGGGAATCGCCAGAATGGTGCCGATCGTGGTGGCCAGCAACGCCAGGAAGACCGTCTCAACGATCTTCTCCCACGTGCTGTGGGCGGTCTCCGTCAACTGCGGGAGGCCGATGTTGCGACGGATCGTGGCCCGCACGTGCTGGACCTCGCTGCTTGGGCGCTCGGGGAGGGTCAAGCTGGCGGTGAACTGGCCCTCACCATCCGTGGCTGCAATGACGTTGCCCAGGGCGACCGGGCTGACGGGATCGGGTCCGGGAATGAAGCGCAGCGGTCCTTCGGCATTCGGGTAGAAATTGAACCCCCGCACTTCGACCGTATCCCCGGGCTCGGCGCACGCCGGTGAGATCACCAGGAACGGTCCACTGGTGTCCGGCGCCGGCAGGGCGGCGAGCAGGTCCGGTTCGGGACAAGGGAGGTAGATGGGCGTGTTGCTGATCAGCTCCTCTTGCTCGTAGGCGAAGATGTCCGGCCGGGCCAACGCGCGGATGACCCGCTGCAAGCTCACCTGCCGCTGCTCGCTTCGAAGTTCGGTCAGGTTGACCTTGGTGATCTGGAAGCCATAGGCGAAGACCACCAGAACCAGGACGGTCCCCAGGCCGGCTTTCAAGGATTTCCAAAGGGAGGTCTTGTTGGGCTTCATGCCGGTCAGCCCACGCGCTCGGCGTCGCGGCCGTAGATGTCTTTGAACTTCTGGTCGTCGATCTCCGCCGGCAGGCCCTCAAACACCAGCTGGCCCTCGTTGAGCGCAATCACCCGATCGGCATAGCGATGGACCAGGTCGAGAAAGTGCAGGCTGCACAGCACCGTCACCCCGTCCTGCTGGTTGATTTCCTCCAGATGCTTCATGATGCTGTGGGCCAGCACCGGATCGAGGCTGGCGACGGGCTCGTCGGCCAGGATCATGTCGGGGTCCTGCATCAAAGCCCGGGCGATCCCGACCCGCTGTTGTTGGCCACCGCTCAATTCATCGGCCCGCTGGTGGGCCTTGTCCGCAATCCCGACGCGCTCCAGCTGCCGCATCGCCTTCTCCACATCGTGGCCGGGGAATCGGTTCAGCAGGCTCCAGGCCGGATTGACATAGCCGAGTCGGCCGGCGAGCACGTTGGTGAGGACCGGGGAACGATTGACCAGGTTGAAGTGCTGGAAGACCATGCCGAACCGGCGGCGGATGCGGCGCATCTCTTCCGGCGTGGCGGCGGTGATATCCTCGCCGTTCCACAGGATCTGACCTTCCGGTCGGCTCCACCAGGCGATTGATGCAGCGCAGCAGCGTGGACTTGCCCGACCCGCTCAGCCCGATGACCGCCAGGAACTGCCCGTCGGGCACCTCGAAGCTCACCCGGTCGAGCGCCCTGACCCCGCCGTCGTAGATCTTGGTGAGGTTGATCACCTGGAGCATGGTTAGCTACCCGCCACGGTCCTGGACGACGCCGGATCGCGCACGCCGGCTTGGTCCCGTCGGAAGATGATGGAAGGAGTGCAAACTCGGGCAGGGGAAACCCCTGCCCGAGTTGTCCACAACTAGATCAGTCGAGCGTTTCGATCGACACGCCGGCGGTGGCGACCATCAGGCGGACGAAGTCGTAATCGGCATCGGTCGCAGGTTCAATCCCGGACCAGCCGTAGAAATCCTCACTCCCGATCGAAGTGCCCCAGGCCTCGGTCTCAGCAAAGGCGGCCAGGGCGGCCTCGATCTGGGCCCGCAGTTCCGCCGGGAACTCGGGGCTGAACGACATGGTGTCATTCGGGATGTCGGGCGAAAGCGAGAGGATGCGCACCTTCGACACGACGTCGGGGAACTCTTCGCGGATATTGGCGCGGGCGTCGAGGACGCGGTAGCCCTCGCACAACAGCTGGCTCTTGTCGGCGTTCAGAGCGCAGGTGTTGACGTCCACCGGGACCTCAGGGTCCACGCCGCGAGCCCAGGCCGTCCCACCTTCCGGAACGGCGTACGGGCTGTAGAAAGCGGTGGCGAAGTCGGCTTCACCGGTGTAGACGGCTCGCACGGCCTGCGGGTGGCCGCCGGCTTCAAGCGTCTCGCCCGGCGTCACGCCGGCTTCATCGAACATCACCTTGGGGACCAGGTAGCCGGAGGTCGAGCCGGCGTCCGGGTACGCCCACTTCTTGCCTTCCAGATCGGCGAGCGTCTGGTATTCGCTGTCGCGGGCGACGACGAACATGGTCCAGTAGACGCCCCAGCCGCGGCGCACAGCCCGGAAACCGACGTCCACGCCGCACAGGTCATTGGCGAGGACGTAGCCAAAGGCGGGGATGAAGCCGATGGTGTCCGTGGGCGAGGCGCACATCTCTTCGATCGTGGCGGCGTAGGAGGTCGGGACCACCACTTCGAAGGTCAGCCCGGTGGCCTCATTCAGGGCCGTGGCCATGATCTCGCCCCCGGTGACGATCATGTTGGCATCGACCGACGGGACGAAGAGCACCTTGATCGGGTGCTCGGGCGACCCGATGGCGGGCATCGGGACTTCCGTCGGCGGAACAGCCGTCGGCTCGGAGGCGGTGCCTGCGGGGGGGAGCCTCGGTGGGGGTGGCCTGGGCGCAGGCGCCCAGCAAAAGGGCGGCCACCAGCAGGACGCTGACGGCCAGGAACAAGCGGTTCTTGCGCATCCTTCTTCCTCCTCGTATTGATCTTCGGAACGAACGTCGGAGACTGTAGACACATGCCTACAGGTGGGGTGGCAACCTCCTCTCGACGCCAGAACATGGGGTAATCGACATGATATCGCGATTCGCCGGGTGCGCGCAAGCAGGGCGTGTCTTGTCGGATTGGGGGCCGGCGTTTACAATCAACTTCCCATGTCCGTTCGTACGTACCAAGACGCCCTCGACTATCTCTACAGCTTCGTCGACTACAGCCTGGAGCGAAGCTACCGCTACTCGGCGGAGCTCTTCGACCTGGGCAGGGTCCGCGAGCTCCTGCATGCGCTCGGTGATCCTCACCAACGCTACCCGACCTTCCACATCGCCGGCACCAAGGGCAAAGGATCGGTTACGGCGATGATCGCCTCCGGCCTGCGCGCCGCCGGGTACCGCACCGGCATGTACACATCGCCGCACCTGATCCACTTCACCGAGCGGATCCAGGTGGACGGAGAACCGATTCCCGAGGCCGAACTGGTCGCCGGGGTGCGTGAGATCCAACCTTGGGTCGACCAGGTGCCGAATCTGACCACGTACGAGATCGTGACGGCGATCGCCTTCGCCTACTTCGCCCGCGCCGGGGTGCAGGCCGCTTCGATCGAGGTCGGGCTTGGCGGTCGGCTGGATGCCACCAACGTGCTGCTCCCGGTGGTCTCGGTCATCACCTCGCTTTCGTATGACCACACGCAGTTGTTGGGCGATCGACTTTCCGACATCGCCCGGGAAAAGGCGGGCATCATCAAGCCGGGCGTCCCGGTCGTGAGCGCGCCGCAGCAGCATGAGGCCGAACGGGTGATCGAAGAAGTGGCTCGGGCGCAGGGCTCGCCGCTGGTGCGCGTCGGCCACGATTGGCTGTATGCTCCTGGCTGGCACGATCTGGATGGGCAGACGCTGCATGTCTGGTCGGCAAAGGAACAGCCGCTGATGGATGCCTTTGTCGAGTCGGCCGGCGGGGAGGAGTGGGTGCCGCCGCGATTCGATCTGCCGCTGCTGGGCCACCACCAGGTCGTCAACGGAGCGGTCGCCTACGCCGCCCTGCGGGTAGCCGGGGAACGAGGGCTGACGATCGGCGAGGACGCCATCCGCGATGGGTTCCGATCGGTCCGATGGATGGGCCGCTTCCAGCTCCTGTCGCGGGCTCCGCTGATCGTCGTCGACTCGGCTCACAACCGGGACTCGGCCCTCAAGCTGCGCATTGCCCTCGATGACTACTTCCCCGGCCAGCCGGTGACGCTGATCTTCGGCGCCTCGGCCGACAAGGACATCGAGGGGATGTTCGTCGAGCTGGCGCCGCGCGTATCCCGCGTGATTGTGACCCAGGCGGCTCACCCTCGGGCGGCCGAACCGCCGGAGGTCGTGGCGCTTGCTCACCAGCACGGGCTGCGCACCGAGGTGGTGTCGCCGGTCCGGGCGGCGCTGGAGACGGCCATCGGCCGGGCGCGTCCCAACGAAGTCATCGTCTCGGCCGGCAGCCTGTTCGTCTCGGCCGAGATCCTCTCAGCCTGGGACGAGATTGCCGCGCGGTTGAAGGCCGACGCCGGCGGAGGGACGCCATGAGCGGAGCCCGCAATCGGTACCCGTCCCTGCCGGCCGAACTCGGCGACCCGATGGGGCGCCGGGCCGATGAGCTGTACCAGATCGAGGACTCTCCGCTGGACAGCGACGGCTGCCTGGAATGTGCCGTGCTGCCCCTGCGCGACGTCGTGCTCTACCCCAACATGGTCACACCGCTGTTCGTCAGCCAGGAGTCGACCCTGGAGGCGATCGAAGCCGCGACCCGCGCCGGCAGGACGATGGTCGCCGTGACGCAGCTCGATCCGGAGGCCGAGACTCCCGGGCCAGGGGATTTCTACACCGTCGGCACCGAAGTGGCCGTCGGGCGACAGATGCACATCCCGGACGGCTCGACGTCCGTGCTGACGCAGGGCCGCCGCCGCATCCAGATCGTGGAGCTGATCCCGGACGGCGACGGCTGGCGCGCCCGCGGCCGGCCGGTGGATGAAAGCGCCGAACGCGGCAAGGAAACCACGGCGCTGATGCGCGCCGTGCGCACGCTGTTCGAGAAGTGCGTCCAGCTCAACCGCAGCCTGCCTGAGGAAGCCTACGTCTACGCCGTCAACATCGAGGAGCCCGGCTGGCTCGCCGACCTGGTCGCCTCGGCCCTCAGCCTGAGCGTGGCCGAGCGCCAGGACATCCTCGAGACCTTCGACCCGATCATGCGCCTGCAGCGCATCAGCGTCATGCTGGGACGCGAGCTCGATGTCCTCGAACTCGAGGACCACATCCACTCCCAGGTTCAGAACGAGGTCGACCGCTCCCAACGCGAGATGTACCTGCGCGAGCAGTTGAAGGCGATTCAAACCGAGCTGGGGGAGGCCGATCCCTGGGCCCAGGAGTTGGCCGAGCTGCGCGAGCGCGTGAGTCATCTCGGCCTGCCGGAAGAGGTGGAGGTTCGGGCGCTGAAGGAAATCGCCCGTCTCACCCAGATGCCGCCGCTCTCGCCCGAGGTCAGCATCCTGCGCACGTACCTGGACTGGCTGCTCGAGCTGCCCTGGACCGAAGCGACGGTCGACAACCTGGATGTGCCGCATGCAGCGGAGATCCTGCACCGGGATCACTACGGCCTGAAGAATGCCAAGGATCGGATCCTGGAATACATCGCCGTCCGCAGCCTGGCGCCCGAGAAACAGCGTCAGCCGATCCTGTGCTTCGTCGGTGCGCCGGGCACCGGCAAGACGTCCATCGGGCGCTCGATCGCCGAAGCGCTCGGCCGCAAGTTCCTGCGCCTGTCGTTGGGCGGGATCCGGGACGAGGCCGAGATTCGCGGCCACCGGCGCACGTACATCGGCGCGCTCCCGGGACGTGTCCTGCAGGCCATGCGCCGCGCCGGCACGGTCAACCCGCTCTTCATGTTGGACGAGATCGACAAGCTGGGACACGACTTCCGGGGCGACCCGTCGTCGGCGCTGCTGGAGGTCCTCGACCCCGAGCAGAACCACGCCTTCTCGGACCACTACCTCGAACTCGCCTACGACCTGTCGCGGGTGATGTTCGTCACCACCGCCAACACACTGACGAACATCCCTCCGGCGCTGCTCGACCGGCTGGAGGTGATCGAGTTCCCCGGCTACATCGAGGAAGAGAAGCTGGTCATCGCTCGCCGCTACCTGATCCCGCGCCAGATGGAGCAGAACGGCTTGCCCGAGGGAACGCTGGTGCTGAATGACCCGGCGCTTCGGGCCATCATCCGCGAGTACACCTGGGAGGCCGGGGTTCGCAACCTGGAACGCGAGATCGGGAAGGTGTGCCGCAAGGTCGCCCGGCGGAAGGCCGAAGGCAAGGTCGGGCCGAAGCGCATCTCCCCTGCCGGCCTGGCCCGGCTGCTCGGGCCGCCCGACATCATGCCGCCGACGCCGGAGAAGGAAGACCAGGTGGGGATGGCCATCGGACTGGCGTGGACCGAGAACGGCGGCGAGGGCATGGCGGTTGAAGTGCTCTTGATCGACGGGAAAGGGACGATGCAGGTCACCGGGCAGGTGGGTGAGGTGATGCAGGAGTCGGCGCAGGCGGCGCTCTCGTACATCAAGTCGCGAGCCCGCGAGCTGGGCGTCAGCCGCGAGCGTTTCGAGAAGACCGACATCCATGTCCACATCCCCGAAGGCGCCATCCCGAAAGACGGCCCGAGCGCCGGGATCACGATGGCGACTGCGTTGGCCTCGGCGCTCACCGGACGAGCGGTGCGGCACGATGTCGGACTGACGGGCGAGATCACGCTGCGCGGCAAAGTGCTGCCGGTCGGCGGCGTTCGTGAGAAGGTGCTGGCTGCTTACCGCCTCAAGCTGCGCTCGATCCTGCTCCCGGAGAAGAACAAGAAGGATCTGGTGGAGATCCCTCCCAAGGCGCGTCAGGCGCTGGACATTCGGTTCGTATCCCATATGGATGACGTGCTCGCGCTGGCGCTTGCGGGCCGAAGGCCAAGCGTCCCACGGTGCGACGCGCCCGCGCATCCAAGCCCATCTCCAAGCCCGCCGCCCGCCGCCGACCAGGTCGCATCAGATGAGGACGGCCGGATTGGGACTTCGCCTGCGGCGCGGCAGCCGCCGGCTCGCTGCGTCGCCCTCGCGGCTGTCGGTGCATCTCGGAGCCTGCACCCGCGCCCTGGTCCCGATCGGGATCCCCGCTGCTCCCCAGACCGCCACCGCCATCGCCGAGAGTACGCTCGGCTCGGGCGGCCACGTGCCGGAGGGCGACGCCAGCTTCTCGGTCTTCGGCGTGCCGCCGGGTGGCCGTTTGATGGTCCGGGAGCCGGCGGGAATTTCGGGGACGATCGTGGCTGAACTGCCCGCGGATCTTCGGGCCATCGGGTTGACCGGGCAGGCCACACCGCTGGGGAGCTCGATCTGGGTGGAGATCTCGGTGCCCTCCGGCACCAGCGGTTGGATCAACCTGTGGAACCTGACCGAAGATATCGAATCGCAAGCCTTCTGCCAGGATCCGCGGGTTCCGGCGCTGATCGATACCTTCTTTGCCGCCGTGCGCGATCGCTCCGGCGACTCGCTGGCCGAGACGATCTCCCCGCGACGAGGGCTGGTCCTGCGCCACGATTGGTGGAACGACGAGATCGTCATCCCGCTGCCTGAAGTCCCGGACCTGATGCAGCGCGTCGACGAGATCGCCTGGGGAGTTCAGCGCGGTTCGGGCGCCCCGATCGTCGGATCGTTCCGCGATCGGTTGCTCCCCGAGCTGGATGCTTTGCTGGCCGGGGAACCACAGGAAGCCTGCAATCAGCTGCTCGCCGCCGACACGGGGATCGCCGCCGAGTGGCCCGGGGAGTACGCCAGGATGAACTACCGTCAGCTTCCACCTGCCGGCGCCCGACCCGGGGCCGAGGTTCAACTGGCGAAGCTGGGCCGTCGGCATCGAGTACGTGGATGGCGTGCCGTACGTCGCCATTCTGATTCGCTACCAGGGCGACTTGTAGCCGCCCAATCGACGGCGGCAGGATCGCGCCGCCGGCGGTCCTTCCCCGTCCGCCAAGGATACGTCCCAACTCCCCGGCCTCAGGTCCTCAGCAAATCCAGCACCTCGAGCAGTCGCTGCCGCCATCCTTCGCGTCGCGCCAGCCAGTAGCCTCGACGACTCCTGCGGACATCGGCGCCGAGCTCGGACGTCTCCCGGTCCTCATCGCCGGCCATCGTCTGCAGAAGGATCTGGCCGTTCTCGGCTGAAATCGTGTCCACGCCGGCGTGCGCCGCCCGAATCCGCACCCGCATCTGGTAGACCAGGTTCTCGACCTCCTCCGGGATCGGGCCGAATCGGTCCTCCAGTTCAGCCCGCAGCGTCTCGATCTCTTCCTCGGAGCGGAAATCTGCCAGCCTCCGGTACAGGTGCAGACGCAGGTCGCGATCCAGCACGTAGGCCGCAGGGATGGCATAGGCTAACGGGAGTTCGATGGTCACCATCAGCGGGTCGGGGGTGGTGAGTGCCGCGCCCGGTTCGGGGCCGGCGGTCTCTGCGCCGCCCTTCAGACGGCGCACGGCAGCCGCCAGAAGGCGGGTGTACAGGTGGAAGCCAATGGCGGCGATATGCCCGTGCTGTCGGGTGCCGAGGACATCACCGGCGCCACGCATCTCCAGATCCCGCATGGCGATCGAGTACCCCGCGCCCAACTGCGTGTGCTCGGCCAGAATCTCGAGCCGCTCGCGCGCCTCTTCGGTGGCGCGGAAATGCGGGTGGCGGAAGAAGTACGCGTAGGCGCGGGCCGCGCTGCGCCCGACACGCCCCCGGAGCTGGTAGAGCTGCGCCAGGCCGAATGTGTCGGCCCGATCGACGATCAGCGTGTTGGCGTTCGGGATGTCGAGACCGGACTCGATGATCGATGTGCTCAGCAGCACATCGATCTCCCCGGTGGTGAAGCGCTCCATCACCTGGGCCAGATCCTTCTCCGGCATCTGGCCATGGGCCACGGCCAGGCGGGCTTCAGGAACCAGCCGCTCGAGGCGAGCGTGCATGGCCAGGATCGTCTGCACCCGGTTGTGGACGAAGAACACCTGGCCGCCGCGGTCCATCTCGCGCAGCACCGCCTGCCGCACGAGGCGCGGGTCATAGGGCCCGACGTGCGTGACGATCGGCAGGCGCTCTTCCGGCGGCGTGTTGATGGTGGAGATGTCGCGCGCTCCGGTCAGCGCCAGGTACAACGTGCGTGGGATGGGCGTGGCCGTCATGGTCAGGACGTCGACCTCGGTCCGCAGGCGCTTCAGGCTCTCCTTGTCGGTGACCCCGAAGCGCTGTTCCTCGTCGATGACCAGCAACCCCAGATCCTTGAAGCGCACGTCCTTCTGCAGCAGGCGGTGCGTCCCGATCAGGATGTCGACTTCGCCCCCCACGAGTCGTTCGAGCACGTGGTCGGCTTCGGCGCGGGTGCGGAAGCGCGAGAGCATGTCGACCTCGACGGGGAAGGCAGCCAGGCGCTGACGGAAGGTATTGAAGTGCTGCTGGGCCAGCACGGTCGTCGGGACGAGCATGGCCACCTGGCGCCCGTCCATGACCGCCTTGAACGCCGCCCGCAGCGCCACCTCCGTCTTGCCGTAGCCGACGTCGCCGCACACCAGTCGGTCCATCGGGCGCGCCCGCTCCATGTCGGCCTTGACGGCCCGGATGGCCTGCAGTTGGTCTTCCGTCTCGAGATAAGCGAAAGAAGCCTCGAGCTCCCGCTGCCAGGTTCCATCGGGCGGGAAAGCGTGGCCCTCGACGGCCATGCGCCGGGCGTACAGGTCGAGCAGGTCGCGCGCCACTTCCGCCACGGCTTCCTGGGCGCGCGCCCGCATGCGCTCCCATTCCTGGCCGCCCAGGCGCGAGGCACTGGGCGGAGAGGCGTCGACGCCGATGTAGCGCGTGATCCGATCGGCCTGGTGGACGGGGACGAAGAGCTGATCGCCCTCGGCGAATTCCACCAGCAGGAACTCGCGCATCAGGTCATCCAGCGTGCGTTCGACCAATCCGGCGAACCGGCCGATCCCGTAGTCGATATGAACGACCCAGTCGCCGGGTGCCAGGTCCGAGTAGAACGCCTCGGGGGAGGCGGCGCGCCGGGTGGGGCGCTGACGCGGCTGTGGGCGTGACCAGCCGAACACCTCGGCGTCGGTCAGCAGGTTCGCCTGACGGCCATCGCCCGGTTCCAGACGCCAGCCCTCCGAAAGCGCTCCCTGGACGAAGTGCAGGTCTCCGTCGGCGAGCTCCGTGGGCAGGCGCTCCAGGACCAGTTGCGGGGATCCGGCCTCGGACCACAGTTCGGCCAGGCGAGGCGCCTGACGGCTGACGACGATCGTGATCGCGTGGGCGCGTCGCTGCTCCTCGAGATGATCGAGCACCGCGTGCAGCTGCCCGCCGAAGCGGGGGCCCGGGGCGAAGGCCTCGGCGAGGTCCCATCCCATCTCGTCATCGCCGGAGAGCATGCCCAGGTCGAGCACCGTCCGGTCTTCGAACGCCTCGCGCAGTTCGGACAGGGTGACGTAGGGCAGCGGGGCGTCGGGTGGGAGCTCGCCGCGAGACTCCTGCTCGCCGCGCAGGGCGACGGCCTGCTCCTCAAGCTCGCTGACCGCGTCCTCCACGCTCAGGCGGTCATCCAGAAGGAGGATGGCGTCGTGGGGCAGGAAATCGAGCAGACCGGCGGACCCCGGGTTGGCCCACGGCAGGAAGAACTCCCGCAAGCGTTCGCGTTCCTCCTGCGGAACCTCGGTTGCACCCGGCAGCCACGCGTCCCATTCCTCTTGATGCATCCGGGGCAAGCCCTCGCGGGCCGGGGAAAGGCGCACCTCTTCCAGGGGGTCCGTCGACCGTTGAGTCGTGGGGTCAAACCAGCGCAGCGAATCGATCTCGTCGCCGAAGAGCTCGATCCGCACCGGCAGCGCCTCGGCCGGAGGCCACACGTCGAGGATGCCTCCTCGGCGGCTGAATTGGCCGGGCTCGGTGACGAGGCTGGCCGGCAAGTAGCCCGTGCCCACCAGAAGTTCCAGCAGTCGATCGGGGCGCAAGGAAGCCTGAAGGTTGAGCCTGCGCGAGTTCGCCAGGAAGTCGCGGCGGGCGAGCGTACGTGTCATCAAGGCGTGTGCCGGCGGTGACGAAGATCCGAGGGGTGGGGGGCGTCGGCACCGCGCCGGGCTGAGCGGCTTCGGTGAGCGCCGCCAGGGTCACCACCCGCTGGCGGAGCGTTCGCGGCCCCCAGGGCGCGCGCTCATAGAAGAGAGGGTTCGGATCGGGAAACGGATACACCCGCGTGGCGGGCGCCCAGGCGGGCAGCTCTTCGGCCAGGACCAGCAGCCGATCGGGGCGGGGGACGATCAGGACAATGGGGCGCTGAAGGTCGCGTCGCCAGCGCGGCCGCCAGGGGGGCACGCGCCGACCGCAGGAGTCGCAGGCTGCCCTGGACTTGTGGGCGGGACTGCAGGTCGCCGACGAGCGAGCGATAAGCGGCTGTGTCGCGCAGCCGGTCGAGCAAGCCGGAAAGGTCCATGCCTACTCGGAGGCGGCGTTGAAGCGCGTCATCGCCGCCTGGATTCCCTCGAGGGCAAAGGACCGGATGCAGGCGACGGCTCGCTCCACATTCGAGCTGACCAGCTCCTCGTCCGACCGCCCGAAATCCTGCAGGACGTAGTCCGCCGGATCCATCGCTCCGGGCGGTCGCCCGATGCCGAACCGCAAGCGGGGGAAGTCGTCCAGGCCCAGGTGATCGACGATCGAGCCAAGCCCGCGATGGCCGCCGGTGCCTCCGCCCGGGCGCAGCCGCAGGGCGCCGAGGGGCAGGTCCAAGTCGTCGTAGACGGCCAGGATCTGCTCCGCCGGCAGCCGGAAGAATCGGGCCAACGAACCCACCGACTGCCCGGCGTTGTTCATGAAGGTCTGGGGCTTGGCGAGGATCACGCGGATGCCGTCCAGGCGTGCGTCGGTCACCAGCGCGTTCGCCTGCATGCGTGTGAATCGGGCATCCGAGACTCTCGGCCAGCGCATCCAGAACCTGGAATCCGATGTTGTGTCGATTGCGCCGGTATCCGCGTCCCGGGTTCCCGAGGCCGATGATCAGCAGCGGAGAGGGCCTGGATGTCTCGGTCATGATGGTGGTCCGGGACGCCGGCGGCGCCCAGCCCGCCGGGCGGCGCGCGCCGAACCCCACTCGGATCGTGAGGTCGCGCGTCGGGCGGTGTAGATGCCGGCCGCGGCAAGCACGCCCACGGCCAGGAGTCCGCCGGCAACCAGCGCGTCGCCGACCCGGTTGCCGGACTCAGGCACCTCAGCCACGGCGACGGGTGGGGCGGGCGTGAGGGTGGCTGGCGCGACCGTTGCCGTAGCCACCGGTGCCTCGGACGACGGTCCGGGTGTGGGCGTCTCGACGCCGGTGTAGTTGCGGACGCGCACCCCGCGCACGACGGTCACCAGCGGTTCGCCGTCGATCGGCCAGACGCGCAGCCGAAGCGTGTACTCCCCGTCGGTAACCCCGTTGGTGTCCCAGACGGCCAGGCGGCCTTCGACGACTCGCGAGCGGTCCTCGTCGACAATCGGGAACCAGGTCTCCGTAGGATCCACGTCGTAGGCGAACGCCAGATCGAACCGGTCGAAGGTCGGATGGTTGGCCGTCCCTTCCAGCGTTACCACGCCGCGGACCGCTTCCCCGTTGACCGGGCGCGTGATCTCGGCGAACCCCGGTGCTTGCGCGAGGGGGCCCGAGGCGGACGTAGCCCACACGGTCAACACGAACAGGGAAGCAGCCCACAAGTTCATCGGCAGGTCCGAGGTGCGTCGGCGACCCGTCAGTTTAACACGCCGGTGAATCCTGGTCAACGCGGGTGGTGTGCGCGGCCGCAGGGGTGTCCTGGACGAGAATCCTGACGCAGGATCCGGGGGTCAGGGGCGGGGTTCCTCCCACGGGAACAGCCGGGCGGTCGGTTGGGCGAGCATCGTTGACGGGCTGCCAGGGCAAGGGTAGAATGATTCCCTCGGGCCCGGGCAGGGTGACAGGGCCCGTTTTGTTGCCCAGGTGAGGGATGCCATGGACGACACACTCGGGATCGACGGTCTGGCCGACGAGCATTCCGCCGAGACGGTCAACCTGCGCGGCACCATGGTGGACACCGTCGAGGCCGACGAGGTCCATATCCACCAGGGCGGGGTCAACCGCGTGTTCGCCGGGGTGGTCGAGATGGACACCGGCGGCGCGGCGACGATCGACGCCGAGACGGTCAGCCTGAACGAGTCCGTGGGCCTGGTCGTGCGCGCCGACGTGATCGATGCCAACGAGTGCGGCAGCGGGATCATGGCGGCGCGGGAGCTGAGGATGACGAACTCGCGCGCCGGCCTGGCTCTGGCCGAGCGCGCCGACCTGCAGGACAGCAGTACGGTGGTGCTCATCGCCCGCGAAGTCAACGGTACGGTCGAGACGGTTCTCGACACGCGCGGGGCGATCCTGGCCGGGCTGGTGGCCGGGGTGGCAGCCGGGCTGGTGCTGCTGGCCGGCGGGCTGCTCGCCCGTCGGCGTTCCTAGGTTCTTCCACCG
Source organism: uncultured Chloroflexia bacterium (assembly GCA_963818575.1). GTDB lineage: Bacteria > Chloroflexota > Anaerolineae > Anaerolineales > E44-bin32 > DYJB01. The sequence continues at coordinate 246,028 of CAWFSV010000013.1, read as the reverse complement.
GTGCTTCGCCGGTGAGATTGCAGGAGCGAAGGTAGCCCCGTGCGGGGGCAAGAGGCGCTCCGGAGGAAATGATGGCTGAGAACCAGATCAAGGCGGAAACACGCAAGGTGATCGGCAAGCAGGTCAAGGGCCTGCGTCGGGAGGGGCGGGTGCCGGCGGTGATTTACGGTGCCGGCCTGCAGCCCACGCCGATCGAGCTCATGGCGCGCGAGGCAGAGAAGGCGCTGGCGCGCGCCACCGGTGCGACTCTGTTCGACCTCGAGCTGGACGGCGTGACGCACAAGGTCCTGGTGCGCGAGGTCCAGCGTCACTCCATCCGAAGGAACGTGCGGCACGTCGACTTCCTCAAGGTCGCCATGGATCAGCTGATCCGGGCCGAGGTGCCGCTCGAGTTGACCGGCGAGGCCCCGGCGGTCAAGACGCTCGGGGGTGTGCTGGTCACCTCCGTGCAGGCGATCGTGGTCGAGGCCCTGCCGGCAGACCTGCCGGACCGCGTCCTCGTCAGCATCGAGGGCCTGGAGAAGATCGATGACAAGATCACCGTCGGGAACCTGACGCTGGGCCAGGGCGTTCGGATCCTGACGTCGGCCGATGACGTCGTCGCCCGCGTGATCTACCAGGTGGCCGAAGTCGTCGAAGAGGTGAAGGAAGTCGTGGCCGTGGTGGCGGAGCCCGAAGTCATCGCGCGCAAGAAGGACGAGGACGAAGAGGAAGAAGAAGACGAATAGTCGTCCCGGCAATGCTGGTCAGCGGAGCGGCGAACTGCCGCTCCGCTTTTTGTTTTCCCCGGCGAAGCCGCGCCACAGGGCCACCAGGTCGAGCGTGATCCGCGCCGTGGCGCCCCAGATCGTCTCGCCCAGGTACGGGTCGAAGCTGTACACCGCGATCTCCCGTCCGGGGATCGGAGGCATGCGCTGCTGGCGATGGACGTGCGCCGGATCCGCCAGCCACTCCAGCGGCACCCCGAAGGCGCAAGCCACCTCGTGGGTGTTCAACCGCAGCGGGCAAGGCCAGGCGATGCGCCCGATGACCGGCGTCACCTCGAACTGTGTGACCGTGAGGAGCGCCCCAAGGGTTCCAAGGATTTCAACCTGCTCCGACGGGATCCCGACCTCCTCTTCGGCCTCCCGCAGCGCCGCTTCCCGCGGGCCGTGATCGTCCGGATCGATCCGCCCGCCGGGGAAGGAGACCTGACCACGATGGACGTCGACCGTCTCCGTGCGCCGTGTGTACAGGACGAACCATCGGCCATGTTCTTCGTAGATCGGCACAAGGACCGCTGCCGGGATGACGTCCCATTCCGGCCGAACCGGCCGAGGTTCGGCGTCCAGTCTCGCGGCCAGGTAGGTTGATAGATCGCTCGAAGCCTCGGCGCGCCCTCGGATGGGGATTCGGCGCTCATCGCCGGCGGTCGCAGGCGGGCGTTTCGCCGAGCGGCTGGCGGGGCTTGGCGCACGCCGGGGACGGCGGTGCAGCGTGTGGCGGCTGGCCATCTTCGCCGCTAGCCCCTTTCGGCCTGCACCACCGACCCGCAGTACTCGCAGGCGATGGAGTGCGGATCGACCCATTCGACCTCGCCGGGGTGGATGGTTCCTCCGCAGGACGGGCACTTGGTCGGCAGACGCGGCGCCGCGTGCGCCGGACCGGCCGAGGGCTGCGCTGCCAGCGGCTGCTGGCCGGCCGAAGCGAGCATGCCCAGGAATGCATCCGCTTCCTGTCCAAAACCATCGGCCCGAAGCTCAGCGGCGATGCGCGTGGAAGCGGCGGCGAGGCGCGGCAGCTGCCCGAAGCGCACCGCGGCCTGCACGCTTCGCTGCAGGTCGGCGACACCCTGGTCGTGTTGCCCGGCGAGCAGGTAGCTCTGCCCGGCCAGGACGAAAGCCTGGACCGATCGCGGGATCCCCTCGGCCTCCCCATGCTCCGCCAGGGCGTGGAACTCGTCGGCCGCGGTTCGGTAGTCCCCCGCCTCACGCCGCGCGTGAGCCAGCCGCAAACGCTGGAGTCCCGGGCCCAGGATCGGCCCAAGAATCCTTCGCGATCGCCGGCCTCCAAGCAGTGCCCGTCTCATGCGACGCATGTTTCGCTCCCCGGGGGTGCGGAGGGTCAGTTGTCTTCGAGGATCATGGCGTCGACCGGTCCGGGTTCCTCGGCGGATGGGACAGTCGGCACCGAGCCGGGGATCAACGCCCGTGCAAACACCAGATAACCGGTGTGAGCGACCATGCGGTCGACCGGCCGCAGACGTGCCGGGACGGTCTTGTAGAACCGGAGCATGATCTCACACGCCTCGATGAAACCGAAGCTGTTGCGATCGAGCGCCTCCACCAGTTCGGAAACCTGATTGGCGGTGGGCAGAATCGCCCCCAGCGGCGCGCCATTGCGCAGGGCGGCGCGGACCTGGGGGAGGTACATATGCGGGTCGGGCAGATCCAGGAAGAGCGCATCGGCGTCGGTCTCGTCGAACCCGTCGGCGATGTCCCTGTGCTTCAGCGTCACTTGCGCTTCGAGCCCCACGCGCTCGAGGTTCTGACGCGCCAGGAGCTGCATGTCCTCCCGCCGATCGTAAGACACCACACGCCCCTGGGGCCCGACCATCCAGGCCAGCGCCGTGGTCAACCCGCCGGAGCCGGTCCCGGCTTCGAGGATCGTCCTGCCCGGCCCGGCGGACAGGCGCAGCAGGATGTAGCCGAGGTCCTTGGGGAAGATGATCTGGGATTGGCGGCGCAGGTAGAGCAGCAGGTCGTGCAGCGAGGGGGGCAGGATCAAGAACGCGTATCCAAGGTGGCTGTGGACGTCCGTGCCCCACGGCTGCCCAAGAATCGAGGCGTGGCGGACGACGCCGTGATGCGTCTGCAGTTCGCCACCGTCCGTGGCGCGCAGGAAGAAGGGCTTGCGGTCCCCTCCGAGGAGAAGGACCAGTTCTCCCGCTTCGACCAACTTCATCCGCTGCCCTCCCGGGATCGGTCTGATGGGCGCCGCGCGACGATGCGCATCACCTGGCTGCGGGGCAGTGTAACCCATCCGCTTTCCACCTGGAAACCGGCCGCTTCCAGGCGTGCCCGAAATCCGGGCAGCGGATCGTCTTGCAGGGCGATCTGTCGGCCAAGCCCGGCCAGGATGCGATCCAGCCCCCGCCGGCCGGTGATGCGGGCGGAGGGGATGATGATCCAGGGGGCCTGCTGCCGCAGGACGCGACGCGCCTCTGCGTGTACGCGCGGGTCGACGATGAACTCGGCGGGGAATGTCGAAAGGATGGCTTCGAATTGGCCGCCGGCGAAGGGCAGGGCGCGGACATCACCGCGCACCAGCCGCGGGACGTGTCCGGCCCGGCGCAACCTGCGCGCAGCCTTGCGCACCATCTGAGGCGAGCGATCGATCCCGATCATCGGACGCCCGGCGTCGGCGCGCTCCTTGAGCAAGTGGCCCGGACCAAACGCCATCTCGAGCACTCGGCCCGCCGGTACATCCCGCAGGCCGACGCGCTGCCAGATGCGCCACTGGCCGTTCGAGACCAGCCAGGCTGCCAGATCATAGCTCCACGCCAGCTGCGCATACAGCAGTCGGCTGGCCCACCACGAGAGCCTCGTCCAAACGTTCACGCCGGCCTCAAGAACGCCTGGCGATAAGTCGGCCGGGCGATCCCGTGCCGCGCAACTGCCTGCAAGGCGCGGGCGGAGGTGAGCGCGAACAGTTCGCGTTCCCGCGCCTGTGCATAGCCGCTCTCACGCTGAAGCTGCTCGTCCACCCGGCCCGGATGGCACATCAATTCCGTGATCCCTTCGGGTGTGTCGGCGAGGATGGCGAGCAGCCCGGGGAGGGTTGCGCGCCGGTCGTAGAAGCGCGTTACCAGGCCGTCGGGACTGGGAACGCCGGATGCGAGCAGGCGGCGTCGGGCATCCCCGGCGGCGTAGCGCCGAGCATGGCTTGGGAAGCGGCTGAACAGGATATCGTCGCGCGCCGCGCGGGGAGCGGGCGGCCGGACACCGCAGCCGAACTCGAGCGCCAGGGCGAGGCAAGCTTCCCACAAGGCCGGAGCGAGGAGCGCAGCGTGATGATGGCTGTCGAGGTGGTCGAGCGTGGCACCGGTCATCCAGGAACGCCTCGATCTGGGCGCGCCATTCGCTGGCCACCTGCCGCGCGTCGATGTGACCGGCGATGGCGGCCAATGCATCCGGCGGATGGAAGCTCCCGTCCGATGCGACCAGGGAGGGGACGTGCGCCGGGCTGAGGACCGGCCGGCCGAGAGTCAGATTGAGGTGGACGCCGAGGCCGAGCGATGGCGCCTGCCGGCATGCCTGGGCGACGTCGTGAAGCGCACCGGGCAGATTCACCAGTGCGGTCGTCGTGCTGACCAGCCCGTGCAGGTGCGCCTCGATGATCCCGGCCGAGACGCCGCGCGTCCGGCCGAAATCATCGGCGTTGACGATCAGCGACCGGGTCATGGAACCAGGACGTCGAGCCTTGCTGGAAGAGCCTCGTAGGTCACCGAACCCAATCCATGCGAGCGGATCTCTCCATCGACCTGGATCGGGGACTCCGGCGTCATGCTGATGCGCAGCTTCGTGGTGTGGTGCTGGTGGACGGCCGGATCCTTGACGTAGTCGCCGGAAATGGCACGTGGGAGCAAGGAGAGCATCTTCAGCCGCGTGGGGGCGTAGGCATACACGAACGTCAGCTTGCCGTCCGTCGGGTCCGCCGCCGGCGCCATACGGAACAGCCCTCCGGTCACCGCGCAGTTGCCCACGGTGACCAGGCTGACCGGCCCTTCGTAGCCGCCGTCATCCCACTCCAGACGCATCGCCCAGGCCGGCTTCTGATTGATCGCCCGCAGTGCAGCCACCAGATAGCGGATGACCCCTCGCAGCCGGACCATGCGGATGTTGTACAGCGTGACCATCGGTTCGAGACCCACGGCCGAGTTGTTGTCGAATACCCACTCGTTGGCCATGCCCAGGTCGATGCGGCGTGTCTGGCCGCCGGCGATGGCGCGCGCCATGGCGCCCAACTCCAGAGGCAGGCCGAGGTTGTGGACCAGGTCATTGGCGGTCCCCATCGGCATCAGGCCGAGCGGACCGAGCACGCCGTCGGGAGAGGCCCGGTGCAATCCGTTGACGACTTCCCCGATGGCGCCATCGCCGCCGGCGGCGATGATCGGCGCGTAGCCCTGGCGCGCGGCCGCCTCGGCCAGCGTCACGCCTTCGCCCGGAGCGTTGGTCTCGACAACTTCGAAATCGAGTCCGGCAGCTCGCAGGGCGGCCTCCATCTCCGGACGGCGCTTGCGGGCCATCCAGCGAGCGGAGTATGGGTTGAGGATGACTTTGGCAGTCACGGTCGTCTCCTGAGTTTCTGAAATGCGCGAGCTCTCAGTCGAGGAACGTCACCTGCAGACCTTCAGCCGTCAGCCAGGTGATGGCGCGCTCGAGTTCCGCTGCCGAACCCGTGGCCTGAAGTTCGAGCCAGCCTTCGTCGATCCCGAGTTGAGCGCCGAGGATATTGACCGTCAGGTCGAACTTGCGTATCAATCGGTGCAGGATCGGTTCGCGGACCAGGGCAGGGGGATAGATCAGACGGAGCGTCCGGGAAACCGGGGGCTCTTTCGCAGCAGGTGTCTCAGGTTTCAACGGGCGTTCCCCTCGACCTTCGCGTCGATTCTAGCATTGCCCGGGGGAGGCGTCAAAGCAGCGCCTGGGAGTCGGGCGGCCAGGTGCGGCACGACCTGACCGGTGGCGGAACCACCGGTCAGGTCGTGCTCGGCGCGGGGAGGCGCGCGATAGAAGGTGCCGGCGAGCTCTACAGGCTCGGTCGCTCGGTCAGCGTCACGGGCAATTGGAGCTCGGCCGTGCCGCGCTTCACCTCCAGCGTCACCGTCTCTCCGGGGGCGTGCGTCAGCAGCCGGTTGAGGAACGGGCTGTCGCCGTCGAAACGCGTTCCATCCATCCCGATCACGACGTCGCCCGTGCGGAGCCCGGCCCCGGCCGCCGGGCTGCCGGAGCTCACATCGGTGACGTAGGCGCCGAAGGAGACCTCGAGCCCATTCGCCGCTGCCAATGCCGGGGTGATCCACTCCCAACGGATTCCCAGGTAGGGCCGGGTGACCTGGCCGGTGGCGATCAGCTGCGCGGCGATAGCCTTCACCGTGTTGCTCGGGATGGCGAAACCGAGGCCCTCGGCAGAGGCACCGGAGAGCGCGCTGCCGCGCACGACCAGGGTGTTGATCCCAACCACTTCGCCCTTCAGGCTGACGAGCGGCCCTCCGGAGTTGCCGCTATTGATGGCGGCGTCGGTCTGCAGCAGGCCCTCCATCTGGAAACCGGAGCTCGTCTCGATGCTCCGATCCCTGGCGCTCACCACCCCGACGGTGACGGTATTGGTCAGGTCGCCCAACGGAGACCCGATGGCGATAACCGTATCCCCGGCGAGAAGCGCATCCGAGTCGCCGAAGACGGCGGTCGGCGCCGCACCGGGTTCGATCTTGATCACCGCCAGGTCGGAGAAGGTGTCCCTTCCGACCAGCGAAGCAGGCAGGCTTCTTCCGTCGGCCAGGACCACCTCCAGGCGCTGGCTGCCTTCGACCACGTGCGCGTTGGTGATCACGTGTCCCTGGTCGCTGATGATCACGCCGGATCCGGATGCCCGGTTACCCTGGTCGGTCGGCGCGGCCGAGCCGCCATTCGACTGGAGATAGTTCACCACGGTCACGACGGATGGGGCCAGGGCAGCGGCGGCTTGCGCCGCCCCTTCGGCCGGCTCGGAACCTCCGGCAATCTCAGAGATGACACTGGCGGTGGTGACTGCAGGGATGGGCTCGGCCGGCGTCCGATCCCGCAGCACGAAGTACGCCACGGCGCCGCCGGCGGCAGCGCCCGCCGCGGCCGAGAGGAGCACGCTGACGGCGAACACCAGCGCGAGGACGGTTGTCGCACGACGAGAGAACGGTGTGACGGGTTCCATGAGAGCCTCCTTCCACTTCTGCGCATTCGCCTGGATGCTAAGCTCGCGAAGTGAAGGCCAGGTAAGAGGGGACTAAGGAGAGCGTCAGAGCCAGACTTGCATCGCGCTGAAGGGACGAGAACGGGCGGTCCCGAGGGGACCGCCCGTTAGTTGACGGGGTGAGATCGGGTCGAACCGGCCGACATCCGCCTAGCGGCGACGTCCTCCAAGCCCGGCCACCCTCGATCCGAAGTACAACAACTGCATCAGGGCGGTTGCCAACCCGGCGACGTAGGTGAAGGCCGCTGCATTCAGCACGGAGTTCACGCCGCTCCGCTCCTCGTCGTTGTAGATCAGGCCGGAGTCGGTCAGCAGCTGCCGCGCTCGCTTGGAGGCATTCAGCTCTACGGGCAGCGTCGCCAGCGCGAACAGCGCGCCAGCGGAGAACACCAGCAGGCCGAGGCCGGCGAGTTCGAAGCTCTGCAGGGCGAAGCCGATGACCAGGAGAATCCATCCCAGGTTCGACCCAATCCCGGCGGCCGGCACGAGCGCGCTGCGCAGTCGCAGAGGCCCATAGCCCTCGTTGTCCTGAACCGCATGCCCGATCTCATGGGCGGCAATCGCCAGCGATGCAACCGACGGAACCGTGGCCACTTGCTGCGAAAGGTGGAGCGTCTTGCTGCGCGGGTCGTAGTGGTCCGTCAACTGCCCCTGGGCGCCCGCCAGGCCGACGTTCTGGAGCCCGGCATGTGTCAGCATTCGCTGGGCTGCATCCGCACCGCTCACCCTCATGCTGTTGGGGGCCTGGAGCCACTTGCGGTAGGTGGAGTTCACCCAGAACTGCGCCAGGGCGGTCAGCAGAAATGCCGGGATCATGCACAGGATGTAGCTCGAATCGATGTACATCGGAGAGACGCCTCCTTACGCCTTCAGCTCGGCCTGCAGGGCTTCGATGGCCCGGTCGAGCTGGGGATCACGTCCGGCGAGGATGTCTTCCTCGGAGATCAGGACTTCCAGGTCGGGCTCGAGGCCCGCTGCGTTGATCTGTCGCTCGTTCGGCGTGTACCAGCGGGCGATGGTCACTCGCACCGCGCCCCCGTCGTCGTTCAGCGTGATCCAATCCTGGACGGAACCCTTGCCGTACGTCGTTTCGCCCACCAGTTGCGCTCGGCCGAGGTCCTGCAGCGCGCCGGCGACGATCTCGGAGGCGGAAGCCGATCCGGCGTCGACCAGAACGACCATCGGGATTTCGGTCGCCAGGCCACCGGTGCGCACCGGGTAGGTTTCCACGCGCCCATCGCCGAATCGCTCGGTCAGGACGACGCCCTGCGCCAGGAACTCGGAGGCCACCTCCACAGCGGTGGTCAGGTATCCGCCGCCGTTCCCGCGCAGGTCGAGGATCAGGCCGCGCGGCTCCTGGGCCAGCAATTCCTTGAGGGCCGCGCGAAGGTCACGCGTCGTCTCCTCGCCGAAGGTCAGCAGCTGAATGTAGCCGAAGCCCTCGTCGAGCATCCGGCCGTCGACGCTGGGGATGTTGATGCTGTCTCGAACCACGCTCAAGTCAAATGGGTCCGGCGTGCCCTCACGCGTGAGAGTCAACAACACGCTCGTACCTTTGGGACCGAGGATGCGCTGGATCACCAGGCTCGGATCGATCCCGGTCATGTCTTCCCCGTCCACGCCGATCACCACATCCCCCGCCTTCACCCCGGCCTTCTCTGCCGGGGAGCCGGGGATCGGGGCCACGATCGTCAGAAACTTGCCGTCCTTGTCGACCCAGGCGCCGATGCCTTCGTATTCACCGGTCAGGCCGATGTTCGCCTGCCGATACTGCTCCGGATCCATGTAGGCGGTGTGTTCGTCACCCAGTGCCTCGAGCATGCCGCGAATGGAGCCGCGGAGCAGCGCCGTGTCGTCAACCGGCTGGTCCACATATCGGGTGTGAACCAGCTCCCACGCCTGCCAGAATGGGCTGAAGAGCTCCGGAGGGACGGTGTCGGCCGCCGGGCTGGGCGCCGACTGGGGAAGCGAGCCGATCGCCTGAAAGACCGGCGCGGCAAGCTCCGATCCCAGTCGCTGGAACTGGGGGGAGAGGGTGCCCACAGCCACCCCGCCGCCGAACAGCCCGACTGCCAACCCAAGCCCGACCAGAAGGCCGAGCACCCTTCCAACTGACTTGTTCATGCGCACACCTCGGACCATCGGCCAAAGGCTAACATACGATGATAAGCAGACGATAAACGTGAATCGTGCCGGCCGGGAGGTGAGGGCGTCCCTGCGGTCAGGGGAGATGGTGACGGGAGCACCACTCGGCGATCAGGGCCGGGAAGGCATCCGTCCCGGCGGCTTCCACGTAACGCAGGATGGCGTGCCCATCGAAGGGATAGTCCGGGTGACAGGAGGTTGGATACGCGCCGCCCGGAGCTTCGACGACGGCGCTCACAGCCGGCCCGGGGATGTCCGCGTGGGCCAGCCGGTCGACGATTCGTTCCGCCGTGACGATCACCGTCTTGGACACCATGACCACCTCGCGATCAACGCCCCAGTGACCGTTGAGCAGGGCGTTACCCCGCGGGTCCGCCTCCAGCGCATGCACGACGGCTACGTCACAGTGGATGGCTGGAAACGCCATGAGCTCTTCGCCGGAGTAGGGGTCGATCACGGTGCGCACATCGGGCCGGAGGGTCGGCAGGTCGGTCCCGATCCAGGCCGTCGAGGGCAGGAAGCCCACCCCGGACAGCGCCGCCCGAATCCCGCAGGCCAGGCTGGCCTCCGTTTCCTCCAGGATGTCCAGACGGCCTTCATTGGCGTGTTGGGTGAAGTGGGGCGCCAGGCCGAACGCCTCGAGCCCGACGTAGCAGGCGCGCACCTGGCGCACCATCCCGGCCGAAATCAGCAGATCGGTCTCCAGGCCCCCGGTGAACGGGAGCAGCGTGAGGCCGCCCGGCTCGGACTCCGCCGCGAATCGCCGCATCAGCGCCAGCGTGAAGGCCATGGGCCGCCGGTACAACGTCACGCCGCCAAGGGCAAGGCTGGCTCCCGTCGAGACGAGATGCACCGCCGCGTCAAGATCGATGCGCTTATCGATGGTCATGTGTCACCAGGCCGGGAAGTGCCCGCGTCAGATCGGTGATCCGTCCGATGCGGTAATCGGCTGCCCCGTCCTGCTGGGCGGGGCCGACGAGGACGGTCGTCATCCCCATGGCGCCGGCCGGGACGAGGTTGCGGGGCAGATCATCGGCGAGCACGCAGGCGCGCGGATCGGTTTCGCCGGCCAAGGCAAGGGCGCGCGTGTACGCCGCCTGCTTCGGCTTGTTGGTCATCTCCAGGGCGAACAGGTCGAGAATGGCGTCGATGTGCGCCGACACCCCCAGACAACTCAAGACCCGCTCGGCATGCTGACGGTTGGCGTTGGTGAAGACGATCCGCTTCTGCGGGAGATTGCGGAGCATCGAAGCCAGCTCCGGATCAGGTTGGATCATTTCCTCGAGGGGGACAGCGTGGACGTAGGACAGGTAGTCGGTCGGGTCGATGGCATGGTGGTGCCACAGGCCATTCAGCGTCGTGCCGTACTCGTCGAAGTAGCGGCGGCGCAAGGCCTTCGCCTCTTCGAAGCCCAGCCCCAGCCGGTCCATGACAAAGTCCTGGATCCGCGCGCCGATGGCATCCCATACTCCGCTGGATGGGGGATACAACGTGTCGTCCAGATCGAGGAAGACCACCCGCCAATCGATCAAAACGGATCGTCCTTGGACCACACGCGGATCGAGCTGGCCGGAACGAGGCAGACGACGGCCATAGAGCCGCCACCAAACGCCCAGGGCGGTCAGGGCAATCAGCGCGGCGACGGCGGCCTCGATCCAGGCCTGACGGTATGCGGCCCACCGCACGATCAGGTAGACGCTCGGGACGGGAAGCAGGAGGATGATCCAGCGGCGCAGGCGTCGCTCGCTGCGCACCGCGACCAGCCCGAGCAGAAACAGGAGGGTTGCCAGCAGGATGGTCGTCGGCCAGTCCACGGGGGCAGTATAGGCCACGCGCGACGGGGGTGTCAACCCGTCCGGGTTGGCGCGGCACTATAATCGGCCAGACGGGGAGCCGTGCCGTGACGATACAGGTCCTGCCTCCTGAAGTTGCCTCGGCGATTGCCGCTGGGGAAGTGATCGAGCGGCCGGCGTCGGTCGTCAAGGAGCTGGTCGAGAACGCCCTGGACGCCGGGGCGAGCTCGATCGGGGTGCGCATCGAGGGGGGAGGGCGACGCCTGGTCGAGGTCTCCGACGACGGTGAAGGGATTCCGGCGGCGGAGGTGCCGCTGGCTGTGGAGCGACATGCGACCTCCAAGCTGCGCACGATCGACGACTTGTTCGCCATCCGTACGCTCGGCTTCCGAGGCGAAGCCCTGGCGTCGATCGCCGCCGTCGCACATCTGGAATTGACCTCGCGGGCCCGGCAGGAGCCGGGTGGGACACGGCTCCGCATTCAGGGAGGGAACGAGGGCCGGACGGAAGCGGTCGGAGCGCCCGCCGGGACCGTCGTCCGTGTCCGCGACCTGTTCTTCAACGTCCCGGCTCGCCAGAAGTTCCTCAAATCGGAGGAGACCGAACGCCGCCGAATCCTGACGCTGGTGACGCGCTATGCGCTCGCCTATCCGCAAGTGCGCTTCAACCTATCGCACGAGGGGCGCCCGGTCTTCGCCTCGTCCGGAAGCGGGGATCGACGCGAAGTGCTCACGGCGGTCTTTGGCCTGGAGATCGCTCGCGAGATGGTCGCCCTCCCGCAAGCCGAAGGGCGCGGCGTCCGGGTGGAGGGCTACATCAGTCCTCCGTCCGTGCACCGCTCGAACCGACGCGAGGTCACGCTCTTCCTCAACGGCCGATGGATCCTGGACGCGTCGTTGACGGCGGCGGTCGTGCAGGCCTATCAGGGTCTGCTGATGGTCGGGCGATTCCCGATCGCCGCCCTGTTCCTGACCGTGGCACCCGAATCGGTCGACGTCAACGTGCATCCGGCGAAGGCCGAGGTTCGCTTCCGTGAGCCGGAGGTGGTGTTCGCCACGCTCCAGCGAGCGGTACGGGCGACTCTCCTGGGCCAGGCGCCGGCGCCGGCCCTCGTCCTGCCTGCGACGTGGGGCGCGGGGTGGACAGGATCCGCCGCGGCGCAGGCGTCGGATCCGGCCTGGGCCATTGCACACGCTGCGGGTCCGGAGGGACGGCCGCCGGGCATTGCGGAACAGCCGGGCCTGCCGGCGAGTGGGCTGCCCTTGCTGCGCAGCGTCGGCCAGGTGGGCGCCACCTACCTGGTGGCCGAAGGGCCGGACGGCGTGTATCTCATCGACCAGCACGCCGCCCATGAACGCATCCTGTTCGAGAAGCTCCTGCAGGTTCAGCCATCCGGGGCGGCCTCCCAGTCACTGCTCGAGCCGGTGATCGTGGAACTCTCACCCGCCGAGGCACAAGCCCTGGAGGGGCAGCTGGAGGTGCTGAGGGGATTGGGATTCGAAGTGGAAGGCTTCGGGCCGAGCGCCTATCGCGTCCGCTCCGTCCCGCCGCTCCTCGCCCATTTGCCCGCCGCCCACGCGCTGCGGGCGGTGATCGAGGACTTCGAAGAGGATGAAACCCCGCTGGCCGATGTGGTCGAAGCGCGTCTGGCGGCTCGGGTGTGCAAGCGGGCGGCGGTCAAAGCCGGTCAGGTGCTCTCGCTGGCCGAACAGGAACAGCTGGTGCGGGATCTGGAAGCTTGCGCCATGCCGCGTGCCTGCCCCCACGGCCGCCCGACGATGATCCATCTTTCGGTGGACACGCTGGAGCGGCAATTCGGGCGACGCGGCTAAGGGCCCGCGGAGAACAGGACCGTCCGGAGTCCCTCCTCCGGCGCCTCTCTCGGCATCTCCAGCGCAACTCTAAGGAGAGGAAGGCAGCCGGACGGTGAAGGTACTCCCTTGGCCCATCTGGCTGGAGACTTCGATCGTCCCCCGGTTTGACTCGACAATGCGCTTGGCGATGGCCAGTCCCAACCCGGTGCCGGCCGTCGCCGCCTCCTGATCCGGCACCCGGTAGAAGCGATCGAAAACGCGCGGCAGGCTCTCGGGCGGGATCCCCCGGCCCGTATCGGTAACCGACAGCACAGCCAGAGACGGCTCGGCGGCGATCGAGACGCGGACCAGACCACCCTTCTGGTTGTACTTGATGGCATTCGTCAGCAGGTTCAGGACGACCTGCTTGAGCCGGTTGCGATCGCCGTGCACCGGGCCAAGGCCGGCATCGATCTGCGTTTCGAGGCGAATGCGATCCGCCTCCGCCTGAGGACGAATGACCTCCAGACACTCCCGCACCAGGCCGGCCAGGTCGACCGGTTCGCGTGTGAACCGAGTCCGTCCGGAACTCCAGGCGCGCCAGCTCGAGGAAATCTGTCGCCATCTCGTTCAACCGCCGAACTTCGGTGTAGATCGACTCGCCCAGCCGCTGGTGCTCTTCCTTCGGAAGATCGGGCCGCTGGAGCAAGTAGGCGGCGGCCATCAGCGCCGCCAGCGGCGTGCGCAGCTCATGCACGATCTCCGACACCACGTCGCTCTGCTGGAACAGCCGGCTGTTTTCGATGGCGATCGCCGCCTGAGCGGCCAGCGCCTGCAGCAGGCGCACATCCTGATCGTCGAACGGAGCCTTGCGCTTGTTGATCGCCTCGATCACGCCCAGCGTCTTGTACTGCGTCCGCAGCGGCACGCCCAGCACCGACTGCGTGCGGAACTGGGTCAGCACGTCGAGTTCGCGGAAGAAGCGCGGGTCGGTGAGCGCATCGTCGACCACCAGCGGTTCGCCGTGGGTGAAGACCCAGCCGGCGATGCTCCGCTCGGTGGGAACCGTCTGCCGGCCGACGCCGGCAGCCAGCTCGTTGGTGGCGGCTTCGAAATACAGCTGCTGCGATTGGGCGTCGTACATCAGGAGCGAGGCGGCTTCGCAATCGGTGAGCTCCTGCGCGGCCTCGACAATGCGCTGCAGCAGGTTCTCCAGGTCGAGCCGCGAGGCCAGATCGGTCGTCACCTCCAGCAAGCGAGCATAGCGGCGGACCAGCAGAGGATAGTTGCGGATCGCCGAGAGCTCGCGATCGGAGCGCCTGTCACCATCAGTCACGGAGCACCTCGTCCGCCAGCGGCGGCAGAACGTCGATCACATCCTCGTGCAGGACGACATCGGCGCGGACGTCCAGGTACGTCGGCTCGCGGTTGACGATGATCAATCGGGCGCCGACTTCCAGCGCGCGCTGCGGAAGCAGCGCCGCCGGAGTCACCTCGAGAGACGAGCCGGCAACCAGGAGCAGGTCGCTGCTCGCCAGCAGCCGCTCGGCCTGCTTCACGATTCGGTGCGGGAGCTGTTCGCCGAACAGGACGACGTCCGGCTTGAGCACCCCGCCGCACGACCGGCACAGGGGCGGGGCGCCGGTTTGTGCGAATTCGGCCAGCAGCCCGTCGGTCGCCGATTGCCGGTAGCAGGAGCCGCATGTTGCGGTCCGCAAGTGACCGTGGATCTCGAAGACGCAGACCGAGCCGGCGCGCCGGTGCAGGCCGTCGATGTTCTGGGTGACCACACCGGCCAGGCGGCCGGCAGCTTCCAGCCGCGCCAGCGCAAGATGGGCCGGGTTCGGCTCGGCAAGCAGGATCCGCTCGGCCAATGGCCGGATCCAGGCGAAGAACCCCTCCGGCTGGTAGCGGAAGGAGGTCAGCGAGGCGACCTGCATCGGGTCGTACTGGTCCCACAGGCCCGAGCCGTGCGACCGAAAGTCCGGGATGCCCGAAGGCGTGGAGATCCCCGCGCCGGTGAGCGCCGTCGGGCGGCGGGCGGCGCGCAGCAGTTCAGCGGCCTGACGAAGAGAGGTCACTGGCGGAGCGGCTCCCACGAGACGACGCCCGATCAGGCGAGCTGGAGTTCGGTGGCGATGTGGCCGGCGAGCTTGCGAATCTGGTCGCCAACCAGAGTGTCGGGGTGGAGCAGGACGAGGGGGGCTCCATTCTGGGCCGATTGGTGAGCCTGCTCCGGCGCCGGCGAGACCAGCCCGGCGAGTTCCACACCCAGATCGGCCGCCATTTGCTGCCACGGGATCTGCATGCTGGTGCGCTCGCGCGTCACGAGGGCCAGGCTGATCCGATGCCGGCCCAGCCCGCTGGAAGCCAGCTCGTCGATCAGATTGCGCGCGATCGTGTTGGACGGGTAGACCGGCTCGGCAACCAGGATGATTCGATCGGAGAGGTTGGCCAGCGGCATGACATAGGGTCGCAGTCCCGCGCCCAGGTCGAGCACGATCAGCGTGGCCATCGTCGCCAGGTTGTTGACGATCGCCTCCATCTGCGGGACGGCCTGTTCGAGTTCCAACTCCTTGGGGCGGGAAGAGGCCAGGAGAAGCCGCACGCCTGTGCGGTGGGCGGTCAGTTCGCCGTCGATCGAACGCAGGTGGATATCCTTCAGCGAGCGGGTCAGCAGGTTGCTGAGCCCCACCGGGTTCGGGAGGTTGAGGTCGAGGGCGATCGATCCGCGCCCGGGATTGAACTCGGCCAGGATCACGTCCTGGCCGCCGCCGTGCAGGACGACGGCGGTGTTCAGGGCCAGCGTCGAGGTCCCCGAGCCCCCTCGGGCGCCCAGGAAGGCGACGACCCGGGCGCGCTCGCGATCGCGGCTGGGTGTGGGCGCCGCCTTGGCGGTCGTGATCCGCGAGAGGACGGCCTTGACGTGCGCCGTCAGCTCGGCTGGATGTGTCGGCTTGGTGAGGTAGTCGTCGACGCCGGCCTCGAAACCGGCCACCTTGTCGTCCACCATGCTCTTGGCGGTGAACATGATGATCGGGATGTGCGCCAGAGCAGGGTCGGTGCGCAGTCGCCGGGTGACCTCGTACCCGTCCAGGTCCGGCATCATCACGTCGAGCAGGATCAGATCCGGCTTTTCCACCGCCGCGCGGCTGATCCCCAAGGTCCCGTTGCTGGCAACGGCGATGCGGTAGCCCTGACGCTCGAGCATCAGGCCCACCAGTTTGAGCGTATCGACATCGTCGTCGATGATCAGGATCTTTTCGGCCATGCGGTTGCCGCCACACCTGCGGTCTGGACAAGCGCGGGCAGTCTAGCATAAAGCGGAAGCCCGGGCAAGCGGATGCGTCGCCGGGCGGTCGCGATGCTATAATGCCGTCACACCCGCGCTCATCAACGAGATGCTCTTCGACCTCTGGGGCTTCGACGCGAACCTTGCGCTAGGACTGCCCGTTCGCTCCTCCGGGTATGTCTGGTTCGCGCTTACCCTCTTGCTGACCCTGGGGATCGTCCTCCGGGATCTGATCCAGCGGTCCCGCAAAACCTCCTCGCAGGCGAGCCGCCCGCTGCTGTTCCTCCTGCTCCTGCTCCTGGCGCCCCTGGCATCGCAATCGCTCGTCGTCCATCTTCCCGCGATCTCGGGACTTCCGCTCCCCGGGCAGGGGGGTGTCGCCCCGGCGGCATCCTTCTCCGTCCTGGGCGCGTTGCCGTGGTTGTTGGCAGGCGGCGTCGCAGGCGTCACGGAAGCGGCCCTGGTGGGGCTGGTGGCCGGGTTCGCCACTGCGGGATTCTCCACACACGGTTTGCTGACCCCGATTCACACGGCCCTGGTCGCGGCGCTGGTCGCCAGCGTTCTGCGGCAGGGATACGTGGAATGGACCGGTCGGGGATTGCGCAGTCCGCTGCTGGTCAGCCTGCCGGCAGGCGTCTTGCTCGCGGTATTGGGTGCCGTCGAACGCGTGACCTACGCCGGGGGCAGCGGATACGATGCACTCGAGTACGGCATGTCCTGGCTGCTGCCCGGGATGCTCGCCCTTGTCCTCGAGCTCGGGAGCGCCGGGGTCATCTGCGAGGCGCTGCGGACCATCGCCCCTTCCCTGTGGTTCCAGCCCAAGCGGCTCGTGCGTGCACCCTACAACCGATCCCTCGCCGCCAGGTTGTTGACCGCCTTCGCCGGCGTCGGGCTCGTCGCCGGGATCGTGCTCCTGCTGGGCAACTGGCTCCTGGCCCAATCGGCGGCGCGGGACCTGGTCGAATCGCAGATGGAACAAACCGCCGGCGTCGTCGGAGGCGGGATCCCGTTCTTCATCCAGAGCGGCCGGTCGTTTGCACAGGAAGCGGCGCAGTCCTACACCGCCCAGCGCGCGGACGGCGTTTCCGAGTCGGAGGCGCTGGGTGCGGTGTTGAGGCAGGTGCCGTTCTTCTCGCGCCTCAGCACCTTCGATCCGACGGGCCGGCTGACGGCGACCACCTCCGCCGATCCGGCCGAGGCGCAGGCGCTGCTCGAGATCGGCCCGTCGCTGGCGCTGGCGCTGGAGGGAAGCACACAGGAACACGTCGTCGCCCCGGCTCCGGCCAGCTCCGGGGCGAGGCTGGCGTTTATCGTCCCGCTGGCCACGACGGAAGGTGGCCGCACCGGAGGCGCGCTGGCCGGTTGGACCGACCTGGCGAGCAATCCGTTGTTCCTGCCGATCGTCGAGCAGCTGGAGGCGATCACCGAAGGCGAAGCCTTCATCGTCGACGAGGCGGGCCGCATCCTGGTGCACCCGGATCCGGCGCGCATCCTGCAGACGGCGGCGCTTCCGCCGCGCAGCGGGGCAGCCTCGGCGGTCATCGCCGCCGACGGCACGCGGCAGTGGGTGTTGATCCGGGCGGCCGAAGGCTATCCCTGGCAGGTGGTCGTCAGCATTCCGCAGCGTACGATCAATGCGCTGGCGGTCCAGCTGGCGACGCGCCTGGTGGCGGTGTTGGTGGCCGTCGGGGCGGTGATGATGCTCGTGCTGTATGCCACCAGTCGTCGCCTGACGCGGCCGCTGCGTGAGATGGCCCTGGCGGCGGAATCGATCGCCCGCGGGAATCTGGCGCTGCCGATCCGGGTGCGCAGCGAGGATGAGATCGGGCGCCTGGCGATGTCGTTCGAAGGGATGCGCCGCAGCCTGCAAGCCCGGCTGGGCGAGATGGACTTGCTGCTCGCCTCCAGCCAGCGCCTGGCGTCGAGCTTCGATCTGGCCGGGATCCTGCCGCCGATTCTGGAAGGCATCGGCCGATTGCTGCGCGCCGATCATGTCCGGGTTGCCCTGCTCGGGCCGGGCGGCGAGCCCGGCAGCTCGATGGAGGTCTTCAGCGCCGGGAAAGACCGCGGCAACTGGGCGTCGCTGGACGCGCAGGTCGTGGAGCTGGCGCGGCAGCGAGGACGCTTCACCCTCGAGAACCCCGGGCGCGCCCGCGCCGTCCTCAACCTCGCTCAGGTGACCGAGCCGCTGCAGGGATTGGCCGCGGTGCCGCTGCGCGATGAGCAGACGTTCATCGGTACGATCTGGCTCGGCTACCGCCGGGCCCAGTCGCTGCCTCCGGACTCCAGCAACCTGCTGACGATTCTCGCCTCCCAGATCGGCGTGTCCGTCAGCAACGCCCGCCTGTTCCATCGCGCCGAACAGGAACGGTTGCGGCTGGGCGCCGTGCTCGAGGCAACCCCGGATGCCGTCCTGGCGACCGACCGACGGGGAAGGATCACGCTGGCCAATCCGGCGGCGGAAGCCGTGCTGCGCGGCAATATCGAAGACGTGCTGGGGAAGCCGGCGACGGAATGGGTGACGTCGCGAGAAGTCCTCGAGCTGCTGCATGCCGGATCGGAAGTGCGCACGGCCGAGGTCGCCATGGGGACGGGACGGGCGCTGTTTGCGACCGCCACCGACATTCGCCCGGGCGGGGACGGCGAGGGAGGCCGGGTGTGCGTGCTGTGGGACATCACGCACTTCAAGAAAGTCGACATGCTCAAGTCGGAATTCGTGTCCACCGTCAGCCATGACCTGCGCGCGCCGCTGACGCTGATGCGCGGCTATGCAACCATGCTCTCGATGGTCGGCGCGATGAACGAGCAGCAGAAGGACTTCGTGCGCAAGATCCACGAGAGCGTCGAGCAGATGACGCAGCTGGTCGACAATCTGCTGGACCTGGGGCGGATCGAAGCCGGCGTGGGGCTGAACCTCGAGACCGTCAGCGTCGACAGCGTCGTGCAGGACGTGTCCGGCGCGTACCAGGCGCAGGCGGCCAACAAACGGATCTCGCTGGCGACCGACGTAGCCGGGGGCATGCGTCCGATCGAAGCCGACCTGACGCTGCTGCGCCAGGCGGTGGCGAACCTGGTGGACAACGCCATCAAGTACACGCAGGCGGGTGGGCGGGTGACGCTGCGTGCCCGGCAGCACGACGGACGGCAGACCATCAGCGTGGAAGACACCGGCGTCGGGATCGCCCCGACCGACCAGGCGCGTCTGTTCGAGAAGTTCTATCGGGCGCGGCGCAGCGAGACGCTGCGCGAGAAGGGCTCGGGCCTCGGCCTGGCGATCGTCAAGTCGGTGGTGGAGCAGCACGGAGGGCGGGTGACGGTCGAGAGCCGGCTCGGCGTCGGCAGCACCTTCACGCTGGAGCTTCCCGCCCGTCTCGCGGGGTAGCTTTTCCACCTTGACAGAGTGGATTACGGCCTTATAATTCTCCCCACGTGATTCTCGGTAATCGACCGGCGGCAGAGGAAGCGCTTGAGGACACAAGGGCCTCAGGCGCTCGTTTCGCGTTGTCAGTCGGGTAGCACGTATGTTCCAGTCCGAGTGGGCCGTGGAGGAACCGGGTGGAATCCAAATCGTTCAAAGCTCTGCGAATCAGTCTGGCGTCGCCGGAAATCATCCTGAGCTGGTCGTACGGTGAGGTGCTGAAGCCGGAGACGATCAACTACCGGCGGCTGCGTCCGGAGAAAGACGGCCTGTTCTGCGAAGCGATCTTCGGGCCGACGAAGGACTGGCAGTGCTACTGCGGCAAGTACAAGAACATCCGCTTCAAGGGCATCACCTGCGAGAAGTGCGGCGTCGAGGTGACGCGGTCGTCGGTGCGCCGCGAGCGCATGGGACACATCACGCTGGCGGCGCCGGTGGCGCACGTCTGGTACACGCGGCGGGTGCCGTCCTACCTCGGGCTGCTGCTCGACATCTCTCGCCGCAACCTCGATCGGGTGCTGTACTTCGCCCAGTACGTGGTCACGCATATCGACGAAGAGGCCCGGCGCAAGGCCCTCAAGCGCATCGAGGATGAGATCGGACGGCTGGAGAAGGAACAGGCCGACGGCCTCAACCAGCGCATCGCCCAGATCAAAGCCAACCGCAAGAAGCGCCTGGAGGACCTGGAGGAGCGCAAGCGCCAGGTCGAGGAGAGCTTCTCCGAGGACGTGGCGGCGCGCATTGATCCGATCATCCGCGAGGGTCAGTCGCTCGAACGCTCGCTGACCGAGAAGCTCGACAAGACCATCCGGGCGGCGATCCGTTTTAACGAGACCGACACGCTCATCGCCGACAAGGGCGAGACCATCACCTCCGACCACATCACCCGCGTCCAGGAAGTGGTCAAGGTGCGGCTGGACGAGATCGAGGCCACCGGCAAGGAGAAGCGCAACCGCGAGCTGGAGCGCATCACCCTGCAGGTCGACAAGGTCAAGGCCGAATCCGACCTGGCGATGGCCGAGCTGCGCGACGCCGTCGACGACGACGGCTCGACGGCCCGCGAGCAACTGGATTCCGATCGCGATGAACTGACCGCCATCGCCCCGATGATGTTCCTGGGCGAGACGCGCTACCGCGAGCTCAAGGCGAAGTGGGGCCAGGTCTTTCGGGCCGACATGGGCGCCGAAGCCTTCTACGAAATCCTGCAGCGCATCGATCTGGAGACGCTGTCCAAGGAGCTGTGGGAGGAGTCCCGCACGACGCGCAGCAAGCAGCGCAAGAAGAAGGCCACCAAGCGATTGAAGGTCGTCGAGGCGTTCCGGCGCTCGGGCAACCGTCCGGAGTGGATGGTGATGACCGTCCTGCCGGTGATTCCGCCCGACCTGCGCCCGATGGTCCAGCTCGACGGCGGTCGCTTCGCCACCTCCGACCTGAACGACTTGTACCGGCGGGTGATCAACCGCAACAACCGCCTCAAGCGCCTGGTCGAACTCGGTGCACCGGACGTGATCGTGCGCAACGAGAAGCGCATGCTGCAGGAGGCGGTCGACTCGCTGATCGACAACGCCCAGCGCGGTAAGGCGCTCTCCCGAAGGGGCCGACGCGAGCTCAAGTCGCTCAGCGACATGCTCAAGGGCAAGAAGGGGCGCTTCCGCCGCAACCTGCTCGGCAAGCGCGTCGACTACTCCGGCCGCTCCGTGATCGTCATCGGCCCGCACCTGAAGCTGTTCCAGTGCGGCCTGCCCAAGACGATGGCGCTGGAGCTCTACCGTCCCTTCGTCATCTCCAAGCTGGTTTCCTACAACTACGCCGCCAATGTCAAGGGCGCCAAGCGCATCATCGAACGGGAGCGCCCGGAGGTGTGGGAGGTCCTGGAAGAGGTGATCAAGGACCGCCCGGTGCTTCTCAACCGCGCCCCGACGCTCCACCGCCTGGGCATCCAGGCGTTCGAGCCCGTGCTGGTGGAGGGCAAGGCCATCCACCTCCATCCGCTGGTGTGCGCCGCGTTCAATGCCGACTTCGACGGCGACCAGATGTCGGTCCACGTCCCGCTGTCGTCCAAGGCGGTCGAGGAAGCCCGCTCGCTGATGCTGTCCACCAAGAACCTGCTCAAGCCCGCGGACGGCGAGCCGATCGTCAGCCCGTCGAAGGACATGGTGCTCGGCGTGTACTACCTGACGATGCTGGTCGAGAACCGCAAGCATCGCGGGGAAGGGCGCGCCTTCGCCGACATGGACGAGGTCGAGCTGGCCTACGGGCTGGACCAGGTGGAGATCCACACGCCGATCCGGCTGAGGACCGAAACCTGGTACGACGACAAGGGCGTCCGTCTGGCTGAGCCGGAGACCCGCATGCTGCAGACGACCGTCGGACGCGTGCTCTTCAACCGGGTGCTTCCGCCGGAGCTGCACTTTGTCAACCGCGTCCTGGACAAGGGCTCGATGCAGAAGCTGGTCGGCGAGGTGTATCTGGTGCTGCGCGAAGAGGGCACGCCGACGGTGGTCGACGCCATCAAGGACATCGGTTTCCAGTACGCCACGGTTTCCGGGACGACGATCGCCGTCTCGGACATCACCGTGCCGGCGGAGAAGAGCGCCATCATCGCCAAGACGCTCCTGGAGGCGGAAGCGATCAGCCGCGACTACCGCCGCGGCCTGCTGACCGACCAGGAGCAGAACGAGCGCACGATCGCGCTGTGGCAGGAGACGACCCTGACGGTGGCCGCTGCGGTTCGCGCCGCCATGGATCCGTCGGGCAACCTGAGCACGATGGCCATCTCCGGCGCCACCAAGGGCGGCTTCGGCCCGATCTCGCAGCTGGCCGGCATGCGCGGCCTGATGGCCGATCCGGCCGGGCGCATCATCCCGCTCCCCATCCGCTCGAACTTCCGCGATGGGTTGAACACGCTCGAGTACTTCATCTCGACCCACGGCGCCCGCAAGGGTCTGACCGATACCGCCCTGCGTACCGCCGATGCCGGCTACCTCACCCGCCGCCTGGTCGATGTCGCCCAGGACATGATCATCAACGCCGACGACTGCGGCACCGACAAGGGCATCTTCGTCCGTCGGTCGGACGATGTGGCCGGGCAGGACTACCCGTCGCGCCTCTTCGGCCGTATCACCGCCGCCCGCGTCGTCGACCCGGCCACGGGCGAGATCCTGGCCGAAGGCGGCCAGGTCGTCGACATGGATCTGGCGTTGGCCCTCGGCCGCTCCGGCGTTCAGGAAGTCTACGTCCGCTCCCCGCTCACCTGCGAGCTGCTGTTCGGGATGTGCGGGCAATGCTACGGGCAGGACCTGGGGCGGGCCAAGATGGTGGAGCTGGGCGCGGCGGTGGGCATCGTCGCCGCACAGTCGATCGGCGAACCGGGCACGCAGCTGACGCTGCGCACCTTCCACACCGGCGGCGTGGCCGCCGGCGGCGACATCACCACCGGCTTGCCGCGCGTCGAGGAGCTGTTCGAGGCGCGCAAGAAGCCCAAGGGCGAGGCGGTGACGGCCGAGATCGCCGGCACGCTCCACATCCACGTGCCCGATTCGCCTGAAGGGCAGCGGGTGCTGCGCATCGTCAACAGCCAGCTGATCCAGGACGAGTATCCGATCCCGGGCAACTGGTCGGTGAAGGTCGAGGACGGCGTCGAGGTCCAGGCCGGGGACGTGATCGCCACGCGCGGCGAATTGCAGGTCGTCGTCAGCCACACCGGGCGCCTGCGGCTGGAAGACAAGAAAGCCGTCGTCGCCTACGATCAGGTCGACGAGTTCGAGGTGGAGATCCCGGCCAGCGCCCGTCTGCTGGTCAAGGATGGCGCCAAGGTGGTGGCCGGGGAGCAGCTCACCGAGGGCTCGCTCAACCCGCATCGGATCCTGCGCATTCTGGGCCGCGAGGCATGCGAGCTGTACCTGATGACCGAAGTCCAGAAGGTCTACCGCTCGCAGGGTCAGAACATCAACGACAAGCATTTCGAGGTCATCATCCGCAAGATGCTCTCCAAGGTGCAGATCACGCAGCCCGGCGACAGCGACCTGCTGCCCGGCGACCTGGTCGACCGGCTGCACCTGCAGGCCATGAACGAGAGGATGCTGACCGACACCGGGCAGCCGGCGCGCGGGGCCCAGATCCTGCTCGGAGTGACCAAGGCGTCGCTGAACACCGAGTCGTTCCTCTCCGCCTCCTCCTTCCAGCACACGATCAAGGTGCTGGCCGGCGCGGCGATCGAGGGCAAGATCGACTACCTGCGCGGGCTGAAGGAGAACGTGATCATCGGCAAGCTCATCCCGGCCGGCACCGGTTTCCCGGGCGAGGAGGCTGTGCTGCATGACGAGCGCCTGGAGCCGATCGCCGTCCCGGCGGTGGAGACGGAACTCGAGCCGACGCCGGCGATTGACAGCCGGTGGCGGGGCTGGTAGAATGACCAGACCTGCCCCAACCGGCGTGTTGGGGCGGGACTGCGTATCCCCAACTTCCCCGCCGGCCGGCGCACAGCGCGGGACCGGCGGCGAAGCGAAGCTGGAGACAGGAACATGAGCTACGCAATTGTCGAGTCGGGCGGGAAGCAGTACGTCGCCCGCGAGGGCCAGGCCCTGGAAGTCGACCGGCTGCCGGTCGAGGTGGGCAAGGCCGTAGAGTTCGACCGGATCTTGCTGGTGGTGGACGGCAGCGACGTCCGCATCGGTACCCCGGCAGTCCAGGGGATCAAGGTCCATGCCACGGTCACCGAGCACACCAAGGGCACCAAGGTGATCGTCTACCGCTACATCCCCAAGGAGCGCTACCGGAAGAAGCGGGGCCACCGACAGCAGTACACGCGGGTGATGGTCGACGGCATCGGCGAGCCCGGCGAGCGCCCGAAGCCCGCGGCCGCACCGAAGAAGGCCGCCCCCAGGACCCGGACAGCCGCGCCGGCCGCCAAGAAGGCGGAGGCGCCCAAGCCCAAGCCCAAGACGGCGCCGAAGAAGAAGTAGGCAGCGGAGCAAGATCATGGCACACAAGAAGGGTGGCGGCTCAAGCCGCAACGGACGCGACAGCAATTCTCAGCGGCTGGGCGTCAAGAAGTACGAAGGTGAGTTGGTCCAATCCGGCCACATCATCGTGCGGCAGCGCGGCACGCACATCCATCCCGGCCTGAACGTCGACCGGGGCGGGGACGATACCCTGTTCGCCGTCGCCGATGGCCGTGTCAAGTTCGACTTCGCCCGCGGCGGACGCAAGCGGGTCAACGTCATTCCGGTTGAGCAGGCCTGACCTGCCGGTGCGGGGACGCGGCACGGGCTGACTTTCGACCCCGGGGATCAGCCCGCAGGCGCCTCGCAACGATTGCACGGGGAAAGGAAAGCGCATGAAGCAAGGTATTCACCCCAAGTACTTCCCGAACGCCACCATCGTGTGCGCGTGCGGCAATACCTGGCACACCGGCTCGACGACCGAAATGATCCACACCGACGTGTGCTCGAAGTGCCACCCGTTCTACACCGGGGAGCAGCGCATCGTCGACACCGAGGGTCAGGTGGACCGGTTCTATAAGAAGCTCCAGGCCCGCCAGGAGTATCTGACCGAGGTCGAGACGCGCGAGGCCTCGCGCACGTCGCCCGATCTGACCATCCAGGCCCTCGAGCTCGGCGCGCGCGCCGAAGGGGCCCTGTCGAAGGCGGGGATCGCGACCGTGGGGCAGGCCCTCGAGCGACTGGAGCAGGGGGGCGATGAGGCCCTGCTGGCCGTCGAGGGATTCGGACGCAAGAGCCTGGCCGATTTCAAGCGGCGGCTCCGCGCCCGCGGCTTCTCGCTGCCGGAGACCGAAGGGGAAGCTGAGCCGGCTGCCTGAACGGGTTGCCCCGCGGCTTCGTGGGTGTACACTCTGGGCAGGTGCCGACCGGCGCCTGCCCAGTTGCTTTTCCTCCGAATGGAGACGGCGCGATGCAGCACGGGACGGGACATGTCGAGGTCATCACCGGATCGATGTTCAGCGGCAAGACCGATGAGCTGATCCGCCGCCTGCGGCGAGCGCGGATCGCCCGGCAGCGAATCCAGGTCTTCAAGCCGAGCGTCGATGTGCGCTACGAGAAGGGAAAGGTCACCTCGCACGCCGGCACCGAATTCGAAGCCACGCCGGTGGAAGCGGCCGGCGAGGTTCCGGCACTGGTGGAGAAGGGCACGACCGTCGTGGCGCTGGATGAGGCGCAGTTCTTCGATCCCGCCGTCGTCGCCGTAGTGCAGCAGCTGGCCGATCGCGGGCTGCGCATCATCGTCGCCGGGCTGGACATGGATTTCCGTGGGGAGCCGTTCGGCGCCATGCCGCTGCTGATCGCACAGGCGGAACAGGTCGATAAACTGCACGCCATCTGCATGGTGTGCGGCGAAGCCGCCACACGCACCCAACGCCTGATCAACGGCCGTCCGGCCCACTACCATGACCCGGTCGTCGTGGTCGGGGCAAGCGAGATGTACGAGGCCCGCTGTCGGCAGCATCACGACGTGCCGCGGGACTGAGCCATGCAGGATTACCGCGAGTTCCTGGCCGAGATCCTCATCCCCGCCGACCGGGTCCAGCAGCGCATTCGCGAGCTCGGGGACCAGATCAGCCGCGACTATGCGGGACAGGACCTGATGCTGGTGTGCATCCTGCGCGGCGGGGTGATGTTCCTCACCGACCTGATGCGCGCCATCACCGTCCCGCATACGGTCGATTTCATGGCCATCAGTTCCTATGGCGCCGGTGCACGCCAGACCACCGGCCAGGTGCGCATCGGACTGGACCTGGCAAGCTCGGTGGAGGGGCGCAACGTCCTGCTGGTGGAGGACATCATCGATAGCGGGCACACGATCGCCTCGGTCCTCGAACTGCTCGGCGCCCGGCGCCCGCGCAGCCTGCGCGTGTGCACGCTCCTGGACAAAGCCGAGCGGCGTGAGGCCCAGGTGCCGATCGACTACTGCGGGTTCGTCATCCCGAACAAGTTCGTCTTCGGCTACGGACTGGACCTGGATGAGTACTACCGCAATCTACCGTTCATCGGCGTGGTACAGCCCGAGAAGTTCCTGCACGACTCCTGAAGGCCAAAGCGCATGCTGAACCGTCCACTGCTCCCGCCGCTCGTCGCGGAGGTGCTGGCGCATCTCCCCGATGCGCCGCGGCTGTGGCTCGTGGGCGGCGCCGTGCGCGACCAGATCCTCGGCCGACCGATCCTTGATCTGGACTTCGCCGTGGACGGGGAAGCGCGCCGGCTGGCGCGCCGCGTCGCCGGTCATCTGAGCGCCGCCTACTACGAGCTCGATGCCGAACGCGATACCGGCCGGGTCCTGCTCCCGGCGAGCCGCGGCGGACAGAGCCTGGATTTCGCCCGGCTGCGGGGCGGTTCGATCGAAGCCGACCTGGCGGCGAGGGATTTCAGCATTGATGCCATGGCCATCTCTCCCGATGCGCCGGAGGTCGTCCTCGATCCCACGGGCGGATTGCAGGACCTGCGCGATCGTCGCCTGAGGCTTGCCGGACCGACGGCCATCGAAGCTGATCCACTTCGAGCTCTGCGGGCCGTCCGCCTGGCGACCGAGCTCAACCTCACCATCGACCCGCAGATGCTGGAGCACATCCGGGGCGCAGGCAGCGGTCTGTCGCGTGTCTCCCCGGAGCGCATCCGGGATGAATGGATGCGCGTGCTGAAGGCGGAACGGCCCGGCCGCCCGCTCCGCGTACTCGATCACCTCGGGCTGCTCGGCGTCGCCTGTCCGGAGATCGAGCCCCTGCGCGGCCTGGCGCAACCCTCGCCTCACGCATTTGACGGCCTGACCCACACGCTGGCCGTGCTCGACCGGTTGGCCGACCTGCTGGCCGTGCTCGGACCTGATTCGGACGAACACCGGCCGGCCGATCTGACGCTTGGAGAGGCTTCCCTTCGCCTGGGACGATTCCGCGATGGGCTTGAGGGCTACCTCCGTCATGAACTCGCCCCTGGTCGCAGCCGGCGACAACTGCTCTTCATGGCGGCGCTGCTCCATGATGTCGGCAAACCGTTCACGGGCCAGCGGGGGCCGGGCGGCCGCACACGTTTCATCGGACACGAGGCTCACGGGGCGCAGCTGGCGGCCGATCGGGGACGAGCGCTTCGCCTGAGCAACGATGAGATCGAGTTCCTGGTCTCCGCCGTCGAGCACCACATGCGACCGGAGATGCTGCAATCCGCGTCGAGCGTTACGCGCCGCGCCGCCTATCGTTTCTTCCAGGATGCCGGCCCGGCGGGGATCGGGATCGTGCTGTTGTCGCTGGCCGACCTGCTGGGGAAGTACGCCGCTTCACCCCCTCAAGCGGAATGGGCAGGGCGAGTGGCGGTGGCGCGGGGGCTGTTGCTGGCATTCTTCGAAGAGCACGCGCAGATCATCGAACCGCCGAAGCTGATCAGCGGGGAAGAGGTCATGCAGGCACTTGGGCTACAGCCGGGCCCCATCGTCGGACGACTGCTGGAAGCGCTTCGCGAAGCGCAGGCCGAGGGCGGCGTGGGGACGCGCGACGAAGCGCTCGCATTCGTGCGCGCCACCTGGGCCGGCATGCAGGCGGACGGCGCCGGGTGAGGCCCAACGCAAGCCGGGCCCGGGACACACCCGTCCCCAGCCGAGCATGGCGGATCGACGGCGGACGGAAGGCCTGCGCTAGGGGTAGATCTCGGAAAGGGCCGGCTCGTACCAGCAGCGGCATCCGAGCGGCGACGAGCACCCGTGAACCGGGAGCGCAGGGGCATCGTCCTTGGCGTTGTCGCGCTCGGCCCGTCGGCACGCCGGGCAGGCATCGTTGGCCACAATCAGACGGATGCGGCGGACTCGGGGATTGGCACGCAGCGCCGCCAGAGCGACCGCCGTTTCAGCATGACGGTCAAGGTCAGCTCCGCACTGCCGACAGACATCGGCCGTGTCTGGGGATTGTGCCTTGCACAGCGAACACGTCCGCACGATCTGTCTCCACCTGGGGAATTCGCCCGATTGTAGCGGCGAATCGCGGTCTGTCAACCGGAGGGCGGATGCCGCGAGTCATCCTGCACGTTGACCTGGATGCGTTCTTCTGCTCGGTCGAGGAGCTGAACGATCCGGGACTGACCGGAAAGCCATTCGTCGTCGCCGGGCGTCCGGACCAGCGCGGGGTGGTGGCCTCCGCCTCCTATCCGGCCCGAGCCTTCGGCGTCCGATCGGCGATGCCGACCGCCCGCGCCGTCCGCCTGTGTCCGAGCCTGATCATCGTTCCCCCGAAGCATGGCGTCTATGGCGAAGCGTCGGAGCGCGTCATGGCACTGCTGCGTGATTCCGCCCCGGTAGTCGAGCAGGTCTCCGTGGACGAGGCGTTTCTCGACGTCAGCGACGACCCGCGCCCCGGGAGAGAGTTGGCGGCCATGCTCCAGGCGCGCATCAGGACCGAACTGCACCTTCCGACCTCCTGGGGCGTGGCGCCCAGCCGGCTGGTCGCCAAAATCGCCACGGAGGTCGGGAAACCCAACGGATTGGTCGCCGTGCCTCCGGGCGACGAGGCCGCATTCCTGGCGCCACTGCCCGTCGGAATGCTGTGGGGTGTTGGGCCCAAGACCCGCTCCAGCCTGGAGAGCCTGGGAGTGCACACCATCGGGGACCTGGCTGGCCAGTCGCCTGACCGGCTGACCAGGCTGCTCGGCGCCCACGGCCTGGAACTTGCATCTCGAGCATTGGGCCGGGACGACCAGCCCGTGGTCGACAGCTACGAGCCGAAGTCGATGTCCAGCGAAACGACCTTCGCCCGCGATGTGAGTGATGGCCGGGAATTGCGCCGGACTCTGCTTCGTCTCACCGAAGAGGTTGGCCAGCGGCTACGCGAGGGCGGGCTGGCGGGATCGACGGTGCGCCTCAAGTTGCGCTGGTCGGACTTCACCACGCTGACCCGGCAGACCCGAGTGCCGCAGCCGACCGACCAGGACGGCGAGATCTATCGGGCGGTCGAGTCGCTCTTCCAGGCGACCTGGCCACAGGGACGGCCGGTGCGGTTGATCGGCGTGGGGGTGAGCGGGTTGGGATCGCACGTTCGGCAGCTCGACCTGTTCGACCGCGGCTGGGAGCAGGATGGCCGCCTGATGCAGGCGGTCGATGCGATCCGGGCACGCTTCGGACAGCAGGCGCTGCAGCGGGCGGCGAACCTGCATGCTCGCGGAACGAAGAAATCCCGCGGAGGCGAGGAAGCATGACGCTCCTGGGCAAGGGTCATTACATGTGGCAGCTCCCCCATTGCGACGGCGGCTCGCCGTCTGCGATCACGGCCCGCGTCGTCAAGGCAGGCATCTCGCACGTCATGATCAAGATCGCCGACGGAAGTCACTGGCCGTACAACATCGATCTGAAGACCAAGGTGGACTGGATCCCGCCCGTCCTGGTGGCGCTGCGTCAGGCCGGCGTGGCGGTGTGGGGATGGCAGTACGTGCGCGGCGACTATCCGGAAGCGGAAGCTCAACTGGCGGTCCAGCGTGCACGCAGCCTGGGCATCGACGGCTTCGTCGTCGACGCCGAGATCGAGTACAAGAAGCCGGGCAAGGCGGCGGCTGCGCGCCGCTACATGAACACGCTGCGCGCCGGCCTGGGCGACCTGCCGATCGCCCTGAGCACCTATCGCTACCCGCGGACCCACCCGACGTTCCCGTATGCTGAGTTCCTCGAACAGTGCGACCTGGCGATGCCGCAGGTGTACTTCGAACAAGCGCACAACGTGGAGGAACAGCTCGAGCGCTGCGTGCAGCAGTACCACAGCCTGAACCCGGCGCGTCCGATCATCCCGACGGGCCCGACGTACAGTCACGGCGGGTGGCGGCCGACGGCGGCCGAGATCGAACGCTTCCTGGTCCGGGCCAAATCGATGGGGCTGACGGCGGCGAATTTCTGGGCCTACGACTTCTCGACCCGGACGTCGTTTCTCGACCTGTGGGAAACGATCGCCGCGTTCGATTGGCCGGCGGGCCCGGTCGTGGCCGACATGCCGGAGCGGCTGGTCGGACGCATCAACCAGAAGGATGTCCAGTTGATCTCAGGCCTGTATCGCGAGAATGCGGCGCATGTCACGGGCCAGCGCACGATCGTCGGCCGTGAGGCGATCGCCGAGTGGTATCGCACCTGGTTGGCCGAAGGGCTGCCCAACGCCACCTTCCAGGTCACGGGCAAGAGCGGAAACGGATCCACCCGGCACTACACCTGGACGGCGAAGAGCGACCGCGGCGCGGTCGCCGATGGGAACGACACCCTGGGTCTGCTTGACGGCCGCATTCAATACCACTACTCCTACTTCAACATCCGCTGACACGTCGGCGTTGATCG
The DNA here is from genome assembly GCA_963818575.1 of uncultured Chloroflexia bacterium. Lineage (GTDB taxonomy): Bacteria > Chloroflexota > Anaerolineae > Anaerolineales > E44-bin32 > DYJB01. The sequence goes on along the minus strand of CAWFSV010000013.1, from coordinate 215,293 downwards.
TCGGCTCCATCCCCGGCTGCCGGTCCCGGCATTCCGGGAATGCCCTTCAGTCTGCCTCGCGAATTTCCACCGACGATGTGATCGCCACCGTCGGGCGCAGCATGGCCTGCACCGGGCAGTACTTGGTTTCGGAGAGTTCGACGGCGCGCTGCACCGCCGCTGGATCCAACCCCTTCCCGGTCAGGATGTAACGCAGGTGGACGCGCGTGAACACGCGCGGATGCGTTTCGGCGCGCTCGGCCTCCGCCTGCACGCGGAATCCGGTGACCGTTTGGCGCTTCTTCTGCAGAAGCGAGATCACGTCCATGGCCGTGCATCCCGCCAGGCTGACCAGCATCAGCTCGATGGGCCGGAAATCCGCCCTCCTGCCCTCCGGCGTCGGCACTGGCATCCAGCGAGATGCTGAAGCCGCTGTCGGCCGCGCCGGAGAAGCTCATGCCGGCGGACCAGGTGACGGTTGCGTTCATGGACCTCCTAATGGCCGAGCACGGGTAGGATGGCTTCTTCCAGCTCGCGTTCGCACGTCGCTCCAATCCAGCGGGCACGCACCGTGCCCTGGCGGTCGATCAGGAAGCTGCTCGGGAGCGAGATGGTACCGAAGGCGCGCAGCGAGGCCTCGTCGGGGTCGAGCAGGATGGGGAACGTCAGGCCGCTGCGGGTGACGAAGCGCTCGACCAGGTCGCGGTTCTCGCCGATGTTCACTCCAAGGACGACGAAGCCCTGTTCACGATATCGTCGATAGACCGCTTCCAGCGCCGGGAGCTCCTTCCGGCATGGCGGACACCAGGTCGCCCAGGTGTTGAGCAAGACAACGTCGCCGGCCAGCTCCTGCAAGGACAGCTGGCCGCCCGAAAGCTGCTCCAGCGCCAGGTCGGGCGCCGAACCGTTCGCCTCCTGCGCCGGAGCGCAATCGTCATCCCCGGCAGGCGCCAGACCCGGGACCGGCGGCAGCACCAGCCAGACGACGATGGCGATCACGATCAGAGTCAGCCCGGCGATCGCCAGGACGAGGGTCGATCTCCGCGTGACGAAGTCGCCCTCCGGTTCCTTGCTCAAAGTCGAACAAGCCCTATGTGCTGGGACGCGTGCCGGCGGCAATCCGATCCGGGGACCGTCTTCTGCCTGCCCACTCGGCAGCTGGATGCAGGCGGAGGTCGCCTGGACGTGCGTCGCTGCCGCGTTAGCGCCGCGGCCCACCGAGGCCACGTCGTTCGCCAGCATGACAGACTGCCGATCCACTCCTTGCATCGGGCCCATGGGAAATCCCGGAGGGCGCCGCCAACTGGCAGCCACCGACCTCATCAGGTAGGAGGTCCGCTCTCGCCGAAACCGCAAGCCGGGCAGCGAAGAACCAGGCACCCGTCGTATTCCAGCCTCCCGAGCCGGCATTCGGGACACACGCTCCCAGGGCCCGTGCCACGCCGCACCGTCCGACGCCTACCACGATGTGTCGCCTCGTCGGCGGGCCGCACCGGACGGCGATCCTTGCCGGCAGACGGTGTCGAGGGTCGCATGACGGATGTCAGTATAGCGCACGGGCTCTGCCCGATGGCGATTGCCGACTGCGCGCCGGCGAGGTATCCTGCCCGGTAACCCATCCCGGGGCGCGAGGGTCACGGCGGCCGTCCCGGACTCTAGGGCGGAGGCCCGCGTGAGCAGCCTGGTTCTCGAATCGCCCGACTTCACTTTCTACCTCCGCCGGGATTCCGGACGATGGGATCTGTTCGCTCGCCAGGGAGGCCGGATCGAAGACGCCACGCTCGGAGCGCGTCTGCGAACGCTCCGGGGAGACCTGCTCTGGGATGGCGGGTTGGCGCAGGCGGAAGTGATACACCACGGCCCGGAGCGAGGCTCGCATGGGGCGGTGCAGAGTGCCCGGCTCCGTCTGGACTTTCAGGGCGTCGAACTAAGCCTGGATTTCGAAGCCTGCCTGGAACGACCGCTCTTCCTGTGGCGGATGAAGGTGACCAACCACCTTGCCGAATCGATCGCCATCGACGCGATCGACCTTCTCAAGGTTGGCCCGCCCGGAGGACGCCCTTTCGATCGCCGGGGGACGAAATCCCGCGCCACACCCGGTGCCCTGCGTTTGCACGCTGATCCGGGGGACCTGGCGTTCTTCACCAATGGGTTCCAGAGCTGGTCCTTCGCCGGCGCCTTGCTGCCGGGAGATCGAATGCCGCGCACCCGCCTCGGGCCCATCCTGTGGCCGGAGAATCCGGCCACACCGGTTTCGCCGCGACGCGGCGAATTCGTCTCGCACATGTTCGGCGTCGCCGTGGATCGAACCCATCGGACCGGGATGCTGTTTGGCTTCCTTTCCCAACGTCAATCCTACGGGACGCTTTCCGTCCGGCTGGATCGCTTCGCCCCGAGCATGCACCTCTGGGCACAAGGCGATGGTGTTGAGATCCCTCCCGGCCGCCACCTCCAGACCGATTGGGCCTGCGTGCAACCGGTCTTCCTCGACCGCCCGGATCCCCTGGCGCCGTATCTCGACGCTGTGGCGTCCGAGAACGGCACCCCGCGCATCCGCCCTGTGCCTGTCGGCTGGTGCTCCTGGTACAAGTACATGAGGTCGGTCAGACAGGAGGACGTGGAGTCGAATGCGAAACGCGCCGCCGAGCTGAGGGACCAGATCCCTTTGAGCCTGGTTCAGCTCGATGACGGCTACCAGGCGGCCGAGGCGGAGCTCCTGGAAACGAACGCACGCTTTCCCGACGGGCTCGCGGCGCTGGCCGGGAGACTCTCCGCGCGAGGCTTCGTACCCGGGCTTTGGCTGGCGCCGTTCATCACCGCACGGACGTCTGCCCTGTCGCAGCGCCGACCGGAATGGATCCTTCGAGGCTGGCGCGGCCTGGCGGCCAACGCCGGATCCACCTGGAGCGTGCTCTCGCGCGGCCTGGATGTGACCCATCCCGACGTGGTGGAGCATACGCGGCGCCTGATCCGGACCGCCATTCACGAGTTCGGATTCCGTTACCTCAAGCTCGACTTCCTGTATGCAGGAGTGCTCGAGGGACGCAGGCACGATCCGACGCGGACGCGAGCGCAGGCCATGGATGCGATTCTGCAGGTGATCCGTGCCGAGGCCGGCCCGGAGGTCACGTTGCTCGGCTGTGGTTGTCCTGTCGGCTCGGGGATCGGCCTATTCGATGCCATGCGCATCGGCACCGACGTCGCCCCGGCGTGGCATCCGAGGTACTTCGGCACCGGGGTCTTCCTCCGTCCGGAGCCGACCTTCCCGGCGGTTCGAAATGTCGTGCGCAACGTGCTGGCGCGCATGCCGTTGCACAACCGGTGGTGGGTCAACGACCCGGATTGCCTGCTCGTTCGCCAGGAAGAGACACGCCTGACGCCGGCCGAGGTGCAGACCCTGGCGACGGTCCTGGCCCTCAGCGGCGGCTCGCTGTTGGTCTCCGACGACCTGCAAACGCTTTCCGCCGAGCGGCTCGAATGGCTCGGGCGGCTCATCCCTCCGCTGCAAGGCCGGGCCTGGGTCCTGGATGCATTGGAAACTGCGCAACCGTCCCGGATCGTGCTCGAACAGACTGGGCCGGCGGGAAAGTGGTGGCTGATCGCACACCTGAATTGGGACGATCGCCCACGCTCGCACTCGGTCGACCTGCGACACTTCGGCGTGCCCGACGCGCCCGCATACCACTGGGTCGATGTTTGGGGGGAACAGGCGGGGACTTCGTCTGGTGCGCAGATGCACCTGACGGCCATCCCGGCGCACGGCGTCAGGCTGCTGTCGGTCAGACCGGCGACGGGCAAGCCAGCCTGGATGGGTGACACGCTGCATGTGTCACAGGGGCAGGTCGTGCGAGCATGGCGCCTGGAGGGCAGGACCCTGCACGCTCGCATCGGGATTGGCCGGCCGCGGCGCGGCAGAGCCTGGTTGTGGTTGCCTGGCGAACCGCTCGAAACGACCCTCGATCAGGGAGCGCTGTCGAGACGGGATCTAGGGGGTGGGGTATACGCCTTTGACCTGCAGGCGCAAGCCGAGTCGGATCTGATCATCCGCTGGTGAAGCGGCGGCCGGCGCACGAGCGTGCGTCCCGCCAACCGCACCGCGGGCGCCCGCTGAGCACATGCTATACTGCGCGCGCGGCCTGTGGATCAGCCCCCGGATGACGATCGACTCCGCGCTGCAAAGCCTCGTTCTGGTTCTCCTGGCCTGTCTGATCGCCCTGGTGTGGGCAGGTGGGAGAATGGTGCGCGGGTCCGGCGGATTGCGCTTCTATTCCCTGCGCCGTCAGCGCGTGGCGGCGGGCTGGCGGCTGATCGTCGTCGGCAGTCGTCGCGGGCTTGCTGGCGATCTTCGTGCAGGCCTTCGGCCGGCAGGTCGCCTACACGATCGTCCCGCCGACGCCCTCGATCACCCCGACTCCCACCCGCACCCTCACGCCCACGATCACGCTGACCCCGACGATCACCTCCACTCCGGAGGCCACCTTCACGCCGACCGACACGCCCACGCCGAGCATCCCGGATGCCATGCTGGTGACGTTTCACGAGACGGTCACCCCGGGGACGGCGGCGGCCCTCAGCCCGATCACGATCGCCACGCGCTTGGACGGTTTCAATCGGCCGCTGGATGCGGCGGAGACTTTCACCCAGCCGCCCCGTCGTTTGTTTGGAGCCTTCACCTATGACGGGCTGCAGGACGGCGTGCGCTGGACGGCGATCTGGCGGCGGGGGGAGACGATCGTCTGCCGAGAGAGCAAGCCCTGGGACGGCGGCACCGGCGGATATGGCTACACCGAGTGCGCCCCGGAGGCGGGCTGGGCGGAAGGGGACTACGAGGTGCAGATGTTTCTGGGTGAGGCCTGGTGGGTCTCGGCGCGCTTCAGCGTGTCGAACTCGCCTCTGACAGCCACCCCGTGAACGACGATCCTGTCCCCGGCGTCCACTCCAGAAGTCCACGCCCGAGCAGATGAATTCCCGCGCAGCCCGAAGAAGCGAGACGCGGCCGCGGTTCGCGCCGGTGGACCTAGCCGATCAGTGCTTCCCCTCCTCGCTGATCGAAGGAAGCGGAATCGTCGCCGGACGCGACCAGGCGCGCCGCTTCCCGCACCAATTGGACCAGGGCCGGGTACCCCTGAGCGATGGGCCCGATCTCGATCGCCTCATCCACGGTGTGCGCCATCGTCCCGCGTGTCAGGCCGATGCACACAGCCGGCATTCCCTGGCTCAAAGGTGCGCTTGCGTCCGTCGAGCCGGCCCCGCGCCGCACATCCTGGATCCCCTGAGCCTGCAGACAGCGGATCGCGGCGACGACCAGCGGATGATCGGCAGGGATCCCGCCCCCCGGCCGGGTGCCGATCGATTCGGTGAAGACCTGGACGTCGGGCGCTGCCAGCGCCTCAGCCAGTTTTGCCACGGCCGCCTCCAGCCTCGCCGCGACTTGCTCGTCCTCCGAGCGCAGGTCGATCTCCATCGCCGCCGTCGCGGCAATGGCGTTGATGGCCGTGCCCCCGCCCAGACGGCCGATGTTCATCGTCGTGCGAGGTTGGGAGGGCAGGGGGAGGCGCAGGATTTGCTCCGCCAAGTCGGATCAGCTCGTGGGTCGCCGAAGCGCGTCCGGCGTGAGTCCAGGAATGACCGCCAGGAGTGCGAACGCTGATCCTCAGCCGCCGCGCCGGCAGTCCGGTGTGGTACACGTTTCCAAGCGACATCCCCTCGATGACCAGGTAGGCGCTCACCCGGCTGCGGAAGCGTTCGACAAGTGCGGTCATGCCGCGTAGATTGCCCAGGCCCTCTTCCCCGACCGTTCCCGCAAACCATACGCATACGCCGGGGAGGGCCTCCCGCAGTTCGGCGGCCAGCTCAACGAGCGCTGCCACACCCAATGCGTTGTCGCCGATCCCCGGGCCCCTGAGCCAGCCACCGTCCTGCCGCGCCGGCCAGACCGCGTCGCGGGCGAAGACGCTATCCAGATGCGCGCTCACCAGGACGCCGGGCTCGCCTGGCTCACCCCGGCGCGCCACGACGTTTCCGGTGGAATCGATCTGGACATCGTCCAGCCCGGCGTGCTGGAATCGATCGCGCAGGTATTCTGCTCGTTCGATGCTCGTCGAACGTCGGAGAGGGGATCCGCTGGATTGCGAGGGCTTGTGCGACGATCTTCTCCGTGTCCATCTTCTAAGCCTTGCCCACGGCCTGGCGGAGTGCGTGTAGCCGGGCGTGGGGCAGGCCGGGAAGTGCTTCAAGCGCAAAGAGGGCCCCGGTCCCTTCGATGACCAGCGATGAGGATACGGTGCCTCGGAGTGCGGCTTCGAGCGGATCGCCCGTTTGAACCAGGCCGGCCAGGAAACCACCGCAGTACGCGTCCCCAGCCCCGGTGACATCACTCGGCTGGACCGGGTAAGCAGGAACGTCCCAGCGCTTCCCGGACGTCCCATCCAGGACCGCCTGGCCGTTCGCACCGCACTTGATGACGACGATCGCGCAGCCCATTCCGAGGAACGCCTCGGCCATCTCCCACACCCGCAGACGCTGAGGCCGGAAGAACGCCTCCGCCTCCATCCGACTGGGGAGGAACGCGTCCAGACCGTTGAGCAGATCGGGAAGCTCGCGGCGGAACCCGGGATCCATGTACATCAGCGATGGATCGAGTGTCAACCTCTTGATCCCGAGATGGCGGAGATGAGTGGGGACCGTCAGGTGTGTCAGGTAGTCGCCAGGCGAGAAGTGTACGCCCTGGGCGCCATCGATCCATGCCGGTAGATCGTCCACGCGTACGGCCAGCCGCCCCGGCGAGGCGCGGCGATCCTGTTGGAGCGTGGAATGCTGGTAGCCGAGAAGTTCCTTGGGCAAGGCGTGGCCCACGCGCAGGAAATGCGAGGCCGGGGAGGTGTCCACCCGCTCGTCGGGTGAGAGGTAGGCGTAGAACGTGCGCGTGTCTTGCGGGTCCGGAAGCACACGTACGCCCGTCGAGGTTGAAACCCTCGTCCCGGAGCCGCTCGAGCCAGGCGGACGGGAAGTCGCTGCCCACGCGGCTGACCACCCCCACCGACGCGCCCCACACCCGTGCCCCGACCGCGGCATACAGCGCATTGCCGCCCAACATGCCGGCAAAGACGCGGCCGTCGTGGGTGATACAATAATCCTGCCGCAAGCCACCGACAAAGGCGAAATCGACCGACCCTGCCATGCTTCGCATTATATCGAGCAGGGTGCGGAGGGCAATTGCGTGACTCCCTGACCGTCCAGGCCGATCGGGCATCGGCGTTCGTGGGCGAAGCCTGGCCGGCGCTCCTCGACCAGGCGCGACGCTCGCTCGCCGGATGGGAGGATAGGCTCACGACCCTCCTGGTCTGCGGGTGCGGCGATTCGCATTTCGCCGCGCAGGGAAGCGAGTTCGGCCTCCGGCTGTGGACGGGTCGCCGGGTGCGTGCAGCCACCTCGATGATGGCCGGCCGGTACTTGATGCAGGACGCCGGCGCCGACTGGCTGGTCATCGGCATCTCAGCCTCCGGCGAAGTCGCACGAACGGTAGAAGCACTGGAGCAGGCACATCACGCCGGTGCCCGGACCCTGGCGATGACGTGCACCCAAGACAGCACCCTCACACGGACGGCCGATGCGGCGCTCGTGGCGGATCTGCCCGAATATCCGTTTGGCCCCGGATTGATCAGCTACCTGGCCGCGCTGTTGGGCGTCCTGGCCGTCGGAGCATCGCTGGCGCAGGGCGCGTATCGGCGTCGTGTCCCCGCCTTGATCGACTCGCTTCCCGACCAGATGTCGCGAGACGCCGCTGGGCAGGGTGAGCAGGGCAGGGCCTTCGCCGATTCCGTGGCGGAAGCACCCCACGGTGTCTTCCTCGGCAGCGGCCCGGCGTACGGCGCCGCCGGCTTTGCGGCGGCCAAGGTCCTCGAAGCCAGCGGCCTGGCCTATCACGCCCAGGACGTCGAGGAATGGGCGCACCTCGAATACTTCCAGGAGCCTGCGGACATACCGACCTGGATTCTGACCTCCGGGGGCCGCGACGCCACGCGCGTCGACGAGGTCGAGCACGCCGCGCGGGCCGTGGGCCGTCAGCTCCAGGTGACTCGCTGGCTGGGGAGCCCGCAGTGGTCCGCCGAGGAGCGCGAGGCACTGTCACCATTCGGCTTGTGGGCTGCGCCCGTGGCCTTCGCCCAGCGATTGATGGAACGGCTGGACCGCGAGCCCTTCCGTGCCTTCGGTGGTGGGCGCAGCCGCACGGAAGGTGGCGGCGCCAGCCGCATACGGACGAGTCAACGCCTCGCACTCAACCGCCGCGCTGCGCCGGCGAACTTCAACCGATCGGAACCGGACTCCCATTGGCACGCCGCCGGAACGCGGCTATAATGCTTTAAGGTATGCGGCAGCCGGTTTCCGGGCTGCCCGTTCTTTCGCAAAGGTCCTGATGGCGGCTCATCGCATACTATTGATCGAGAGCGAGCGGGCCAACGCTCCGTCCTTCGCCCCAGCCTTGGAGAAGAAGGGATACTCCGTCGCCACGCACCATCAGGTGGAGGCGGCGCTGGCGCGCCTGGCCGACGCCCCTCCGGACCTGCTGATCCTGGATGCAGCCTCGATGAAGACCAGCGGCACGCGCATGAGCCGCGCGGCGCGCGGCGTGCTCAATGGCGTGCCCATCGTGCTGGTGGCGCCGCCGGGCACGCGCACCGATCCCGGAAGCGGCGCGACCCTGACGCTTGTCCACCCGCTCACGCCGCGCAAGCTCCTCAACCGCGTCGCCCGTCTGCTTCCCGGCGATGACAGCTTCAGCCTCGAGGTCGGTCCGATCAAGCTCAACCTGGCGCAGCGCAAGGTGCGCTGCCGGGGGAAGGATGCACGCCTCACGCCGAAACAGGCGCGCTTGCTCGAGGTCTTCATGCACAATCCGGGCAAGCTGCTGACGCGTGCCACGCTGATCCGGCAGGTCTGGCACACGGACTATACCGGGGACACGCGCACGCTGGATGTCCACATGAGCTGGCTGCGCCGCTCGCTCGGAGATGATCCGCGCCGCCCCGGCCTGTTGAAGACGATCCGGGGCATGGGCTATCGATTGGACGTGCCGGCCGAAGGGACCGGACGCGAGGGCCGCTGAGGCGGTTTCCGCGGTTCAGATGGCGTCGAGGGCTCCCAAGGGGAGCCCTCTTCATTCTTCCGCCTACCTCACCTGGACGCGCGGGTGCTCAGCCGCCGGCCTTCGTCAAGACGGCAATCCCCACGTGGCCGTTCCGGTCGACCGCCCGGACCGCCACACTCCGCCCCGTGGCTTGGGTCTCACGCGGCGACAGGCGATCGGTCAGCTCGGGTCTCCTCCAGGCACGCGCCGCCTGCGACCGGCTCCGGAACAATTGACCGTCGAAATCCCAGTCGACCTCCCAGACCTCCACATGCTCGCGATCGAAAGGCATGCCGGCTCCGACGCGGACGCCCTCAAGCCGGACGGCCGTCTCACGGCCACTGCCTTCGAGGGAGGCGCGCACTTCAAGGCCAGGCACCGGATCGGGCGCAGTGGATTCGAGCCGGTACGGACCGCACTCCGCCTCGAGCAGCAGCCGGTGATGAGCGACGTGGCAGGCCAGGGGGTGGGCGTCGCAGCCGACCCACGTGCGGCCCAGCCGTTCCGCCGCCACCAGCGTGGTGCCCGACCCGCAGAAGAAGTCGCCCACCAGGCCGCCGGTGGGGCTGGAGGCGGCAATCACGCGCGTCATCAGCGCTTCGGGTTTCTGGGTGGGATAGCCCGTCCGCTCATGATGCAGCCGTGCGACCACCGGGAAGTACCACCAGTCCTCCGGCACCTTCCCTCGATCGAGATCGGGAACCTTGCCGAACCCGGCCCGCGGCGATCCCGCGAAGGTGCGCAGCGTGGCCGGGTCATACGGTGTGCGAACGGCATCCGTGTTGAAGGTGTAGGCATCGGTCTTCGTGTAGACCAGCAGCGTATCGTGCTTGCGGTTGAACGCCCTTCGGATCGGGGACGGTCCGTGATAGACCCAGGCGATCTCGTTCAGCAGCCGATCGGGGCCGAAGATCTCGTCGAGCAGCAAGCGCGCGTACGCGGCGGCGTGCCAATCCAGGTGCAGGTACAGGCTGCCGGCGGGGGAGAGCAACCGGTGCATCAGCCGCAGCCGGGGTTCGAGCATCGAAAGGTACGCCGCCGGGGACCCCCACTGATCGAGGTAGCCGTCGATCGTCTCCCAACCGAGGGGTGAACGAGAGTCCTCGCCCCGCCCGACGCGGGCCCGGAAGGCTTTGCCGGTCAGGAAGGGTGGATCGGCGTAGATCAGGTCAAACCGGTCTTCGTAGGCCGGGAGCAGGCCGGCCATCACGCCCAGGTTGTCGCCCTGGATCAGACGCCGCTCGGCCGGCGTGCCGCCGGCACCCCCGGGGAAGACCTCCGCCTGGACAGAGACGACGGCCGCCGCGACCTCCAAAGGGTCGCTGCGGCCGTCCCACATCAGGCGTGGCTGGGGCAGGGTGCCCCGACGCCGTGGCATGTCGGCGCTACTTGGCCGGGAAGCGCTTGCCTAGCACCTCGTCCAGCGTAGGCTGGCCGATCTCCTGCAGGTCATAGCGGATGCGCTGTGCCGGCTTGTTCAACTTCAACAGGCGTCCCAGGTCGATCGGCGTTCCGATCAGGACCAGATCGGCGTCCGATCGGTTGATCGTGCGCTCGAGCTCCCGCATCTGCTTGTCGCCGTAGCCCATGGCCGGCAGGACGTTGCCGGTCGTCGGGTACTTGGCATAGGTGGCCGAGATCGTCCCCATGGCGAACGGCCGCGGGTCGATGATCTCGGCCGCCCCGAAGCGCTGGGCGGCCACCCAGCCGGCGCCGTAGGCCATCTCGCCGTGCGTCAGCGTCGGTCCGTCTTCGACGACCAGCACGCGCTTGCCGCGGATCGCCGCCGCGTCGTCGACGAAGATCGGGGAGGCGGCTTCGATCACGATCGCCTTCGGGTTGCGCGAGCGCACGTTGTTGCGCACGGTCATCACCGCATCCCGGCTGGCCGTATCGACCTTGTTGATCACGACCACATCGGCCATCAGCAGATTGGCCTCGCCCGGGTGGTACAGCAGTTCGTGCCCGGGACGGTGCGGGTCGACCACCACGATGTGCAGGTCGCTCTGGTAGAACGACAGGTCGTTGTTGCCGCCGTCCCACAGGATGACGTCGACCTCCGCCTCCGCCTGGCGCAGGATGCGCTCGTAGTCCACGCCGGCGTAGACGATGATGCCGCGGGCGATGTGCGGCTCGTACTCTTCGCGCTCTTCGATCGTGCAATCGTGTGCCGCCAGGTCCTTGTAGCTGGCGAAGCGCTGCACGGCCTGCTTCACCAGGTCCCCGTACGGCATCGGGTGGCGAATGGCCGCCACCTTGTAGCCGCGGGCCATCAGCAGTTCGGCCACGCGACGCGTGGTCTGGCTCTTCCCGCTCCCGGTCCGCACGGCGCAGATCGACACCACCGGCTTGGTGGATTTCAACTGCGTCGCCCGGGCGCCCATCAGCCGGAAGTCCGCCCCGGCGGCCAGGACCTGCGAGGCTTTGTGCATCACGGTCTCGTGGGAGACGTCGCTGTAGGCGAAGATCACCTGGTCGGGCTTGAGCTTCCCGATCAGCGACACCAGCTCGGTCTCCGGATGGATCGGGATGCCCTTGGGGTACTGGGTGCCGGCCAGTTTGGCCGGGTAGGTGCGCCCTTCGATATTGGGGATCTGGGTGGCGGTGAAGGCCACCACCTCATACGCCGGGTTGTCCCGGAAATACACGTTGAAGTTGTGGAAGTCGCGCCCTGCGGCGCCCATGATGATCACTCGCTGGCGGCTCATACTGGTTCACATCTCCTTCGAGGGGCAGGGTGCCTTGTCGTGGATGGCATGCGTCGTTTACATCACCTCCGGTGCGGCGATCGCCAGCAGCCGGAGGGCATTGGCCAGGGTCTGACGGGCGGCGGCGACCAGCCGCAGCCGCGCGGCGCGCGCCGGCTCATCGGCCTGGAGCACCGGCACGGCGTGATAGAAGCTGTGGAAGGCGCGGGCCAGCTCGTACGCGTAGGTGGCCATGTGCAGCGGCTTGTACTCCAGCGCCGCCTGTTGCACCGCAGCCGGGAAGCGCGAGATCCGGTCGATCAACTCGATCTCCAGCCGTTCCTGCGGCTCGTAATTCGCCGGCTGCGCCGGAAGGCCCTCGGCCTTGCGCAGGATGCTGTTGGCCCGCACGTGGGCGTTCTGAATATACGGCGCCGTCTGGCCGTCGAAGCTCAGGGCGCTGTCCCAGTCGAAGACGATGTCCTTGATATTGTCCACCGAGAGCAAGGCATACGCCAGTGCGCCCAGCCCCACCTGCCGGGCGACGGCGCCGCGCTGGTCGAGCGGCAAATCGGGGTTCTTCTCGGCGATCACCGCCTGCACCCTGCGCTCCGCTTCCTCAAGCACGTCCATGAACAGGACGACGTTGCCCTTGCGGGCCGACATCGCGCCCTTCGGGTAGCGACACGACACCGAACGCCAGGTGGTGGCACTTGGCCGCCTGAGGAAATCCCATCAGCTCGAGGATCTTGAACGCCTGCTGGAAATGCAGGCTCTGGCGCGCATCCACAACGTAGATCGAACGATCGACGTGGAACTGCTCGAACTTCTGCTTGGCCAGCGCCAGGTCCTTCGTCAGATACAGCGTGGTCCCGTCGCTGCGCAGCACCACCGCCGTGCGGTATTTCTCCTTCTTCAGCCCGAGTTGGTCATCGATGCGTACGATCACCGGGCCGGCGGGCCGTTCGTCCTCGGCCAGGCCCCGGGCGATCAACTCGTCGACGATCGCCTTGGCCGGCTCATCCGCCTCGCTCTCGTAGAAGAAGACGTCGATGGCGATGTCCAGCCGGGAGAGGATGTCCTGCAGCTCGTCCAGGCTCCACTGACGTGTGCGTCGCCACAGCTCACGCACCTCCGGATCCCCGGCATCCCAGCGCTCGGTACATCTCGCGGCGCTCGGCGTCGTAGGCCTCGCGCTCGGCCGCCTGCTCGGCGGTCTCGCCTGCTTGCGCGGTCAGCAGCGCCGTCGCCTCGGCGTAGATCTTGAGCATCCATTGACCACGGGCATGCACGCCCTCCGGCTCCTGGCCGAGATGGAAGCGCTGGTAGGCCCACATGCAGGTGATTACGCCCAGGCCGATGTCGCCGGGATAGGAGGCGCGGGTGGTCGGGAAGCCGGCGAAATCGACCAGGCGGGCGAGCGACTCGCCCAGCAGCGCGTTGCGCGCATGGCCGATGTGGAAGGAATGGTGGGTATTCGGTTGGGCGTACTCGACCATGACGCGTTCGGCCTTCGGCTCCCCGCGACCGAAGTCCGGCCCCCGCGTCAGCGCCGACTCGACCACCCGGCCGGCGAACGTGGCGGGGTCGACCAGCGCGTTCAGGTAGGCCTTCTCGGCCTGCAGGCGGATGAAACCGAATGGCGGCGCGATCTGCTCGGCCAGCTCGCGTGCCAGCTCCTCGGCGCGCTCGGGGACACGCACGGGTTTGCCGGCTCGCGCCTCGGCCGCCGCGGCCTGGAAGCAGACGGCGGTGCCAAAGCCCCAATGCCCTTGAAAGGGAACCGGAGCCCAGTCGACGCGATCGGGAGGCGTCGCCCCCAGGGACGTCAGTCGCTCTCGGATCTGATCAGACAGTGCGCCTAGTTCGGTACCGAACACGTCGCAGGCCTCGATGCCGGGCGATTATAGCATTCAGCGGAAAGGGCACGACGCACCCGAGAGTGCGTCGTGCTGGAAACGCGGAGCGGAGTGCGCCAGGCTACTTGGACTTCTGGGCCTTGGCCAGCGCTTTCATCAGCCGGCTCTTGCGACGGGCGGCGTTCCGCTTGTGCAGCACGCCCTTGACCGCCGCGCGGTCGAGCTCGCTGGCCGCCTTGCGGACGGTCGGTTCGGCCGTCTTGGCGTCGGCCTGCACGGCCTGCCGAGCGACTTTCACCTGCGTGCGAGCGCGCGAGCGCAGATCCCGATTTCGAATCCGGCGCTTGACGTTCTGCCGGTTCCGTTTCTTGGCGGACTCGATGTTTGCCAACCTGGCCTCCAAAAGTCTCTCTCGACAACCCGTTCATTCTACCCAGTCGAACGTCGATTGTCTAGGGCTGGCCTCCACCGGCATCCTCGGCTCCGCCTCGGCTGCCGGCTGCGGCAAATGTCCCCCAGGCGATGGGGCCTCCGCTGCCTGCGCTTTCCCGCGCTCGAGAGTCGCCGTCCGTCGGCAAAGGGCACAACGCGCAGTCGGCCACGATCACTGGACGCCCGGCCGATATATGTCATCCCGCCCGGTGGAAGGGTGGTCGGCACCGCGGTTCTTGCGCATAGCCAGCAGCCCACGCCTATACGCACCTGGCTTCAGGCGAGGATACAGGGCCGCATCGATGACAATGCGCCGGCTAGACCTCGCCGGCGCAGCACTTCCGAGCAGGCTGTGTTCCGCTGCCTGGCTGACCTCCGGCGGGGAAGTTCATGGACGGCCCGAGCGGCACAGCGCGTGCCCGCTGGCAGTGGATCGCCAGGATCATTGCGCGGCATGGGGCTCAGGGGTCGTCAGCGGACCATAGTCGGGCGCGCAGACGATGTCGTAGTATTCCAGCTCGGTGGCTTTGTTGGCTTCGGCATAGGGCGGCGGCTTCTTTTCCCATCAGGCGGATGTTGTCCACTTCGCCGCTTACCTGGCTCGGCCAATAGCGCGGCAGCGTCAGCAGGGGGTCACCGGCCGGGCCCTCGGGGAGATAGACCGGGCGCATGGGGTCGCTGGCCTGGGCCTGGGGAATCCAGTTGAACATCAGCGGCCCGCGCGGATTGATGGTGAATCCCACCCGGTAGCCGGCCGATCGGGCAAATGCCACCGGGCGTTGGGCGAATCCGCCCCCCGGCCAGATGATGGCGACCGGTCGGCGGCCAAAGTGGGCCTCCAACTCGGCCATCGATTGCTCCAGTTCCTGGCGCAGGTAGTCTTCGGTCGAGTCGTTGCTCATCGGGAGGTTGTGATAATAGCCGTGCGACTCGACTTCAAAATACCCGCTTTCGTAGTAGTGCTCGATCTGCGCCCACAGGTTGGGGTAGGTGCCGGCCATGGGGTCGCTATCCACATAGGTGGCGAGCTTCTTATCGGTGGTGTCGTCACCGTAGCCGATGGGCCAGGCCAGGCTCATGCGCCACTGGTTGGCTTCCAGCACCGGCAGGAAGGTGGCAAAGGCCGTGCCTGGGCGGCGATCATCCAGAATCATGACGAAGGAGCGCGGTGGGATCTTGGCGTTGGTTTCGAGGAAGTCGGCCAGTTGGCTGATGGTGATGGCCTCGAAGCCCTGTTCCTTCAGGTCGGAGATCAGTTTCTCGAATTGGAGCTGGTTGATTTCGTTCGGGTCGGCTGGTTTCGATAGCGGGAATGCCGTGGAACATGATCGGGATGACGATGGTGCCGGGGGCCGCGTTGTCGGGGTCCCATTTCATCCGCAGGACCTGGCACGAATCATCGATGTAGCCGACCGGCTCGTCGATCGGGTTGAGCCGGGTGGTCTGGTAGGGGCCGGGCAGGGCGGGCGGTGTGCGGATCGCCGTCGGGCTCGGGATGGGTGTGGGCGAAGGGGTGAGCGTCGGCGTTGCGGTCGGCCGCGGCGTGGACGTGGGCGTCACCGTCGCCGGCGTCGGGCTGCGCGGTCGAACAGCCGGCGAGTGCGCCCGCACAGAGCGCCACCAGTGCGGCGCAGAACGCCGTGCCGGGAGCGTGATTGGAAGGTTCTGCGGAGTGGGTGCATCCGTCAATGATACCGCACCCGCTCCGGAACCCCCGAGATCGGACGCGCGCACGCACGGGCTCCCCGGTTCAAGAATCGAATCGGAACCCGGGCGGAGCAGTCGATCGGCGGAGGACTACCCGGTGGCGGTCGGCGTCGGCGAAGGGCCTGGCGTCGGGGATGGTCCCGGGGTGACGGTACGCGTCGGGGTGCGCGTGGGGGTGATGACGCCGAAGAAGGTCGGCGAAGGGGTCCACGTCGGCCCCTGGGTCGGCACCCGGCCGGTCAGCACCTGCAAGTGCTGCTCGGCGAGGGCCCGGGCCTCGGGCGAGGCGCCGCCCATCTCGAGGACGTAATTCCAGCTGACGATGGCGTCGTCCCGCAGAGGCGGATTCGTCGCCTCGTAGACCAGCCCCAGGAAGACGTAGACGTCGCCCTTGCGTCGCTCGCGGTTGGCGATCTTCCGCTCTTCATTCGCCAGCCGGAGGGCTTCGTTGAGCTGCAGCATCGCTTCCCGGTTGCGCCCGAGCATGTAGTAGGCGCGGCCGAAACCGACATACAGCTCGTAGTTGTCCGAGCCGAAGCGCCGCGCCTGATTGAACTGGTCAAGCGCCGAGGCGGCATCGTTCTGGAGCAGGTAGTAGTAGCCTCGCCCGGTGTAGGCGGGCGCATGCCGGTCGTTGAGCGTCAGGGAGCGATCGACCGCAACCAACGCCTCGTCGGTCTCCCCGGTCAGCAGCAGCGCGCGTCCGAGGTAGCTCCAGCCCAGGGGATCGTCGCCGGCATACAAGGTGTAGGTGCGCAGCGGCCACACCGCATCGTTATACAGGCCCAGCTCATAGTACCCGGAGCCGATCGCCAGGTAGCCCTCGACGATCGTCGGGTCGTTGGCGCTGCCCTCGATGGCGTTCCGGACGGCGTCGTCGTAATTCGTCCGTCCGAACTGCGCCTGGCTCAGCCGGATCAGGATCAGCGGTGTGACCACACCGCGATCGACGGCGCGCTGCAGGTACTCTTCCGCCTTGTCATACAGCCGCCTGGCGTTGTAGTACTGCGCCAGCTCGAGATAGGCCTGCTCGAGGAGCGGGTCGAGTTTGTACGCCTGCTCGAAGTCCCCCAGGGCGCGCGGGTCATCGATCGCCAGGAACGCCCGGCCGCGCCCGAGATAGCCGGGAGCGTATTCCTTGTCCAGCAGAATGGCGGCGTCATACGCGGCGAAGGATTGGCGCGGCTGGCCGCCCAGCCGGATCGCCTCGCCTCGCAAGTACTGCACATCGGGAAGCCGGGGGGCCAGCTTGGCCACTTGATCGAAATACCCCAGCGCTTCCTCGTACCGCCCGTTATCGAGCGCCTCGAGCCCTGAGGCGTACGCTTCGAACTGGCTGTGAGGCGTCGCGCCGACGACCGGCGTCGGGGTCATCGTGAATGGGACGAGCTGTGAAAGCGGAGTGCCGGCCATCTCGGGAGGGACAGGAGTGCGCAGGACGCGTGTGGCGGCCGGCAGCGGGGTGTTGGTCGGGGTCGAGATCAGCGCCGTCTCGGTGGGGGTGGGGCTGATCGGCGCCAGCTCCGGCGGGGGCGCCAGGATCCGGCGGCCGAAGATCCCAAGGGCCGAGAATACCGGCCCCCCGTACACGAACAGGATCGCCACGGCAACGATCGCCAGCGCACTCAGCGTCACGAAACCCCAATTCATCCGCCGGCCGCGGGCCACCGGCGCGATGGCCGAGATTGCCGCCACCTGCCGACGGGGGATGCGCAAGGAGGCCGCCAGCTCGGCGTCCGCCGGCTTGCGGGCGCCGAGAATGACCAGCCCGCGCATCGCGGCGCGGTTGGTGGGATCGAGCTTGAGGGCCGATTCCAGGCAGTAGATTCGCTCGCGGTCGGTATCCACGACCGAACTCATCCACACCCAGTACTCGGCGTTGGCTGAGTCCGTCCTCAGCAGACGCGAGAACAGATCGCGTGCCCGCGCCCGGTCTCCGGCGCGTGCAGCGGCAATAGCCTCGGTGATCATCGACTGCGATGGGGTAACCATAGTGGCCTGAGATCAGAGTCTAGCATAGCCGCCCCGCACGGACAACGCCACCCCCCCTTTGGTATAATCCGCCGACATGGACGGCTGGGTCCGCGCCTTGCTCGCCGCTGCGGTTTCCGGACTCCTGGCCGGGTGCGCATCCAACGGGACGGCGACCGTCCTGCCCGCCACCTCCACCCTGCTGCCCTATCGCACGACCTCGTCACCCACACCGCCCGGCGCCTCCGCTGCCACCCTGGCGTTCCTGCCGACGGCCGGCCCTTCGCCGACCCCACAGGCCTATGCCGTCCGCGCCAATGACACTTTCCTTGGGATCGCGCTGGCCTACGGGCTGACCCGCGAGGAGCTATTGGCGGCGAATCCTGGCCTGAATCCTGACTTCCTGAGCATCGGGCAGCAGTTGCTGATCCCCGCTCCCGGGGGCCAGGGGACGGCCACGCCCATCCCGTCTCCCACGCCGCTCCCGCTGGGGACTTCAGACCCACGCTGTTACCCGAGCGCCTCCGGTGGATGGTG
The DNA here is from genome assembly GCA_963818575.1 of uncultured Chloroflexia bacterium. Classification (GTDB taxonomy): domain Bacteria; phylum Chloroflexota; class Anaerolineae; order Anaerolineales; family E44-bin32; genus DYJB01. The sequence continues at coordinate 196,994 of CAWFSV010000013.1, read as the reverse complement.
GTGTCTGGTCAGTGTGACCAACACAACCGGCGGCCCCGTGGAGGGGTTGAGCGGGTTTCTGACGCTGCTGGGAACCGGGGGTGAGCCTCTTCTCACCGTCCCCATCTACCCTCCACTCAACCTGCTGCCTTCGGATCAGGTGATGGTGCTGGCAACCTACCTGGCTCCTCCTGTGCCGGAGTTTTCCCGGGTGGTCGCCGCGCTGACGATGGCTGTGCCTGTTCAAGGAGCCGAGACGCGGTACGCCTCCCTTGACTGGTCGGTCACCCACACACAGCCAGGTGCGGACCATCTGAGCTGGGAGGTCACGGTCCGCGTCAGAGTGCCGGCCGACTCCGCCGCCCTTTGGCGGCTGGCTGTCGGCCTGCTCGCCCTCGACGAACAGGGACAGGTAATCGGGTTCACGAAATGGGAGCCGGTCGACGCAATGCGTCCGGGGGAGCAGATCGAGGGCAGCCTGACCGTCTTCAGCCTCGGCCCGATGATTGATCGGGTGGAGGTCCTGGCTGAGGCGCTGGTCGCCCCGTAACCCGGCGCTGGCGCGAGCTACATGACCGCCGGCGAACTGACCGATGGCGTAGCCCGTGCACTGCTCGGCCGCCACGACCACCTCGTAGTTCACGATCTCGCCGGTTCTCAAATCATCAAGGCTGAGGGCAGCGGCCGTCTGTCCTTCGCCGTCCGTCGGCGCGACCACCGGATACACGTCACCGCCGGGAGCATGCACGACGACGATCGGCGTCACCCCCGGCCACGGCGATCCGTCCGGACGCCCCACCTGGACGCGGATCTGCTGCAGGCCCCCCGTGGGCAGGATGGCGAGATCCGGGAGCGTGGTGACCAGCGCCACACCCTCACACACCGCCGCCGGCGGGTGTGTGGTCACCTACCGGCGCGGGGGATCCGTCTGCCTGCGTGCCGGTTACTGGCGGCGTAATCCACGCCGAGCGGAGCGAGTTGGACGGCCAGGTGAGGAGGCAATTCGGGCCGGTATTCGAGGACCACGTTTTCGAATCGCTGACGCAGGATGCCCTCGAGGGTCTTGCCCTCCTCGAGCGGCAAGCCCAGCACCGCCTCCGCCCCGTGACCCCGGTAGAAGTTGACGAATGCCCACAAGACGTAGTGACCGGATTGTGGAATGTACAACCCGACGGTGTCGCTCGGTCCGGTGACCGGCGGGTCGGCCGCGCCCAGCGCCGCGCCCACGGGCCGCAAGCGGACGGAACCCGGGGCATCGCTCGGGGCGTACAGAACGGCGTTGGCGAACACCTGCTCGAGCGCTCCGTCGGCAGCCGCGTACGCGCCGGTCAACGCGCGCCCAAACACCGCCTCGCCGCCATACGGGTCCAGGAAGAGGGCAAATGGGCGCGCCCGTGCATCGGGAGGCAGCACGCTGCCTGCCGGAGCCCGAATCGCTTCGCGTGCCGCGTAGCCGTAGGCCAGCACCTCGACTTCGTCCGAAGAGCCGTCCGGACGCAGCCGCATCCCCAGCGCTTCGAAGTACTGCACGACGTAGCCGTCGCGCAGCACGGCCTCGGCAATCGGCGCACCGGCCACGCGCTCGCCGCCGACCAGGTCATAGCCGGCTTGCAGACGCAGGTCGAGCGTGTGGCCCGTCGGCTTCGAAGTAGATCGCTTCGGATTGCGGACGCGCCACTGGCGGGGTGGCCAGGCCCAGAGCGTAGCCGAGTGCGCTCAACGAGACGCGCTCGCCGTCGGGCCGCGCCGGATCGTAGACCAGTTCGGCGTTGGCGAACGCTTGCCGCACCCGCTGTCCGTCCTCGCCGCGCGGCTCGATGGGCGACCCAAACGTGCGGACACCGCCATGGGCGGATACGAAGGCTTCGAACTCAGGAGCGATAGGGTAGAGGGCGTCACCGCGCGGCGTCGACGAAGTGCACGCCGTGACAAGGGCAGCCGCAGCTGTGATCAGGAGTCCGATCCGGAATGCACGCGACACGACGTAGATTGCCTCGGACCAACTATAGTCACAATCGAAGGGCCGGGCAAGGTCGCCCCACACGATCTGACGGAAAGGGCCGAAGGTCGCCGGAGCACCACGTGGGAGACGAGGGGAGGGTGGGGGACACCGATTCGGACTCGCGACTCTCGCCCCCTCACCCTGCCTCTTGCCCCAAACACCGGGGCCCGCGCGGCCCTGGTCGGGACTGGGTGCGGCTCGGCGATCCGGATCGGGACGCCCGCCCCGTGAGCTCATCCCTGTGCTCACCGGCAGCGTGGAGGTTGAGACCCCACGCGCCAGGGTGAGCACGGCCCGACGATTGGCCGATCCACCTTGCGCCCCGCGGGTTGCCGCGATCTCCGGACGGGATACAATCGGCCCGGTATGGCTGAAGTCCTGCGCATCGCCCCGACCGAACGCTACCGGCTGGCGCCGCTCCTGGATCCGCGACTGCCGCAGGATGCGATGGTGGCCTACTACGGGCTGCAGCATCCGGCCGATCGCGTCGTGGTCTACGGCTACTATCAAGTCCCGCATGCCCCGAGCGGTTTCCTTGCCCTGGCCCAGACAGGCTACGATCTTTTCCGACCGCTCGCGGTTCCCTTCGTGGGAAGCCCGGCGGCACTCCAGGCGCTGCTGAACGTCTCGCTGCAGCGCGGTCGCCCGGTCATGCTCCACCTGCCGGTCGAGCAGCGTGCCTGGGCGGAAGAGGTCGTGGACTTGAGCGAACCGCGCGTCGTCGAGCTCCACCGGCTGGACACGAAGGCGTTCCGACCGGAGATCAACGTCCTGGTCGTGCCTTGTCAATCCCCTTCGGGGCTGCCGCGCTTTGAGGTCCGGTCGGGGGATGTGGTGCGTGCCGGCGCCGGGGTCAACTGGAAGGGCGACATGTTTGCCGAGGTGTACGTCGAGTCGCAGCCGGAAGCGGCCAGCCAGGGGCACCGGCGATCGGCGCTGGCAGCCATCGCCGGACAGCTGCTGTCGGAGGGCCGTCTGCCGGTCTACCAGGTGAGCGAAGGGGATGTCGCCGCACAGGCCGAGGCGCACTGGGTGGGCTTTCGCCGGACCGGCGAGCGCAGTCTGCTGGCGCAGGCGCTGTTGCGCGATCCGGGCGGGACGACGAGCGAGGTGAGGTGACGATGATCCGTGCGACGTGCTCGTTTCCTCCCGGCTTCCTGTGGGGCGCCGCCACCGCCTCGCACCAGGTCGAAGGCGACAACACCAACAGCGACTGGTGGGATTGGGAGCAGCAGCCCGGGCACATCCTCGGCGGCCATCGCTCCGGCAAGGCTTGCGACTGGTGGGGCGGGCGCTGGGCGGAGGACTTCGATCGCGCGGCGGAGACCGGCCAGAACGCACATCGCCTGTCCATCGAGTGGTCGCGCATCGAGCCTTCGCCGGCGATGTGGGATGACTCGGCGCTCGATGCCTACCGCCAGATGCTGCGCGGCGCCCTGGCGCGTGGGCTGATGCCGATGGTCACCCTGCACCACTTCAGCACTCCGCGCTGGCTGGCCGAGCGCGGGGGCTGGCTGTCGGACGACATCGTGGCGCGCTTCGAGCGCTACGTCCGCAAGGTCGTCGCCGCGCTGCACGATCTCACCGGGCTGTGGGTGACGATCAACGAACCCAACATCCTGGCCTACTCAGGCTACGCCGGGCACGAGTTCCCGCCGGGAGCGCGCAGCATGCCCAAGGCGATCCGCGCCCTGCGCAACGCCGCGCGGGCGCATGCGGCCGCCTACCACGCCATCCATGAGCTCCAGCCCGGCGCGCTGGTCGGGCTCGCCCATCACTATCGCGGCTTCGCGCCCGCCCGGCCGGGAAACCTGCTGGATGAACAAATCGCCCGATTGCGGTCGCGTGTGTTCAACGAAACCATCCCGCGCGCTGCAGCCGACGGTCACTTCTCGCGTCTTCGGGCGATCCGAACGGCTGACCGGCGTGGCCGGGACACAGGACTTTTTCGGCCTGAACTACTACACCGTCGAGCGCTGCTCCTTCGACCTGCGCCGGCCGGATCAGCTCTTCACCCACGGCTTCTTTCCCGCCGGCGCCGATCTCAGCCCGACGGGCTTCATCGCCAACGAGCCCGACGGATTCACCCGCGCCATGCAGTGGGCCCGGCGCTACGGCCTGCCGATCTACATCACCGAGAACGGCGTCGAGGACGCCGACGATCGAATGCGCCCGCGCTACCTGGCGGCCCACATTCATCGGCTGTGGAAGGCCGTCAACATCGGGACGCCGATCCGCGGCTACTACCACTGGTCGCTGGTCGACAACTTCGAGTGGGAACGCGGCTGGACACAACGATTCGGCCTGTGGGGGTTGGATCCGGAGACGCAGGCGCGCACGCGCCGACCGAGCGTCGATTTCTACGCCGAGATCTGCAAGGCGAACGCGCTCTCGTCGGAGATGGTCGCCGCGTATGCGCCGGATGCCCTCGAGCGTCTGTTTCCCTCGCACGGGCCGGAAGGGCTGGAGATTCAGCGTGGCTGAACGCGGAGTTGCGCGGCGAGGACGGCCGGCGTCGCACGGGCGGCGGTTCCGGCGCCTGGGCACCGCCGCCGCACTCCTGACGCTGGCCATCGTCCTCCCACTTCCCTACTCCCCTCAGGCCGAGCCGCCTCCCTTCCGGCTGCCGTTCGCCGAGCCGCCCGGGCCCGATACCTGGCTGCTCGGCCAGCCCTACGGCAACACGATCTTCGCCTACCGGGCGCGGGCCGCCGACCTACTGGGCGGGGCAGGGGATCCACTTTGGCATCGACTTCGACGCAGCCTGCGGCACGCCGGTGCTGGCCATCGGGGACGGCACGGTCGTGGCCGTCGACAATCCCTATCACGGCGCCGGCCCGCACAACCTGATCATCGACCACCCCAACGGATACGGCTCGCTCTACGGACATCTGCGCCAGCGTTCGCACCTGCGGATCGGCGATCAGGTCCGGGCCGGCGACCCCATCGGAGTCGTGGGCGACCCGGACCTGACCTGCGCCTCGCGCCCGCACCTGCATCTCGAGATTCGCAGCGCACCGCGCCACGATCACGCCTACAACCCCGTGGCGTTGATCCAGGCCGACTGGGAGAGGATCGCGCTGGCCGGCGGCCTTCCACAGGCCTTTCAGATCGACGGCGACCAACCGACGCGCTGGACCGACATGGCCGACCAGCCCACGATCAAGTTCGGACAGCCTCTGCTCAACAACTATGCAACGACCTGGCCGCCTGACTGGTGATCACCGGCTCCGCCGGATTTCCCTGACCGTGGGCGCCGCCGCCCTCGGCTTCTTGGCGATCCTCGCTTCGGCGCGCCTCTCGATGACGCCGGCGGCAGGCGCCGAGGCCGCTGCCGCGCCGCGGCATTCTCCGCGCCACGGAGGTCGGTAGTGCCGGGCCAACCCCAACGCCGCTGCGGACGCTCGGGCTGGCGCGCCTGACCGACCCCGACTGTTGCATCCCCATTGGGTTGGACGACGGATTCGCGGTCGCTCCTGGTTCTCGCCCGGCCCTCGCCGGAAAGTTCAGCCCTCGTGCTGTCTCTGCCCGTCGACGGGGGAACATCCAGGGTTGCGTGGGAACGGCCGGCGGCCTTCTCACCCGATGGCTTGCTGGCGGTCGAGGCGGAGGGGACACGCGTACGCCTGACACGCCGGGGGAACGGCGAAAGCTGGACCATCGCCAACGACGGCCGTGAGCTCCGGTTCGCACCCGGCGGGAACTATGTGGCCTGGGATGTCGCCTCCAAGAGCATCGCGCACCCCGATGTGCGCGAGCACGCCTTGTGGGTGGCGGAGGTCACGGGCGCCGGAGGGCGAAGGCTGGCGACGACCATCGGTGGCGGCTTGGTGGGCTGGGCGCAGGACGGCCAGGCGCTGGTGGCTGCCGGCCGAATCGAATCCGACGGGCAGGAAGGCATCTGGTCTATTCCCCTGGACGGCTCCGCCCCGCTCCTGATCCACCAGGTTCTCCGGCCCCGGGATGTCTTGCTCTCGCCTGCGGGGGGTTGGGTGGCGTTCTACGCCGCCTTCACCGGGGATCCCGGACAGAACGGGCTCTGGGTCGTGCGCATCGATGGGAGTTCGATCTCCAAGGTCACCCCGTTCGGCGCGTACCGCTGGCGAGACGAAGGGCACTTGCTCCTGATTCCGTTGACCGGTGCACAGCTGCCTTCGATCTTCGAGGTCGATCCGGTTGCCGGGCGCGCCGCTCAGCTGACCGACCCGATGCTCACCTCGCTGCCGATTGCCAACGCAGACTGGCTCGTCTCCCCCGACGGGACCCGAGTGGCCTTCACGTCCTGGGCGGACCGTGCCGTATGGGTGCTCACGCTGCCTGAAGGCTAGACCGATGAAGGCGTTCGCCCGCAGTGGGCTGCTCGTGCTCTGTCGGACTGTGGAGCGCGGCCTGCGCCGGCTCACCGGCGATTCGCCCTACGCCCACTTCTGAGCCGACTGCCACCGTCGTCCTGCCGCCCGCTGAAGATCGACCCTCAGGCAGATTGGATCGAGGTCGACCTGGCGCGACAGCTCGTCGTCCTTCACGCAGACGGCGGCATCGTCTCGAGCCATGCCGCTGCCAGCGGACGAACCGATGTCGCCGGCGCGGCCACGCCGCCGGGTCTGTATCGAGTCCAGATCCTGCAGACAAGGCCCGATCGAGAACGTTCCCGGCGTCTTCGTCGGCGACATCGTCATCTTCGATGCGTGGAACGGAAACGGGCTGCACTCGAGGCCGATGGATGCCGCCGGAAACCTGCTCGATGAAACGCTCGGCGAGCCGGTCACGGCCGGCTGCGTGAGGGTGGGTGATTCGGCCACGGTGTATGCGTTCGCCCGGCTGGGGATGTGGGTCTGGGTTCATTGAAACGATGGTCTGCGCATCCGCCTGTCAGATGGCCGGCCGTTCGTCGGGGAGTCGAGAGGCAGTGGTCCGCATGCTATAATCCCGACGCCGGCCCCGGAGAGGGCCGGCGAAACGTGGAGAGGTAGCGTAGTCTGGTCTAACGCGCGCGCTTGGAAAGCGCGTGAGCCGCAAGGCTCCGTGGGTTCGAATCCCACCCTCTCCGCCAGCCGACACCGCGCGAGCGGTGTCGATTTCTTGACGGCAGGAAACGACGTCGGACCACCACCGGTCACGCCGTCGCGGTTTGCGGGTTGACAGGCTCGAGGGCAGGGCGGTATGCTGGCCGCGAGCGCTCGGGCGGGTCCGGCGCGGCGGAGCCCTTCGAACCCCGTCAGGTCCGAGAGGAAGCAGCGGTAAGGAGGAGTCTCCGGGTGCCGCCGGGTGCCGGCCCGGGCGCTCACTTCTCATTCGCCTGGCCGAACCGGTCAGGTGACTCGACGGCTGCGGTTCCGCAGGCCGTCGCCACCGGGCATCCGCACCTCGAATCAACAGGCCAGGGCATCGCCCTGGCCCGATTGCATCCATCGCCGGCTCACGGCCGGCTAGTGGCTCACCCCTCAGGCGCTGGTCGTGCACGCCGCGGACGCAGATGAGCCTTGCGTGCTGGCGTTCGCCGACGCGGCGATCAACGACAACCGCTTGCTCACCTGCCCGCTGCTGCACTCCGGGCAGACGACGTGTCTTCGGCCGTGAGCTCAGGAACACCAGCTCCTCGAACCTCGTCCCGCAGGCTTCGCAGTCGTATTCGTAGATCGGCATCCGCGCCTCTCGGGGAATCGGAATCGGTCCATCGATTTGGACGGAGAGAACCGCCGAAGGTTACATGCAGACCGGGCGCGAGACCCGGGTGGTATACTCGCCGCCAGCCATGAATGCGCTCGGCTGGGTCCGGAATCGTCCGCTGGGGCAGGTGATCGCCGGTGCGGCCGTGTTGGCGGCGCTGGGTGCGGCGATTGTCTACCTGGGGACCGCCCGCCGCGTGACGCTCGTCGCCGGCGGCGTCGAGCGCACGATCTACACCCATGCCGCAACCGTCGGCGGCGCGTTGCGATCCGCCGGCGAGACGATCACCTCAGACGACTTCCTCCAGCCGGCCGCGGATACGCCCCTCCGGCAAGTCGATCGGATCGAGTTCCGACAGGCACGCCCCATCCTGGTCCGGTCTTCCGAAGGGGATGAGTGGGTCACGACAGCTGCCTCGACGCCGGCGGATATCCTGGCCGCCGCCGGCCTGCGAAGCTTCCCATCTGACCGGGTGTGGGCCGATGGGATTCCCGTCTCCGATCCAACGCTGCCTCTCGAACACGTGCCGGGACGCCTGCGACTTGATCGCGGCCGGGCACTGGCCCTCAGCCAACCCTTCGGCACAACTGAAATCTGGTCTTCCGCCAGCACGTTGGGCGAGGCGCTGATCGACGCGGGCATTCGCCTGCGGCAGGGTGACTCGATTGCCCCCCAAGCACAGGCTCGGCTGAGAGACCTCGACTCGGCTGCCTACCTGGCGTCGCGCCCCATCGAGGTCAGCGTCGACGGAATCACGCTGCAGGCGATGGCGGCCGGACCGACCGTCGGGCAGGCGTTGGCGCAGGCCGGGGTCACGCTCGCCGGGCTGGACCGGTCGAGCCCGGCCGCGTCCGAGCCCTCTCCCGGCGAGCGGGGATGTGACGCGTCATCCGCGTGCGCGAGGACGTGCTGGTCGAACCGGTCCCGGTCGCGCCGTCGACGACGCCTGAATTCAGCGCCGAGCTCGAGCTCGATTCGCGCCAGGTCATCGATCCCGGTGCGTATGGGATGCAGGCGAAGCGCGTCCGGGTCCGGTATGAAGACGGCGTCGAGGTCAGCCGCACGGCGGAGGGCGAATGGCTGGCCGTCGAGCCCCGCCCGCGGGTCGTCGCCTACGGCACCAAGATCGTCCTGAAGACGCTGGACACGGAGTTTGGCCCTGTGCAGTACTACCGCGCCGTGCCGGTGTACGCCACGTCGTACTCGCCGTGCCGATCCGGCGGCGGACCGCTGCTACCCGGGTACATCATCCGGCAAGCTGGTACAGCGAGGCGTGATCGCCGTGCGCTACGCGTGGTACCTGGCGCTCGGCTTCGGCATCCCGGTCTACATCCCGGGATACGGCACGGCGACGATCGAGGACATCGGCGGCGGCTTCCCCGACCGCAATTGGGTCGACCTGGGCTACTCGGATGATGACTGGGTGACAGTGGGGAGGCTACACGACGCTGTACTTCATCGCCCCGGTCCCGCCCGACGTGCCCGTGATCTTCCCGTGAGCGTCCGAGGCGCCGCACATCCCGTCCACCCTGAGCGCTTTCGTGGATGCACGCGCCGTCCTGCGCCGGCATGGCTTGCGCCCGGACAAGCGCCTGGGGCAGAACTTCCTGGTCGACCCGGCAGGCCTTGAACGCATCGTGGAAGCGGCGGACTTGGCGCCGAGCGACACGGTGCTCGAGATCGGCGCCGGGGTGGGAACGCTCACGGCCCGCCTGGCGCGCGAGGTCCGCCAGGTCTTGGCCGTGGAGCTCGACGCACGGTTGATCCCGCCTCTCACCGAGGTCGTCGGCGGGCTGGCGAACGTACGTGTGATCCAGGCTGACATTCTGCGCCTCGACCTCGCCCCGCTGATCGGCGACGAGCCCTTCCGCGTGGTCGCCAACCTCCCGTATCAGATCACCTCGCACCTTCTTCGCCGGTTGATGGAGATGCCGCGCGGGCCGGATCGCGTCGTTCTGACGCTGCAGGCGGAGGTGGTCGATCGCCTCGTGGCCACGGCGGGTGAGATGAGCCTGCTGGCACTGAGCGTCCAGGTGTACGGTGCGGCGCGGCGCATGGCGGTCCTTCCGGCCGGTGCGTTCTTCCCCATACCGCAGGTCGACTCGGCCGTCGTGCGAATCGACCGCCACCCGCAGCCGGCGATCCCGGCGGACCTTCTCCCGCTGTTCTTCCGCCTGGCGCGCGCCGGCTTCCAGCAGCGACGCAAGCAGCTGCGGAATGCACTGGCCGCCGCGATCAGCCAGCCGCCGGCGGCCGTCACGCGCCTGCTGGCCCAGGCCTCGATCCGGCCGGAAGGGCGCGCCGCAAGAGCTGACCCTGGCGGACTGGGAACGGCTGGCGCGAGTTCTGGTTGCCGAGCAGGGGGAAGGTACGACGTCAGGCCGTGCGGGTGTCTGAGGCGTGGCCGTTGGGCCGCCGGGCGGGGGTCAGGTTCCGGTGCATGAGAAGCACCTGCCACACACGTAGCGCGGCCTCGAGCTGGATCCGGAACGACATCTTCGATTGTCCGATGCGGCGGTCCTCGAAGTAGATCGGCGCCTCCGCCAGCGCATACCCGAGGCGCTGCGCCACGTAAGCCATCTCGACCTGGAAGACGTAACCGTTGGACCGGATGCGCTCGAGCGGCATGCCGAGCAGCGCCTCGCGCCGCCAGATTCGGAAGCCGCCCGTGCCGTCGCGCACCTGCAGGTTGAGGATCAGACGGGCGTACGTATTGCCAAATGCGGACAGCAGCTTGCGCCCTGCGCCCCAGCGTCGGTCGACGCCGCCTCCGGGGACGTAGCGCGATCCGAGCACCACATCCGCCAGTTCGAGCATATCGAGGAACCCGGGCAGGTAGTGGGGGGCGTGGGAGAAGTCGGCATCCATCTGCCCGATGGCTTCGGCTCCGGCGTCGAGCGCGGCCCGGAATCCGGCAATATACGCAGAGCCGAGCCCGAGCTTGCCCGGGCGGTGGATAACGCTCAGGACGCCGGGGTGCGCGCGGGCCAGGTCCTCCGCCACATCACCGGTGCCGTCCGGCGACCCGTCGTCGACGATCAGCAGGCGCGTCTCGGGAATCGGAAGGTCCCACACGGCACGGGCCAGGGCGGGGAGGTTGTCTGCCTCGTTGTACGTGGGTATGACGATGGTCAGGGCGCGCATCTGGGATCAGGCGGCAGGCTTGGGGAGGCGGAAGGAGCAGGCCGTCCCTCCTTGGGCGATGCACTCGGCTTCCTCGAGGCGGGTCGGCTCTCCGCCGAAGAGCCAGTGGACGCATTCGTCGAGCAGACCGGCAAGTGCGGCACACGCCGGTCCATCCTCCGCCTTCCTTCCCCAGCATGCCGGGCAGCGCTGAATGTGGAAGGAGAATGACTCCCCGTCATCGGAGACCGTGCACAGCTGGTCACTGGCCTGGGAGAACGCCTCCGCCAGAGCTTGCAGGGCGAGGTGGAGCTTCTCCGTGGGAGGGATCGGCCGCGTCGGCAGATCGACGAGTGGTTGGAGCGCCTCCAACCGGTTCATCAGCTGCGGGAAGGCCGCCCATCCGGCGCGGCGCGCCAGCCCGCGGCCGCCCCGCGGTCCGTAGAGATCGTCCAGGGCGGCCAACAAGGCGGAGAACTCGGCGAAGTCCACGCCGCGCTCGACATCGTCTGCCGGCGGCGCCGTGATCCATGCTTCCAGGCCGGCGCGGTTCAGCATGGCACTCACGCCGTTCTTGCCCATCAAGTTCTCGAGCTCGAGCAGGAAGATGCGCGCGGCGAGGTTCGGGTAGCCGTAGCCGCTTTTCGGGATGGACGTCACCGGATCGACCCTCGTCCTCGCCTACAACAGCGCGGCCAGATCCTCAGCCGTGCGGCGCATGTCGAGGAACAGCAGGCCAAGTTTGGTCTGCGGACGGGCCAGCACCGTCAGCACGGCCTCGGTGCCGACGGCCATCAGGATCACAAATCCAGTCTGGCCCTTGATGTAAACCTGATCGAGCTTGCCGCGTCCGAGCTCCGAGGAGATTCGCTCGCCCAGAGACAACATGGCGGCCGACATGGCCGCCACGCGGTCTTCTTCGACCGAGGCCGGCAGCGCGGAGGCCATCGTCAGACCGTCGACGCTGACGACGGCCGAGGCTTCCACATCCGGCGTGGAGGCCTGCAGGTCGCGCAGGATGTCGACCATCTGATCGGTACGGGACTTGGGCAACGGGTAATCCAGCGGCAGGCTGGCGAGGAATGTAGCACAGGCGTCGCGGTAGGTCAAGAAAGCGAACCGGGGCCGGTGGGTCGGCAAGAGTCAAAGGCACGAATGCGAACCCGGCGACTTGGCGCCGGGTTGCCCGGGTTCACCGGGAATAGGGCCACGCTTTCGGGAGAGGCGTGCAGGCCGTCGTCAGGCGGACGGGCGGCTCGTTGCGCGGCTCAGAGGGGGCCGCCTCGCGCCCCAGCCGGCGGCGGACGAAGGCCCAGGCTTCGTGCCGGTATTCGCGCCACACATGGATCAGGCTGGGCAGAGCCGAGATCAGGATCACGACGGCGATGATGATCAGGAAGTAGCGGTCGATCCCCGGAATGGTTTCACCCAGGAAGTAGCCGACGAGTGTCAGCCCCGTCGCCCAAAGCATTCCGCCGGCGATGTTCCAGGTCACGAATCGCATGTAGGGCATCTCGACCGCCCCGGCGACGATCGGAGCGAAGGTGCGGATGAAGGGCATGAAGCGCGCCAGTACGATCGTCTTGCCGCCGTGTTGGTCGTAGAACGCCTTGGCTGCCAGCAGATTCTTGCGCCGGAACAAGAGCGAGTTCTCACGGCTGAAGATCGGGGGGCCGACCTTCTTGCCGAACCAGTACCCGACGTTGTCGCCCAGGATGGCCGCCGGCGCCAGCGTCACGAGCAGGACCCACAACTTCAAGTCGCCGTGAGAGGCGAGCAGCCCCGCCGTCAGCAGCAGGCTGTCGCCGGGAAGGAAGAAACCGAAGAACAGCCCGGACTCGGCGAAGATGATGGCGATCAGGCCGAGGTAACCGACCGTCTCGATGAGTTGGACAAGGTCGAAGCCCATGCATCACACCCTGTGCCCGGAGATTGAGGGTCAGGCAACCCCGCCATTCTACCCCGGGAGCGAACCGTCCGCCGTCGATCGGTTCCGGGCAATCTCCGCCTGACGGAGCCGCAGCGCGCCGAGCGGCAGGCCGACGAGCGCCGTCAGGCTGAGGGCGCTCAACAGGATCGGCGCGCCGCGCACGACAAGCGTCTCCCATCCGCCGGGCAGCTCCAGGGAGCCAATCTCCATGTTGACCTGCACGATCCCGAGCCCGATGGCGGCGGCGTTCCAGGTGGCGTGCATCCCCACCGACACCAGGTAGGCCAGGGCCAGGCGCCCCCACCGCCGGCGGCCGGCGATCACCTGGGAGATGCCCCAACAAGTGATGGCTGCCGTGAAGGCGTGCATCAACGATGCCCCACCGCGCCCGATCATCGTCGTCAACCACGAAGGGTCCGGCTGGGTCAGGAAGAGGGCCTCGAACAGTGCATAGCCTGCGCCGCCGACTGCGCCGCCCAGGAAGGCCTGGGAGGGCGTCAAGCGCCCGGCGATGGGGAGCACCGAGAGGCTCTTGACCGCCTCTTCGATCAGGGGCACCAGTCCCGAGACGTATCCGAAGAGGCTCGACGAGCACCCAGGGATGCAGGAGCAGCCGCAGGACCGTCTCGTCCAGGGAGACGCCCGGAACCGGCGTCCCCTGCAACAGCGGCTCGGTCATCCGCCGGATGTCGGCCGACGAAGACAAACCGATGACGGTGATCGCGACCACCGGGACCAGCGTTGCGACCTCCAGCACGATGGCGACGATGGGCATGCCCCAGAGACCGGCCAGGAACTGCGACCACAGGCGGCGCAAGGCGATGGCTGTGCCGGTGGTTTGCACGAGCAGGACGGCCAGGGCCACGGGCAGGACGGCGGTAGCGATGTGGACCGGGATGGCGATCAGCGTCAGTTCGGGGCGCGCCAGCGTCCAGGCGCCGGCCAAAAGGGCGATGGGGAACGCCAGGACCGACGGTGGCCGGAATCCATCCTGCCGCCGGACGCAACGGCGGATCGGGCGGACGTCCGAAGACCCCTCGCAGCCCGATGACAATCGCCGGAATCCCGGCGAAGGCCATCGCCAGCAGACTGCCCGACGCCCAGGTCCCGAGCGAAGCCGCTTGCGAATCGCCTTCCAAGAACGCCACGAGTGTTACAGCCAGCGTCCCGAGGGCGCCGGACAAATTGAGCCCGGTGCCCGCCAGCCCGAGGAGCAGCAGCGCGATGTCGGCGCGTCGGACGGGAGTCGCGGGCTCGGTCACCGGGCCTCGATGATCACGTCAAGAATGACAGCCTGCGGTTCGATCAGCAGATCGGTGAGGGGATCGCGGGCCAGCAGCGCGTCGAACAAGTCGAGGCCGGAGACCACCTGGCCGAGGACCGTGCGCGCACCGTCGTACATCGGGAGCGCCGTCAGGGAGACGAAGAACCGGCTGCCATTCGTCGATGGGTCGTCGGTCGCCACCCCGACGATGCCCGGTCGGTCGAACGCAAGCGCCGGGGAGACCTCCAGACCGTACGAGAAACCCGGGGGCGCCGAAGCCCGTGCCGCTCGGGTCCCCGAGCTCGACATACTGCCCGCGCACGACCCGGAAGGCGGGGGTGTCGTCATACCACCCGCTCTCCGCCAGGTAGACGAAGCTGTTGACTGCCTGCGGCGCGCTGTCTTCGAACAGGTCGATGATCACCTCGCCCACATTGAGGCGCAGGCGCGCGTAGTAGTCGGTATCGGGATCGAGTGTCATCGGGGGTGGAGCGGCGAACTGGCGAGCGGTCAACAGCGACAGGCGGACATTGGCCTCCAGGTTTTCGATCGTCGGCGGGAGGAGGAACAAGTCGCGATTGAAGAACAGAAACGGTGTGCCGGGGATCCCCGAGGCGACGGCCTGGTTGTAGGCGTCGGCGACGACCGGCTCGAAGCGGCGGGAGCGAAGATCGTCCAAGAGCTGCGCGGCCTGGACGCCGGCGCCGGTCGCATTCCGGCCGAGCCAACTTGTGAACTGCTCGGGGGTGAGCGCCGCCCACTCATCGTAGCGGGCGAAGAGCAGATCGTGCATCTCCCAGAACTTGCCCTGCTCGCCGGCCGATGCGGCGGCTTGCGCCGCCAGGGACGCCTTCTCGCGGATCGTGAGCAGTGGGAAATCGCGGAAGACCAGGCGGATATCGTCCGGGTGCATGGCCAGCAGGTCGGAGAGCACGGCCGCCAGGTCGGCGCACGTCGAGCAGTCGAAGTCGGAGTACAGCAGAAGCGTGATGGGGGCATCCGCCGGGCCGCGCACCCAATCCGACTCCGAGATCGGAGCGATGGGCTCCAACGTCGGCAGGGGCGTGATCGGGATCGGCGAGGCCGTTGGCGTGCCCGGTGTCGAAGCCGGATTGAGGGGGATCGGCACCCAGGCAGTCGGGACCGACGTCGGCGTCGACACGACGGGTGCACAGCCGGCCAGTACCAGCGCGACGAGCGATGAGCCATCCCGAGGCCCGGGCGATCCGGTGCCTGAGGGCTGCGCGGGCGTAGGATTGACCAGGCGTCGTCATGCGCTCCCATCCGCGAACCGGCGTCCCTGATTGTACTCTTGGCATGCGACGCGGCGTCCTGGTTCCCTTGTCACCCCTCGGGCGCAGGAGTATCCTTGCCCGCGGGGGTGGTTGGGTCCCGGTGGGCTCCCCGGTCTTCAAAACCGGCGGCGGGCCGTTCAACGGGCCGCGGTGGGTTCGACTCCCATCCACTCCCGCCTTTGGTTTCTGGTGGTGACGATGCAGACTGAGATGGTGGCGGGTGAGATTCTTGCGGAGCGGCTGCTCCCCGCCGTGCGGCGTGTGATGCAGGTCACCGACTACACGCCGGGCGGGACGGGGCTGAGCTACGCCGCGCGGTACCGCGGTCGCCTGGTGATCGGCTCGCAGCAGGCCTATGACCAGCTGGCGCCGGCGTTCCGCCACGAGGGGATGACCCTGCTCTTCCGGCTCGAGGAAGGGCAGCACGTCGTGCTGGCGCGACAGGGCGTGCCGATCGGCAAGACGGCGAGCCCGCGCGCCAATGTGCTGATGTTCCTGTTGACCGTCCTGAGTGTGCTGTTGGCGGGGGAACTCTACGGCTACACCGGCCCCTTGACGTTGCGTGGATTGATCCTGAACCTGCCCTCGGGCCTGCCGTTCGCCGCCAGCCTGCTGGCGATCCTGACAGCTCACGAATTCGGGCACTACCTGATGGCGCGACACCACAAGACCGAGGTGACGCTGCCCTTCTTCATTCCATTCCCCGGCAGCGTCTTCGGCACCATGGGCGCCTTCATCCAGATGAAAGAGCCTCCGCGCGACCGGCGGACGATGATGGACATCGCGTTGGCCGGGCCGGTCGCCGGGCTGGTCGTGACGATCCCCGTATTGTTGCTCGGCTTGTGGCTCTCGCCGGTGGATGCGCTGCCCAACGTACCGGGGGAGATCGGCGTGCTCGAGGGGAACTCGCTGCTCTACCTGCTCGCCAAGTGGGTGGTCAAAGGCGAGTGGCTGCCCTCGCCGGCGACCTTCGGCGGCGTGGCGCCGGCGATCTACTGGCTGCGCTACATGCTGACCGGTCTGCCGGCGCCCCTGGGCGGCCGCGATGTGTTCCTGAGCCCGGTGGCGTGGGCGGGGTGGGCCGGGCTTCTGGTGACGGCGATGAACCTGATCCCGGCCGGACAGCTCGACGGCGGGCACCTGATGTACGTGCTTCTCGGATCACGCGTACGCAGGCTGTGGCCCTTCCTGGTCGGTGCGTTGGCGTTGATGGGGTTCCTGTGGCAAGGGTGGTGGATCTGGGCGGCGCTCCTGTTCGTCCTCGGGCGCGTGCATGCCGAGCCGCTCGATCAGATCACGCCGCTCGATCCTCGCAGACAAGTGCTCGCCTTCGCCGGCCTGGTGCTCTTCCTGCTGGTCTTCGCCCCCGTTCCTTTGCGGACGTTCTAGCGGCTGAATGCCCGGCAGCCCGCGTCACGGCTGCGGGCATGATTCGGACGCCTGGAAAGTGAATGTGGGGGGAAAGGAAAACCGGTCCCTTGCGGGACCGGTCGGTTCGTTAGTGCTCGAACGCGCGCCTGCCCTCGAGCAGCAGCGCCTGGACCTGGCGCGTGACTTCATGGACCGGCACCTCGTCGACCGCCGCCCATTCTTCATCCAGCGCCTCGTGGGCCAGGCGGAGCAGGGCAGCGCTCGACTGACAGAGTGGCTTGTGCCAGGCGTGAGCGGTGAGGTCCCGAATGACCTCACATCGTGCGCGCAGCGTGCCCGCCTTCAGGCGCGCCGACACCTCGAGCTGCCTTTGCCGATGGTCGGAGGCGAGGGGCGCCGGCCGGCTGCTGAGCAGACTGCGGTAGCGCCCCAGTTCGCCCCTGGCCGTCAGCGGGCGAAGCCCGCCGCCGCTGCCCTCCACCGGGACCCAGATCGTGCCCTTGGTGAGTGTGATCTCGTAGTACAGGCGTGTGGAACCCGCGTCGAACTGACGGGTTGCCAGACGGACGACCCTTCCAACTCCATGCAGGGGATGTACGACCCGGTCGTTGACCGCGAATGGCATACGCTGCCTCTAGCGACGATGCTTGCCGCCGCCGCGTGAATCACCGAACCCGCCACGTGAGCCGCCGAAGCCGCCGCCCCCGCCACCGCCACCACCACCACCACCGAAGCCGCCGCGCTCTTCGCGTGGGCGAGCCATGTTCACCGTAAGGTCGCGACCGTTCAGCGCCTTGCCGTGGAACAGGGTGATGCCCTTCTGGGCCTCTGCCTGCGTGCTCATCTCGACGAAGGCGAACCCCTTGGATTGACCCGTGTCGCGGTCCTTGATCAGGGCCACCGAAGTCACGGTGCCGGCCTGGGCGAACATCGTGCGCAGTTCGTCCTCGGTCGTCGAGTACGTCAGGTTCCCAACATACAGCTTGACATCCATGCGATCGGCTCCTCAGTGTCCGGCGGAGAGCAGCAATGCCGTCCATCCCATACTTGGGTCTGACGGCATTGGATGCCCGAAAAACCGGCAATACGATTAGCCCCATGATACCACGGATTAGAACTGCGCACGGACGTGGTCGGAAGCCCATCGGCGAGCCCCGCGGACGCTCCATGGTATGCTGGGAAGGCGAGGGTGACGCAGCATGCAGGCCTTCCTGATCGCCAGCGACTCCGACGAACGCGAGGTGCTGACCTTCGTCCTGCGGCATGCCGGGTTGGCCGTCTCGCCGGGCACCGACCTGACGCGAATCCTCACCAACTGGTCCGAACTCCCCGCCGACTTGATCGTCCTGGCGCTCGACGCACCGGGCCCGGCGCTCGATCAGGTGAACGCCATCCGCGCCGTCACCGAGATCCCGATCATCGTCGTGTCCGAACCGGCCACCGAGGAGCAATTGCTCGGGCTCTTGCGCGCGGGTGCGGATCTCGTCCTTGCGCGTCCCGCGGCGCCGCGCCTCGTCGCCGAGTACGCACGCGTGGTCCTGCGCCGCAGCGGCGCCATCCCGGCCTTCATGCTGCCTCGGCTGGACCTGGAGGAGATCTCGCTCGATCCGGCGACGCGTACCGTCGCCGTCGCCGGGCGCGATGCCTGCCGCCTGACGCAGCTCGAATTCCGTCTGCTCTACAGCCTGATGACCAACCGCGATCAGGTTGTCCCCACCGAGGTGATCGTCGAACGCGTGTGGGGCTACGCGGGCGAGGGCGATCGCGACCTGGTGCGCGGTTTGGTTTCGCGGCTGCGCCACAAGATCGAGCCTGACCCCGACAAGCCGCGGTTCATCGAGACGATCTCCGGCGTCGGCTACCGCTTCTCCCTCGAACAGCCGTAACCCTCTCCCGAAGCAACCGATCCGAACTCATGCAGGTCGATCTCCATCTGTGGGCCACGTGGTGTCTGTCCACGCGGTCCGGTGCGTCGGAATCGTCGTCTCTGAGACGCAGGCCGGAAGGAGAGGAGAGCGGCCGGCCCAAGGTGAGGCAGGGCGGCATACTGTCAAGCCCAGTCAAAGACCATGACCGCCAGCCGTATCCCCCGCATCGAGCGCCTCCGCCATGGGTTGTACAAAGATGGTATGATATGGGGGCTGTTTGTACGGACTTTACACATTTGAACAATACGGTTTGCGCAGGAAGGCGATAAGGTTCCTCCTGTAAGAACAGGCGGAGCCAAATCGCCAGGAGGATCATGCTGCAAGCTGCTTGCCCGGAGTGCCATAGCCAGGTGCCATTCGAATCTGCTCCCGAACTTGGAGAGCGCACCGAGTGCACCGCATGCCGGGCGGCACTCGAAGTCGTCAAGCTGCGGCCCCTCGAGCTCGACTGGGCCTTCGAGGAGCCGCTGCAGAAACCGAGTCGTGTGGAGGAGTCCGTAGCCTGAGATGCGATCGGCCCACAACGCCACGCTGCAGGGACGTGCAGCGTTTCCGTGGAGGGCCATCTGCGGAAGCGGAATGGCTCTCTCTTTGTGACTTGAAACCGACACCTAGGTGAGATGAGGTCAATCCGATGAGAACGTACGAGAGCACGCGAGCCCATAACAAAAAGCCTCCCAGTCCCAGCCGCCTTCGGCCGCCCTGGCGCATCGCCCTGGTGGCCAACCTCAAGGATGAGATCGACTGGGGTCCGGACGCGCCTTCCGATGCCGGCTCGGAGTTCGACCGGCGCGAGACGATCGAGTCGCTGGCCGCAGCGATGGAGGAAGATGGGCACTGGGTGACGTTCTGCCGCGCCGATCAGACCCTTCCCGAAGCGCTGGTGAACATCCGCCCGCACATCGTCTTCAACATCGCCGAGGGATTGGGCGGCGACGGCCGCGAGGCCCAGGCGCCGGCCCTGTGTGAACTGCTCGGTATCCCCTACACCGCCTCGCGCGTCCTGGCCAACGCCATCTCGCTCGACAAGACGCAGACCAAGCGAATCTGGCAGCAGGCCGGCCTGCCGACGCCGCGATTCTTCGAGGCGCACTCGGCGGCCGACGTGGATGACGCCGGGATGTCTTACCCGCTGTTCGTTAAGCCGGTGCGCGAGGGCACCGGGATGGGCATCGACATGGGGGCCATCGTCCGCACACCGCAGGCGCTGGCCGAGCGTGTCGCGCTGACGGTGGAGGCCTACAAGCAGCCGGCGCTGGTCGAGGAATACCTCCCCGGGCGCGAATTCACCGTCGGCTTTATCGGCAATCCGGGTTTCCCGGCGGTCCGCCGCCGGCCGTGGCTGTACGACAATGACGGCTACCACTTCTTCCCGATCATGGAGATCGATTCGGGCGTGAGCGTTTCGCCCGGCGTCTACGGCCATGATGCCAAGGGTTACGACATCGGTGCGCCGGGTGCGCCGGGCTACATCTGCCCGACGAACATCCCGCGGTCGCTGCGTGCGCGTCTGATCGAGCTGACGCGCAAGGCGGCCGAGGTGCTCGGTGCGTGCGATGTGTCCCGCGTGGACCTGCGGCTGGATGCCCACGGCGAGCCCAGCCTGATGGAGATCAACACGCTTCCGGGCCTCAATCCGGAGGTCAGTGACCTGTGCATCGTGGCGGCGGCGGAAGGCATGCCGTATCAGGACCTGATCACCGAGATCCTGTACCTGGCGGCCGAGCGCAATGCGCTGCCCTTCGACTCGCTGATGTACGCCGACGTTGGCCCCCACGCGCTGGCTCAGCCTGTGCCGCGCGGCCCGATCGTCTGGGGCCTGGCGGAAGACGAGTAACAAGCCGGTCCACCGCGGCCGCATGCTTCGGGACGGGCAGCGCCGAAGCATGCGGCCTTGCGATTCCGTCTGCCGTTCGTTGGGCACACGGCGCGCCGTGCCCGTGTCCCGGCCGAGGCTCGACGGCATACGCGACCTGGGCCGGGAATTGGCGGGTGGAGGCCTCGACTCGACGGACAAGACCTGTGGTGACCGATGGCTGCGGCCTCGACCTGACGGTCCGATTGCGCATAGCCCGTCCGGAGCGACGCAGACGGGGCCAACTGAAACCCGCCAGACGTGGGACGGCACAGGAGCGGCTAACCAAGCCGGGCAGCGAAATCGGCCGGCGGTGCCCCGCGGAGCCATCCTCCGTGCTATCCTTAACCCCCGCCCGCAGGGAGACCGGCCTGCGGGCCCCGTGGAGGCAATACATGGCGAAGAGAGTCTTTCCGTCCAAGCGCGCCCCGGCCTACGCTGACGTCCCCGATGATCAGTGGAACTCATGGCGCTGGCAGCTCAGTCACCGGTTGAACAGCGTGGAGGATCTGGAACGGATCCTGCCGCTGAGCGAGAGTGAACGCAAGGCGCTGAGCGCCCCCGGGCTGTTCCGGGTGGACATCACGCCGTACTTCGTGTCCTTGATCGACCCCGATGACCCGGCGGACCCCGTCCGGCAGCAGGTGCTCCCGACGGATGCCGAGATGGTGCCGTTTACCGGCATGATGGAAGACTCGCTGTCCGAGGACGAGCATTCGCCGGTTCCCGGCCTGGTGCACCGCTATCCGGACCGCGTGCTGATGCTGGTGACGACCCAGTGCGCCTCCTACTGCCGCTACTGCACGCGCTCGCGCATCGTCGGCGATCCGAAAGAACAGTTCTCGCGGGCCGAGTTTGAAATGCAGCTCGACTACCTGCGCCGCACGCCTCAGGTGCGCGACGTGCTGCTCTCCGGTGGCGACCCGCTGACGCTGGCGCCGAAGCTGCTCGAGGAACTGATCGGCCGCCTGCGCGAGATCGAGCACATCGAGATCATCCGCATCGGCTCGCGCGTCCCGGTCTTTCTGCCGATGCGCGTCGACGCCGAGCTGACGGCGATGCTGGAGAAGTTCCACCCGCTGTGGCTGAACATCCACGTCAATCACCCGAATGAGATCACCTCCGAGCTTGCCGAGGCCTGCGACAAGCTCTCGAAGGCCGGCATCCCGCTGGGCAACCAGTCGGTGCTCCTGGCCGGGATCAACGATTGCGTCCACATCCAGCGCCAGTTGGTGCAGGATCTGGTGCGGATGCGCGTCCGCCCCTACTACCTGTATCAGTGCGACATGGTCGAAGGCGCCGGGCACTTCCGCACGCCGGTGGCCAAGGGGATCGAGATCATCGAAGGGCTGCGGGGCCACACCTCGGGATACGCCGTGCCGACCTTCGTCGTCGATGCTCCGGCCGGCGGGGGCAAGATCCCCCTGATGCCCAACTACGCGATCAGTCAAGGGGATGCGCGCGTCGTGCTGCGCAACTTCGAAGGCCTGATCACCACCTACCAGGAGCCGGCCGAGTACAAGCCGCACGATGCCGCAACCTGCGCCTATTGCCGCTCCAGGCGACCCGAGCCGGGGCAGGCTGGCGTGACCAGCCTGTTGGATGGCGAGCAGCTGTTCATCAAGCCCGAGGGTTTCGACGCCGTCCACAGCCGTGGCGGCGCCTCGCACCGGCTGCGTGCCGATGCCACCAAGTGGCAGCCGCTCGGGATCGGCGCGCCCCCGCCACCCGACGAGCCGCCGTCGATCAAGGCCCGCAAGCCGGTGGAAGAGAAAGCCGGCGACTGACCGTCGGCGCGGCGCGGCAAGGAATGAAGGCGGTGCGGGCATTGCCCGCACCGTTTCGTTTCCCGCCCGGCGACGGCGGCCGGACCTGTAGGTAGGGGCGAAGCACCGTTCGTGCCGAGAAGCCCGGCGGCACGCCGGCCGTCTCGCCCCGGCGGGGCGGGGCTCGCGGCCCGAACGGGGTGCGAGACGGCATGCTTCGCCCCTACGTCACTCGCAGAAGGGTCTCGGTCCGCGGCGGCAGCCTTGGGCCCTGCATTCGAAGTCGCATGCCGCGTCGTAGGGGCACGGCACGCCGTGCCCCGTACGGATCTCGGCGGCCGCGGGAGCACAGGTGTCCGGATCGTGCGTCGACCGGCAGTTGCGTGCATGCGGGCGCGGCATCGCACTAGCAAGGTTGGCTCGGAGGGGCGTGGGTGCGGGCGAAGCATCGCGCCTACGTACGGCATGCTTCGCCCCTACGCACGCGAAGAAGGCTGACGGGCCGCGGCGGCCGGGGCGAGACGGCATGCTCGCCCCTGCGTCACACGAAGAGGATTTCGGCACGGCGGGCCGGCGAGCGGCATGCTTCGCCCCTACGTCACCCGAAGAAGGATCTTGGTGCGGCGGGTCAGGGGCATCCGGGTCCATCGGACATCAGCACGGGACGGGCGTGGCAGACCGATTGAACTTGCGACGCAAATGCCTCAGCCGGCGATGATCCGCCCCATCGGCTCGAGGGAGTATCCAGGCAAGGCGGCGACGGAACGGCGAAACTCCTGGTCGATGAGCAGGTCGAGCAGCGGGCGCAGGAAGGGGCCGTCGTAGTGTTCGCGGGGGATCACCAGGTCGTAGCGTTCGCTGAACAACGGCACAAAGCCTAGCGAAAGCGCCTCGGCTGCCGCGCGGATCCCCAGACCGCACGCCGCGCGCCCAGAGGAAACCGATGCCGCCACGGCCAGGTGTGTGTACTCTTCGTGTTCGTACCCGCGGATCGTCGCGGCGTCGATGCCGGCCTTGTCCAGGTGGTAATCGAGCAACACCCGCGTGCCGGCGCCTCGCTGTCGGTTGACGAACGGCACATCCGCCGCGGCCAGGTCGGCCAGACCCGTCAGCCGATGCGGATTGCCGGGAGCTACGATCAAGCCCTGCTCACGACCGACGAGACCGATGACGACCACCGGGGTCTCGGGCAGATACTCACCGATGTAGCGCAGGTTGTATTCCCCGGTCTCGGGGTCGAGCAAGTGACTGCCGGCGAGGTGGGCCTCGCCCCGGCGCAGGGCGATCAGCCCCCCGAGACTGCCGACGTTGGCTGAAGCCAGGCGCCGACCGCGCCCGGCCAGGAACTGCGCCATCAGGTCGAGCGTCAGGTCGTGCGAGCCGAGGGCGACGATCGTGCGTTCGACCTCGTCCGGGCGCCGGTACAGTTGGACGCGCACGAGCTGCCCGGCCTCGAGGCCCTGCGCGCCGGCAGGGATGCGCACAATGCCGTCGGCGCGGACCAACGAGGTCAGAACCCCGGCGCCGCGTGCCAACGGGGCGGCAATCAAGCGAGGGCCGACGCGGCCGACGGTCACCCGAAGGAACTCCTCGTCCCCGATCGACGAGTGCACCTTGCGAGTCATGACCGCCTCGATCTCCGTCGGGACGGACGGGGTGCGGCCCAGCCACCGCTCGACCAGCGGTTGGACAAAGATCTCGCCCGTCAACGCGGCGGACACCGGGTAACCGGGAACGCCGATGGCCGGCAGGGTCCGTCCATCGACATCGATCATCCCCAGGATCACCGGGTGGCCGGGGCGAACGGCGACGCCATGAACCAGGACTTCGCCCATCGAGGCGACGACCGAGGCCGAGAAATCTTCGGAGCCTGCGGAGGAGCCGGCGTTGATCAGGATCAGGTCGGCGCCGTCGGCGGCGGCACGCCGTACCGCGGTCTTGATCTGTTCCAGGTCATCCGGCACGATCGCCAGCCGTCGCGGCTCGCCTCCCCAATCGCGCACCTGAGCTCCCAACACCAGCGAGTTGAACTCGATGATCTGGCCGGCGATCGCTGCGCTGCCCGGGGCGACGAGTTCGCTCCCGGTTGGCAGGATCGCCACTCGCGGTCGGCGTCGGACCTGGACCGTCGCGTGTCCGCTTCCGGCGAGCGCTCCGAGATCGACCGGACGCAGAACGTGCCCGGCGGGAACGACAAGTTCGCTGGCGACGATGTCTTCGCCCATGGGGCGGATATGGGACCAGGGGACGACGGCTGCGCGCAGGCGGATCGACTGCAGCGTGGCGCGCCGTCCATCGCCGATCGGCTCGGCGTCCTCGATCGGCACGACCGCATCCGCCCACCCGGGGAGAGGGTCTCCGGTGTCGACGTAGACTGCCTGATCTCCGACGCGAAGCTCGACCGGCGAGCGGTCATTCGCGCCGCGGGTGGAGTCTGCCCTCAGCGCGTAGCCGTCCATCGCCGACGCATGGTAGTGCGGTGACGACTGGCGAGCCCAGATCGGCTCGGCTGTCACCCGCCCGAGCGCCTGCTCGAGCGCGATCCCTTCGCCCGGAAGCGGGCCCGAAAGGCCGGCTGCAGCCAGCGCCGTCATCAGCCGATCCCAGGCCTGGGCGAGCGGGACGTCGTGGAGGAAGACGTTGTCCATCATCGGCGGCGCCTAGAAGAGCAGGACCTCCACCAGTTCTCCGGCGGCCAGACCGTTGGCATCCGTCGGGACTCGGACCAGGCCATCCGCGCGGACGAGGGTGAAGATCAGATTCGACTTGCCGAAGACCGGCTCGGCTTCGAACGAGCCCTCGTCTCCCGTCACCCGCACCGGGACGTAGTCTTCGCGCCCGGCCTCGGAGGGGATGTTGGCGGTCAGACGGGCGTGGACCCGCGGGGAAAGGCGCGGCTCACGCAGCCCGAGCATCCTGCGCAGCAGCGGGGCGACGAACAGGCCGGCGACGACCAGCGCGCTGACCGGGTTCCCCGGGAGGCCGATGACCGGCTTGCCGGAACACACTGCCAGGATGGTCGGCTTCCCCGGCTTGAGCGCCACGCCGTGAGCCAGGACGCCCGGAGGGCCAAGGGTGGCGATGATCTCGGAGGTGATGTCGCGGGTGCTGACCGACGAGCCGGCGGTGATCAAAACGACATCGCACGCGGCGTGAGCCTGGCGCGCCGCAAGCTCGAGCGCTTCACGCTGATCGGGCAGGATGCCGTACAGCACCGGTTCACCCCCGGCCTGGGTGACGACTGCCGAGAGCGTGTAGGTGTTGACGTCGCGCACCTGGCCCGGCAGCGGATCCGCATCCGGCGCGACGACTTCGTCGCCGGTGGACAGGATGCCCACACGCGGGGGCCGGACCACGCGGACGCGGGTGAAGCCGAGCGCCATCAGTCCGCCGATCTCCTGCGCACGAAGTCGCGAGCCGCGCAGCAAGACCGTCTCCCCGGGTTGGACATCCTCGCCGACCTGCAGGACATTCATCCCCGGTGCCGCCGGGCGCAGGACCTCGATCTCGCCGGGACGAGAGACCTGCGTGTCCTCGACCATCACCACCGCATCGGCGCCGGCGGGGACCATGCCGCCGGTGTGAACCAGCGCCGCCTTGCCTCGCGTGAGCTCGAGCGTGGTGAGTGCGCCCATCGGCACCTCGCCGGCCAGGCTGAGGTATGCCGGCAGGCTGGCGGAGGCGCCGAAAGTGTCGGGGGCGCGTACGGCGTACCCGTCCACCGACGAGCGCGGAAACGGCGGCAGCGCGTGTGGGGCGCGCAGATCCTCGGCCAGGACGCGGCCGAGCGAATCCTGTGTCGGGATGTCTTGCTCCCCAAGGCCCGCGGCTTGTGGCAGCGCGTCCAGCAGGCGAGCGAGGGCATCGGCGGGGCTTTGGAGTCGAAGGAATTCGGGCATGGTCAGCTCAACAGGAATCCGGTCAGGATGAAGTAGGCCGTCAGGACGAGCAGGGCGGTGGCCATCGACGTCATGCTGCGCCAGTGAGGCGGGTATCCGCGGCGGATGCGCTGCATCTGCCAGATCTGGGCCGCGGCCAGGGGAAGGACGATCGCGCCGCCGATCCCGATTCGTGACGGCAGGCCCCCGGCGATGCCGGCTGCCATGAGCGCGGCGGCCGCCAGGAGGGCGCCGTCGTGCAGCCACATCCCGGTCTCCCAACCGACGCGCACGAGCATCGAGCGCCGTTCGCGCAGCAGATCGCCCGCGTATTCGGGGAGCCTGCGGGTGATCAGCAGGGCGAAGGTCAAGGCGATCAGCGGGGCAGTGGCGAGCCACACCAGGCGATGCAACTCACCGGTCTGCAGGGCGAAGGCGAAGGCAGGCACGAGACCGGCCAGCCCGATGGACACGGCAAGCTCCCCGTAGCCGCTGGTGGCGAGGCGCAGCGGGGGTACGCCGTAGGTGAAGGCGAGCACGATGCCCAGGCCCAAGAGCAACCACGAACCGAGGGGAGCCGCGCGCTGCACGGCCAGGCCGCTGAGCAGGATCGCCAGCAGGCCGGCGACGATGATCGCGGAATACAACGGCAGATGGCGGGAAGCGCGGTCGGGGCGGGCGGCATCCGCCTGCGCTCCTTCGACGGATACGGAATGGCGGAGAGAAATGGACCTGCAGGTATTGGCCGACGAGCAGAACGGCCGTGACGACCAACCATCCAAGGACCAGGCGTGCCCGATCGAGAGGCAATCCAAGGTAGTCCGTCACGGCAGGGCCGATGGAATAGCACAGTGTCCCGAGGGCCAGTAAGCCCGGGTTCGAAAGGCGCACGAAGGAGGACAGGGAGGACCGATTCATGGCAGGGTCAGGTGCACGCGTCGCCGCGCAAGCCGCAAGGGCGGAGGGAACGGCGCGCATGGTTATCAGGATAGCGCGAGGCTTGCTTTCCTTCAAGGGACGGCGGGGTCGGGCTTCCGAAGTCCCGCGGACTTCGGAAGTCGAGCGTGGTCAAAGTGGGACGAACTGGTTGCCCCCGTCGACGAGCAGCGATTCGCCGGTGACGAAATCGTTCTCCAGCAGGAACCGGACGCTGCGGGCGACGTCGCCGGGCGTTCCGGTACGTCGCAGGGGCAGGGCATCCCCGATCGTTCGCCACCGGTCGTCCGGCATGCGATCGGGCTTGAGCACCGGGCCGGGGACGACGGCATTCACCCGGATGTCCGGCGCCAGGGCGAGCGCCGCGAGTTGAGTGAGGGCGAGAACCCCGGCCTTGCTGATCGAGTGGATCGGGAAGCGCGGCCACGGTTGGAGGCCGGCGATGTCGGCGAGATTGACGATTGCGCCGCCGCCGGCACGCCGTATCCGGATCGCGGCCTGCTGCAGGACGAAGAATGCCGCCTTCAGGTTCAGGTCCATCGTCGCCTGCCAATCGCTCTCCGAGGCCGTGAGGAGATCGCCCGGGAGCATGACGGCGGCGCTGTTGATCAGGGCGTGCAGGGGGCCGGCTCGGTCGATGGCTTCGAACAGGCTCAAGATCTGATCGTGGAACCGCAAGTCGGCCCGCAGCGGGTGGGCTTGGGAGCCGAGGCGCCGGATGGCGTCACAGGTATCGTCGGCTTCGGCGTCGGAGGCATGGTGGTGCACGATCAAGTGCGCGCCGGCGCCGGCGAGCTCCAGGGCAATGGCTCGGCCAAGGCGCCGGGCCGCGCCGGTCACCAGGATCGACTTACCCGAAAGATCCATCGGCCGCCGGCGTCAGGGAGCCGGAGGAGCAGGCGCGTCGGGGAACTCGTCGCGGACGCGCAAGCGCTCGGAGTATGCTCGGACCACGTCCTGCAAGTTGAATCCGGGTTGCGCCCCGCGCGGGAGCAGAAGGGCGATGTAGGCTGCGCTTGACCCCTGGCGCAGGAGGACAACCTGCGTGCTGTAGCGGGAATCGCGGTACAGGATTGTGCCCTCGGCGGCAGCACTGGCGGTGCCGATGTCGGAGAACCCATCGAGCGCCCGCGGCGAGCCCTCCAGTCGTCCGAGTACGCCGGCCAGGACCTCGATCAGCGTAGTCGGGGTCTCGATCCAACGGGCGAAGCCGTCCTCTTCGGCGGATGTCCCGAGCAGGGCAGCGACGGAGATCACCAGGGTACCGCTGGCAGGATCCTCGAACATGGCGATGGATTGCGGCTGGAGGACGCCGGCGGCAAGGATGGCGGGGGACAGGCCGTACGAAATCGGCTGGCTGGGGGCGTAGCCCGCCGGCAAGTCGGAGAGGCGAAGTGCGGGCACGTCGATCTCCGGCGTCTCGGTCGGTGCCTGCTCCGCTCGGGCGGTCGGTTTCGCCGTGGGCTGCGAAGCCGAGGGCGGAGTCGCGGTCCAAACCGGGGGCAAGGCGACCCCGATGGGTGTGGGCGTCGCGGCGGGCGCGTCCGCCGTCGGCGCCGCGCCGAAGGGGAGCGTACAGGCAGTCAGCAGCAACATCCAGGGGAGGAGGCTCAGGCGTTTCATAACACCTCGCAAGTCCGACTAGCGCCGGAAGAAGTTCGAGACAAAGAACCAGACGTTGGCCGGGCGCTCGGCCAGCCGGCGCATGAAGTATGGATACCACTCGGTTCCGTAAGGGACATACACACGCACCGGGTAGCCTGCGGCGGCGAGCTCCCGCTGCAGGTCGGAACGAATGCCGTGCAGCATCTGGAATTCGAGGGCCTGCTTCGGGAATCCAATGTGCTCGGCGTACGCACGGGCGGCGGAGATCCGCTTCGCGTCGTGGGTCGCCACGGCGGTCACGGGTGGAACGCGCCCGTCGGCCGAGACGGTCTCCGCGCCGGCTGTGCGCGCGGAATCGATCATCAGGCGCACCAGGCGATCGTAGGACGTGTCGACATCCGCCTTCCGCGGGTAGGCCAGATGGGCCGGCTCCTTGTAGGCGCCTTTGCAGAGGCGGATTCGGCAGCCCTCGGCCAGCACGGCCCCCATGTCCTGCTCGGATCGGTACAGGTAGGACTGGAACACCATGCCGACATTGGCCAGCCCTTCCTTCCGCAGCGTCCGCCACAGTTCGATGGTGCGATCGACGGTCGGAGTATCCTCCATGTCGATGCGGATGAACAGGCCGCACTCCGCCGCCCGCCGGACGACGCGCCGGACGTTCTCGAGGCACAGCTCATAGGAAACATTCAGGCCGAGTTGCGAAAGCTTGAGCGAGGCGTTGGAACGAATGCCGCTCTCGCAAATCCGGGAGATGATGGCCAGGTAGTCGTCGGCGGACCGCACCGCCTCCGCCTGCGTCGTGACCGACTCGCCGAGGTGATCCAGCGTGGCGTTCAATCCGGTGGCATTCAGCTTGCGCACAGCCTGGATGGCTTCGTCCAGCGTCTCGCCGGCGACGAATCGACGCGCGACAGTGCGCGAAAGGCTCCAAGCGACGATCAGCCGGCGTGCCCAGCGGGCCTTGGAGAGGTACAGAAAGATGGATCGCAACACGGACATGCTCCCTGTCGATGAGGCCAGGCGGGGCACCGCACCGGAGGAGGTCTCGATCCGCTTCCGGGGGGGTGACACGCCGGCGGTCGAGTGCGGACGGGGGCGAATTGTAGCAGGAAACCTGGAAGCGCCAAGTCGGGTGGTAGAATGCCCGCCCGATGGACGCCACCCAACCGCACGTCGTCGACGCGATCCAACGCGCCCCCGCACGAGATGCCGTCGCCACCGCGCCGCACCGCGCCTCGGCTCCTGTCCCCCTGGCCGGACTGCCGGAGCGGAAGGAGTCGGATCGCAGGCCGCGACGCTCTCGACGTAGCGCCGTCTACCTGGGATTGGTGGTGGGGCTGAGTGCGGCCCTCTACCTGATGGGTCCCTGGCGGACCACGGTGCTCCTGCTGGGGATCGACCGTGCGCCGGAAGGGACGGCGGTCGCGCGCAGCGACACCATGATCCTGCTGACCATCGTGCCGCCCGCAGGCTACACCGGGATGCTCTCGCTCCCACGCGACTTGTGGGTCACGGTTCCCGGGGCGGGCGAAAATCGAATCAACACCGCGCACTTCTTCGGCGAATCGGTTGCGGCGGGCGAGGGGCCGAGGTTAGCGGCCGAGACGGTGCGGGAGAACTTCGGATTGGACATCGACGGCTACGCACGGCTGTCGTTCGCGGGGATCGTCGAGTCGGTCGATGCGCTCGGGGGCCTGGTCGTCGAGCTCCCCACGCCGATGTCCGGATACAGCGCCGGACGGCACCGGCTGAACGGCACGCAGGCGCTGGCCTTCGTCCGCGACCGGGCGGGGAGCGATGACTTCTTCCGCATGGGGAGGGGGCAGCTCTTCGTCCGAGCTGCACTGCGCCAGCTGGCCAACCCGCTGACCTGGCCGCGCGTGCCGCTCGCCGCAGCTGCAGTGCTGCGATCGTTGGACACGGACCTCCCGCCCTGGGAGTGGCCGCGCCTGTTCTTCGCCCTGGTGCGTTCGGGCCCGGATGGGATCGACGGGCGGACGATTACCCGCGAGATGGTCTCCCCCTTTCAAACCAACCAGGGTGCACAGGTGCTGGCGCCGAACTGGGACCGGATCAACCCGGTGTTGATGGAGATGTTCGGTCAGTAATGCCCGTCTCAGGTGCAAGGATCGGCGGAGTCCGGTTCTGCCGTTGGCCTCGAACACGGCCTGCTGGCTGGAAGCTGACCCCTGCGTGAACTGGACACAAGGGAGTTGCGCGCACCTGCAGGCGCGCGGTCGCATCCTGCTGACCTCGCCCGCGGGCCGTGGGCCGCCAGCCTCTGCCCGCGTGAACCGGGCGCAAGACACAGACCGTCAGGTGCATAGCCCGATCGTCATCAAAGGTAGGGGCACGGCATGCCGTGCCCCTGCGGTTCTCCAGCGCGTAGCCGCATTGCGTCCGGCGAGGGAACGGTTTACGCGATGTTTGCACTGCGGTTGCACGCCCACGGCGGTTCCGGGATAGGGTAGGTGTGTCCGTGGGACGAAGTGTAAGTATGGCGACCATCATCAAGCGTCTGCTCCTGGTCTCCCTCGCATGGGCCGGACTGGTGGCGGGCTGCGCACGGGGGACGCAGCTCCACATTCCGATGGCGACCCAATCGCCCGCGCC
Organism: uncultured Chloroflexia bacterium; assembly: GCA_963818575.1. GTDB lineage: Bacteria > Chloroflexota > Anaerolineae > Anaerolineales > E44-bin32 > DYJB01. The sequence continues at coordinate 165,776 of CAWFSV010000013.1, read as the reverse complement.
GGACGGGGAATCGCCGGCGGTCGACCTCGTCGCCGCACTGACTGTGAACGGGCGCGAGCGGTCGTACAGGCTTCACGTCCCGCCCGGGATGGTGCCATCGGCATCCTCGCCGCTGGTCGTGGCGTTGCATGGCGGAGGCGGGAACGGCACCAACCTGCAAGCCAAAGTCGGGCTGGATGCGATTGCCGATCGAGAGGGTTTCCTGGTTGCCTATCCGGACGGGAGCGGCAGGCTCGACGACTACCTGCTCACCTGGAACGCCGGCAATTGCTGCGGCTACGCGCTCGATGAACAGGTGGATGACACCGCCTTTGTGCGGGCGATGGTCGCCGACATCGCGAGGACATATTCGGTCGACCCCCGCCGCATCTACGCCACGGGGATGTCGAATGGGGGGATGATGTCGTACCGGCTGGCGTGCGAGGCGGCGGACCTGTTTGCCGCCGTAGCTCCCGTGGCCGGGGCGCTGAACCTGGAGACGTGTGAGCCGTCCGAACCGGTATCGGTGCTCGCCATCCACGGGACGGCCGACCAGCATGTGCTTTTTGAAGGCGGCGCGCCGGCGATCACGGTCGATTCTCATCCGCGGATCGACCACTCGGTGCACTATGCCATGACCTACTGGGCGGCGCGTGACGGCTGCGCGCTCGAATCAAACCGAGAGCAGGATGGCGCGGTCGTGCATGAGGTCTATCCGGGCTGTGAAGCCGGGCTGGCCGTCGAACTGATCGCCGTCGAAGGCGGTGAGCATGCCTGGCCCGGGGCGCTGAAGTTCTCCCCGCAGGGCGACGAGCCATCGCAGGCCGTGAACGCCAGCGAGGCGATCTGGGATTTCTTCGAGGCGCATCCGAAACCCTAGGCGCCCTGTCCTGCCTGCCGGTAGGCCCGCCTGGCGCCCGCCCCCTTCGGGGCGGGCCTCGATTCGCCCTGGGTCTGACCGTTGTCCGCAGGGCGCTGTCTGGCCTTGCGGGCACGCTCTGAGCGGCGGTGCGCCCCCGCAGTCCGGTCATCGCGAAGAATCAGTCCAAACGGCACATTGCCCCATCCTGGCCGCAGCGCCTAGAATCTCCACGGACACACGTCACGTGTCGGAGGCGGTATCGGGTATGCGGCAGACTATCCGAAGGTCCCTAATCGGTTTGACGATCCTGGCCGTCAGTCTCCTGTCGGTCGCTTGCCAGCCGCTCTCGGCGCTGCTGGCGACGCCGACTCCCACGCCAACCGAGACCCCAACGGCGACGCTGACCCCCACGCGCACGGCCACGCCGACGATCACACTGACCCCGACGATCACGATGACGCCGACGGTGACCCCTTCGCCCACGATCACCGAGACGCCGACGCCGACGCTCACCCCTACATTTGACTTCCCGGATGTGACCGTCAACCAACAGGCGCACTGCCGCTATGGCCCGAACAAGGCCTACCTGCATGCCGGGGACTTGTATGAGGGTGACCACGGCCTGCTGTGGAACCGCAACTACGACGGCTCCTGGCTGTGGGTGCGCTTCGACAAGCTGTGGTATGCGTGCTGGGTATCCGCCTCCGTCGTCCAGGTGGACGGGGACGTCTTCTCCGTCGTGACCTACATGAATGCACTCCCGAAATCAACCCTGTACGGCCCGCCGGAGTGGGTGAACGCCGAACGACAGGGCGACGAAGTCGTCGTCACCTGGGCCAAGGTGAACATGACCGAGGATGACGACCGCGGGTACTTCCTGAAGGTGCACGTGTGCCAGAACGGCTACCAGATCGATGTGCTGGCCGCCACCATGGGGACGAGCTACACGTTCACGGACCAGGGGGGGTGCGAAAACGACTCCGGCGGGCAAGTGTATACCGTCGAGAAGCACGGTTACACCGGGCCGGCGGAAATTCCCTGGCCGGACTGAACCTAGTCGCCGGATCCGTCGGGGCACGTCAGGGGCCAGCGCGGCGATCGTCTTGACACCTCGGGTCGGTGCGGTAAAATGACGCTGCTGGCCCACTAGCTCAATTGGCAGAGCAGCTGACTCCTAACCAATTGCGGCTCGTGATAGAGCAAGAGCAGGTGGGCACACCACACAACGCGGGCCACTAGCTCAATTGGCAGAGCAAGCGCCTCTTAAGCGTTAGGTTCTGGGTTCGAGTCCCAGGTGGCTCACCACACATCGACGCCCGAAAGGGCGTCGCTCTGCTGCCATAGAACGTGGAACGTCGAACGGTGGCTTCCGCGCCAACTCCCATCTCGGCACCTGCGCCGCCTCGGATGCCATCCGGGGGCGGAGGAGGGCGTACCTACAAGCGTCCCCTCCACCCTCTTCCGTTGGATCATGCACCTGTCCGTTGCCGGCGACGGCCGCCCACACTCCACCGGTGAGTCTCGCAGATCGTCTTGGGGGGATGTCCCGACGAGTGGGTGGGGGAGCCCCTGCGCCATCCGGGCCTCACCGAGAGAGCCCGGGCGGACCCGAGCCACATGGTTCGGGGAGCAATCGAGGAGGCGTGGTCCCCAACGCGGAACGGCCTAAGGCGGAGAATTGGTTTCAGCATCAAGGGCCCGGATGACAGTTGTCGCTTGAAGTCGGAGAGCCCATGTTCGTGAAGACTGGCCGCGTCGTTGGTCCTATCCTCAGGCAATTTTGGACCAAGGGCTACTTTGTCTCTCACCTCCTCATCCCCCTCGCGCTTCTATCGCTCTACTTCGTTGTCTGTTCCCTGCTGCTTCCCGAAGGAGTCAACCAGGTCTTTGTGACTCGATCTGCGAAGTATGCTGTACCGATTACGGTCCTGTTGGGTGCTGCGTACATCGCCACTCGTCGCAAGACAGGGCTCACCCGGCAGCCCTCGAGTGCCCGCGGAGAAGGACTGGCCCCGGGTGACCTGATCCTTCTCCTCCTCCCCTTGACTCCAGTAGTCCAGTACCTTCTCAACAACCGACGACATACTCTCCCGATTGGAATTCACGCTCCTATTCTGCTTCTTTGCGCTTCTCGCATCCCTGCCCGTCATTGCCGTTCCGGTTCTCCTCAGGCATACGGGCTCGATGCGCCCCGCGATGTACATGGGATTGGCCTTCGCGTTTACCGTCACGAACATGGCGTCTTTGAGCAAGCAGTTTGCGTGGCATGAGTTGGGATCCCTCAAGATCCAACTTCCAGTCCTGGCCGGTGTGTGGCTCATCAGTTGGCTGCTCTTCCAGTTCAAATCTCGGGACCTGATGCATGTTGCGATCGCCGTCTACTTCGCCGCCAACTCCATGGTCCAGTTGTCCGCTCGCGAGGGGGCACCTTCCTCTTCCGCTGTGGATCAGGGCGACAACAAGCTTCTGGCGTTGATCGGGGCCAGGGAGCCGGTCCTCACCCCAAGCATCTATCTGCTTGTCTATAACTCCTACGTCGTCAACGAGACGATGTCCGCCTACGGATTCGACAACCGGGTCCAAGAGCAGTATCTCGAGGATCTGGGCTTCAAGATCTATCCACACACCTATTCCCTGGGAGCTCTGTCCATTGCCTCGATGAGCCGAGTCCTCAACTGCTCCGTGAGCTTCTACGGCAATCCAAGGAGGGGGGTATCGGGTGATGGCGTAGTCCAGAACCTGCTGGAGGAACTTGGCTACAAGACGTACGGAGTATTCCCGACGGACTACTTCTTCCGAGGGATCGTCCCAAGCTACGACTACTCGTTTCCGGGATTTTCCTCTTCGGCAAGTCTCCTGGTGGCAGCCATCTTGGAGGGCGAGTTCCAATTCGACATCGAGTTTGACAAGGTGGCTGACGAGGACTTCCTTCGAGAGAAGGAAGGCGTCTTCGCCGATGCGGGGGAGGGGCCGAGGTTCATCTATACACATTCGCGCAAACCCGGCCACAGCCAGGGCTCGGGGGTTTGCCTGCCCAACCAAGTCGAGTTGTATGGCGACGCATTGGTGAGAGCGAACCTGGAGATGCGCCATGATATCGCGACGATCATGGAGGCTGACCCGGAGGCGATTGTGATCGTGGCGGGCGACCACGGACCGAACCTCACCAAGAACTGCATGGGCACAGACGAGGCGTACGACTTGTCCGAGATCTCTCGCCTGGACATTCAGGACAGGCTCGGCACATTCCTGGCGATCAAGTGGCCTTCCGAGGACTTTGAAGATTACGACGACATTACCGTCTTGCAGGATCTGTTTCCAGCGATCTTTGCCTACATCTTCGCAGATCCAGGGCTATTGGCATCCCGGGTCGAGCCCGAAATCCTGGATACGAGAGCCATCAGCGGCGCGAATGTTGTCGATGGTGTGATCGTGGGCGGGATCCACAGCGGGCAGGCTCTCTTCACAGGTGGGCTTGAACCTTGAAAGGCCCGGAGGATGAGGTAGGGGAGCCGGGGGTTTCCCCACGCCTTCCGCACGGAAGCGGCATTGGAGGGGTTGCCGGTTCCGACCGCGCAATACCACCTGTGGCTTGAGCGGGCCTTCGACAGACAGGCCGTGCCTGGGTCCCTGGCGGTCCCCTGCGATTGCTGTCCCCATGGATGGCCTTCCCGCTTGCCCTCCTTGTCGGCGTGGAAGCGCCACGCATCGCGAGCCCTGGTCGGGGGGCATGGTGACGAATCGTTCTGTTCACCATCGGCTGCATGAGGCTCCGAGTCCCGCGTGGGTCACCCCACCTCGACGCCCGAGAGGGCGCCGAGGTGAATACGTGGCCGGGCGTCCGGCTTCGCATGAGCCGCTTCGCTCGATCCAGGCCTCGTGCGTACGACGAAGGCGAGCGGAAGGCATCCGAGCCAGCCGCAGCAGGCCCTGGAATCCTCGCAATCGGAATCGCGTAGAATCTTCGCCACGCGCACGAGGTGCCGGCACTCGGGCTTGCCCGGCCCGGGTCTCGCCGGCGGCCTCGGAAGGAGCCCGACCATGACCACGGTGACCGTGGAACAGCCCCGGTATGCGATCAAGGCCCCCAGCCATCTCTCGCCGCGCATCGCCTGGTTGCGGGACTACTACTTCCAGGGCGTCGGTCGGGCATGGAACAACGAGTACACCTCCTGGACCACGGGTACGCCGTGGGACTTCCAGTACAACGAACTCACTTTCTACATCGTCCCCGAGACGTACGCCTTCCTCCAGACCTTCCGGTCCGCCTTCCAACAGGTCGCCCGCCGCGTCGAGCTTCATCCGGAGTTCTGGGCGTGGACGCTCCCGGAGCGGCGGGCATGGTTCAACCGCGAGGTGATGGTCCGCTATCTGCCGCGTGAGATCCTCCCGGGAGATCTCCTGGCCGGGGGACGGTTCAACGTTCAGACGTCGGCTTGCCTGACGCGGGCGGAGACGCGCGCGCGGGATCGGCGGGTGTACGGCCCGCAAGGCAGCCGGGCAGCCATGTTGTGGTTCCACAACCACGGGTACGGGAATGCCGGCGCGACGTCCGGCCATTTGATCCCGGACTACGGAAGGATCGTCCAGCATGGATGGAAGGCGGTCCATGCTGAGATTGAGGCGGAGCTGGCGGCGCTCCCGGACGCCGACCGGCGCGGCCCGCGCGGCGGGCAGCTGCGGGCGATGATGACCGCCGCGACGATGCCGCGCGATCTGGCGGCAGAGTACAGCCGCGAGTGCACGCGCCTGGCCCGGGACGAGGTCGATCCGACGCGGCGCCAGGAGCTCGAGCACATGGCCGACATCCTGCGGCGCGTGCCCTGGGAACCGGCGCGCACGTTCTGGGAAGCGATCCAATCCCTGTGGCTGACCCACATGCTCGTCATGGCCGACGAGAACTACCCCGGCCCGGGCGATTCGTTCGGCCGCATCGATCAGTACCTGCTCCCGGCGTGGGAGACGTCCCTGGCCGAGGGCATGGACCGGGAGTTCGGCAAGGAGATCCTCAAGTGCTTCTGGATGCACTGCAACACCGCCTACGACGGGATGATCCGCACCGGCGGAAACCAGGGGATCACCGCCGGCTACGGACAGCTGCTCACGCTTTCCGGGCTGGGGCCCGGCGGGCGAGACATGACGAATGACCTGACCGAGGTCATCCTGGACGTGATCGACGAGATGTCGCCCATCCTGGAGCCCAAGCCCAACGTCCGGTTGCACCGCGGCTCGCCGGACCGCCTGCTCGACCGCGTCGTGGACATGATCGCCTCCAGCCAGGGCTCGCCGTTCCTGCTCAACTTCGATGAGCGATCGATGGCCGGGATGATGCTGCAGGCCCGACGATCGGGCGCGGAGGCGTTGATCCACGCGGGCAACGTCCATGACTACGCACCGGTCGGCTGCCTGGAAAACACGATGGTCGGCAACGATCGTTCCGGCACCGTGGACGCCAACCTGAACCTGCTCAAGGCGGTCGAGCTGGCGCTGACCGGCGGATACGACCTGGTGCCCTACACCGATCCGATGACCGGCAAGACAGAGCCTCGCGAGCGATGGGGCGCAGACACGGGTGATGCGACGCGCTTCCAGACGTGGGACGAGTTCTGGGAGGCCTACGCAGCCCAGACGCGCGAAATCATCCGACGCATCGTCGCGCTGTACGAGCAATCTGAGAGCTTGCGGGCGGATTACTCTCCGACTCCGTACGTGTCTTGCCTGGTGCGCGGCTGTGCGCAGAAGGGGCTGGACATCACGCAGGGTGGGGCGGAACTGGGGTACGTCACGATCGAAGCGGTGACGTATGCCACGACCGTCGACTCGCTGCTGGCGGTGAAGTACCTGGTCTTCGACGAGAAGGCGTGCACGATGGCCGAGCTGATCCAGGCGCTGCGCGACAACTGGGTGGGCCACGAAGTGCTCCAGGCACGGGCGATGCACAAGGCCCCGAAGTACGGGCGGGATGACGATCAAGCCGACGCGCTCGCCCGGCGCGTGATGGAGCTGTGGACGGACGAGACCTGGCGCTATCGAACGCGCTCGACCGGCCGGCAGTTCCGGCCTGGCATGTTGAGCTGGAACTACTGGGTCTCCGACAGTTCGATCCTCCCGGCCAGCCCGGACGGTCGGCCCCAGGGCAAGTTCCTCTCGAACGCCCTGTGCCCGTCCAACGGGGCGGACACACACGGGCCCGACAGCCAACGCCAACTCGGTGGGCAAGGTGCTGGGGGGCAAGGCGCCGGACGGGCGCGGCGATTGGGAAGAGTATCTGAACCTGCTGCCGAACGGCGGCAGCCACACGATGACCTTCAACCCGTCGATGCTGCGCGATGACGAGCATCGCCGGAAGTTCAAGGCCTTCCTGCGGGGATACACCGAGAACGGCGGCAGCGCGCTGCAGATCAACCTGCTGAACGCCGATATGCTGCGCGATGCGCAGCTGCATCCCGAGGAATACCGCCACCTGCTCGTCCGCGTGACCGGCTATAACGCCTACTTCACCACCATCGGCCGCGAGCTCCAGAACGAGATCATTGCTCGCGAGAGCCACCAGATGCGATGACGCTCGGCCGCGTCCTCGCAGCTTCAGCGGCTGTCCACCGAAGACGGTCCGGGGATCCGGACGACGGTCTTCCTCAAGGGCTGTCCCCTGTCCTGCACCTGGTGCCACAACCCGGAGGCGATCTCCGCACGCCTTCAAACCCAGTGGTACGCCGAACGGTGCCTGGACTGCGGCGCGTGCATCGACGCTTGCCCGAACGGATGCCTGCACATGAACGCCGCCGGGCTGGTCATCGACCGGACGCGATGCAAAGCGTGCGGTGTGTGTGCGCGGGCGTGCCCCGGCGGGGCGCTCGAAGCGCTGGGCACAACGATCAGCGCCGCCGAGCTGGTGGAGGAGCTGTTGAAGGACCGCGCCTACTTCGAAGCGTCCGGGGGTGGAGTGACGCTGTCGGGAGGCGAACCGACCATGCAGCCGGATTTCGCCGAGGCCGTCCTGACGCGGCCTTCAGCGCCGCCGGGATCCACACCGCCCTGGACACCTGCGGCATGTGTCCCGCGGCCTCGCTCGATCGGCTGCTGCCCAGCGTCGACCTGGTCCTCTTCGATCTCAAGCTGCTCGACTCGGATGCCCATCGGCGCCTGACGGGGGCGCCGAATGGCCGCATCCTCGAGAACCTGGAAAGGGTGCGCGATTTTCGCGATGCCTCGGGTCGGGCGGTCGAGATCTGGATCCGGACACCGTTGATCCCCGGGGCGACCGCCGGGGATGACAACCTCTCGGCCATTGGCCGCCATCTTGGCCGGCAGCCTGCCGGACCAGAGTCACGCGCTGGGAACTGTGCGCCTTCAATAACCTGTGCCGGGATCAGTATCGGCGGCTGGGGCTGGACGTGGGCCTACGCCGACACACCGCTGATGACGGCGCAGGAACTCGCCGCCTGTCTGGCGACGGCGCGCGCCAGCGGACTCCAGACCGAGATCCTCGCCACGGGAGCCGTCCGCGGCACGGACGTGCCCCAGGAGTGACTCATGCAGCCGATGACCAAGCGCACATTCTCCGATGAAGACATCCAGGGCACCCGGCCGGCGCTCAAGATCGGACTGCTGGCGACGGTGACGCCCGAGGGCCTGCCGCATGTGACGATGCTCTCCACGCTGATGGCGTGCGGCACGACGCAGCTTTCCTTCGGGCAGTTCACGGAGGGGCATTCGAAGCACAATCTGAGGACCAACCCGCATGCCGGCTTCATGATCATGGGATTGGATCGGGAACTGTGGCGCGGCAAGGCGACCTTCACCCATGCACAGCGGTATGGAGCGGAGTTCGACCACTACAACAACGTCCCGATGTTCCGCTACAACGCCTACTTCGGGGTCCACACCGTCTACTACCTCGACCTGGTCGCTCACACCGGCCGCTGGCCGCTGCCGATGAATCGGATCATCTTCGCCGCCGTGCAGACGATGACGGCGCGGACGCTGGCGCGTCGTTTGCCGGGTGCCGAGGTGTTCAATCCATGGACGCGAGCGTTCCTCAACAAGCTCGACAACCTCAAGTTCCTTGCCTACGTGGCCGAAGATGGGCATCCGGTCATCATCCCGGCGATCCAGACTCAGTGCCTGAACGCCCGGCAGTTGGCCTTCTCAACCTCGGTCTACTCCGATGAGCTCGAAGCCATTCCCGTCGGGGCGCACCTGGCCGCGTTCGGATTGGCATTGACCATGGAAGATGTCCTGTTGCGGGGCGTCTACCGCGGGATCCAGCGGGAAGGGGGCGTGCGGCTCGGCCTGCTGGACGTGGACTGGGTGTACAACCCGATGCCTCCCGTGCCCGGACAGGTCTACCCGGTGATCCCCCTGGAAGCAGTCCGCCAGTTCTGACGTGCCTGCCTGCGTCCGATGGGTTCGCGGAAGGGCATGTCCGGATCTGGACTCGCCCTTTCGCCCGCCGGAGGACGCCGCCGCTCGCGCGTCGACGCGGACGATCGGAGCGAGGTTAACCGGCTGGAAGTGGGAGATATGTCGACGGACTCAGCCAACGAACTGCGAGACGTCCTGGCCCACTACGATCTCGGCACCCTGCTGGCGAGCGAGCAGGACGAGCGGGGCACGGTCAACACGTCGTTCTTCATTGACCTGCAGAAGGATGACTCCCCGAGGCGGTATTTCCTCCGGCGCTACAAGCCCGGCATTCGACCGGAGGAGATCGTCTTCGAGCACGCATTGATCGATCACCTGACGGCGCGCGGCTCCTGCCCGGTGGCGCGTGTGCACCGAACGCGGAGCGGTGCCACCTACCTCCGGCTCGGCACTCCGGCCGGCGGGAGTGCGTTCTATGCCGTCTTCGATTACCTGCCGGGAGAGGACCGCTACACCTGGGTGGACCCGCGCTGCACGGTCCGCGAGCTGCGCGGCGCGGGGAGGCTGCTGGCGCAATTCCATAGCGACGTCGCTTCCCTGCAGGCACCCGGTCGAAGGGCCGAGCCCAAGATCACGGAGCTGCTGCCCGTGATCGGAGGCACGTGGGCGGAGGCCCTCGCCCGGTCGAGCGGTACGGCCTTCGATCGCTTCGCGGCTGCCCACGACGAGACGGTGCGCGACAGTCTGGCGGAGGTGGCGCGCGTCCTGGGTCGTGCCGCGGATCAGCTGCCGGAAGTGATCGTCCATTCGGACTACCACCCGGGCAACCTCAGATTCATGGGGAACGAGATCTCCGGGTTGGTGGATTTCGATTGGGCCAAGGTCGATCTGCGCGCCTTCGATGTCGGGCTGGCCGTGTGGTACTTCTGTGTCTCCTGGCAAGGCGGGGCGGATGGCCGCGTGCGGCCTGGAGCCACACGTGCCTTCCTCGAGGGGTACCAGCGGCGCCTGATCGAGGGGGCAGACATCGCTCCTCTTGTCCGCCGCCGAACTTGAAATCCTCCCGCACCTGATCAGTGCCGGAAACCTTTACGTCCTATACTGGGGGCTGAGGGACTACCTCGGCAAGCCCGTCGATCCACAGGAGTACCTGATCTACCTGCGCCACAGCATCGCCTTCGCACACTGGTTCGAGGAGCCTGCCCACCGCGCAAGCCTGATCGATGTGCTGCGCGCTTTGCCTGCCTCCGGCGCGGGGTTCCGGACCGGGGGCAGCAGGGCGTGATGAGATGCGATCGACATGGCGATCGACGCAGCCGGACGGGCCGTGCACGCCTGCCGGGTGGGCGCACGATCGCAGCGTGAGACCCATCGAATCGCTGCACCGAGTGACGGTGCCACAGACCAGAACGAACAGGAGGGAGCATGACCGGATACGTAGGCCCGATCGAGAAGGAAACGGAGAAGAACAAGTACTTCCGCAAGGTCCTCTTCACCGGTAAGCACGCGCAGTTGGTGGTGATGTGCCTGCAGGGCGGCGAGGAGATCGGCAACGAAGTCCACCCCGACGTCGATCAGTTCTTCCGCATCGAACTGGGTTCGGCGACGTTCGTCTTCAACGGGACCGAGAAGCACACGGTTGAAGGTGGCGAGGCGGTCCTCGTCCCGGCCGGGACGTACCACAACGTGATCAACGCATCCTCCGCCAAGCCACTTCAGCTGTACACCATCTACACCCCGCCGAATCATCCCGACGGAACGATCCACAAGACCAAGGCCGAGGCCCTGGCGGCCGAGCACCACTAGTCCTACGACCGACTTCCGAAGTCGGACTGGACTTCGGAAGTCGGGAGACTCGAGCGCTCAGGGTCTGGCCAATCGCTCGCTGGTGGGCAGGGAGCTACCTTTGCCGATCCAGAAGGGGAAGCGCGCCCGGTGCCGGCACGGCGCAGCCCGACGCGCACGCTGGACGCCCGCCGGGTGTTTGACAATCCGGGCCAATCGGGGTAGAATATCCGCCAATCTACTGGATCGGCCGGCACCGCTCCTTGGGGAGCGGTGTTTTCGTGCCGAGCGAAGGAACAAGGTCCAAGTTCACATGCAGTTTACTGATTTCAACCTGAGCGCGCCGCTGGCGCGCGCAATCGCCGAACTCGAATTCGAAGCCCCAACCCCCATCCAGACCCAGGCCATCCCCCCCGCCATGGAGGGTCGAGACGTGCTCGGCACGGCACAGACCGGGACGGGCAAGACCGTCGCCTTCCTGTTGCCCGCTTTGGAGCGGCTGCTCAAGGGGACGGCACGCCGCGACCCACGATTGGTCGTACTGGCGCCGACGCGCGAGCTGGCGATCCAGATCGCCGGTGAGGCCGACCGCGTCGCACGCCTCACGTCCCTGCGCACGCTGGTCGTGTACGGCGGCTCACCGCTGGGCAAGCAGATCGATGTGCTGCGCAAGGGCGTCGACGTTCTGATTGCCACACCCGGACGACTGCTGGATCTGGCGAACCGCCGGGCGGTCAGCTTCGAAGCGGTCGAGGTGCTGGTGCTCGACGAAGCCGACCGGATGCTGGACATGGGCTTCCTGCCCGACATCGACGATCTGATCCGCCGCATGCCCGCCGATCGACAGACGCTGCTCTTCTCGGCCACCATGCCGCCGACGATTCAGGGCATGGGCTACCGCTACATGAAGAACCCGGTGCGCATCGAGGTCGACACGACCTCCCGCCCGCCGCAGACCATCGCCCAGCGTCTCTACCCCGTGCCGCTGCACCTGAAGACAACCCTGCTGGCGGCGCTGCTCAAGGGCGAGGGCGTCGACAGCGCGCTGGTCTTCACGCGCACCAAGCAGGAAGCCGACGTCGTGACGCGCAAGCTCGACGAAGCCGGCTTCGCCGTGGTCGAGATGCACGGCGACTTCAATCAGAAGGAAAGGCTGCGTGCCCTGGAGCAGTTCCGCTCGGGCAAGGCTGCGGTGCTCGTGGCGACCAACATCGCCGCCCGCGGTCTGGATATCGACGGCATCTCGCACGTGGTCAACTACGATGTTCCCGACGAGGCCGACGACTACGTCCACCGCGTCGGGCGGACGGCGCGCCAGGATGCCGATGGCATCGCCTGGACCCTGGTGACTCCGGAGGACGAACCGCTGGTGGCGCGCATCGAGTTCCGTCTGGGCAGGCCGGTGGAACGCGTCCGGCTGGCGGGATTCGACTACGACGTGCCTTCGCCCGATTGGGCCAAGCCGTCGGCGCGGGCGCTGATCAAGAACGCCGCCCGCGGTCAGTCGTCGATCGCCCGCTGGAAGGCGATCACGCGCTGATTGCAGACTCGCTGGAACGAACAGGGCGGCCCGACCGGGCCGCCCTTTGTGTTCTCCCGGCCGGGTGTCATCCCGGCCGCGAAGCCGGCGCTTCACGATGTCCGTCGCCGGGTCTCTTCCAGCGCGAGACGCAGGCGCCCCTAACTCCCACACCAACGGCGAAGGGCGGGGACGTGCACGCCTCCTTGCGGAAGCGTCGGATGAGCGAGGCGGAAGCCTAGAGCTCGGCTAGCGTCCGCTCAGCAGGTTGCCCAGGATATCCCCGCCCACACCGGCGACGCCCTTGCGTTCGTCGGTCCGACCGAAGCGCGCCGCGGCCAGGATCCGGTCGGCCAGGCGCGAGAACGGAAGGCTCTGCAAGTAGACCTTGCCCGGGCCGGTCAGCTTGGCAAAGAAAAGTCCCTCGCCGCCGAAGAGCACATTCTTGAACCCGCCGATGAACTGGATATCGTAGTCGACCGTCGGGGCGAATGCCACCAGGCAGCCGGTATCGACTCGAAGCGTCTCCTGGGCGGCCAGCGTCCTCTCCAGGATCGTTCCCCCGGCGTGGAGGAAGACCAGGCCATCACCCTTCAGGCGCTGCAGGATAAATCCCTCGCCGCCGAAGATGCCGGCGCCCAGGCGCTTGGTGAAGGCGATCTCGACCTCGATCCCACTCGCCGCGCACAGGAAGGCATCCTTCTGGCACAGGAATGTCCCGCCGACCGTGGTCAGATCGAGCGGGATGATCTTCCCGGGGTAGGGGGCGGCAAAGGCCGCATGGCGCTTGACGCCGGCGTTGTTGGTGAAGGAAGTGATGAAGAAAGACTCGCCGGTGAAGGCGCGCGCCAGGCCCTTCAGCAACCCGCCTCCGGTAGACGTGGCCATCTCGATCCCGTCCTCGAGATAGGTCATCGTGCCGACCTCGGCTCGCACGGCCTCGCCGGGGTCCAGCTCAATCTCCACCATCTGCAAATCGTCGCCGTAGATCTTGTAGTCGATGACGTCTGCCATTCTCTCACCTCCATGGGGCGCTTCGGATCCTGCAAGCATAGCACGCCGCGACCAGCTCATTCGACAAGGGCGAAGCTCGCGGCGCTCTTCTCGAAGAGTGGCAGGAGTGCGTCGAACCGGTCCGCGGGGGCAACGAAGTTCAGCGACCAGACCCGGGTCTCGATCACGTAGACGTAGATCAGATGCCTGCCCGACCGTCCGCTTTCGGCGTCCATCGATGACACGACCAGACGGGCCGCCGGATAGGGCTGATCGGTGATCGGCGTGCTGCGACTCGACCGTGTGCTCACCCTGGAAACCGTCGAGCGTGCCCTGGATGGCAGCCCCCAGGTCGGCGCCCTCCTTGGGAGGCTCGCCGATCAGGAACAAGGCGGCCTCGTCGACTTCGCTGCCTGCCATGACGAGGTCGAAGAGGAACGTCTCCTGCAGTTCCTCAAGCGAAACAAGTGTGGGTGTCGGCTTGCCGGGAACCGGGGAAGCGAATCGCGGCTGCCAACTCGCCCGCCATCTCGCCCATGGCCTCGGTCATGGCGTACGTCATGAGCGCCATCAGCTCACCGAACTCACCCAGGTCCGCCACCTCGAAGCCGGGCGGCAGCCAGAGCGTCGCCCGCTTGCTCTCGAGCCGTACCCACCCGTCGAACTCGGTCTCGACTGGAACCGGTGTCGCCCACTCCAGCCCAAATGGAGGTGTAGCCGTCGGGGTGATCGTTGGCGGAGCGGTCGTCGGCGAGGGCGTGTCGGTCCACGCCGGCGGCAAAGCGAGCCCGGCCTCAGCGTTGGCTTGCCCGTCACCCGCAGGGATCGGCGAACCGGCCGGCGTGACACCAGGCAGGCCACAGCCAGCGACCACCAGGCATGATGCGAGTACCGCGGCGGTGATGGGGCGGGCAACGGACATAGCATCCTCCGCGACTGGAGCGCCGATAGCCAAGGATAGTCTCGGCCTCCAGCATGCCCGCAAGCACGGAGGCCTGCTTGAACCCGCGCTGACAACTGGCTGAAGCCTGTGGGACGGGTTCCGTCTCGGGGACTTCCAGGCAGCAGACCGTGTCGTCGCACGGAACGCGCCAGCAGACACGAAGGCGATGTCTGGGGTCAGGCCTTCCCGAGGGCGTGTAGAATCGATCGGCGCTAACCTGGAGGAGTGGACCATGAAGTTCGTGGATACCGTGTCGAATGCGCTTTCTCGCATGAGCTCCGGGCCTGTCGCCCTGGCAGGCGTGCTGATCTTCCTACTCTTCGGAGCCCTGGTGCTGCCCCGTCAGGCTGCAGCAGCCGAGAAGGCCGCCGGGGGTGCGGGATCGCCGGACACATCACTCCTGTACACCTCAGCTGACCTGGTTCGACAGGCGGAGGCGTATGGCGAAGGAGGGCGAGCAGCCTACGTGCGGGCGCGTTGGACCTTCGATCTGATCTTCCCGCTGATCTACGGCTTCTTCCTTCTGACCTCGATCAGTTGGCTCCTGCGACGGTCCTTGGCGGCGGACTCGCCGTGGCATCGAATCAACCTGGTCCCGCTGGTCGCCGTCGCATTCGATTTCCTGGAGAACACGGCAACGTCACTGGGTGATGTCGCGCTACCCGGCCGGGACGCCGATCGCGGCACTCGCCGCGCCGTGGTTTACGTTCATCAAGTGGATCTTCGTCTACGGCTCATTCGGCGTGCTGGCCATTGCGGCGCTGGTCGCGATCATGCAGGCGCTCCGGCGCAAATCAAGCATTGCCGGCTGAGCACGCGGTTCTGCAATAGAATCTGCTGCTGGCCGTGACCACCGGCGTGCTCCGAGCCATGCGGCCGGTCCGAGTGAACGAAGCACGCACGTGCCTGCGAGCCCATTGTGAGTGGCTCTTCCACGCGGCGGGCATCTGATGGGGAGGCAAGGCCATGTCCGGTCCACTGAGCGCCGTCCTGATGGTCGTCATTCCAGGTGCCCTGGCCTTGACCGCGGCCTTCATCCTCTGGCGTCGCGGCCGCAGGTGGCTGGGCGCGATGGCCGGGTTCGGACTGATCGTGGGCGCCCAGGCGTTCTTGCAGGTGCGCCTGCAGCTCGAGGTGCAGGCCTGCCTCGAACGGGCTTGTCGACTCATCGCTGATCCGGCCGCATGCGATGCAGCCACATTCGGTTGCAGGGAGTGGACCGGACTGGCAGCGCTTGCCTATCTCATCGCAGGCGTCTTGGATGCGCTGATCCTGCTGGCAGCACTGGGAGCCGCGTGGCTCGTCGCTCGCAGGCGGTTGCGGCAACCTGAGCCGGCCTAGATCTCGTGGACGTGTCTCGTCTTCCTTCATCTCGCCCCCGTGAGTTGCCGCAGTCGTGCCCACTCTCATCGAAGGTAAGGAAGCATGCGTCCGATCGGCAGTTCCACGCGACGGGATGGGGAGATTCGGCCCGGTACCGATGTCCCCCCTACGACGTCTTGCGCCATGCGCGGATCGCGTGAAGAATTGGAGGTATGCGGCGCGCACTGATCGCAGTTCCCGTGGTGGGTCTCGTCTGCCTGGCAGCCGGTTTCGGACTGGGCATCGTCTGGGCGGCCAGACCGACCCCGACTCCAACCCCGACGCTGACACCCACGATCACCCTGACGAGCACAGCTGCTCCGACGAGTACACCGTCTCAGATGCCGAGCCGGACGCCCACCGCACCGCCGACGGAGACGCCGACCCCCGAATACACCCCGACCGTCACGCAGACGCCGGGGAACACGCCGACACCGACCGCGACGCCCGAGTTGCGCGGCAGGGTGCTCGAGCAGGCCAACTGCCGCTACGGACCGGGCGCCGCCTACCTGTATGAATGGGGGCTGTATCCGGCGAACCGGGTGACCGTCCTCGGACGCAATCAGGACGGATCGTGGGTGTACGTCGATCCTTGGACCTATGTCGACTACTGCTGGGTGAAGACGTCACTGCTCGAGCTGAACGGCGATGTCTTCAACCTGCCGCAAGTCTGGACGCTCCTGCCGTACACCGAGTTCTACTATCCGCCCCAGAACGTGAGCGCCTCGCGCAACGGCGATGAGGTCACCGTCTGGTGGGATCTGATCTCGATGAGCCTGGATGACAACCGGGGCTACTTGATCGAGGCGTGGGTGTGTCGCGGTGGACAGTTGATCTTCACCGCCATCAACCCGTGGGAGCCACCGGCGGTCATCCAGGATGAGGCGGGGTGCCAGCAACCGTCCAGCGGGCGGATCTACACCGCTGAGAAGCACGGCTACACGGAATGGATCCTCATCCGCTGGCCTCCACATGCCGGTTCGACCTCGACACCAACGCCTCCGTAACCACACGTCCCTGGCGCATCCCGCCCCGACATCGGATCAGCCTGTACCGGCGTGAAGAGCGATCGTGAGCGACGCGGGGCAGCAGCGATGCTGACCTTGTCACCACGTCCCCCGATCCGGCGGACTTGCAGTCGATCCGCGAGCCTGCACGGAGGCCGATCATTCGTCGCCCTCGATCCCCGCGGCTGAGCTCCGGATCGAAGACGCCCCCGAAGGGGCGTCTTCGATGCAACGGCACGTGTAAGGATCGGCTACTGGTCGGCCGACGTCCAGGTGACCTCGAACGTCATCCCCCAGCGCCAACGTGGGTCGATATCATCTGGCACAATCCGCACGGTGTAGAGGACATCACCCCCCTGCAGCCTGGGAGCTGCGCCGATTTCCAGCACCGTCCCGGCGAAGACCTCGTCGGGAAGCGCATCGGCTCGAAGGACCACGGCATCGCCGACGGCGATCTTGACCACCTCGAGTTCGGTCAGATCTGAAGTGTCAATGGTCCAGGCGCTGGTATCGGCGAGCAAGGCGACCGACGTATCCGGGCCGACGCTCTGCTGGATGTCGGCCGGCAGGTCGACGAGTTCCCCATCGAAGGGCGCTCTCAAGTCGAACCGATCCAGGGCCGCCTGGGCGGCGGCGACCTGGGCCTTGGCATTCGCCAGCCGGGCGTCTGCCAGGGCTGCCAGATCCTTGTCGGCGCCGTCCCGGCTGTTCTGGAAGGCGTAACGCGCTTCGTCTTCCCGTGCCTGGGCGAGATCGAGCGCCGCCCGCTCGCCGTCGCGACGCTCGCGTGTCTCGTCAAGCCGCCGAGCGGCTTCGTTCAGATCCTCCCGCGCTTGCTCCAGACGATCCTCGGCATTCAGGCGCGAGGCGTTGTCGTCCGCCAGATCCTTGTACTTGTCGAACTCCTGCTGCGCGTCCTCCAGGTCCTCACGGCGGTCCTCAAGCCTTGCCTGCGCATCCTCGATGTCGCGATCCAGGGCATCGAGGTCGAGCTGCTCCCAGGCACGTTGCGCCTGAGCCCGTTTCGTCTGGGAGGCGAGGTACGCCTCCCATGCCTGCGCGTGCGCCAGACTGGCCGTGCGCTCGAGCGCCTCGGCGGACTGTCGGGCGGCGGTGAGTTCCAGTTCTCGCTGCGGCGACGGCCGCTTCGGCCGGCTGGCGGTCTCCGAGACGGATCAGGACCTGGCCCTGGGTGACCACGTCACCCTCCTGCACCAGGATCTCGGCGATCCGGCCGTGGGCAGGGAATGCCAGCGCCTCGGACCGAGCCGGAGTGAGGTTGCCTTCGGCGATGACGATCGCCGCCGGGGTGGACGGCACCGTATCGGCCGACGGGGTGGGGGTGGCGGCGCCGCAGCCTGCGAGCAGGGCGGCTCCCAGCAGCGGAAGAAGCAGTCGGAGGAAAGTCTTCATCGGTAACTCCTTGGCCGCGCAGCACAGGATCCGGCGGCGCTACTCATAGGCGAGCACTTCGCGGATGGTTAACCGCGCCGCGCTGCGGGCAGGCAGGACACTGGCCACGCCGGAGAGCGCCAGGACAATGAGCAGCCACAACCCAAAGCCCTCCAGCGTGTACTTGACGTCGATGGGCGAACGAAAGATCGCCAGGCTGAGGATCGAGGAGAGCAGAATCGTGATCGGGAAGGAGAGCAGGACGGCCAGGATCCAGGACAGGCTGCCGATGACCACGCCTTCGACGACCACCAGGCGCAGGATCTCACGGTCGGTGGCGCCGATCGAGCGCATGATGCCGATCTCGCGCGTCCGCTCGAGCACATTCATGCCCATGGCGCCGGCCAGCCCCATGCTGCCCACCGAAGCGGTGAGCAGGGCCATGATCAAGAGGAACGTCACCAGGATGTCCAGGCTTTCCGACGCTGTCCGCAACGTGGACAGGCCGGTTCGCGTCTCCCGGATCTTGTAGCCCTTGCGCGCGGAAGTGAGCATCGAGCGTTTCACTCATCGCCTCCTGCTGGGCAGGCGTGTGGTCCAGGGTCACGACGCGGTACGACAGGGAGCGGTTGGGGATGCCGGTCAGCACCGAAATGGACTCGTAGGTTCCGTAGGCGAAGGTGCCTTCCTGGTCCGTGAACTTGAACACGCCGACGACTTCCCAGGGCTCGATCTCGCCGTCGATCTTCAGGCGCAGGCTGTCTCCCGGGATGAGCCCGGGAAACTGCTCGAGGATCGATTCGCTGACCGCGATCCCGCGCCGGTCGCCGGGCTGCAGCCAGCGCCCTGCGACCAGGATGGGGGAGACCAGCTTCGAGTCCGCAGGCGGCGCCAGGATGGTCAGGTTCTCGGCGACGGAGTCGTCCGCCAAGAGCACCTCGGCTCCCGCAAATGCCCAGCCCTCGACCTCGGCTACGCCCGGCACCTGGCGCGCGACCATCTCGATCTCGCTCAACCGGTAAGGTCGATCGAAGTCGATGGTCACATCGGCCAGGAAGTACTTGCCGATCTCGCCGATGTACTCGTGCAAGCTGACGCGCACGTTGAACACGGCGATGAAGATGGCGCCGCCCATGGTCAGGGTGAACAGCGTCAACGCCAGCCGGCGCTTGCGCCGAAAGGTGTTGCGAATCGACATCAACAGCGGGCGTGGGAGGTGGATGCCGCGGCGGGCGAGGGCCCCGGCCAATCGTGCCTGCAGCGAGGGACGGGCCGAGACGGGCGCCGGCTTCGACGTCGCGGGGTCGAGGGTCAGGTCGTTGGACAGGGCGCGCTGGACGGAGATCCGCGAGCCCGTTGAGCACCGGCGCCAGGCCGACCAGGATCGGCACGGCCAGCCCGACGATGACCTGGATCCCCAGCGCCAACGGCACGAGCCGGTAACCGAGCAGGTTGAAGTTCATCTTGCCGGCGATGAAGGCGGCCAGTGCGTAGGCTCCCTGGGCACCGAGCGGGATGGCGATCGCCAGCGCGATCAGGCAGTAGGCCAGGATGAGCACGATGTACATGGTGAAGATCTGCTGGCGTCGGCCCCCGACGAGCTTCATGACCCCGATCGGGCGCAGGTGCTGGCTGAGCAGGGCATTGAGCGTGTTGGCGATCAACGAGCTGCTCAGGAACAGGATCAGGACGCCCAGCGCGCCGAGGATGCCGAGGATGGCCTGGACCGTCGAAGACATCGGGTGCTCGTGGCTCAATGCCGTTCGGGTGCGGACCACGGGGACGCCGTTGGCCTGCATCCGATCCTTGAGTTCACCCGTACGCTGACGCAGGGCGGCCTCATCGTCGCCGCCCTCAATCAGCGTGAGGTACAGGCGGTTGAAGGCCTCCGGCTGGTGAAGGAAGGCCAGGCTGTCCGTGTGGATGAAGGCGAAGGGCGGGGAGAGGAAATCTCCGGCGCCCGTGGTTTGATCCTGCACGATCCCGGCGATGGACAGGCTGCGGACGCTGCCGTCCTGGAGCTGGATTTCGAGCGGCCGTGCCCACGGCCGCATCGAGCTCCGCGAAGCGCCTTGCGTTCGAGCAGGATTTCCTGCTTGAGGGCGGCGCCGGCGCCCTCCAGAACCGTCAGCCGGTTGATGCGTTGACTCTCGAAGTCGTCGACGGCGACCAGGTCGAGCGCTCTCCACACCGACGTCCCGGGGACACGGACTCGGGCGCTGAACACGCGCCGGCCTTCGGCCTGCCGAACTCCTTCGGCGGACGCCATCCGATCGACCGTCGTCGACCCGAAGTCGCCGGCGCGAAGTTCGACGTTCATCGGGTTGTTGGCCGTGTAGGAAGCGCTCATGTCTTGCGAGATGATGACGTAGGTGCCGGCAATCACCCCGATCGAGAACACGCCGACGGCGATCGACACCACGACCAGCGCGGTGCGCAGGCGGCTATCGACCAGGTCATGCAGGACCTTCCGCCAGCGGGGGCGAAGGTTCATCGCCGATCCTCGGCCCGCCGGGCGCCTCGCCGATCGACGGCTCGGTTCTCGCGCAGGCGCGCCTCGACCGTGGCCGCCAGCGACTCCGCCGTCAGCGGTGAATCGGCCAGAAGCTGGCGGAAGGGATCGGGGCGCAGGGTGAGCACGTCGACCGGGCCATCGGGAGCGGCGCGGATGCTGGCGATCGATCTCCCGCCGCGCAGCAGTTCGATCTCGCCGAAGTAATCCCCTGGACAGAGCCGGGCGATGGTGACATCGCCCCGGCGCCGTCCCATCAGGACGACTTCGACGCAGCCGCGTTCGATCACAAACAGGGAGCCGACGCTCTCGCCCTGACGCACGATCGTGGCATTCGGTTGATAGGAATGCCGCTCGAGCTGGCGCGTGGCCTCCAACATCTGACGGTGGCCGAGAAGGGGGAAGGCGCGGGCGATGGTCTCATTCACCAACTCGCCATCGGAGATGATGACCGTCCGCGACGTGCGCTCGGTGAGCGACGGGTCGTGAGTCACCATGGCGATGGTCTTGCCCTGGGATGCCAGCCCGGCGAACAAGTCGATGATCACCGCCGCCGACCGCGAATCGAGGTTTCCGGTCGGCTCGTCGGCGACGATCAGGGGAGGGTCGGTCGCCAGCGCCCGGGCGATGGCGGCGCATTGCTGCTGGCCGATCGAGACGGCCGCCGGCAGGCTGTGGGCGTGGCCGCGCAGGCCGACGCTCTCGAGCAGGCCGCGGGCGCGCTCCGGGCGCTCGTCAAACGCAAAGGCGCCGACGTAGTCCATCGGCAGCATCACGTTCTCGAGCAGGGTCAGCATCGGGAGAAGCTGGAAGAACTGGAAGACGATGCCGACGTTGTTGCCGCGCCACAAGCGCGCGCCTGCTTTCGCTCAGGCGATAGATGTCGGCTCCGCCTACGCGCACCTCGCCGGAGGTGGGGTGGTCGATCCCGGTAATCATGTTGAGCAGCGTGGACTTGCCACTGCCGGAACGGCCGACGATGGACACGAACTCGCCGGGCATCAGGCGCAAGTCGATGGAGCGCAACGCGTCGAACGAGCCGGCGGCGTTGGAGAAGGTCTTGACCACCCGGCGCAGCTCGATCATCGGCGTGAGCGTTGGAGACTCCGGGAGGGTCATCAGCGGGTTCTGCGGCGGCCAGGAGAAGGCGGTGGGGACAACGGGGGCGTCTCGGGGACGAACTCCCCATCCGCCAGGTACAGGCGACGGCTGAAGCGCGGCGCCAACCCGTGGTCGTGCGTGACCATCACGATCGTCCGACCCTGGGCGACCAGGCTCTCGAACAGGTCGAACACCGTCTCAGCCGTGACCGAGTCCAGGCTGCCGGTCGGCTCGTCGGCGACCAGGAGCGGGGGATCGTTGGCCAGGGAGCGGGCGATGGCGACGCGCTGCTGTTGGCCTCCCGAGATGGAACTGGGGAGCTTGTGCGCATGGTCTTCGATATCGACCAGCCGGAGCAGCTCGAGCGCCTGCTCCCGGCTCTGGCGACGCTTGTAACGTCCGGTCAGGTCCATCGGCAGCATGACGTTCTCGAGCAGCGTCAGCATCGGCAGCAGTTGGAAGGATTGGTGGACGACGCCGATGGTGCGCCCGCGGAACAGCGCCAGGTCGCTCTCGCTCAGGTCGTGGATGGAGACGGCGTGGCCGTTGGCCTGGACGACGACCTGTCCGGAGGTCAGGTGATCGACGCCGGTGATCATGTTGAGCAGGGTGGACTTGCCCGCGCCCGACTTGCCGATGACGCCCACGAACTCACCCGGGAAGACCTCTGCGCTGACGCCGCGCAGCGCCGGGAACCCGCCGTCCGGGGTAGGGTAGACCTTGGCCACCTGGCGGATCGCGACCAGCGGCCGCCGGTCGGGCGCCGCTGTGGCAGGACGTTCTCGTTTGTTCTCAGGGCGGGATGTCAAGTTCGGAGCGCTCTGACGATTGACACGGGGTGCGAGGTCAATGCTACCACACGCGTGCGGTCAGCCTGAGAGGGAGATAAGTCACACAAGGCGGCCAGGAGCGAGGATGGCGAGCCACGTGGATCGTTCGGGGGCCCGATCGGGCAAGTCTCATGCCGGCACTCATCGAACAGCGAGGAGGCCGCACCTGCGCGTGGCGTGGACCAGGGAGTACAGCGGCCGGCCCGGGTGAGTCTGCCGGGAAAGACAGCGGAGCACTACGTGGGACGAGCCGCGGCTCAGGTCGCCGCGCTGGCGGGCCGAAGCGGAAGCTCCACCGTGAAGGTTGATCCCTTGCCCAGAGTGCTTTCCACCTGGATGGTGCCGCCCATCAGGCGCACGAGATGTCGGGTGATCGCCAGGCCAAGCCCGGTGCCGCGCGTCTTGGTGTTCGCCGACCCGTTGCTGAGCTGTCGATAGGCTTCGAAGATTGATTCGCGCTGGTCTTCGGGGATTCCGAGCCCGGTGTCCCGGACCAGGGCTTGCCAACGATCCGCGCCGCGGCGCTCGATCACGACCTCCACCTCGCCCTTGTCCGTGTACTTGACGGCGTTACCGGCCAGATTCACCAGAATCTGCCCGATGCGATGGACATCCCCCAACAGCGTTTCGGGCATCCCCGGCTTCGCCCGGAGTGACCACTTCAGGCCTTTCTCCGAGGCGGCCTCCGCGCACGAGGCTTCAACCGTTTCAACGAGCTTCGCCAGCGGGAAAGGCTCATCCACAATGCTCAGTTGACCGGCTTCGATCTTCGAGAGGTCAAGCAGGTCGTTGATGATGCCCTTCAGGTGGCGGGCGGAGTTGAAGACATGGCCGAGAGCTTCACGAAGTTTGTCGGTCAAAGGCCCGTACAACTCGTGCAGCGCCAGGTCCGTGAAGGCGATGATCGCGCTCAGGGGCGTGCGAAGCTCGTGACTGGTCCGGGCCGTGAACTGGGACTTCATCTCGCTGGCGTCCTTCAGTTTGCGATTGGCCTCGACCAGATCATACGTGGCCTCGTCCAGCGCCTTGCGCAGATCGGCTGTGACCAGCTGGCTGACCAGAGCCATGAAGGCCAGCGCCGCCACGACCATCAGGGCAACGAACGCCTCGGCCAGAGGCAGGCTCAGGCTCGCGACCTGTGTTCCGGAATACAACAAGGCCAGGCCCGCAATGAAGACCCCGGAGGCGATGGCCGCAATGATGAAGGAGTGGAGCGGGGGGAGGAAGAGCCCCGAGATGGCGACGAGCAGCAACAGACCCGGGGCCAGGATCGGCGATAGGCCTCCGATGGTCGACGTGTTCACCCCGATGACGATCATGAAGTAGGTCAGGAAGACGTACCCTGCCAGGTCGGTCCTTCCCGAACGGCCCCAGTGTCTGACCAGGAGGGTCACAAATGGACTCAGGAGAAGGATGAGCCAGGCATACAGCAGCTGAGAAGAGTAGTCGAGCACGAGCAGGATGCCCACGGTTGCGTCGAGGGCGATGCTGAAGTAGAAGGCGAGCGTGGCCACCGAAGCGATGATCCGCCCGCGGCGAGTGCGTTCGATGATCTCGTATGGGGATCGGGGGTGAAAGCGATCTCTGCTAGACATGTTGAGTTCCTTCGCCTGCCCCCTTGCGCGCGCCGACAATCCCGGCCGGCGTCACGGGTCGCACCACAACACCCGCTTCCAGGTACCAGCGCCGGTAGTCCTCGCCCCAGAAGAAGCCATGCGAATCCCGCTGACTGCGGATAACCAGGTCCAGGTAAGGATTGACCAAGGGTTTGGTGGCCTGCGCTCCGAGGATCATGCCACCCGGCCGAACGACGCGGACCATCTCGTCGATCGCTTTGCGCGGGTCGGAAGTCCAATGGAGCATGAACTGGGAGAACACCGCGTCGAAGCTCCCGTCAGGATAGGTCAGATCGAGTACATTGCCTTCCTCGAATACCGGACGGTTGGCTTGCGTGACGGGGGGGTGCCCCGGCGCAAGCCGGTCGAGGATGCTCCCGAAGTTTTCCCTGGCCAGGCCGACCATCTTGGGAACGCGGTCGACGGCCGTGATCCGAATGTCGCCGTCGAAGAGCAGCCAGAGCTCCGCCGTCTCAAGGCCGCTCCCGCAGCCGACTTCCAGAAGATGCTTGCCTCGCAGCCACTCGAAGTCCCGCCGGGGGAGGGCAGCGAACACCGCCGAGCGAATAGCGGAGTAGATCCCCGTTCCCAGGAGTGTATTGAAGCGGTCCGAGAGCGAAACCTCTCCCGCTCGAAGAGCTCGGTCACGCCGACCCGTTCCTCACGCAGCCGATCGACAATGCTGTCCTTCAGACCCTCCGCCAGCGTCACGTAGGGCTGGATATGCTTGGGTGTCGCCGCCAGAAGCTCGTCGAGCTTCGGCAGCGGCACCTTGTGGTTGCGGACGTAGCGCCCATCAGCGGCCATGATCACGTTCTCGCGGTCCTTGGCCAGGTGCTCCAACACCTCACGGGTGTAGCTGCTATCCGCCAGCCCGAACTCGGCCAGGATCTCACCGTAGGCTCTGGAGTCATTGAGGAACTCGAACACGCCCATGTCGTCCAGGGCCTTGATGAGGTAGAACCGGAAGAGCAGGTCGCCCTGGCGGCCGGCCCGGCGCGCGGGTCCGATGCTGGTGACGATCTTCCACCAGGCTGAGAGTATCCCCATCCCTCGCCCCCGGCGCGCAGCATGCTTTCACCGCGCAACCAGGTATGGTCGCATGAAACGTATGAATTCGTCAACCTCGATCGGCTTCGGAAAGTAGTCATCGCAGCCCGCCGCCAACGCCTTCTCGCGGTCGCCGACCATGGCATGAGCCGAGACGGCAAGGATCGGGACACGCTTGAATCGCGGATTGCTGCGGAGCGACCGGGTGACCTCCCAGCCGTCGAGCTTGGGTAGCGCCAGGTCCATCAGGATCAGATCCGGCGCGTATTCGTAGGCAAGTCGGATTCCCTCGTGACCGTCCTGCGCCACCCAAACATCACGCTGCCCGAGCATCAGTTCCAGGATGCTCTTCAGCGCGGTGACGGTGTAGGCGTCGTCCTCGACAATCAGGATCCGCTGCCGCGGTCCCGCCCGGGGAGTCGCCTGGGGTCGTGGGCTGTCCTTCAAGGTTTTTTGGACCATCTCGCCACCCTCTCTCGGCCACGGGGACGCGCGTTCTTGCCCCGCTGGGCCTGTATCGCGAGCTGCTCGATTGCAGGAAGCATGCCAGGGCTGCCGGTTCACAGACGCTCTGGCTGCGCTCAGAATGTGCCTGGCGCAAGCACCCAGCGCAGGCAGACGCCCCATCGAACTTGGTCTGCGGACGGAGCATGGGCCACCGTCTGAACTCGGCGAAGGAATGGCCGAAAGACAGCTCCGGGCCAGGCCGCCAACCCGAGGGCGGAAAGCCGGATCCCAGATGTCGTGCACCGTCGCGCTGTCGACAGGTTCCGGCGGCGGCAACCATGACCTACGCCCGAATGGGCCCAGAGCCCAGCGGGCGCATGGCCCGACACCGCCCCCGTCGCGGCCGTGACAGACCGCGGTCGCCGGGATAGAATCATCCTGTCGTGAGGGTGGAGGCTGCGATGGTGCGTCGACTGATTGCGCGCGGGATGGCCCTGTTGATCGTGGGAAGCATGGTTGCGGCCTGCACTCCTCAGCCCGGTCTGCCCGAGCCGACGGGGACTTCTCTTCCGCCTACCGCTTCCCCGACGCGATACGCCGACCGAAACCATCGAGCCGACACCGGTTGAGCCGCAAGCACCGACCCCCGACTTCCCGACCCCCGCGGCAGCGCCGATGGCGCATTTGCGGGCCGGCGAGCCGCTGACCATCCAGTCGATCAAGATGGTGAGCCTGTCTGCCGGATGGGCGATCGGTCGTGCACGCGACAACCTCGACCGGGTCCTGCGAACCTCCGACGGCGGCGTGACCTGGGCAGACGTCACGGTTCCGGAGGCAGTGGCGGACCCGGAGCAGCCGCGACGCGGCCTCGGCTATTTCGTCGACGAGCTGAATGCCTGGGTGGTCTACACGGGCGTGTTCGGCGATCTGGGTTATGCGCCGGCAATCGTGTGGCGCACGCAAGATGGCGGCAAGAACTGGCAACCCAGCCGGGGGGCTGAGCCTCCCGCTGTGGCGGAGTGGTTCGAACCCATCGCCCTCGGATTCAACGCGCAGGGTTTCGGCTGGCTCTTGATGGGGGTCGGGGCCGGCATGAGTCACCAGTACGTGGCGCTGTACACCAGCCTGGACGACGGCGTCAACTGGACGCGGGTGCTCGATCCCTACTCGGACCAGCCCGTACAGAGCTGCCCCAAGTCCGGCCTCGAGTTCGCCGACTCGTCCCTCGGCTGGATGGCGCGGGACTGCGCCGGCCTGATCGACCGCATCACGCTCGAGGGCACACGCGACGGCGGGCTCACGTGGGCGCCGCTCGACGTCCCGGCCCCAGCCTCGATGCCGGAGGGGTATGCCTATCCATTCCTGTGCACGGCGCATTCCCTTCGGATGCCGACCACCGGCGACGCAAGCTTCGGCGTATCCTGTCGTCAGTATCTGGAGACGCCGACCGCTGCCGGTGAGGAGGTGTCGGATGGGCCGAACACACTCTACCGATCGGCCGACGGGGGCCAATCCTGGAGCCTTCTGGACTACCCCGGTGGCGACCTGCTCTGGCAGGATGAACAGCACGGGTGGGCCCTGGGGCGCGAGATCTATCGGACCGCGGACGGGGGCACGACCTGGACGTTCGTCCACGCCGTGAATTGGGATGGGCAGTTCAGCTTCGTCGATGATCTCCACGGCGTGGGCCGTGGCGCGCAATGAACAGGAGATCGCGCTGGTCCGGACGCAGAACGGCGGAACCAGCTGGTCGATCCTGAAACCCGTCAGTGCACCGTAATCCGGCTTGAGGCGGCGCGGATGAACCGAGCCGAAGGTCCCTGGATCCGGGATGCCTATGGACGGCGCCTGATTCTCCGCGGGGTCAACCTGGGAGGCAGCTCGAAGGTGCCGCTCGTCCCCGACGGCGCCACGTATCACGCGGAGGGATTGTGGGACCACAGGCAGGCGTCCTTCGTCGGCCGGCCGTTCCCGCTGGACGAGGCCGACGAGCACTTCCGCCGCCTCAAGCGCTGGGGCCTTACCTTTCTTCGACTGCTCACCACCTGGGAGGCCATCGAACACGCCGGTCCGGGTCACTACGATCGTGACTACCTCGACTATCTGGTCGCCATCGTGCGCAAGGCCGGTGAGCACGGCCTGTCTCTGTTCATCGACCCACACCAGGACGTATGGAGCCGCTTCAGCGGCGGCGATGGCGCTCCGGGGTGGACCCTGGAGGCCGTTGGGTTCGAGCTGCAGAACCTGCACGCTTCCGGCGCGGCGTTCCTGCATCAGGAGCACGGCGACCCGCTGCCACGCATGATCTGGCCGACGAACGGCAATCGGTTGGCGGCGGCGACGATGTTCACGTTGTTCTTCGGCGGGAACGACTTCGCCCCCCGCACGCAGGTCGACGGCGAACCCGTTCAGGAGTTCCTGCAGCGTCACTACCTGGACGCCGTGGCTCAACTGGCGCTCCGCCTGCGCGGCCTGCCTCATGTCCTCGGCTACGACACGCTGAACGAGCCTTCGGCGGGCTACATCGGGGTCCGTGATCTGGCGGCGGTGCCGGGGCCGCTGCGACTGGGCACCGCCCCCAGTCCGTTCGAGTCGATGCAGCTGGGGGAGGGCGCCACGCTTGACCTCGATACGTGGGGCATCCGGATGCTGGGCGTTCGGCGCACCGGGCACCAGCGCGCCAACCCGCGTGGGGTGCGCGCCTGGCGCGAGGGGTCGGGGTGTGTGTGGCGCGAGAACGACGTCTGGTCGAAGGGCGGAGAGGGCGGGTCGCAGCTGCTCCGGCCGGACCACTTCCGGCACTTCCGGGGCCGTGAGGTGGATTTCACCACGGACTACTACAAGCCGTTCGCCGTGCGGTTTGCGGAGCACATCCGGCGTGCGGACCCCGACGCCCTCATCTTCCTGGAAACGGAACCCGGTCACCTTCCACCGCGCTGGAGCGCGGACGATCCATCCGGAATCGTCTGGGCGCCTCACTGGTACGACGGACTGACCCTCGTCCGCAAGCGATACTCACCCTGGCTGGGACTGGACTTCGGCGACGTGCGGCTCGTCTTCGGGAAGGATCGAGTTCGCCGTTCCTTCGCCGCGCAACTGGGCGCCCTGCGTCGCGCCGCCGCGGAGCGACTGGGCGGAGTACCGACGCTGATCGGCGAGATCGGCATTCCGTTCGACCTGGATGAGAAACGAGCCTTCCGAACCGGCGACTTCCGTAACCAGGCGCGTGCGCTCGACCGCAGCCTCCAGGCGGCCGAGGCCCATCAACTCTCGGTGACCCTGTGGGACTACACGTCCGACAACACCAATGCGCGCGGCGACCAGTGGAACGACGAGGACTTCTCGGTCTTCAGCCGGGATCAGCAAGCCAATCCGCAAGATCCAGACTCCGGAGGCCGGGCCCTCGACGCCGTGGTCCGACCGTACCCCGAGGCCGTGGCCGGGGACCCGATCGAGATGCGATTCGATGCGCGAACGGGAGAGTTCCACTTCACGTTCGAGCATGACCCGGACGTCGCCGAGCCCACCGTCGTCTACGCGCCGCGATGGCAGTATCCCCAGGGCTTCCGTGTGGTCGTCTCCGATGGGCAGGCCGAGGCGCGCCCGGACGAGCAGCGTGTCGTCTACCGGCACGGCCGGGATCGTCCGACCCACACCCTGCGCCTGTCTCGCATTCGTTGAGCCCGAGATCGCAAGGAGCGTTCCAGGAGTGACGCGCCGGTCCGGTGGTCGCCGACACATCCGCCCTCGAGAATCGGCGGGGCGAGGAAGTCGCGGCCGCCCCAAGCTGCGCGGGGCGAGATCGGCGCCCGCATCCGGCGTTCGAAGAGGGAGGCGGACTTGGCGACCAGGCTGACCTGCTACGGAGGCGTGGACGAGATCGGCGGCAACAAGATGCTGCTCGAGACCTCCGGCCTGCGTGTGCTGTTCGACTTCGGCAAAGCCTTCGGGCGATACGGGGCGTACTTCGACGGCGTCTTCGTCAAAGAGCGCGTGACCCGAGGCTTGCTGGACCCGCTGGCGCTCGGGTTGGTGCCTGCGCTGCGCGGGTTGCTGCGCGAGGATCTGGTCCCCGTGCTCGATCCTGCGCTTCTGAACGTCACCGAAATTCCGCCGGAAGGTCGTCGCCGGGTGATGCGCCATTCGGTCGACGCCCAACCCGAAGCGTCCGAATCGTTCTGGCGCTACTTCGAGCAATCCGGCAAACACGCCTACCGGGATCTGCGGCGCGGAACGCGCCCCCGATCGACCTGGTGGTCCTCTCGCATGCGCATCAGGATCACATCAGCGATCTGGCCTACGTCTCCCCGGGCGTGCCGGCCGCTTCGTCACGCATGACGGCCTTCATCAGCAAGGTGCTGATCGATACGGGGCCAACGGGCGTGGGCGGTGCACCCTTCATCTTGCCCCGGGTGCCGGACACGCGAGGTCGGCTTGTGGCGGAACGGGAAGCGGCCGTTGCGCGGCCGTGGTGGTTCCTGGATGGCGACCCGCAGGGCGAGCTTGGCGAAGACCCGCTGGAATCCGCGTCGGCTTTCTGGTCCACCGCACCCGGGCGTCGGCTGAGCACGGAGACTGCCTCCCCGATTGGGGGACTGCACCTGCAGTCGTTCCCGGTCGACCATTCGCTGTACGGAGCGATCGCGGTCGCCGTGGAGACGGAGGTGGGGTGGATCGCCTACACGGGCGATCTGCGATTCCACGGCGCCGGGGGTGCGCGCACGCAGGCGTTCGCAGACGCGCTGGCCGAGCTGAGACCGGCCGCGCTGCTGTGCGAGGGGACGCGCCTGCCGGGTGGGGGGCACACGACGGAAGAAGAGGTGGAGGGGCGCTGCCTGCAGGCCGTCCGTCAGGCTGCCGGGCAACTGGTCGTCGCCGATTTCTCGCCCCGCAACGTCGAGCGATTGATGGCGTTCGCTCGAATCGCCGAGGCCACCGAACGCAAGCTGCTGCTCCAACCGAAAGATGCCTACCTCTTGCGTGCCATCCACCTGGCAGACCCGAGCGCGCCGGATGCCCTTGGCTTGCCGCACCTGGGTGTGTACGACGACCCGAAGGCCACCGAACAGAAATGGGAGCACCTGGTGCGAGATCGGTACCGGGAGTCGATCAGCGGCCCAGCCGAGGTGACTGCACACCCGGGGGACTTCCTGCTGGCATTCTCGCTGACCGATGTGGCGGACATGCTCGACCTTCAGCTACTCAAAGGGGCGCGACCAGGAGGGATCTACCTGTTCTCGAACAGCCAGGCGTACGACGAGGAGCAGATGGTCGATCTCGTGCGCCTGTGGAACTGGACCGAGCACCTCGGCCTGGAGCTGATTGGATTGGAGCCGACGGCGAGAGGCGTACGCGGCGAGGTCACCCAGATCGCCCCGGTCACCGGATACCACGCCTCGGGTCACGCCGGCCAGGCGGAGCTCGTACAGTTGGTGCGCGACGTCCGACCGAAGGTGCTGATCCCCATTCACACCGAAGCCCCCCGGTTGTGGCCGGAGCTGCTGCGTGGGGTGGACGTGCAGATACGATACCCTGCCTACGCGACGCCGATCGACCTCGCGTGACTCCCCGTCGGGCCCATGACCTGGGTTCCGGCGCTCGTGGGAGTTGGTGACCGCGAGACTGTGCGCCCGGGGGAGACATCGGCGGTGTCACCGTTGAGATGCGGTCTCGCTGGTCATGAGAGTTGATGCCCCCGAGAGAACAGGAGCCTTCGCAGTGCCCACTCAAGATGGTTCCGTCGCGCCGGCGATTCGCATGCGCTGTCGCAGCCGCGTCCACGCGTCTTGAAGGTAGTCCTGCGGACTGCGACGGAGATGGGGGCGAGGAGCTTCCCGAGAAACAATCGTGCTCTCGTCGCCGGACACGCTAGGCGGACGAAGCTTCCGCGGGCGCCGTTGTGGCCAACCGTGCGCGTGCGGCGGGGTGCAGGAGAAGGAAGCCCAGGGCGGCGGCGAAGGACAACAGCCCCGCCGCGTACCAGACCAGGTTCGGGTTGTAGTGATCGAGGATCACCCCGGCGGCCAGCGGGCCGATGGCGGAGGGGATCCCCCAGGACAGCCCGGCGATGGCGATGTAGCGGCCGCGCATCTCGGCCGGCGCAAAGCGCGCCACGAGCGCATGCGACACCGGGATGACGATCATCTCTCCGATGGTGATCACCAGCATCGCACCGAGGAACGCCGGATAGGAGGACACGAATCCGTAGGAGGCGAATCCCAGCATGTAGAGCGCCGTCCCAGCCGCCATCATGATCATCGGCGGGAAGCGCCGAATCCGGCGCGTGACCCAGAACTGCGTCAGCACCACCAGAAGCGCATTGGCGCTCATCAGGGCTCCGTAGCCCTGTGTCGGGACCGCGTGCACGTCGCGCAGGAACACGGACAACGTCGAGTACATCTGCAGGTAGACCAGGTTCATGAGCGCCGCCATGAGCACGAAGGTCACGAAGGCCCCGTCGGCGAGCACGCGGAAGTAGCCGGCGAAGGTCGTGCCGACCAACTCATGCTGCGCCGTCTGGCGCGCCTCCGGGCGGGTTTCGGGCAGCTTGCGGAACACGATCGCCGCCGTGATCAAGCTGCACACCGCGTCGAGGACGAAGAGGAGCAGGAAGGAGCGCGAGGCGAGGAGCCCGCCTAGGGTCGGGCCGACGATCCACGCCAGATTCCCGACCACCCGCAGGATGCCGAACCCCTCGGCGCGCTGGTGGTCGGGCAGCAGGTCAGCGACCATCGCCGGAGTGCGCCGGCCCGGCGACATCCGAGAGCAGGCCGACGACGACGGCCAACACGTAGAACGTGGTCAGCCGCCCGACAAACCCCATCGTCAGACTGCTCAGGGCGCTGAAGATCAGGCCGAACAGGACGATGCCCTTGCGGCCGAAGCGATCGGTCAACGCGCCGCCCAGCATGCTGCCGGCGAAGCCCGAGACGGAGAAGATCGAAAACAGCAGCCCGGCTTCGGTCATCCCGACGCCGAATCGATGGGTGACGTACAGGGCGAAGAAGGGGTTGAGGATCGTCCGCCCGACGCCGTCGACGAACGACGCGCCCACCAGGATCCAGAACCGACTGGGGTATTCATCGTAGGTTGACTTCAGGCGACTGAGCATCGGACGGTCCCGCAGATCGGTTTGGCAGGCCCGGGCGTTTCCCGGGGCAAGGGGGGTATTCTACCGCTCCAGGGCGCGCAATGATGCCTGCGCCGTGAATGCGGCCTCCTGATGATTCGGAGTGGGCGTCCTCCGGCAACCGAGCGGCCCAGGTCTTGTTGCAGCCTGCCGGCAGAGATCCGTTCGTTGGGGAGGGCGCCCGCGGGCGAATGAACCGCCCCCGACGTTCCCACGCGCCGACCCAGAGCGAATGCCAAGTTCGGGTGCGCACGCATCAAAAGAGCCCGGCCATCTGGCCGGGCTCATCGGAATGCGTGATCCTCCTCAGGGCGCAGGCTGAAGGTTGGTGATCGATCCGAAGCCGCTGACCTCAAGGTTCCATCGACTCCCGATCGCAAACGCAGAGAACTCAGACGCGCTTGGCGGCGTATACGTGTAGCGGCCGTCGGCGGTCTCGAACACGACGGAGTAGCTCTCGCGCTGCTCACCCTGGCGCTCATTGGCATCCAGCGACACCGACGGCCAAGCAGGCAGTCCGGCAGCACCGTTGGAAACCAGCGTGTCGATGACCGCCCATTCCTCAGCCGTGTACGAGCACAACTCGTCGTAGACCTCGTAGACGCAATCCTGGACCACCTCGCCGAAGCCGCTCCCCGTGTCGAGTGTGTACGGCGTCCCGCACACCTCCATGGAGTTGGCGACCGGATCCTGTGAGGTGTAGCGATGGGCCTCGCGGCACGAGCCCAGGTCGGCGGCGGCCGGGATCTCGTCCCGCCATGCCTCGCGATCCACGGCGCGCAACGCCTCGATGGACACGCTCCGTTCCCAGGCGACTGAGTCGACCACGCCGACCACCTCGGTCTTCCGACTTGCGAACAGCAAGACGGCCAGGGCCGCCAGGCCGCATAGGCCGGCGAGGATCAGGATCAGGACGACTGGTAGGCGCTTCGCAGGTCGGGCGGGGCTCGCCGGCGAAGCAGCCGCAACAGGCGCGACCGCCGAAGGTGCGAGGCTGGCGCCGCAATTCGAGCACTTGAGCGACGAGGCCGGGTTGCTCGTTCCGCAGCGGGCGCAGGTGACGGGCGGCGCAGGCGCGGTGCGGAACGCGCCGGCGACTTTCCCGGCGTCGCGTGCCTTCGCGCCTGCCAGATCGCCTCCGCATGCCCCGCAGTACTTGGCCTTCCCCGAGTTGCGCCCATTGCAGTATGGACAGTGGACGTCCGGCCCGGCCTTGGCGCTCGCGATCTCGGCCGCATCCGTCAGCAACTTCTCCTCCGGAGCCTGCTCGAACGGAACGTCCGCAGGCTGCGGTGCTCCGCACCCGTTGCAGAACTTCTGGGGGCCCGGGTTGCGCGTCGCGCAACGTGGGCAGCTCCAGAGCATCTTGACGTAGCCGACGGTCTTCTTGGTCATCGTCGTGTGACTCCCTGATGGCAGCGGACCTGTCGGCCGGACTGGGCTCGCCCTTCGTCGCCGACATGTGTTCCCGCGCGCCCATCCATCGATGGGCCGTATTGTAGACCATCGGACCTCGAACGTGAATGGTCGGCGCGGGCCGAGTGCTGGAGGTGCCGGCCGGATCGCAACAGGAGAAAGTGCGGCGTTGCATGCGCGCGACGAGCGAGCCGTCCATCCGGACGCGACCGCGAACAGCCGATGAAGTGCGCGGCCGCAGCGGAAATCTGGCGCGTCGTGCACGACGCAGACGTCGGACGCGGTGTTGCGCGTCGCAGTCCCGGTCCGAGTGCGCCGATGGGCGCGCGTTGTCCCATGGGAGCGATGTGCGACCGCACCTGCGAGCGACGCGCGCGCGAAGACACATCCGACGCGCGAGGAAATGGAATCCGACCCCCGCGTCTGCGCGCCGGAGGAGATGGAACGCCGCGCGCGTCGACAACTCGATGCGCGGGAGGCGCGACGGCGCGTGCGCGCGGCCCGAAATTGGTGGCCCTTTACCCTTGCGCACTTGACAGAGTTCGTTACACTAGCGAAGAACCAGTGAGCGAACGTGGATGCATGTGGATGCGCGAAGAGAATGAGATCCATGCACGTCGATCGGGGAGGCAACAGCAGCGTGTGACGCGCGCCGTGTGCGCGCTGCGCGCGTATGCCCGGAGAGCACGCGCCATGAAACGCGTGGATGCCCGGGACGGACGCGCAGAAGAGGGACAAGCATGACCGCCGACGATCGCACGGATCTGCCGGTGCTCTTGATCCACAACATCGATCCGGAATGGCCGGAGCCGGACGCCCTGGACGCCCGCCGGCAGGCATTGGACGTCATGAAAGCGCTGCGCCGCGTGGGGCATCCCGTGACTTCGGTCACGGTCCGCCAACCGGACCTGCGCCGCCTGCTGCGACGCTACGCACCTGAGGACTATGTGGTCTTCAACTGGTGCGAGGCCCTCCCGGGAGTCGAGCATTCTGAGCCGACGGTGGCCAAGCACCTGGAGGAGTTGGGGTTTACCTTCAGCGGGGCGTCGTCGCGCGTGCTCGAGCTGAGCTGCGACAAGGCCCGCTCGCGCGAGGCGATGATTCGGGACCACGTCCCCGTCCCGGAGGGACGGATCTTCGAGAAGGTGGACGGCGCCAGGTGGGACAGGTTCCCGGCGATCGTCAAGCCGGTCTTCGAGCACAGCAGCATCGGCATCTCGGCCGAGTTGGTCGTCAAGAATCGCACCCAGCTGCGCGCCCAATTGGAGACGGTCCTCGAGGAGTTCGGCCCGGCGCTGGTCGAGGAGTTTATCGACGGGCGCGAGTTTCGGATCGGAGTGTGGGGGAGCCGCAAGCCGATGGCGCTTCCACCGGGCGAGATGGACTTCGAGAAGTTTCCCGAGGTCGCAGGACCGCTTGTGCAGCTACGACGCGAAGTTCACCCCGGGGTCCGAACACTATGAGCGAATCATCTTCCGGCTACCGGCACCGCTAACCAAGATCGAAGGTCGATTGCTCGAGCGCTCCGCCATCGGCGCGCATCGTGCGGTCGGCGCGCCGGACTACACGCGAATCGACCTGCGCCTGCGAGGCGGGGTCGCCTACGTGCTGGACGTCAATCCGAATGCCGACATCGCCGCCGACGCCAGCATGGCGCTGTGTGCCCAGGCGGCGGGGATCCCGTATGGTGCGATGCTCTCGCGTTTCGTGAATCTGGCCGCCGCGCGCCATCCGCGATTCGCCCATCAGCGTCGGGCGCCTGCCCTGCCGGATCGACGCCCGGTGCAGCTCCCGCTCGGGCTGGGGGACGCATCCCCGGCGGCCATCCTCAGCGACTGAGCTCCTTGCGCTTCGCCTGGCTTCGCGGTGGGCGAAGCATGCGATGGCCGCCTATCCCGGAACCCCTGGCGCCTCGTCCCAAGCGCTGCAAACCGACGCGATGGCCGTGCCTGGAGCGCGCGCGCCGCGGCCGACACATTCCAGCGATTTCAATCCCATGCGGGGATCAGCCCATCAGGCTGTCGCGTCCAGACTCAGGCGGCGATGGGCCGCCGATGGACAGGGGGTTTCTCCCAACGCGAGGTGTGCTCGTCGATCTGCCGCCGGGCTGCGCTGAGCAGCTGTGTCATGCGCGTCTCGCGCGGCTCGTCGGTCGGGAGGCGCGTGAAGGTCACCCGCGGGGACAGCCCCAGGGGAGTGCGAAGGAGCATCTGCAGCCCGACCTGAACGATCTCGGCCACCTTCTGCCGGTCGCGCCTTGACCGCAGGAACGGGGAGAGCGGGTTGCGCAGCGCGGCCCGCGTGAGCACGCCGCTGACGATCGAAACCACGACCTGTGCCTGGGGAACCCGCCGCAGGACCACATCCAGGCTGTGGGACCACGAGCCAAGCGCATCCGGAGCTCCGGGAAGGACGGCCGGGTCCGGCTCGATGTTCCCGCCCGGGAAGATCAGGATCGCGCCGCCCTCTGCCAGATGATGGATGACGGCCCGCACGACGCCCATCCGGCCCTGCAGGTCATAGCGCGGCACATAGATCAGGTGGCGGCTGAGCTCTGGAAGATGGCGAAGGAACTCGAGCCCGCTGGCCACGACCTTCAGATCCGGCCGGGAAATCTGCGAGGTGATCGCCAGCACGTCCATCGATCCAGGGTGGTTGGCGGCAACGATCAGCGGACCCTCGGCCGGGATCGTCTCCTCCCCATCGACCTCGACTTCGCTGGCAAACATGCCGACTGCCCAGCGCGCCGCACCGTCCAGCCCCCATTGAGCGACCTTCTGGTCGAACGAGGCGCCGAAGGCCGCAAAGCTCCTGGCCGTCCGTTGAAACAGGGACTCGAGGAAGCCCCGCCAGTGGGCTTCGGGAGGCATTCCGAAGACGCCGCAGATCTCGTCCAGCGCCAGGCGGGTCAGGCTCTCCTGAGGGGTTGGGGTGCTGTTCACGGAGCAGCCTCGAAGGAGCGGCGATCTCCTCCATTATACGGTCACATGCCGGGCCAAGTCCACGCCGGGGCGGCCGGTCCCCTGAACCGTCCGATCGCGGCTTGTCGCGGGTGCCCACTCAGCCTAGAATCGCTGCCGTTGGCGGCGGTTTCCGGCCGCCAGGCGAGAGGAGCCCTGGATGACGATCGTGCTGGATGGCGCCGGACTGACGCTCGAGCGATTGATGCGGATCGCCCGCAACCGGGAAGCGGTGGAGCTGCAGCCGCAGGCGCTGGAGCGGATCCGCGCCTGCCGCAGGATGTTGGAGGCGAAGATCCAGGCGCACGAGATCATGTACGGCGTGAACACCGGCATCGGGGAGTTTTCCGAGATCGTGCTGAACGATGAGCAAGTGCGTGAGTTCCAACGCTACCTGATCTACAACCATGCCGCCGGCATCGGCGACCCGGCGCCCGAAGAGCACGTCCGGGCGGCGATGGCCAGCCGGGTCAATGTCCACGCCCACGGCAACTCCGGCTGCCGCCCCGAAATCACTCTGACCCTGATCGAGATGCTCAATCGGGGCCTGACCCCCGTGGTTTGTCAGAAGGGATCGGTGGGCGCCTCCGGCGACCTGGCGCCGATGGCGCAGATGGCGCTGCTGCTGATGGGGGAGGGCGAGGCGTTCTACCAGGGCGAACGCCTCCCCGGCCGCACGGCGATGGATCGAGCCGGCATTCCCATTCCGGACCTACAGGCGCGTGACGGCCTGGCCACGATCAACGGCTCCAACCTGCTGACCGGGATGAGCGCGCTGCACCTGTACGACATGCAGCGCTGGCTGAAGCAAGCCGAGATTGCCTGTGCCATCTCGCTCGAAGCGCTGCTGGCCAACATGAAGCCGTATGACCTTCGCCTGCATCAGGTGCGTGGTTTCCCTGGAGCGATGCGGTCCTCGCAAGCGATCCTGAAGTGCATCCAGGGGTCGGATCTGGTGACCGGCAAGCTGAAGAGCAAGGTCCAGGACGCGTACTCCATGCGCTCCACCCCCCAGGTGATCGGAGCGGCACACGATGCGCTGGCGTTCGCCAGGACCCAGGTGGAGATCGAGCTCAACGGCGTGGGCGACAATCCGATCTTCTTCCCCGAGGACGGGCTGACGCTGACCGGCGCCAACTTTCAGGGAACTCCGGTCTCGCTGCCGATGGATATGGCCGGCGTGGCCATCACCATGGTGTGCGTCCTGTCGGAACGCCGTCTGAATCGGCTGACCAATCCGGCGCTGAGCGTCGGCCTGCCCGCCTTCCTGACCAAGGGGGCGGGCATGTTCTCGGGCCTGATGCTCAGTCAGTACACGGCCGACATGCTGATCGTCGAGCAGCGGCTGCTCTCGGCTCCCGCCTCGGTTGGCTCGATTCCTGCAGCCGCCGATCAGGAGGACTTCGTCTCGATGGGCATGAATACCGCCCTGAAGAACGGCCAGATTCTCGACAACGCCTACGGCGTGCTCGGGATCGAGTTCATGGCGGCGGCTCAGGCGCTCGACTTCCGCAGCCACACGCCGGGCAGGGGAGTCGAGGTGGCACGCGAGATCATTCGAAAGAAAGTCGCCCATCTGGACGAGGATCGGCCGCTGTATCCGGACCACATGGCGATGAAGGAACTCGTCCGGAGCGGTGAGATCCTGGAAGCGGTCGAGTTGGCGATCGGATCTCTGGGAGAGTAACGCCCGAGGAATCGTCTGAGGGACGGAGGGGGATCAGTGACGAAGAGCATCGCAACCCTTGAGCAGCTTGCCGCGGCGCTGGCATCGGATCCCGCCCTTGCTGCCCGAGTCAAGGAAGACCCGGCCAAGGCGATCGCCGGCCTGGCGGCGCCGTTGCAGTCCGATGTATGGATCTACCGCATCGTCGTCGGGGCGCTGGCGCTGGCCATCCTGAGTGCAGTGGGCGGGGCGATCCTGCTGGCGATGAACGGCCGGCCGGTGCCCGAGGTCCTGCTGGCCATCGGGTCCGGCGCGGTGGGAGCGCTGGCCGGATTGCTGGCGCCCAGCCCGGCAGGGCGCGCGGGATGAGCGGGGGTTTCGCCGCCCGGCTCAACTGCAAGCCAGGTGTAAGCCGGCCGCCTGCGGGAGTATGTTAGCGTGAAGGCGAATGCGATAGCCGGCGGGCGCACGGGGCGCGCCGACGGGCCGCGGGAACGGCCTTTCCGGCAGGAGGGAGCTGAAGCATAATGGACGCGGCAACCATACGCGGGGTTCGCGAGGACGCAACGCAACCCCACGTTCGAGAGGCTACGGGACCGAGCGCGTTGCGGGCGCCGCTTCGGGCGCCGGCTCGCGACTGGAATGAACTGCTAACCTTGCGCACCATCGCGGTCGCCAATCACAAGAGCGGAGTAGGCAAGACCGCCACCGTGCACGCGCTCGGCGCGGCGCTTGCCGAGCGCGGCCGCCGCGTCCTGCTGGTCGACCTCGACCCGCAGGCGACGCTGACCGCGTTCTGCGGCGTCGAGAGCGCCGCCGGCACGAGCATGGCCGAGGTGTTCGGCGGGGCGCTGCCGGGTGTCGTGCCCCTGTGGGACACGCTGCGGGAAGTCGTTCCCGGCCTGTACCTCTTCCTGGCGCCGTCCGATCTGGCGTTGGCGGCGGCCGAGCTGGGATTGATCTCGCGCATGGGTCGCGAGGACGTGCTGCGAAAGATCCTCAGCACGGTGGCCGACGATTTCGACGTGGCCATCCTCGACTGCCCCTCGAGCCTCGGACCGCTCAGCGTCAACGCGTTGACGGCGGCCCAGGCGGTGTTGGTGCCGACGCAGCCGCACATTCCCGATCTGCGCGCCCTGTGGTTCTTCCTGGCCACCCTCGAACAGATCAAGCACGAACTCAATCGCAACATCGAGACGCTCGGCATCCTGGTGACCCAATACGACTGGCGGCTCCCGCACCATCGCGCCGCGGTGGACGCCATGCACGCCGCGCGGCTTCCGGTGCTTCAGGTCGGGCTGGGCCAGCCGGGAGCTCAAACCGCCGGCAGCTCGGGGGGTTCGTCGGACCAGACGCCGACCTACCTGGCCTCCAACCGCGAGGCCCAGGCGGAATTGGCGGACATGGTCGAGCGCTGGCTTGACTTCGAGAAACCTCTCGGCAGCCCCTGATCGCAGCCTGCCTCATCCTGGCACAGCCGGCCCGGCGGCCCTATCCGCCGGGCCGTTCCGTTTCCTCGGAAGCCCGGACTGCATGAGCCCCGGACCGGCCCGGATTGGGACCTGCGGTTTGTTGCGCGCCCGGTTGCGCCGGGTGTAGACTTACCCTGCCCGGTGGGGATAGGCCTGAGGGACTCCATGCCGTCTGACCAGAAGCGCGTCGTCTGCATCGAAGACGAACCCGAGATGATCGACCTCGTCCGCCTGATCCTCGGCCGGAAGGGGTTCAACGTCATCGGGGCCAACGGCGGCATCGAGGGCCTGGAGACGGTACGCCGGCTGCGGCCGGACCTGATCCTGCTGGACCTGATGATGCCCGATATGGATGGCTGGGAGGTCTACCAGCAGATCAAGGCCGATCCCGCATTGCGCGAGATCCCGGTGGTCGTGGTGACGGCCAAGGCGCAGTCGATCGACAAGGTCCTCGGCCTGCACATTGCCAAGGTCGACGACTACATCACCAAGCCCTTCGGGCCGCAAGAACTGCTGGAGAGCGTCGAGAAGATCCTCGGCCCCGGCCAGTAGGGGCACGTCTGGAGCAGGTGGATGGGCGGCGCGGAGATTGCTCCCGCGCCGCTTTCGATTGCCGTGCTCCTCATCCCGGGGCACGCGGAGGCGGAGGCGCAGGCACATGGCTCGCTGGGTCGAGATCACCAATCGAACGCAGGGCCGGGCGCTGATTCGAGCGCGCTGGTGCGCCTCCTTCGCCTGCCGTCTCCGCGGGCTTACCTTTCGCCGCCGGCTGGCGCCCGGCGAAGGCCTGGTGCTGGTCGAACGACGGGCGGGACGGACCCAGACGGCGATCCACATGGCGATGGTCTTCTTCCCCTTGGGCGTCGATCTGGCTGGACGATGACCGGCGGGTGGTCGACGCGCGCCTGGCGATGCCATGGCGCATCTACGTGCCCTCGACGGCTGCACGCTATGTGCTGGAAGCGGAGCCCTGGGTGTTAGAATTGGTCGCTCATGGTGATGTACTGGAGTTCGTGGATGCACCCGGCGCGTAGGATCTTCCTTGTCTTGTGCAGTGCTCGTCGTATGCCTCGCGCCTGTGCCCGCTGCGGCTCAGGCCTCCGGCCCGATCTACGTCGTCCAGGCAGGGGACACGTTGTGGGGCATCGCCCTGATGTTCGGGTTGGATGCCGCGCAGCTTGCCGAGGCCAACGCGATGACGCTGAGTGATCCCCTGGTCGTCGGCCGGGAGCTTGTGATTCCCGGCTTCGAGGGGATCGGCGGCGTGCTGGCCACCCGCCCGGTGGACTTCGGGGAAACCGTACGCAGTCTGAGCCTCCGTCACGGCCTGACACAGGCGACCGTCATCCGCCTCAACCGAGTGGTTAACCCTGGACGCTTGTTCGTGGGCCAGGACGTGATCTTCCCGCAAGGCGAAGGGGACGGGCTCCTCATCCCGGAATCCGCGTCGCTCCAGGTTCAGGAAGGGGAGACCGACCTCGAGTTTTCGATGCGGGCCGGCTTCAGTTCCTGGGCGCTGCGCGAGATCAACGCTCGGACGACGCGGATGTGGAGTGTGCCCGGAGAGCTGCTCTCGGTGCCCGTGCCCGGACGGCCATCCACCGGGCTCCCCCTTCAGGTGGAAAGCGTGAGCGTTCGCACGCTGCCGGTGCGTCAGGGTCGGACGAGCGAGATCGAAGTGCGCGTACCGGGTGCCGACGCGCCGCTGGGTTCGCTCGGCGAGTGGACGCTGGGTTTTCAAGCCCTTGAACCAGGTCGTTGGGTCGCACTGCAGGGCGTGCACACGCTGGCCGATCCCGGGATGATTGACCTTCACCTGAGGCTGGCCGGGGTATCCGGCCCGCTGGCGCAGGAGTTCATCCAGCCGGTCTACCTGGCGAGCGGCGACTACGGGTTCGATCCGATCTTGGATGTCCCCGATGAAACGATCGATCCGGAGAAGACGCAGCCCGAGAACGAACAAGTGGCGGCGGTGGTGGCGCCGTTCTCGCCCGAGCGCATGTGGGACGGGCCGTTCCTCTATCCGGCGGCCTACACCGAGAGCTTCCCGTCACGCTTCGGCTCCCTGCCGGAACTACAACGGGACGGGCTACAACTACTACCACGCCGGGCTGGACTTCTACGGCGGGATGGGGGCGGAGATCACCGCTCCGGCCCGCGGGCGAGTGGTCTTCGCCGATGCGCTCACCGTGAGGGGCAACACCACCATCGTCGATCATGGCTGGGGCGTCTACACCGCGTATCTCCACCAGTCGGAGATCAGGGTCTCACCCGGCGAGGTGGTCGAGGCGGGTCAGATCATCGGGCTGGTCGGTGCGACCGGCCGCGCCACCGGACCGCACTTGCACTGGGAAGTCTGGGTGGGGGGAGTCCCGGTCGATCCGCTGGAGTGGATTGAGACGGCGTACCCGTAGCGCGGGATGGCCGTCGGGACGAAGCGTCAGGCAGGTGAGTCGGGAGTATCCAGCACGCCCGAGTTGTACTCGGCGATGACCTGGCGAGCGAGGGACTCCTGCTCCACTCGGACCATCAGCTCCACCCGCGCCAGACGGCCGACTCCGAGCGAGTAGGCGGACAGGGCCGCCTCGTGAGACAGCTCCACTTTAACGCCCGCCGCCTCCAGCAGCCCACGCAGGATTTCAGCCTCCATCAAACCGGAGACGGTCTCAACGCACACCAGCTCGTTCGGCACGTCGACCCTCTTCCACAGACGCATGTAGTATAATGCGTCTACCTTTCCCCTGGATTGCTTTCCCCGACATGCTCTCTGCTTCTGCAAGTGCCACCGACACCGTCTGGCCCGACCTTAGCCTGTCGCCCAAGGACTTCGAGTTCATCGACAACCTGCTGCTCGAGCGTGAGGTCCCGCTGACGACCCGCGAGATGGCCCTGGCGCTCGTGGCCCATCGTATGGAACGGCGGGCGCGCGAAGCGGAACAGGCGCGATCCATCGAGATGGCGGTCTATTCGCCGGCGGCGGCCTTTGACGTCGGCCAGGAAATCCGCTTCGCCCACCTGGACAACCTGCGTGGGAAAGTCCTCTCCGTCCGACCCGGCGCCAATCCCGACCTGGGGGAGTTCGAGGTCATGCAGGTCGAGCTCGAGGGAAGCAGCGGCCGGCGCGAGTTCGCCATGCGGCTGCCCAACCACGCGCTGGACCACCAGCCCTCGGAGGCAGATGCAACGGATGAGGCGGAGACGCCGGAGTCCGTGCTCGCCCGGTACGGCCCCCGGATCGAGAAGCGCTTGCAGGATCAGCTTGCCCAGGCGCCGGATATTGTCCGGATCGCCGGGCGCTGGTTCCCGCGCGCGCTCCTGGCCGAGATTCACAGCGGCCACCTCAACCTGGCCGAAGCGGTGCTCGATGTGGCCGGCGGCGGTCCGCTGCCGACGGAGGCTCTTCTCCAGGAACTCGGCATGCCGCCCGGCCTGGACCCGCTGCTGGCCCGGTTCTCGCTGGACTACGCGCTGCAGACCGACGAGCGTTTCGACGAAGTTGGCCCGGCAGGTGAGGTGCTCTGGTATCTGCGGCGGCTGGAACCGCCGGAGGTGCTGTATACACCGCCGCGGCTCGAGCCGGCCGCTTTCACGCCGCAGGCGATCCCCCTGACCGATTCGCTCCGTCAGCTCGAGCGCGATCTGGACGATGAGCTCAGCTCGCTCGAACTCGCCCGAGGGTGAG
This sequence comes from uncultured Chloroflexia bacterium, assembly GCA_963818575.1. Classification (GTDB taxonomy): domain Bacteria; phylum Chloroflexota; class Anaerolineae; order Anaerolineales; family E44-bin32; genus DYJB01. The sequence continues at coordinate 121,689 of CAWFSV010000013.1, read as the reverse complement.
TCGGAAGCGGTCACGCTACCACTCTTGTTTTCCCACTGGCGGGTGGGGACGCTCCCGCTCTCCTCCCGGCTGCGCCTGCTGTTTCCGACGGCCTATGAAGCCCCGCGCATCCGCTTCATCCTGGTGGACGGCCACACGGGCGACAAGTTTCCCGGGTGGGTCGTGCGAGGACCTCGCTACGTCATCGGTCTGGAGCAGTGGTACCGGAAATATGATGTGCCCGCCGGCGGATTGGTGCGCGTTCGTAAGGGCCAGTCGCCGGGCGAGGTGGTCGTGGAATCGATCGACCGCCGCCGCCGAAACGATTGGATCCGGACGGTGCGGGTGGACTCCGACGGGCACATCGGCTTCAGCATGCTCAAGCAGGCGGTGGGGACTTCGTTCGATGAGTTGATGGTGATCGGGCTCTCCGATCCCAAGGCTCTCGACCAGGCCTGGCTGCAGGGCCCCGAACGACGCATGCCTCTCGAGCGCCTGGTGGCGCAGGTGTTCCGCGAGCTGGCACGGCTCAATCCGCAGAGCGCCGTGCACGCTCAGGCCCTTTACTCCGGCGTGAACGTGATCCAGCGCCTCCCGCCGGAGCCGATCTTCCAGGAACTGCTGACCCGCAAGTACTACGCCCACGTCGGCGATCTGTACTGGCGCTTCGATGACTCCGCCTGGAGCACGGCATGAGCCCGATCGATGCGGAACACGCCCGTCTGCTGGTACGCCCGACCGTCGACACGCGGTTCCACATCGATTTTGGCTGGTGGGAGAAAGCCGAGCGTGATTGGGAAGTCTACCTGCGCAGCCACCTGTGCGAGCAGCACCAGGCGGCGTATGCGGAGCTCGAGACCAGCTCGATGGTTGACTCGGTCGACCCGGTGACCGCCGAGGTCCTGCGCGTCCCGGGGATCCAACACATCGTGATCAGCCACTGTTCGCGCCTTCCGGACTACATCTCTCCTCAGACGACGCTGGTGCATGCCGTCTTTCGGGTGTTCCTGGCGAACGGCAACACACCGCTCTCGGCGGCGGAGCTGGGGGCACGCCTCGGCCGCCCAGCGGTGACGATTCTGAAGACGCTCTCCAGGTCCGCGCGTGTACAAGGGCATTCGCCCCACCACGGCGGATTGACCCGCCCGCGGCTTAAGTCTAGAATGCGGGTGAGCCCCTGTAGCTCAACGGACAGAGCAGCGGTCTTCTAAACCGTTGGTTGTGGGTTCGATTCCCGCCAGGGGCGCTGGCGGCCAACACCGGGCGTCTTGGGACGCCCGGTCTTGTTCCTGCGAGTGCGCGGAGCGGACTGGCGGAGCCTCGCCGATGGGCATGCCTCGGCGGATCCGCTGGGGCGGGCCTAGCACGGCCGGCTCGCCGCCGGGCGCATCCTCGCTCGGCGATCCCGGCGCAGGGGGAAGCTCGAGCACCTCGGCCACTTCGACCAGGGCCACCTCCAGACAGAACTTGGCGCTGTTCAGCCTGCGCAGCGCGTGGGCGAGCTTCTTCTCGCTCTCGACGACGCCGCCCTTCTTGAGGCCCTTTCCGGCGATCTCGAATTGGGCGCGCACCTCATTCACCCGCAGGTACAGCTCGGGGAACTCCCCGACGACAATGCGCCGCATGCGCGTAGCCAGCGTCTCGAGATTCTGCCGCTGCGACTCATCCAGGCTCGCACGCCCATGCACATCTGCCGACCTACCGCCTCTTCCGAACATGGCATCACCCCGCAACCGTCTGTGATCAGCAACCATCATAGCACCCGGGGTGGAGCGTATCGGGATTGACCTGGCTTACGATGATGCACCAGGGGCGTTCAGATTGGCGCCCCTCCTTCCGCCGATTCATCGCACGGCGGGGCGACGAGGTCCGGTCCCAAGGCTCCGTCTGCCGGAGACATGTGCGGTGTTTCGCTTGATCCAAGGCCGCCCTCGGCGCCAGGATGTCGGGCAGGGGCATGGCTCACGGCAACCACGTCCACGTGGTAGGTGCCAAGCGCCTCACGAACCGCCCGATACTCGCCGGCGCGGCGAAGGACTTCCTCGGTCTTCATGCTTCGTTCTCCCCGACGAACCGGCAATCGTTCGTGTTCCTTCGATGGTAAGCGCGCAATGGCGGGCACGCATCCCTAGAGAGGGGGAGCCCGAAGTGGGAGTAATGCACGCCGAGAGGGGGACCGTCCAGTTGGCAAGCGGCTTGGACAGCAGGCATCGGGTCGCGCGCACCGACCAGAGGCCCGGGCCGGTCGCGACCTGGAGCCGCACGGTGGACCCACACGGCGTGCTGGCGTCCCAGGAGTTCACCCCATTCCAGAGTTCCCTTCACGAGTCCTTCACACCTTGCCGGTATGGTTCAAACCAGTCGGCCGTTCCGTCCCCAGTTCGAGCCGGCGCCTCCGGACCGTGCGTGAAGCCTGCGGTTGGGCCCCACCCGGCACTGAGTTGGACGCACGGTGCGGAAGTAGAATCGAACCCGGGCCGAACCTGGGCCCAGCCGCCACCCGCCTTCAAGCTTCTCGCTCGGGCTGTCATCGAGAGACGGGCGGCGCAACATGGGGAGATGATCTTGGCCGCACACCTGGTGAAGTAAATGGCCTCCACGATCCTGATCGTCGAAGACGAAGTCGAGCTGGCGCAGGTCCTGCGAGACTATCTCGAGAAGGCCGGCTTCAGGGTGCAGCTCGCCACCACGGGGGCGGCAGCCGTCTCGACCTTTCGACATTCGCCGGCGGACCTGGTGGTACTGGACTTGAACCTCCCAGGTCTCGATGGCCTGGATGTCGCCCGCGAACTGAGGCGCACCTCGCAGGTGCCGATCATCATGGCCACGGCGCGCGTCGAGGAGTCCGATCGTCTGGTGGGGCTCGAACTCGGCGCCGACGACTACGTGATCAAACCCTACAGCCCGCGGGAGATCGTCGCCCGCGTTCGGGCGGTCCTGCGTCGATCCCAGGCAGTGCCGACGCCGCCGGATGTCGTCCGGGCGCGCGACGTCGCCGTCGATCGAGTTCGCCATCAGGTCACGGTCGGCGCGAAGAGTGTCGACCTGACCCCGATGGAATTCGAACTCCTGGCGGCATTGGCCGCTCAGCCGGGGAGAGTGTTCACGCGGGCACAGCTGCTCGAGGCGACGCAGGGCAGCACGTTCGAGGGCTATGAGCGAACGATCGACGCGCACATCAAGAACTTGCGCGCCAAACTCGAGCCCGATCCTCGGCAGCCGCGCTACGTGCTGACGGTCTTCGGCGTTGGCTATCGCTTCGCCGAGGAATAGGAGTTGTCCATGCGTCTCAGTCTGGCCTGGAAGCTGCTGCTCGGCTACATGCTGGTGGTGGCCGTCAGCATCTCCACCTTTGCGCTGCTCGCCAACCGGTCGACGGAGCGCGAGCTGCGGTTGATGATGGGCCAGGCGCCCGAGGGCACCGCCCTGGCTGCCGAGCGATTGGCGGCCTACTACCGGGGCCGCGGCTCGTGGGAGGGCGTGGAGAGTCTGTACCCGTCGATCCCTCACGTGGGCGGCATGGGCCGGGGTATGCAGGCTGCCATGGGCGTGCCGGCGGTGGTGGACTCGCGCGGCGTGCCACTGCTCGGTGGGTTGTCCGGTCCGCAGGACGTTGCGGGCGCCACGCCCATCCTGGTGGATGGGGCCGTGGTCGGTTACATCTTCCCGCCTGCGGCGTCCGGAGGGGCGCTGGCCGAACGCGAGCTGGTCGCCCGGGTCAACCGCGCGATTCTGCTGGCGGCGTTGCTGTCCATCGGCGCCGCGCTGGTGGTGACCGCGCTGTTGACGACCGGAATGCTGAAGCCGGTGCGGGAGTTGACCGGAGCGGCGCGTGACCTGGCCGGCGGCGACCTGACGCGGCGCGTGCAGGTGCGGACGCGGGATGAGGTCGGTGAGCTGTCGGAGGCCTTCAACCACATGGCGCACAGCCTGCAGCAGGCGGAAACGCTGCGCCGCGACATGACCGCCGACGTCGCCCACGAGCTGCGCAACCCGCTCTCGGTGATGCAGGCGCGCGTCGAGGCCGTCATGGACGGGGTGTACGAGCCCACACCTGCGAATCTCCAGCCGGTGCTGGAGCAGACCCGCCTCCTCAGCCGCCTGGTCGAGGATCTGCGCACGCTGGCGTTGGCGGACGCCGGGCAGCTCCCCCTCGAACGCACCGAGATCGGACTGCGCGGGCTCCTCGAGCGGACCGTCGACGGCTATCGTGCCCAGGCTCAAGCCGTCGGCGTCGACCTGCGCCTGACAATTCCCGGGCCGTCCGATGTGCGCACGCAGGCCGATCCGGGCCGGATCGAACAGGTGCTGGGAAATCTGCTGGCCAATGCGCTCCGGCACGCGCCGCGAGGAACGGCAATCGACGTCCGGCTCGAGGTCCGAGCAGGCAAGGCCAGGATCGAAATCGCCGATCAGGGTGAGGGCATCTCGAGCGAGGCGCTGCCGTTTGTGTTTGAGCGCTTCTATCGGGCCGATCGCGCCCGCTCCCGCGAGCACGGCGGAACCGGACTCGGGCTGGCGATCTCGCGCCAGATCGTGCAGGCCCACGGTGGAACGATCATCGCCGCCAACCGTCCCGAAGGTGGTGCGGTGTTCACCGTTGAGCTTCCGGCCTCACACGCGGCGGGACGCCCGAGGCTCCGTAGACGATCGATCGGATAGGGGATGACCGTCCTCACGCGAGGTGCCGTTGGGGATCGTCCTTCTCCGCCCACGCAACGCCGCAAGGTTTGAATTGACAGATTTCCGTCTGGTCGCCCGCTGGCGATGCGGGGCACGGGCTGCGGTTCGGGGATGGGATGCCAGGGCCGCAGGCCCGCGCCTGCGCGGGCGGTTAGGTCATCGCCGGGCACTGCCCGAGCGGCTCAGGAATCCCCGGCCAGGGCACGCGCCCGGCGCCACGGCGGCAGGTTCTCCTTGTCGGCCAGTGCCTCGCGCAACTCGAAGATCTGATCGCGCAGGTTGGCGGCCTTCTCAAACTCGAGCGCCTCGGCGGCCGCCCGCATCTCCCGCTCCAGGTCCTTGATCAACCGGGCGAGTTCGTCGCGTGGGACGGCCGCCGGCGTGAAGGCCTTGTACTCGCCGCGCGGTTCGGCGGCCACACGCGAGGCGACCTGGTCGGTCAGATCGCGCACCGCCTTGACGATGCTGAGCGGCTCGATCCCGTGGGCCAGGTTGTAGGCCACTTGCTTGGCCCGTCGCCGGGAGGTCTCGTCCAGCGCCTTGCGCATCGAATCGGTCATCGTGCCGGCATACATCAGCACCCGCCCTTCGACGTGGCGGGCCGCCCGGCCGATGGTCTGGATCAGCGCCGTATCCGAGCGCAGGAACCCCTCCTTGTCGGCGTCGAGGATCGCCACCAGCGAGACCTCGGGCAGGTCGAGCCCCTCGCGCAGCAGGTTGATGCCGACGACGACGTCGTACACCCCCAGGCGCAGATCGCGCAGGATGCTCACCCGTTCGAGGGTGTCGACCTCGGAGTGCAGGTAGTGGACCTTGATCCCAAGCTCGTGCAGATAGTCCGACAGGTCCTCGGCCATGCGCTTGGTGAGCGTGGTGACCAGCGCCCGCTGCCCGTGTTCGACTCGCCGGCGGATCTCGCCCACCAGATTATCGACCTGCCCTTCGACCGGTCGAACCTCGACCTCGGGATCGACCAGGCCGGTGGGCCGGATGATCTGCTCGACGACCTGCGAGGCGATCCCGAGCTCGTAGGCGGCCGGGGTGGCGGAGGTGTAGATCACCTGGCCGGTGCGGGCATCGAACTCCTCGAACGACAGCGGCCGGTTGTCGAGCGCCGACGGGAGCCGGAACCCGAAGTCGACCAGCGTCTCCTTGCGCGACCGATCCCCGCCGAACATGCCGTGCACCTGCGGGATGGTCATGTGGCTCTCGTCGATGACCAGCAAGTAGTCGGGCGGAAAGTAGTCGACCAGCGTCCAGGGCGGGGAGCCCGTCGGGCGACGATCGAGGTGCCGGCTGTAGTTCTCGATTCCAGCGCAATAGCCGACCTCGCGCAGCATCTCCAGGTCGTACCGTGTGCGCTGGTCCAACCGCTGCGCCTCGAGCAGCTTGTCCTGGGAACGCAGGTGGGCGAGCCGGGCGGCGAGCTCGGTCTCGATGTCGCCCATCGCCGCGTCGAGCTTCTCGCGTTCGGTGATGAAATGCTTGGCGGGATAGATCGAGACCTCGTCCAGCCGGGCCAGGATCTCGCCGGTCACGCGGTCAAACTGAACGATGCGCTCGATCTCATCCCCGAAGAAGCTGATGCGCAGCCCGAGCTCATCGTAGGCCGGGATCACCTCCAGCGTGTCCCCGCGCACGCGGAAGGTGCCTGTGTGCAGGTCGATGTCATTGCGCTCGTACTGGGATTCGACCAGCTGACGCAGGATGGCGTTGCGGCGAACCTGCCCGCCGACCTTCAACTCAACCACCACGCTGCCGTACGCATCGGGGCTGCCGATGCCGTAGATGCAGGAGACCGAGGCGACCACGATGACATCGCGGCGCGAGACGACGGACGTTGTGGCCGAGAGTCGCAGCCGCTCGATCTCCTCGTTGACCTCCGTCTCCTTCTCGATGTACAGATCGTGCCGGGGGACGTAGGCCTCGGGCTGATAGTAGTCGTAGTACGAAACGAAGTACTCGACGGCGTTCTCGGGGAAGAAGTCCTTGAACTCGGCGTAGAGCTGGGCGGCCAGCGTCTTGTTGTGCGCCAGGATCAACGTTGGCCGCTGGGTGCGGGCAATGACGTTGGCGATGGCGAACGTCTTGCCGGTACCGGTCGCCCCGAGCAGCACCTGGTGCTTGAAGCCCTTCTGCAGCCCGGCGAGGAGCGATTCGATCGCCTCGGGCTGATCGCCGGTGGGCTGATAGTAGGAACGCAGCTTGAACTCGGGCATCTCCGCCTCGAACAAATGGGCTAGGATTCTATCATGTCCGTCGAGCAGCGAGAGGTGAGTCTAGTTCGCCTGCAAGTAGATGGGGTTGCTGAGGATCCAGGTACGAATCCGGCCGCGGAACGGTCGTCGGACCTCGACGCGGTACGCTCCGGGCTCGCTGACGGTGTGGACGGCCGCTTCAGCCGAGGGCCAACGGCGGACGACCGCGCCATGGCGGATCAGACGAATCTCCGCCGGGGCGGGCAAGTGGATCTGGAAGGTGGCGCCGAAACGGCACGGCAGGGCGTCCCCCATCGACGCCTCCCCCTGATCGGCGCTGGCGGTGAAGCGAAAACCGCGCGTCGAGCCCGGCCGATCGTAGCCGACGAAGCTCCGACCCTTGCGCAGCGCGTCCGCCAGGCGCCGTCGGTCGGCCTCCCCATCGCCGGTCAGGGGTTCGTCGCACAGGATGTGTGTGTTGACCGCCCGGAAGAGGAACGCATACGGCAGGATGATCCGGTGGATGGGACCGAGACGGACGTGCGTCCCGTGCGCATCGGCAGCCCCGATGGCTGAGACCTGGCGGCCGGACGCCAGGAGCGCGTCCCAGCGCGCCAGCGCCTCCGGATACGGACCGATGGGGCTGAGGTCCGGCAGGTAGGCGTGCCACAAGGCCGAGGGGATCGACTTCAAGTGCCCCTTGAATTCGCTCATCGTATTCCAGATCTCGACCCCGAACGTGCCCTCCAGATCGTGTTCCACCCACGAGAGATCGGCCTCGTCGAACCTTGCCGCCTCCGGATCGACGATGTGGGCCAGGTAGCTCAGTCCGCCGGCATCGCGCACCGCGTCGAGAAGGCGTTGGGGCCGCGAGGCGAGCTGCGCCAGCTCGCGCCGCGCCTCGAGGACGAGCATGTGATTCTTCTGCGGCACTCGGATCTGGTCGTGGATTTCCTCACCGACCAGCAGCAGGACTCGCCGTCCACGTCGGTACCGGTAGCCGTCCAGGCCCTGCGCGTAGACGTTGTGATCGGTGATCCAGACGACATCGAGCCCGGCATCCAGGGCCGCCGCAGCGACCTCATCATGCGTGGCCTCACCGTCGGAGTAGACCGTATGCGCGTGCAGGTTGCCGATGTACTCGTGCATGGCGGGTTGGCTCGCGGTCGGGAGGATCAGTCGCTCGCCGCCGGGGGGCCGGACGGGCGGTTGCGACCGGCATCGCCGGGGGTGATCAATTGGGCGCCGGTCTGCGCGCAGACACCGATCAGCTGTTGGCGCTGCGCCGAGGTGAGGGGAGCCAGGTGAGTCACGACGGCCACGACTCGCTCTTCGAGCAGCGAGCGCAGCAACTTGCGCCACGCCGGGCCGGCCGGCTGCTCGTCGACCAGGATCTCGAAGTCTTCCGCCCGGAAGGGCGAACCGAGCAGGCCCTCGAGAGAGCGGCGATAGCCGTTGTCCTGATTCAGCCAGCGAAAGGAAGTGGACGCGTCGGGACGTTCCAGCGGATGGTGCTGGATGACGTAGACCAGGACCGTGGGCGAGGTCGAATCAGATGGCACGCTGCATGACCGACGCGGGCGTCAGGATAGCATACGTCCCCTCCCGCCGCAATCAGCACAACTTCGCCCAGCGGGCAGGTGGACACCGAAGCCTGCGGGGGACGCGGCGCCCTGCGACGTGCGGCACGCGGTCCCGGAGCGGCGATCGCACTGGCCAGCGGGTGGTGTAGGATGGTGGAGCTTTGGGGTGACGGGACGCCCCCTGCAGGCGAGGGGGAGGCACCGTGGTGTCATGTACTCAGAGGGAGCTGGAGGCCAGTCTGTGAGGCAGCCTTGGAGACTGTTGCTCGTCGGCCTGGCGCTTGCCGGCTGCAACCTGAACGCCGACGACGTCGGACAGCGGGATGCGCCGACGGACGAGCTGGCGGCGACGCGTCAGTCGCTGGCGCCCATGGGGGAGATCCTGCTGGTGCGCGTGAACCATGACCGCGACGTGCTGGGCCTGCCGGCGCTGACGCCGTCGCAGGCGTTGAACCAGGTCGCTGGGCTGCGGGCCGAGGACATGTTGACCCGTGGCTACCTCGGCCCGATCGGGCCGGGGGACGAATCGGTCCCCGCGCAAGACCTGATGGCGGTTGCCGGCTATAGGGGACGACTGGGCGAGTTGACCTATGAATTCCTCGGCCCCCTGGACTCACTCGTCGACGCCACCCTCGGGGCATGGATTGCCAGCGACGTGCATCGGGCGCTGCTGCTGGACACGGGCTACCAGTACACGGGGGCGGGTGTGATCGGCGAGGCGGAGCGATGGATCGTGGTGATGGCTTTCGCCGAGCGAGGGCCGTAAGGGGTCGGGGAGGTCGGGATGGAGAATCGGGAGCTGGCCGAAACCTTCGAAGCGATCGGGGACCTGCTCGAGATCAAGGGCGAGGTGGTCTACAAGGTGCTGGCCTACCGCAAGGCGGCGGAGTCGATTCGCAGCCAGAGCAGGGCGGTGCAGGATCTGTGGCGTGAGGGTGAGCTCCGATCGATCCCCGGGGTGGGAGAGGCGCTGGCGACGAAGATCGATGAACTGCTGCGCACCGGGAAGCTCAAGTTCTTCGAGGAGCTGAAACGCGAGGTGCCGGTCACGCTCGTCGAGGTCCTGCGCGTCGGCGACGTGGGGCCGAAGAAGGCGGCGCGATTCTGGAAGGAGTTGGGGATCAAAGACCTTCCCGGGCTCGAGAAGGCTGCCCGCGCGGGCCGGCTGCAGGGCATGCCGGGGATGGGGACGCGTTCGGAGGCGCGCATCCTGGAGAGTATTGAGGCGCTGCGTGCCCGCCAGACAGGCAGGGTTTCCATCGCCCGGGCACTGCCGGTGGCAGAACAGCTGCTGGAGAGTCTGCGGGCTGTTCCGGGCGTCGTGGCAGCCGAGATGGCCGGCAGCCTGCGCCGTCGGCGCGAGACGGTGGGTGACATCGACCTGCTCGTGGGGGCCCGCCAGCCGCGGGAAGTGATCCAGGCATTCCTGGCGCTGCCGGAGATCGGGCGCGTGAAAGGGCAGGGCGATACGAAGGTCAGCGTCGAGCTGGCCAACGGACTGGCCGTTCAACTGTGGGTTCACCCGCCGCAGCACTTCGGAACCGCGCTGCAGTACGCCACCGGATCCCAGGCGCACAACGTTCGGCTGCGCGAGCTCGCCCAGTCGAAGGGACTGTCGCTCTCGGAGCATGGTTTCAAGACATCGAGCGGCAAGATGCGTGAGTGCGCCGACGAGGCCGAGGTCTACCGCGTGCTCGGGCTGCCGTGGATCGCGCCCGAGCTGCGCGAGGATCGCGGCGAGGTCCAGGCGGCCCTGGGCGGGCGCCTGCCGGAGCTGCTCACGTTGGCCGACATTCGCGGCGAGCTGCACGCGCACACCGACTGGTCCGACGGCGCCAGCACGCTGGAGGAGATGGCCGCGGCGGCCGCCGCGGCCGGGCTCGAGTACCTGGTGATCACCGACCACTCCAAGAGCCTGGGGGTCGCCAACGGGTTGACGCCGGAGCGCGTCCGACAGCAGCGCCGGAAGATCGACGCGCTGCAGAAGCAGCTCGGCGACACGCTGCGATTGCTGCACGGGACGGAGGTCGAGGTGATGGCGGACGGCCAGCTCGACTTCGCCGACGAAGTCCTGGCGGCGTTCGATCTGGTCACGGCCTCCGTGCACTCTTCCTTGCGCCAATCGCGCGAGCGGGTGACGGCTCGGATGCTGGCCGCGATCCGGAATCCGCACGTCGACATCATCGGCCACCTCACGGGGCGAATGATCGGGACGCGCGACGCCGCCGACCTGGATCTGGAGGCGGTGTTCCTGGCGGCCGCGGAGCAGGGCGTGGCGCTCGAGATCAACTCCCATCCCGAGCGCCTCGACCTGAACGACGTCCATGCCCGCCGGGCGACCGAAGTCGGCTGCCTGCTGGCGGTCAACACCGATGCCCATCGGCCCGAGCACTTCGGCCTGCGACCTTACGGGATCGGAATCGCCCGCCGGGCATGGGTGACCCCCGCCAACGTCGTCAACGCATGGAGGGTGGAGCAGGTACTGCGCTGGGCGGCGGGTCACGCCGGCTAGCGCCGGCCGCCGCGGACGCCTCCACGCAACTTCCTTCCTGCCCGGGGGTTGTAGCCCTCAGGGAATCGCCCGATTCATTCATTATCCAGGGAGGAGCCCACGTGTCCGGAATCGCCATTGTCACGGATAGCACGGCCTACATTCCCGACGACCTGGTTCGCAAGTACGGGATCCACGTCGCCCCGCAGATCCTGATCTGGGGCGAGGAGACGATCCGCGACGGGGTCGACATCATGCCCGCTGCGTTCTACGAACGATTGAAGACGGCGACCGTCATGCCGACCACTTCGCAGGTGACCATCGCCTACTTCCACGAACTGTTCCAGAAGCTGGCGGCCGAGGGGAAGCAGATCCTGGCCATCCTCGTGTCCTCGAAGCTTTCCGGCACGATCTCCTCGGCGGTGCAGGCCAAGGAGATGCTTCCCCAGGCGCAGATCGAGATCGTCGACTCGCTGAGCACGGCCATGGCGCTGGGTTTCCAGGTGCTGGCGGCGGCGCGCGCCGACGAGGCCGGGAAGACCTTCGCCCAGGTGGCCGACGTGGCTCGAAGCGGCGCGGCGCACACCGGAATCGTCATCGCCGTCGAGACGCTCGAGTTTCTGCACCGCGGCGGGCGGATCGGTGGCGCGGCGCGGCTGCTCGGCACGGCGCTGAACCTCAAGCCGGTGCTCGAACTGGTCGACGGGCGCATCGAACCGGTGGAGCGAATCCGCACCAAGGCCAAGGCGCGTGCCCGGCTCCTCGAAATCGTCGAGGGACGGGTCAAAGGCCTGCCGAACGTGCGGGTGGCGACGATCCACGCCGCCGCACAGCAAGAGGCGAAGGAGCTTCTCGACCTGGCTGTCGAACGCATGCACCCGGTCGAGGCGATCATCGCCGAAGCCAGCCCGGTCGTCGGCAACCACGCCGGACCCGGGACCGTCGGGCTGGCCTACTGTACCGACCTGTAGACACGACTGCTTGGTTTTGGGTACCAGGAGGGGCGGCGACCGTGCCGCCCCTTTGGCTTGTCAGGGTTGACAAGCGGGTCTGCATTGGGCTAGAATACGGACATAGTAGGTCGGGCTTGACTAATTACGCCTGACTAGGTGGCGGGTGGACCGAGAACTGCTCCTGTTGGGCATCTTGCGCCGAGAGGCGATGCACGGCTACCGCCTGGTCGAGATCGTCGAGACCGGGTTGCGCTCGTGCACCGACCTTAAGAAGCCGACCGCCTACTTCCTGTTGGGAAAACTGGCGCGCGCCGGCATGGTGACGCGCACGCGAACGCGTGAGGGTAAGCGGCCGCCCAAGTGGGTGTACCGTCTGACGCCCAAGGGCGAGGAGAACTTCCAGGTCATGCTGCGCAAGAACCTGGCCGAGTTCGTCGCCCCGAAGAATCCCGGCAGCGCAGGCTTGGCGTTTCTCGATGCCCTGCCGTTGGAGGAGGCCAGGGGGCTCCTCGCCCAGCGGGTGGCCGCCCTGGAGGCGTACGCCGCCGTCCCCGCTGCGAGCGCACCCGAGGCGGCACGCGGGCTGGTGACCTCGCTCGAGCACGCCCACCTGCAGGCGGAGCTCACCTGGCTGCAGGATCTGCTTCGCGACGGCCCCGAGCCCGGGGGCATCGGCTGGTGATCGGCCCGATGCGCAAGGCGAGGACGCAGGAGGTCGGCGTGTGCGTGGACGTCATGGATCATGGAGACCCGGCGTCTGTGCCGATCTCGCTGCGCAGTAAATCGTGGATGACGGCGCGTGGTCCTGCCTGCGTCGCCACGGGTCAATCCCTATCGGCAGGAGTGGAACTCAGCGAGGTGTGCGCCAAGTGAAAGAACGTACCGTCTTCGCCGTGGCAGTCCTCACGGTCGCCTTGGTGGCGGCCGGTTTCTGGGTGGCTCAGAACGTCAACTTGATGCCGGCCGAAGGATCGAGCCGCGCGGCGCTGGTCGACCAGTTGTTCCGCGCCATGCTCGGGATGGCCGCCGTCGTCTTCCTGCTGGTGGAGGGCTTGCTGCTCTATTCGGTGCTCCGCTTCCGGCGGCCGAAGGGTGACGAGACGGACGCCGTTGCCGTCCACGGCAACCGGGCGCTGGAGATCGTCTGGACGCTCATCCCGGCGCTGATTGTGGTCGTCATCGGCTTCTACTCCTTCCGCGTCCTGGCCGCCTCCGAGACGCGCGACGCCGATCCGCTGGTGGTCAACGTGCACTCGCGCCAGTTCTCGTGGACGTTCGAGTACCCGGCGGCCGGCGTGACGGCGACGGACCTGCACCTCCCGGTGGGACGGCAGGTCCGCTTCCTGATCTCCTCCGACGACGTCATCCACTCCTTCTGGGTGCCGGAGTTCCGCGTCAAGCGCGACGCCACGCCGGGGCAGCTGGCCGAGTTGCTGGTGACCCCGACGCAGCTGGGGACGTACGCGGTGCGCTGTGCGGAACTGTGCGGGGTGGGCCACGCCTCGATGGGCCTGACCTCGCAGGTGTACGTCGAAACCGAAGCCGACTTCCAAACCTGGCTTGAGGCGCAGGCGGCGCTGCCGTCGGACCCGATCGCCGCCGGGCGACTGCTGCTGGGCCGCTACGGTTGTTCCGGATGCCACGCGCTGGCCGACGCCGGCGCGGTGGGCATCGTCGGCCCCGGCCTGGATGCCCTGTCCGACCCCGACGGCGGACATGCCGGCCTGCATGGCGGCGACCTGCGGGCCTACGTCGAGCAATCGATCGTCGATCCATCGGCCGTGGTTGTGCAGGGCTACAGCGATGGGCTGATGCCCGCTGACCTCGGAACGCGCATTCCCGCCGGGGAGCTGGCGATCCTGGTCGACTATCTGATCGCGCAGAAGTAAGGCTGGCTGCGTGATGGCAGGGAGACAAGACACGATGACGGCAACGGCTTCGACGACGACCCGCCCCGCGTGGCTCCGCTACTTCGGCTGGAGCACCGACCACAAGGTGATCGGCCTGCAATACATCGTCACCAGCTTCTTCTTCTTCCTGGTCGGCGGGGCGATGGCAGGCATGATCCGCGCGCAGCTCCTGGCGCCCGACAGCACGCTGGTATCCGCCGAGGCGTACAACCGCCTGACCACCAACCACGGCTCGGTCATGCTCTTCTTGTGGATCCTGCCCGTGCTGGCCGGCCTGTCCAACTACCTGATCCCGCTGCAGATCGGCGCACGCGACATGGCCTTCCCGCGCCTGAATGCGCTTTCCTTCTGGCTGCTGGTTCCCTCCGGCGTGCTGATGCTGGCCAGTTTCTTCGTCGGCGCAGCGGAGGCGGGCTGGACCGCCTATGTTCCCCTGTCGATCACCGGCCCGGACGGGCAGACGCTGTGGGCGATCAGCGTCATACTGCTCGGCGCCTCGTCGATGATGGGCGCGCTCAATTTCGTTACGACGGTCTTCACGATGCGCGCCCCCGGCATGACCTTCTGGCGCCTGCCGCTGTTCACCTGGTCGGTGCTGGCCACGTCGATTCTGACCCTGACCGCCACGCCGGTGCTGACCGCCGGGCTGATCCTGATCGCGCTCGATCGTCTGGTAGGGACGCTCTTCTTCAGCGTCCCGGCGGGCGGCGACCCGATCCTGTGGCAGAACCTGTTCTGGTTCTACTCGCACCCGGCCGTGTACATCATGGTCCTGCCGGCGATGGGCGCCATCTCCGAGATCTTCCCGGTCTTTTCCCGCAAGCCGATCTTCGGCTACCGGATGATCGCCCTTTCCAGCCTGGCCATCAGCCTGCTGGGCCTGACCGTCTGGGCGCACCACATGTTCACCAGCGGCATGGACCCCCGGCTGCGGGTCCCGTACATGATCAGCACGATGATCATCGCCGTCCCGACCGGCGTGAAGATCTTCTCCTGGCTGGCGACGATCTGGGGCGGCAAGCTCCGCCTGGACACGCCGATGCTCTTCGCCCTGGGCTTCATCTCGATGTTCCTGATCGGCGGAATCACGGGCGTGTTCCTGGCCGCCATTCCTGTCGACCTGCACGTCCACGACACCTACTTCGTCGTGGCCCACCTGCACTTCGTCCTGTTCGGAGGAAGCGTCTCCGGCGCCTATGCCGCCCTGTACTACTGGTACCCGAAGATCACCGGCCGGCGTTTCGATGAGCGGCTGGGCAAGGCGCACTTCGTCGCCAACTTCATCGGCACCAACCTGGCATACCTGCCGATGTTTCTGGCCGGGCTGCTGGGCATGCCGCGCCGGGTGGTCAACTACGACCCGCGCTTCACCGAGCTCAACCAACTCGCCTCGCTGGGCGCCTTCATCCTGGCGGCCTCGGTCCTGCCGTTGCTCTACAACTTCGTCGTGAGCTGGGTGACCGGCCCGCACGCCGGGGACAATCCGTGGGGCGCCAAGACGCTGGAGTGGAGCGTCAGTTCGCCGCCGCCGGCCCACAATTTCGACACGCCTCCGGTGGTCACCGGCGAACCGTACGACTACGGCGAGCCGGCGCTGGCCGTGCCCGCCATGTCACCCGCCGCGGCGGGTGACTGAAGCCTCAGGAGACTCAGACCTATGACGACGCACAGCGGGCTGCACGCGGAGGACTTCCGCTCCGGGCACGAGCTTTCCCTCGATCACCGCAAGCTCGGGATGTGGCTGTTCCTGGCCTCCGAGGTGATGTTCTTCGGCGGGCTGATCGGAACCTTCCTGCATTACAAAGCGACCCTCCCGTCGCCGGAGGCCGCCGCCCTCGATCCTGTCCTGGTCGGGGTCAACACGTTCGTCCTGCTCACTTCGAGCTTGATGGTCGTGCTCGGGCTTGAGTCCATCCGCCAGGGCGACCGGCGCCGGCTGGTGACCTTTCTGGGTGCGACGGCGCTTCTTGGGGCGCTGTTCCTCGGCGGACAGGTCTACGAGTTCGCCAGCCTGGCAGGCGATGGGATCACGCTCACCAGCTCGGTGTTTGGCTCGAGCTTCTTCACCCTCACGGGATTCCATGGCCTGCACGTCCTGATCGGGGTGGTCTGGGCTCTGCTGACGCTTGGGAAGGCGGCTGGCGGTCGCTACTCGGCCGGAGACACCATGGGGGTCGAGGCCTTCGGGCTGTACTGGCATTTCGTCGATGTCGTCTGGATCGTGCTGTTCACGATCATCTACCTGATCTGAGGCGCAGGCATGACAACCCATTCGACCGAAACCGCTCGACCCGCCCACGCCACACGACGGTACATCGTCGTCTTCGCCGCGCTGGCGGCCATCACGCTGATCGAGATCGGGATGACCCAGGCGTCGCTCGCCGCCTCCCTGGCGACCGGGCTGTTCCTGGCCTTCTCGCTGGCCAAGGCGACGTTGGTGGTGATGTTCTTCATGCACCTGCGGGAGGACTCGCGGATCTACACCGCCATCTTCCTGCTGCCGGTCGTCCTGGTGCTCGCCTTCTCGACGCTGATGCTGATGAGCGCCGGAGGGCATTGATGGCTGTCGCCGAAGTGGTCGGGCTGCGACGCTTGGATCTGACTCGCCGCGCCCCGATCCTGGCACTGGCGAGCACGGCGGGCGTGGCGATGGCGCTGGCGGCCTGGCTGCGCTTGTCGTCGTTCGCTCTTGGCCGCGGTCGTCCTCGTTCAGGCGGCGATCTTCGTGGCCATCCTGCAGCACCAGGCTTCCCGCCATGC
The DNA here is from genome assembly GCA_963818575.1 of uncultured Chloroflexia bacterium. Classification (GTDB taxonomy): domain Bacteria; phylum Chloroflexota; class Anaerolineae; order Anaerolineales; family E44-bin32; genus DYJB01. Next base: position 105,132 of record CAWFSV010000013.1, on the reverse strand, counting down.
GGCGACTGTGCGGATGTGGCCCAACCTGGCCGGCGGCCTGCTCTCGCTGATCGGTCTGAGCCTCTCGACCAACAGCACAATTGCAGCCCTCGATCGCGCAGGGCTGTTGCTGGCGGCCTTGCCGCTCCTTTCCACGTCGCTCCTGGCCATGACCGCCTTGCGCGAACGGCGCACCCACCCTGCGGCGGCGGTCCTCTCGGTATCCGGCGTGGCGCTCGCCGCGGCCTTCATGGCCGCGTATCTCTCCGGTGGATCTGCGGTGCTCCTCAGCGTGACCGCCGGGCTGGCGTGGGGGGCTTTGCTGGCTGCTATCCTTCTCAAGGTTTCGGAGCCGGCGGCGGTTGCGCAGCCCGACGCCACATCCGCAACGTGGCGCGACTACCTGGCGCTGACCAAGCCGGTGATCGTCGTCCTGCTGCTGGTCACCACGCTGGCCGGGATGGTCGTCGGAGCGGGGGAGTGGCCTCGAGCCGGCCTGATTGCGTGGACGATGCTGGGCGGCGCCCTCTCGGCTGGCGGCGCCAGCGCCCTGAACCAATTCATCGATCGCGATCTCGACCGCCGCATGCAGCGCACGCAGCGACGCCCGTTTCCTTCCGGCCGACTGGGGGAGACCGAGGGGCTGGCTTTCGCCATCGTCCTGTGCGTCGCCGGCTTCTACACGCTGGCGCTGGCCGTCAACCTGTTGAGTGCGCTGCTCTCGCTGGCCGGGCATGCTCTACTACGTCGTCCTGTACAGCCTGGTGCTCAAGAAGTCGACCACGCAGAACATCGTGGTCGGGGGCGGCGCCGGCGCCATCCCGCCGCTCGTCGGGTGGGCGGCGACGACCGGTTCGCTCAGCATGGCGGCGTTCTTCCTGTTCGCCGTGATCTTCTTCTGGACGCCGCCGCACTTCTGGGCGCTGGCGTTGCTGCGCCGCAAGGACTACGCGCGAGCAGGGATCCCGATGCTGCCCGCCGTCGAAAGCGAACGCTCGACCGCCTGGCAGATCCTGCTCTACACCGTCCAGCTCGTCGCCCTGACGCTGCTGCTGCCGTTGGCCGGTGCGGGGGGAGCATTGTTCCTGGTCTCGGCGGCGGTATTCGGCGCAGGCTTTCTCGCCTTCGCCTGGCGGCTGTGGAGCCAGGGCGGAAACCGGCTCGCCCATGGACTGTACCGCTACTCGAGCATGTACCTGGCGCTGATCTTCGCTGCGCTGGTCGTCGACACCCTCGTGCGATCCTGACGGCTTCACCCGAACGAAGATACATCCGACTGATTCCCATCGGCCGATCGACTTGGGCGAAAAGGGCTGTCGCACCGGGGGAGGCACCTCGGGGAGCGGCATGCTTTGGGGCCCCGGCGGCCGCACCCAGCGTGGGCCAGGGGCGGCCAAGGGGTAGAGCAATCAAGCCAGTGGCCGGTACGGGCATTGTGAGGATTTCACGTGAGAGTTGGGGACTGGGCTGTCGTCCCGGCTCCCAGTCGTTTCTAAGGAAGGGTGCGCGCCTGGCTACCTGCTCGCCGTCCGCTGCATTGGTGGGGATTCTCTGCTCTGCGGCTTGACATTCGCCCGTGGGGAATAGCTCGGACCGATGCGCGAGGTCAAGGGCCGGCCGCAGGCCCGGAAGCGCGCCCTGCGATCCGCAGGTAGACGAACCCGAAAATCAGTGCGACCGCCAGCGGCACGCCGGCCAGCACCCACATGGCGATGTTGGCCGTCCCGCCGACCCGCTCGGTGAACTCGGCGATCCGCGTGGCCCAGCGGACCGTCAATCGTCAGCGTCACATCCCAGAAACCTGCCGACGTGACCGGCAGGTGGATGGCGTAATTGCCCGGCACCTGGGCGCCCGCGCTCGTCGCCACACCTCCGACGGCCGAACCTGTCCCGTCGGCCGGCGCCGCCTCGACGCTAGACTGTCGTTCCTCCTGGACGACTCCGGCCGGGTCGCGCACGCCCACTTCTACGAACAGGTCGCCGACCTCCGTCAGGCCGGTGAAGGCGTCAACCAGGTACGGGCCGACGCGTTGACGGCTGAGCCGCACGCGGAAGGTCGCCTGATGCGATTCGCCGCTCGAGTGGCCCTCGGCAGTCGCGCTCTCTTCGTGACCCGCTTCCGCGTCCGCGGCGGCGAGCGATGGCAGGGCCGGTTCCAGGGCATACCCCGCGAGCAGCATCAGTCCGCCGGTCAGGATCCCGAGCGCAGTGGCGCGGCCGATGATCCGCGCGTACTTCGGCCCTGGAGGGCTGCGCCAGCCTGCCAAGGAGCATGCCAAGGAGCGCGAGCGTCACCAGTTCCACCGACTTTGTCAGCAGGCCCGCCGCATCGAATTCCTCGGGGTGGGGCGTGAAGGGTGCACGCACGACGCGCGTCGCCGCCCACAAGGCGATCAGGCCGCCATTCAGTCCGATGGCCGCCCATGCGGATTGCGGCGACGGGCGGATGAGCAGAGCGACGGCGCCCAATGCCTGGGCCGCAGCCGCGATGACGAACAAGATCGAATGCGCCAGGGCATGATCGGGCTGCGTGATTGCCAGCCCCAGGTGCAATCCGGCCGCCAGAACCAGGCCGATGGCGGCGAGCCAGACGGGCCAATCTCGTGCGGCTGGTTTCCGGTGCGATCCGCCGGGTGCTGCTTGAGGAGGTACGGTCCGGGCCGGGGTTCATGACTTCAGGATCGCGCGGACGTCGCTCAGCATGTCTTCCTTGGGCACGCTCAGGTCGTAGCTGGTGACGAGCATGCCGGCCGGGTCGATCAGATAGACGCGCGTACCGTGGATGACGTCGGTGTGTTCGTGGTCGGTATCAGGCGTTGCGGCCAGCACCCCGTACGCCGAGGCGTGCCTGTGCAAGATGCTCGTCGGATCCGGTAAGCCCGATGAACCGCGGATCGAAACGGTCGAGGTAGGCACGCAGCACAGTCGGTGAGTCGTTCGCCGGATCAACGGTGACCAGGACGAAGTCGACCTCGCTCGCCGTCGGCCCGCCAGTTGCTCGATCGCCCATCGGGCGTTGGCCATGGTGAGCGGGCACTCATCCGGACACTGCGTGTAGCCGAAATACACAAGGACGGCGTGACCTTGAAGGGCTTCCAGGTCGAAGGGTTGGGCGTTCTGTGTCGACAAGGTCGAGTGCAGGCGCCGTGGGTACGGGGCAGCGATACGGGCTGCCGTGCAGCGACGGGGAGCCTGGGGCACAAGCTGGCCGCCAGCGTGGCGCCATGCACGGAGGCGCGCAGCATGCGGGGCGATTGGTCTTGGCTCGCATTGCGTTCGAATTCTGATCATCCGCACCTGTGGAGTACCTTCGTGGTCGCGATGCGCGCAGCCTGCGCAAGCCCCCGTCGGCGCTGAAGGGAGCTCATCATGGAATACCGGACGCTGGGCAGCACCGGGCTCAAGGTGTCGGAGTTGTGCCTGGGGACGATGCAGTTCGGCTGGACGGCCGATGAGCCGACGTCGATCGCCGTGTTGGATTCCGCCTTCGAGGCCGGCGTCAACTTCATCGACACGGCGGACATCTACTCGCGCTGGGCAGAAGGCAATCCCGGGGGCGTCGCCGAGACGATCCTCGGCCGATGGCTGGCGGCCAACCCCTCACGCCGAGAGCAGGTGGTCCTGGCGACCAAAGTTCGCGGTCCGATGGGCGACGGCCCGAACGACGCCGGTCTGTCGAGGGCCCATATCCTGAATGCGGTCGAGGCCTCCTTGCGCCGCCTGGGCACGCAAACGATCGATTTGTATCAAACCCACTGGCCCGACGAAGACACGCCGATCGACGAGACGCTGGAGGCGATGGACTCGCTCGTCAGGCGCGGTCTGGTGCGCTATGTCGGCTGTTCGAACTACCCGGCGGCGAAGCTCGTGCAGGCCTTGTGGGCGTCGGACCGATCGGGATGGGCGCGATTCGACTGCCTGCAGCCCCACTACAACCTGATGCATCGCTCAGAGTACGAGCGAGAATTGGAGTCGGTGTGCCGGGAGTACGGGTTGGGGGTGATTCCCTACAGTCCACTGGCCGGAGGGTTCCTGACCGGCAAGTATGACCCAACGCAGGAGGTCCCGAGCGGAAGCCGCGGGGCGTCGAGCCGGAGGATTCAGGGGTACCTGCGGTCGCCCAAGGGAACCGGCGTGTTGCAGGCCCTGTCGCTGGTGGCAAAGGAACGGGTCAAGACGGTCTCGCAGGTGGCGCTCGGGTGGCTCCTCACCCGTCCCTCGGTCACCAGCCCCATCATCGGCCCCCGGTCGGTCGAACAGCTTGCAGACAACCTTGGAGCGGTGGGCCTTCGCCTCGATGAGCAGGAGTGCCGAATGCTGGAGGATGCCTCGGCCTGGAGCCCGGAGACCGAATAGGGCAGGCTCTCCCGCCAGCGAGGCAGATGATGAGTGGCGCTCTGTCCAAGCATCGATCTTTGCTCGTGGTCAGAAGAAGGGACCGCCGGTCACCCCCACTTGCGCCCTTTGCACTTATGACAAGTGTTAGGCTATAATTGCGGATCACGAACGGTGAACAACAGGGCGGGCGCCGTGGACGAAGCGATCGAATCCTTCCTCCGTCATCTTCAATCTGACCAGGGCCGGGCGAACAACACCGTCCTGGCGTATCGCGCTGATCTCCGGCAGTTCGCGGCTGCCCTGGATGAACTGGCCGGCCGGAAGGTCATCCTGAGCGAGATCAATGCGGACATGCTCGCCAGGTACGCCGCCTGGCTGGGCGAGCGCGGGTATCGGCCGGCGACCCTGTCGCGCAAGATGGCGGCGGTGCGCTCCTTCCTCGAATCGCATGATGTTGCCGGATCCGAGTCGGTGCCCGAGTTGGCCGACGCTCTCCGTCCGCCCCCGGCGCCGCGCCGGCAGCCGAGGCTGCTTTCGCCGGAAGAGGTGGCCGTGCTCCTGGCCGCACCCCTTCGGAACGGGAATCCTCGGAGCGTCCGCGACGCGGCGCTGCTGTCGGTGCTGTACGCGACGGGTCTGCGTGCGGCCGACGCCGTCAGTCTCTCGATGGGCGACATGGACTTGCTGGAGGGCCGGCTCCGGCGGCCGTCCAATGCCGGCGGTTGGATGCCCCTGGGGACGTCGCTGACCGTCCTGAAGCGGTACATCGAGGAAGCACGCCCGCAGCTCGTCCACGATAGCGACGTCCGCGCCGTATTTGTCAACCAGCGTGGCAAGCCGCTCAGCCGGCAGGGACTGTGGCTGATCGTCAAGCACTGGGCTGGCGCCACCGGACTGGGTGAGAAGGTCTCCCCTCACAGCCTGAGGCATGCCCTGATCCAGCATCTGCTGGCCGACGGGAAGTCCCGACGCGAGATTCAACACGTGCTGGGCCTGCGCAGCCCGAACGCGATCCGAGCCTCGATCAAGGAGCCGGCGGCATGACCCGGGAACTGCGCGCCGACGAGTCCCTCACCCAGGAAGTCATCGACCGGGCCGTGGCCGCCGTGCGAGCCCGCTCCGGCGCTCGACCCCGCATCGGCCTGATCCTTGGCTCGGGCCTGGGCGACCTGGCAGACGCCGTGGAACCGTCGGCCGTTCTGCCCTACGCGGAAATCCCCGGATGGCCGACTCCGACCGTCGAGGGCCACGCCGGCCGACTGCGTTCTGGGCGCCCTCGAGGGTGTGCCGGTGGCTGTGATGCAGGGCCGCGTCCACTACTACGAAGGCGTCCCGATGCCCCGTCGTGGGCCTGCCCGTGCGCGTGCTGCAGGCGCTGGGGATCGAGATCTTGATCGTGACCAATGCCGCCGGGGCGGTCAATCCGGCCTTCATCCCGGGCGAATTGATGCTGATCACCGACCACATCAACCTGCTTGGGATGGCCGGCGTCAGCCCGTTGCGCGGTCCCAATCTCGACCCTCTCGGCCCGCGCTTTCCGGACATGAGCCAGGCATACGACCGCGAGCTGCTGGACCTGGCGCGCTCGGTCGGCGCCGCGGAACGGCTGCCGGTGCGCGAGGGTGTGTATATCTGCCTCGCCGGTCCGGCGTTCGAATCGCCGGCCGACTTGCGCTTCCTGCGCGCCATCGGCGTCGATGCCGTGGGTATGTCGACCGTCCCCGAAGTCGTCGTGGCGCGCCATGCCGGGACGCGCGTGCTGGGGATTTCCGGGATCAGCAACAAAGCCAACCTGGACGGCGCGACGACCACGACCCACGCCGAGGTCCTGGCAGCCGGTCAGGTGATCGTGCCGCGGCTGACGTCCTTGCTGCGCGGAATCCTGCGGCGCCTGTGACTGGGTGGGTGAATGGCTGAGGCGCTCCTCTTCCTGGAGGAGTTTCAGGCCTGGATCTATCTGGCCCTCGGGCTGGCGGTGCTGATCTACCTGCGCGTGACCTGGCGCTGGTACCAGTCGAGGCGTTCGACGATCTTCTCCCTGGAGCGCGAGCAGGCCACGGAACGCCTGACCCGCTCGGCCACTCTGCTCGGCCTGGCGATCACGCTCCTCCTGGCGACCTTCGCCGCCACGACCTTCCTCGGACCGGCTATTCCGGCCAGTGAGCGCCCCACGCCCCTGCCGACGGTCTCGTTGCTGGGCACGCCGACTTTTGTCCCGGCCGGAGACGAACCCGTGACGACCTCGACGCCGCTGCCCCCCGTGACGGTGGACAGCGCAGGCTGTGCCAACCCGCAGGCGACGATCCTCACCCCGACCACGGGCGAGTCGTTGAATGGGATCGTCGAGATCACCGGGACAGCCGACATCCCGAACTTCGCCTTCTACAAGTACGAGTACATCAGCCTCACCCCCGGCGCGGTGTGGAGGGCCATCCAGGCCGGCACGGCACCGATCCAGCAGGGCGACCTGGGGACGTGGGATACTCGGCTCGTGGTTCCGGGTGAATATGCCCTGCGGCTGGTGGTCACCGACACGGTGGGCAACGCCCCCCAGCCGTGCGTGATCCTGGTGCGCGTTCTGCCGTCGACGGAAGAGTGAGGCGAGCGATGGACCATCTGACGGTGCGGCAAGCGATTTCGAGCGACATTCCGGACCTGGCCGGGCTCGACCACGACTACAGCTCAGACCACGTCTGGCAGATGAGTGTCGTCCGCGGCCCTGAGGAAGTGGGGGTGGTGTTCCGCGAAGTGCGTCTCCCGCGGCCGATGCGCGTCGCCTATCCGCGCGATCCTGCGCGGCTGCCGGATGAGTGGACGCGATGGCCGGCGCTGCTCGTCGCCGAGGCAGGCGAAGCGCGACTCGGATACCTGGCGATTGCGCTGGGGCCGGCGGCCGGCGCCGGCTGGGTGAGCGACCTGGCGGTCGGATCGCTGCACCGCCGGCAGGGCGTGGGCACCCAGCTCCTGACCTACGCGCGCGATTGGTGTCGCCAACGCGGTCTGTCGTCGATGTTCCTCGAGATGCAGAGCAAGAATTTCCCGGCCATTTCGCTGGCCCGCAAGCTGGGCTTCGTCTACGCCGGCTACAGCGACCGCTACTACGCCGATCAGGATATTGCCTTGTTCTTCTGCCTGGGAGTTTGAGACGGCCCGGCCCGCGCCGCGGCCCGCCGCCTGGTAGCCATGAGCGAAGTCTTCTTCTCTGCCCTGCTGGTCTTCGGACAGATCCTGAGCGCCGGCAACTCGATCACGGCGTTCTCCCTGCTGCTCTACGCGTTGACGTTCAACCTGCGCGAGCGAGTCGCCCGCACGTTCGCCCTGCTGCTGGCCTGCATGACGCTGGTGTATTTCGGCGACGTGCTCGCCGGGCTCTCCACCCAGGATGTCGACCTGGAGCTTTGGCTGCGGCTGCAGTGGGTTGGCATCAGCTTCCTTCCGACGACCGCCCTGCACCTTTCGGACGCCATCCTGTCGTCGACCGGACGGCCGTCCCGCGGTCGGCGCCAGTGGCTCATTCGCATGAGCTACCTGGCGAGCGGCGGCGTGTTGATTCTGGCGGGCACGACGCCGCTGCTGGCCGGAGCTCTGCAGCGCACCGACCGGGCCGGGATGCTTGTGCCCGGACCACTCTTCCCGCTCTTCCTGCTCTTCTTCGCCGGTGCGATGGCGATCACGGCCACCAACTACGTCCGCGCCTACCGGCGCTGCCTCACGGCCGACAGCCGGCGGCGCATGGGTTACCTGGCCGCCGGGTCGCTGGCGCCCGTCCTGGGCGGGTTTCCCTTCCTGATGCTCGGCGGTCCTGCGCTGGCCTCGATCCCGTTCCTGTTCTGGGGCGGGCTGGCGATCGTCAATATCGGCGTGGCGAGCCTGCTCGTGCTCATGGCGTACGCCATCGCCTATTTCGGCGTCAGCTACCCCGACCGGGTGGTCAAAGCGCGTTTGTTCCAGTGGATCATGCGCGGCCCGGTCGTCGCCTCATCGGTGTTGGCGGTGACGGTCGTCGTCAACCGGACGATGCAGCTCCTCGGGCTCGGATACAGCGGCGTCGTTCCGTTTGCCATGGTCGCCAGCCTGCTCCTGCTCCAATTCGTGATCACGCTGATCCGCCCGCCGGTCGAGCGCTGGCTGTTCTACGGCGAAGACCGCGAGGATGTGGCCCGGCTGCAGCTGTTGGAGGAGCGCCTGCTGACGACGGGGGACCTGCGGCAGTTCCTGGAATTCGTCTTGAACGCCGCGTGTGATATCACCGGCGTGCCCGGGGCGTTTGTCGCCGCGCTCGGCCCGACCGGTCTCGACCTGGAGGTCGCCGTCGGACCTCAGCCCGCGCTGCAGTCCGGGGATGACGTGCCGTCGATGCTGCACCCGGAGCAGCGGCGGGAGATCCCGCCCCTGGGCGCGGTCTTCACCTGGGAGGGCTGCTGGCTGATCCCGCTGCATGCCCGCGAATCGATGGAGATGATCGGGTTGCTCGGACTGCGGCCGTCCGACCCGGCGCAGGCCTTCCCCGAGGCGCAGGCGGAGGAACTTTCCGTGCTCGCAGAACGGGCGTCCGTGTCCCTGACCGACCGCTTGCTTCAGCGGGAGATCTTCACCACCATGGATCGCCTGGTGCCGCAGGTAGAAGCGATCCAACGCATGCGCGTTGCGGCGCGCTACGCCGGGGTTCAGGCGCTCACCGCGCCGGAGGCCGAGCTTCCCCCGGAGGCCGACCTGGTCAACATGGTGCGCGAGGCGCTCGGGCACTACTGGGGAGGGCCGCGGCTGACCGCCAGTCCCTTGTTGGCGTTGCGGGTTGTGCGTGAGGCGCTGGACGACCACGAAGGCAATCCGGTCAACGCGCTGCGCTCCATCCTGCGGCGCGGGATCGAGCGGACTCGTCCGGATGGCGAACGGCGCTTCACGGGGGAGTGGATGCTGTACAACATCCTGGAGATGAAGTTCCTCGAAGGCCGCAAGGTGCGGGATGTCGCCCTGCGGCTGGCGATGTCCGAGGCGGACTTGTACCGCAAGCAGCGCCTGGCGATCGAAGCCGTGGCGCAGGCGATCGCCGACATGGAGCGGGAGGCGGCCTCCCGGAAGCCCGGGCGTCCCGGCAAGCGATGAGGGCGCACCGCCGGCGCTTGCGTCGGCAGTCGAATGGAGTATTCTGGTTCGTCGGCTAGCGGTCCGAGAAGTCAAGGTGTGAAGAGAGGGTATGGGCCATGGGGATGGGGAGAGAGCACGGGGGACCGTGGGAGGAGGGCCCGCCTCCCATGGATGAGAGCTGGTGGGCATCCGTTCTGGGGGAACAGGAAGCGCAGGCGCCGCCCACGCGACCGCGCCCCGGCGAACTCGGGATCGATCGCAGCAACTGCCCGGGATCGGCCGAGGACTGGTCGTGGGCGCGCGAGCTGTACGAGTTCGGACGACACCGTCGAGCTGCCCGCCATCGGCTACAACCGGGGCGGGTTGTTGGTCCAGGCGCGCGGGCTGCGCGGGTTTGTCCCGGTCTCGCACCTCGTGGACCTGCCTCCCGCGGGGGAGGGAGCCGACCGGTCCGAACAGCTGACGGCGCCTGGTGGGGTCCACGTTGTGCCTGAAGGTGATCGAGTTCGACCCGGAGCGTGGCCGCCTGGTGCTCTCGCAGCGGGCAGCGCAAGCCGGTCCGGGCTGTCGGACAGCGCTCCTCGCCCGGCTGCAGCCCGGCAACCGGGTTTCGGGCGTTGTCACCAACATCACCCGCTTCGGAGTCTTCGTCGAGCTGGGGGGCATCGAGGGCCTGATTCACGTTTCCGAGCTCTCCTGGGGCAGGGTGCGGCATCCATCGGATGCCGTCTGCTGCGGCCAGTCGGTGGAAGTGAAAGTCCTGTCGGTGGATCGCGAGCAGGGGCGCGTGGCACTCAGTCTGAAGGATCTGCTGCCCGACCCATGGCTGACGGTGGAAGACCGATACCGGGTCGGCGAGATCGTCGAAGGTGTGGTGACCAACGTGGTGCGCTTTGGCGCCTTCGTCGGACTGGAGCAGGGGCTGGAAGGACTGATCCACGTTTCGGAGTTCGGGGAAGGGAGCTTCCTGCACGCTCGCAACATCGTCCAGGAAGGTGAGCACGTGCGGGCGCGCGTCGTGCATATCGACGGCGCCGAACGCCGGTTGGGGCTGAGCCTGCGCTTGAACGAACAGGACGAGCCGGGCGCGCCCGAGGCGCGGCGCGAAACATCTGAGCCGGAGGCAGTGTCATCGCACTGACCTCGATCGCGAGACGCATGCGTGCCGGGTGCGGTTGCCTCGCGCCCGGCCTTCGTTTGGTGGATCGCTTGAAAACCGGACGCCCGGGGGAGATCCCCCCTTCGAAGCCAAGACGCGAACTCGGCTCCCGCCGATGACGGGCGCGACCTGCTCGAGCGCCTTCGCGATCCAGCGGTGGACCTGGGCGCGCTGAGCCTGGGTGCCGCGGCGTTGCTGACGCTCCTTGCGCTCCTGGGCGCGACGCGCGGTTCGCTGGCCGTCGATTTGGCGATAGAGCTCAAGCGCTGGCTCGGATGGGCCGCATGGCTTGTCCCGGTTGCGCTTGTCCTGGGCGCCGTCTACCTCATCCGCCACCGGATGGGCGTGGGAATTCCGATCGCCTGGCGCAAGGTCATCGCCGCCGAGCTGGCCCTGGCCGGCTTGCTCGGGCTGTTGGGATTGGTCAGCGGGGTGGACTTGCCGGCCGCCGAGGGCGGCGGCTGGGGCGGAGTGGTGGGCTGGGGGATCGCCAAACTGCTGACCGACGCGGTCGGGCCGATCGCTTCGACCGTCGTGCTCCTCCTGATCACGGTCCTGGCCGGCCTGCCGCTGGTGCGCGCCGTGCGCTGCCTCGCTCCTCAGTTCGCGGGCAAGCGGGGACTCTGACGGCGCTCGATGGACCGGCGTTCGACCGCACCGCTGGCCGCCGAAACCGTGGCGGAGGCAAGCTGCAAAACCGGCCCGGCTGCCGCGTGAGTTCCGCAAGACTTTCACCGTCTCGGACACCCTCACGGAGAAACCCGTTCGGCCGGCGTCCCGCGACGAGCGCCTGCCTCCCATGGATCTCCTGGAGAGTGGGGACACGGCGCGGGTGACCTCCAGGGAAATCAATCTGACGGCCGGATTGATCGAGAAGACGCTGGCGGACTTCGGGTTGCCGGCCAAGGTCGTCGATTTCCGCTCCGGCCCGGCCGTGACGCAGTTCGCCGTCGAACCGGGCTTCATCGAACACCCGGGGGACGAAGAAGGGTCGCGCAAGCAGAAGGTCCGCGTGTCGCAGATCTCCGCGCTGGCGAGCGACCTGGCCCTGGCGCTCTCCTCGCCGACGATCCGGATCGAAGCCCCGGTGCCGGGGCAAGCGTACGTCGGGATTGAGGTCCCGAACCGTCGATCCGCCATGGTGCGCCTGCGGCCGATCCTCGAATCGGACGCCTTCCAGTCGATTGCCTCACCGCTGGCGATTGGGCTGGGGCGCGACGTCGCCGGCGCGGCTGTCGCCGCCGACCTGGCGGGCATGCCCCACATGTTGATCGCCGGGACGACCGGCTCGGGCAAGTCGGTGTGCATCACCACCATCACGGCCTGCCTGGTGATGAACAACACGCCGGAAGACCTGCGCCTGGTGATGATCGATCCCAAGATGGTTGAGCTGGTGCGGTTCAACGGCTTGCCGCACCTGTACGGCAAGGTGGAGACCGATCTGGAGCGGATCGTCGGCGTGCTGCGTTGGTGCACGGCCGAGATGGACCGCCGCTACAAGCTGCTGGAGGAGGCCCGGGCGCGCGACCTGGACTCCTACAACAAGAAAGCCCAGCGGCGGCCGGGGGCGGAGAAGCTGCCGCGGATCGTCGTGCTCCTCGACGAACTGGCCGACCTGATGATGATGGCCCCCGACCAGACCGAGCGCACGCTGGTGCGCCTGGCGCAGATGTCACGCGCCACCGGGATCCACCTGGTGGTGGCGACCCAGCGCCCGAGCACGGACATCGTCACCGGCCTGATCAAGGCCAATTTCCCGGCGCGCATCTCGTTTGCCGTCGCCTCCGGCGTCGATTCGCGGGTCATCCTGGACACGCAGGGGGCGGAAACGCTCCTCGGGCGAGGCGACATGCTGTTCCTCTCCGCCGATGCCGCCGGACCTCAGCGGCTGCAGGGCGCTTTCGTCAGTGACGCGGAGATCCAACGCCTGGTCGATCACTGGAAGGGCGAGGCTGCCGCTCCGTCGGAGAGCACCCCGGAGCGGCCGGCCGAGGTCCGCCCGCCCTGGGAGGAGATCCTCTCGCGCCCGGCGACGTCCGATGAATCGGACGACGTCCTGCAGCGGGCGATCGAGCTGGTCAAGCAGACCGGGAACGCCAGTGCCTCCATGCTCCAACGCCGGCTTCGGATCGGGTACCCGCGTGCCGCGCGCCTGATGGACGAACTGGAGGAGCTGGGAATCGTGGGGCGGTCACAGAGCGGAGGGCGCACGCGCGAGGTCCTGCAAGGCGAGGAGGACTCGGAGGACGAGTGACGAGGCGGGATTCTTGACGCTCGGTTGCAGGCAGGTTACGATAGCCGCAAGTTGAGGTGGAAGGTGGTGGGATGCGGACAGAAGAGACGGTGCGGACGCCCCCGCTGACGCTGTCGGATGCGCTCCGCATCCGGTTCAAGGGATTGCTCGACGGCGTCGCTGGATTCCTCAACCGCCTGGGCCTGATGCCGAACACGGTGACGCTCGCCGCGCTGCTCGGCAATCTGGTGGCCGGTGTGATGCTCGGCTACGGGTGGTTCCTGGGCGGCGGGCTCCTCGTTCTGGTCATGGGCGCGCTGGACTCGATCGACGGGTCGATGGCGCGCCTGCGCGGCGAGCGCTCGGACTTCGGGGCCTTCGCCGACTCGGTCTCCGACCGCTATTCGGAACTGGCCATCTTCGGCGGTCTGTTGGCCTACTACCTGAACCGCGGCGACGACCTGATGGTGCTGGCCACGTTCCTGGCGACGGCCGGCTCCGTCCTTGTGCCCTACGTCCGGGCGCGGGCCGAGTCCGTCGGCTTCCACGCCGCGCGGAGGATTGATGGGCCGCTTCGAGCGCTATCTGGTGCTGGCTCCGACCCTGATCCTCGGTGCGCCGTGGCTGGGCATCGTGCTGATCGCGCTGCTGGCGAACCTGACCGCCGTCCAGCGCATCTACTCCGTCCGCCGACAGGCGCGAGGCCAAGATGTTTGACGCGTATGGGATCCACCTCGGCCCGCTGTACTTCCGCTACTACGGGATGATCATCATGGCCGGCGCCGTCGTCGGCGCTTTGGTCGCTCGCCGCATTCTGTCCAAGCGCGAGAAGGACCCCGATCTGGTGTGGGATGCTCTGATCTGGGCCCTGATCTTCGGCGTCATCGGCGCTCGGCTGTATCACGTCTTCACGCCGTCGCAGAGCCTGCTCGACGCCGGCATCGACACACGCTACTACCTGACGCACCCGCTCGATATCTTCCTGACCTGGAACGGGGGCCTGGGGATGCCGGGGGCGCTGATCGGCGGCGCATTCGGGCTGTACATCTTCACCCGGCGGCGCAAGCTGGCGTACTCGCACCTGCTGGACGCCGCCGCACCGGCGATCGCCATCGGTCAGGCGATCGGCCGGTGGGGCAACTTCGTCAACCAGGAGCTGTACGGGCCGCCGACGGATCTGCCCTGGGGCATACCGATCAAACCGGCGAACCGGCTGGCGGGCTTCGAGAGCTTCGAGCGCTTCCATCCGCTCTTCCTGTATGAGTCCATCTGGAACCTGCTCAATGCAGCCGTGCTGTATCTGCTGTGGAAGCGATACGGCGACCGACTGAAGCCGGGTGACCTGTTCCTGGTGTACCTGATCGGCTACCCGGTGGGCCGTTTCCTGCTTGAGTTCCTGCGGCTGGACTATGTACCGATGGCCGGCATCAACCTCAATCAGGCGGTCATGCTGGCTACGGCGGTGGTGAGCGGCGCCGTCTTGATCTGGCGGCATCGCAGGGCCGCCGCGCCTCCGGCGAGTGCAAGCGCCTGAGGCTTGACTGGGCAACGATGAAGAGGCCCGGCCGTTGGCGGCCGGGCCTTTCGGTTTCTGCGCCCCGGAAGGCTGGGAGTGGGGTCCGATTGTTGTCGACCAACCCGACTGCTATAATCTGGAAACGGCCATGGAATACGTGATCGAGACCCTCGGTCTGACGAAGCGATTCGGCGACTTCACCGCCGTATCCGACGTCACGCTGCGCGTGCGTCCGGGCGAGGTCCTGGTGCTCCTGGGGCCCAACGGGGCGGGCAAGACGACCACGACCCGTATGCTGGCCTCCATCCTCCCGCCAACCGAAGGTCAAGCGCGCATCGCCGGCTACGATGTCACCACGCACGCGGCGGAAGTGCGGCGCAACATCGGCCTGCTGACCGAGCACCATGGGCTGTACACCCGGATGCGGGCCGGCGAGTACCTGGCCTTCTTCGGAGGCATCTACGGCCTGTCGGTCCCCGACTCCCGGCGCCGCGCCCGGGACCTGCTCGACCAGGTTGGGATGCCCGGCGTCGTCGACCAGCGCCTGGGCGAGTTCTCCAAGGGGATGCGCCAGAAGCTGGCGCTCGTCCGGGCGCTGCTCCACGACCCTCCCGTTCTGTTGCTGGATGAGCCGACCTCGGCGATGGACCCGGCCAGCGCCCGTCTGGTCCGCGACAGCATCCTGCAGCTCCGCTCGTCGCGCCGGGCGCTGGTGGTCACAACCCACAACCTGGCGGAGGCCGAACAGCTCGCGGACCGGATCGCCATCATCCGTCAGGGCGAAATCGCCGCCCAGGGCACGGTTCAGGAGCTGAAGCTGGCCCACGTTGGCCCGCCGATCATGGAGCTCCGGGCTGCACGTCCGCTGGACGGCGCGATCCATCTGCTCCCGCCTGATCTGAAGTTGGTCGCCAGCGGTGAGGATTGGCTGCGCTACCAGGCGCCCGTGCCGGCCGAGGCGAACCCCCGCGTCCTGGCGGCAGCGGCGTCAGCCGGTGTGCCGGTGATGATGCTGACCGAGGTGGGCCGCAGTCTGGAGGACGTCTACTTCGCGCGTGGTCGGTGCGCCGGCCCCGCGGGGTGAGGAGTAGCGTGCAGCCGACGCCGGGGCCGCCGCGCCGCCTGCTCCCGGGCGCCTGGATCATCGCCCGCCGCGAGATCCGCGACCAGCTGCGCGACTGGCGCATTCTGGCCCCGATCTTCGCGCTGACCCTGTTCTTCCCGGCCCTGATGAACTTCACCGCTCGACAGGCGGTGGATTTCGTCGCCCGCTACGATGCCCCGATCATCGGCGAGCGGCTGATCCCCTTCCTGCTGATGGTCGTCGGCTTCTTCCCGATCTCGATCTCGCTGGTGATCGCGCTGGAGAGCTTCGCCGGCGAACGCGAACGGCTGTCGCTGGAACCGCTGCTCGCCACACCGCTCTCGGACGCGCAGCTCTACCTGGGAAAGGTCGTCGCCTCTCTGGTTCCCCCGCTCGGGGCCGCCTACCTTGGGATCGGCGTCTACCTGTTTGGGTTGTGGCGCGGGATCGGCTGGACGGCGCCGGCGCCGCTCCTGATCCAGATCCTGATGCTCACCACGGCGCAGGCGGTTGTCATGGTTTGCGGGGCGGTCGTGATCTCGTCGCAGACCACCTCGGTGCGCGCCGCCAACCTGCTGGCGTCGTTCATCATCGTCCCGGTCTCCCAGCTGATCATCGGCGAGAGCATGATCATGTTCTGGGGGCGGTACACGGTGCTGTGGTTCATCGTCGCCGCGCTGCTGCTGGTGGCCGTGGTCCTGACGCGCATGGGGCTTCATCTGTTCAACCGGGAGGAGCTGCTGGCGCGTGAGATCGACGTGCTCGATCTGCGCTGGATCTGGCGCACTCTTTGGACCGCGTTCCGCGGCGGCGCGAATTCAGTGCGGGAATGGTATGGGGCTGTTGTGCGGCGCTCTCTGCCGCCGCTCATGCCGGCAATCTTCCTGATGGCGGTGGCGCTCACTGCGGCGTTTGTCGTCGGGACTCGCCTGGCGCCGATCTACGTGCTGCCCTTCCAATCATCGACCTTCGAGGCGCTCCCGGACAACATCGGAGAGCAGCTGCAGAAGTTCGGCATGATGAGCGCCGAGGGCTGGTGGTGGATCCTGCGCAACAACCTGACGGCGCTGGCGATCGCCGCGCTGCTGGGGATGTTCACCTTTGGGGTCGCATCGGTCATCTTGCTGATGGCCCCGATTGGAATCGTCGGCTACCTGGCCGGAAACCTGACCCTGGCCGGACAGAATGCCGGCCTGTATCTGGCCGGGCTGGTTCTGCCGCACGCAACGTTGGAAATCCCGGCTGCGCTGCTGGCGGGCGCTGCCGTCCTGCGCCTTGGATTGGCGGCGGTCAGCCTGCCGCAGGGGACCTCGCTGGGCGAGAGCTGGCTCAAAGCCCTGGCGGAGTGGGCACGGATTGGGCTGGGCCTGGTCCTGCCGCTCTTGGTCGGCGCCGCGTTGCTGGAGGTGTTCGTGACCCCGCGCGTCGCCGCCTGGTTACTCGGAGGCTGACCCGGATGGCTCGCCTGGTGATCCTTGGCACGGCACACGCCATCCCGGATGCCGACCACGACAACACTCACCTGGCCGTGGTCGGGGAGGACGGCATCACGCTCGTCGATTGCGGAGGTTCGCCGACCCTGCGCTTGCGCCAGGCCGGGCTTGAGATGGCGTCGATCACCGACCTGATCGCCACGCACTTCCATCCCGATCACGTTTCGGGCATCCCGTTGCTCTTGATGGGCATGTGGCTCTCGGGGCGCACGACCCCGCTGCGCATCTACGGCCTGCATCACTGCCTCGAGCGGCTGGAAGACATGATGGGGTTCTACCAGTGGCACAACTGGCCGGACTTCTTTCCGGTGGCATTCCACCGCCTCCCCGAACAGGAGGGGGTGGTCGTGCTCGAACGCGGCGACCACCGCGTGCTCTCGTCGCCGGTCCGCCACATGGTCCCGACGATCGGCTTGCGATTCGAGGGGCTTCCCGCCGGCCGATCGGTGTGCTACTCCTCGGACACAGAGCCCTGCCCGGCGCTTACCCGGTTGGCTGCCGGGGCCGACGTCCTGCTGCATGAGTCGTCCGGGGATGGGCTGGGACACTCGTCCGCAGCACAGGCCGGCGAGACGGCCCAGCAGGCCGAAGTGGGCCGCTTACTGCTGATCCACTACCCCCCGGATCGCAGGCAGGGGCTGGTGGAGCAGGCGAGTGCGGCGTTCGCCGGCGAAGTACAGCTGGCGCAAGACCTGATGGAGCTGCGGTTGTAGGGATGGCCGGGGCGAAGGAAAGCGGGGGCGGCCTCGAAGCCGCCCCCGCCGCGCGTCTGCGTGACAGCCGGGCGAGATTCAGGCGGGGGTGGGGCGAAGCGTGGCGTGAAGAAAGTGAAACTCGCCGCGGGCCGGCATCAGGTCGACGATCTCCAGCACGATGAACTCGCGCCCGCCCAGCGTGATGTGGTCCCCGACCGCCGGCTTGTGGTCGGTGTTCAAGATCGCGCCCGGATGCGTCTCCCCGACCACGACGTAGCTGACCTTGTAGATGGCGGTCATCGGGCTCCTCAGCGGCCGGTCAGATGATAGTGGCGAAGCTTGAACGAAAGGTCGGCGGCCATATTGCGCATCACGATGAACCCCAGGTGATGGTTGGCCTCGCACAGCCGGTTGAAATCGTCCCGATCGATCGCCTGGATCAGCGTATGATCGGCGATCGACTTGACGGTGGCCGAACGCGGGCCGTAGTCGACCAGCGCCATCTCGCCGAAGAGCTGTCCGCGGCCGAGGTGTACCACGGTGCGCGGGGCGGGGTTCTGGCCGGAGGGATTGACGACCACCTCGACGAACCCGTCGCAGATCACGAACAGCTCGCCCCCCGGCTCGCCCTGAGTCGTGATCACCTGCCCGGTGCGATACTCCCTCTGCGAGCAGATCCCGGCGACGTCGGTTAGCTCCGGGGGTGTCAGTCCCTCGAAGAGCTCGACCTTGCTGAGCACCGGCCACAGGTCCATGGGCTCACCCTCCCGGGACGTTTCCGTCCGGGGGAATTGTAGTGCAGGCGCGGCCATGAGCAACCGGCGGCCGGGGCCCACGCCTGCCGGACTCCGAGCGGCGTTGTGGTAGAATGTGATATCCGCCAACCCTCGCAAGGCCCCCGACGATGAAGATCGTGACCCTGCAGACCGTCGAGCCGTTGCACCTGCTGGGCGACGACGAGTCTTGGCCGCGCCACTCCGGGCTGCCCGCCGGATGGCACCTGACGCGACACTCCCACCTGTGGCGGCCTCCCACCGACGCCTATGAGACGGAGAACGCCTTCATCGTGGTGGTCGAGGCGGCCGGGATGCGAGGGGCGGAGTTCTCGGTGACCTTCGAACGTCAGATCCTGTGGATCCGCGGTTCGCGTGGCGATGCCGGCGGATCGAAGGCCTACCACCAGATGGAGATTGCCTACGGCGAGTTCGAGACCGGCGTGCACGTCCAGGCTCCGGTCGACGAGTCCGCCATCGAGGCGTCCTACAACGATGGATTCCTGCGTGTCATCCTTCCCAAAACTCATCCCCGCCGTATCCCTCTCGAGCCTGCTACCTGATCCGGCAGCGCCGGATCGTGCGCGTTCCGAGGACCCTGGCCTGGCTGCCGCTTCCCTGCTCTCGCTCGGTCCCGTCGGAATGCTGGCACCCGACGACCCGGAAACCCCGGCGCCTCTGATCATCGTCCAGGAGGGTGGCCCGTTGCGGGAGCCTTCCGGGCTGAGTCCGGACCTGACGCAGCTCCCGGAGGAGCTGCCGATCCTGCCCCTGCGCGGCCTGGTGGTCTATCCGCACACGGCCGTTCCCCTGACCATCGGGCAGCCGAGGTCGATCAAGCTGATCGACGACGTCGCCGGCCAGAAGCGGTTGATCGGGCTGGTGGCCTCGCGCAACCCGGAGCTGGAACAACCCTCGCCGGAGGACCTGTATCGCTACGGGACGGTCGGATCGATCCAGCGGCTGTTCCGAGCGCCGGACGGTACGATCCGCATGATCGTCCACGGGCTGGCGCGCTTCGAGCTGGGGGAGTTCACCAGCCTCGAGCCGTATCTGGTCGCCCGGATTCACCTGCGGCCGGAGGTGGTCGAAGAGGGGCTCGAAATCGAGGCCCAGGTGCGCGCCGCCAAGGACCAGTTTCAGAAGGCGGCCGAACTTGCCCCGACCCTTCCCCGCGAGATCGTGGCCAGCGTCGTCCTGCTGGAGGACCCGGTCCACGTCGCCTACACGATCACCAACTATCAGAGGATGGATCTGGAGGAGGCAGAGGCCATCCTGGAGGAAGACAGCGTCCAGGCCAAGCTGCGCAGGCTGAACACTTTGCTGGGCCGCGAGATCGAGGTGCTGTCGCTCGGGCAGCAGATCCAGCAGGAGGCCCGCACCGAGATCGAGAAGGTCCAGCGCGAGTACTTTCTGCGCGAGCAGCTGAAAGCCATCCAGCGCGAGCTCGGCGAATCCGACGAGCAGGCCGTCGAGGTCGAGGAGTTCCGCAAGCGGATTGCCTCGGCGGCGATGCCCGAGGAGGCGGAGAAGCAGGCGCGGCGGGAGTTGGACCGCCTGGCGCGGTTGCCGACCGCCGCCGCGGAATACGGCGTCATCCGGACCTACCTGGACTGGCTGGCGGCGCTGCCGTGGGGGAAGGTCTCCCCGGACAACCTGGAGCTGACCCACGCGCGCCAGGTGCTGGATGCCGACCATTACGGCCTGCAAGACATCAAGCAGCGCATCCTCGAATACCTGGCGGTGCGCAAGCTGCGTGTTGAGCGCCCGTCGACCGACGAGGCGCCGGCGGAGGATGTCATCCGCCGGGAGCGCGAGGGCGTGATCCTGTGCTTCGTCGGGCCGCCGGGGGTGGGGAAGACCTCGCTCGGACGATCCATCGCTCGGGCGATGGGCCGCGAGTTCGTCCGCATCTCGCTGGGCGGCGTGCACGATGAGGCCGAGATCCGGGGCCATCGCCGCACGTACATCGGCGCCATGCCCGGTCGAATCTTGCAGGCCCTGCGCCGGATCGAATCGCGCAATCCGGTCTTCATGCTGGACGAGGTCGATAAGATGGGCAGCGATTTCCGCGGCGACCCGTCCTCGGCGCTGCTCGAAGTCCTCGATCCGGAGCAGAACCGCGAGTTCCGCGATCACTACCTCGAGGTGGCCTTCGATCTCTCGCAGGTGATGTTCATCACCACGGCCAACTGGCTCGAGACGATCCCCGGCCCGCTGCTCGACCGGATGGAGGTCATCCAGCTTTCGGGCTACACCGAGCTGGAGAAGCTGGCGATTGCCCGCACGTACCTCCTGCCGCGGCAGGTTCGTGAGAACGGCCTGCAAGCAGGCGAGGTCACGATCCTGGACGAGGCGCTCCACAAGGTCATCCGCGCCTACACCCGCGAAGCCGGCGTGCGCAATCTGGAGCGCGAGATCGGGAAGCTGTGCCGCAAGGCGGCCACCCGCATCGCCGAAGGGACGCAAACCGCGGTCGAGGTGAACGCCGAGGTCGCCGCCGAGTATCTGGGCAAGCCCCGCTTCCTCGGCGCCGAAGAGATGGCCGAACGGATCTCGCTGCCGGGGGTCGCCGCCGGCCTGGCGTGGACGCCGACGGGTGGCGAGGTCCTGTTCATCGAGGCGGCTGCCATGCCGGGCGGTAAGCAGTTCCTGCTCACCGGGTCGCTCGGCCAGGTGATGCAGGAGTCTGCGCGTGCCGGGCTGTCGTATGTGCGGTCGATCTCCGGCCAGCTCGGGATTGCCGAGAAGTACTGGGCGTCGCATGATATCCACCTGCACATTCCGGCCGGGGCGGTCCCGAAGGACGGGCCCTCGGCGGGCGTGACGATGGCGGTGGCACTGGCTTCGTTGGCCACCGGGCGCCCGGTGCGGCACGATGTGGGCATGACCGGAGAGATTACCTTGCGCGGCAAGGTGCTTCCCATCGGCGGCCTGAAAGAGAAAGTCCTGGCTGCTCACCGTGTGGGCCTGCGCCGCGTCATCCTGCCCCGGCGAAATGAGCCCGACCTGGAGGATGTGCCGTCGGAGGTCAAGGACCAGATGGACTTCGTCCTGGCCGACACGGTGACGGATGTGCTGGCGGCCAGCCTCGAGCCGAAACGCCGGGAACGGGCACGCCCTTCGAGCCGCAAGCCTGCGGCGTCTCCGGCCGCGCGCCGTCGCACCCCGCGGACGAGAGGCTAGAGCACCCTTGGTGTCTGAGCCGGCTCCCCGCTCGCGGATCCTGGTCGTCGATGACGATCAGATCATGGTCTCCCTCCTGCATACGCTCCTGCAGCTGGACGGCTTCGAGGTCCTCAGCGGACAGCCGGACGTGCCGTTCCTCGAGTCGGCGCGCGCCAGCCGCCCGGATCTGATTCTGATGGACGTCTTTCTGCGCGGGACGGACGGCCTGGAGCTGCTGACCCAGCTGAAGTCCGACCCGGAGATGTCCGGGACGCCGGTGGTGATGTGTTCCGGCATGGACGTCGGCGAACAATGTAACGACCGGGGAGCCCAGGCGTTCCTGCTCAAGCCCTACTCCCCGGATCATCTTCTGACAACGATTCAGGCGTGCCTGGCAATGCCGGGTTCGCCTAAAGGACAATCCTAGAGTGACCAAACGAACAGAGCGCGGGTCCGAACGACGCTGGTGCGTCGGCGACCTGCACCTCCATACCCCCGCCTCGAGTGACTTTCAAGAGTCCGGGGTGAACTATCTCGATCTCCTGCGACGGGCCGAAGCCCGCGGCCTGGACATCATCGCCTTCACCGACCACAACTCAACCGCCGGGTACCGGACCATGCTGGAGGAGATCCAGAAACTCGAGCTCCTCGAAGGCCTCGGGCGCCTGACGCCGGATGAGCGCGAGCGGCTGGGCGAGTACCGCAGGCTGCGAAGCAAAGTCCTGGTCTTGCCGGGCTTCGAGTTCACCGCGACCTTCGGCTTCCATATCCTGGCCATCTTCCCTCCCGAGAAGGCGATGCGCGAGCTCGACCATCTGCTGCTCAGCCTGCGCATCCCTTCCGACCAGTTGGACAACGGCTCGTCGACCGTGGGCGCCACGTCGGATGTGCTGACCGCCTACCAGATGATCCATGACGCCGGCGGCCTGGTGATCGCCGCACACGCCAACTCGGCCAACGGCGTCGCCATGCGCGGCTTCTCCTTCGGGGGCCAGACCAAGATCGCCTACACGCAGGACCCCAACCTGCACGCGCTCGAGGTGACCGACCTGACCCAGGGCGGCCGCCGATCGACGGCGACCTTCTTCCTGGGGACCAAGCCGGAGTATCCCCGGCGGATGCATACCATCCAGGGATCCGACTCGCATCGCCTGCGCACCGATCCCGAGAACAAGAAGAACCTGGGCGTCGGCGATCGGGCCACGGAGTTCCTCCTGCCCACCGTGAGCTTCGAGGCGCTGAAGGAACTCTTCCTGAGCAACGACTTCGCCCGCACGCGACCGCACAAAGCCGCCGCAGACGAGGTCTTCGACTTCATCCTGCAGGCGCGGGAGGAAGGCCCGAGCATTGTCCAGGGCTTCCACGACAGCATGGCGCAGCGCGGCGGTGCACGCTATGCCATCATCGCCGACGTCTGCGCCCTGGCCAACACCAACGGCGGTACGCTGTACATCGGTGTGACCGCCGATCCCAAGGTGCCGCCGGTCGGCGTTCAGAACGCCGCCTCGCAGGCGGCGCAGCTCGAGAAGGAAATCAAGAGCCGCATCTCACCCGTGTTGACCTGTGACGTCGACACGCAGGAGACGGGGGGCAAGACGATCCTGCGCGTCCTGGTGCCGCGCGGTGACGATCCGCCCTACGCCGTGGACGACAACAAGATCTACGTTCGTGAGGAAGCGGAGACCGGGCTGGCCATTCGCGACGAGATCGTGCTCCTCGTTCAGCGCGGCCACAAGCTCGCCGGCCTGCCGGCCTCCGTGCCCGCCGCCCTGGCGGCCGAGCCTGAGGCCGGGCCGGCGGCCGAGTCGCGAGCCCCGCTTCGGGTCCCGGAAGGGGCATCGGATGCCCCTCGAACCGGGGTCGAGGTGGTGGGGGTGGAGGAACGGGACGGCACGCACTACTACGCCATGCGCGACCTGCGCAATGGAAACCTGGTCAAGAACGTCACACGCTCCTCGGCCCGCCGGCTGTGGCACTACGCCATCGCCCAATTCGAGCAACTCCCTGCCGATCTGAACAGCTGCGCGCCTGGCGTGGCAGGCCGATCTGGCGATCCTGTCCGAGCAGAAGCGTGGCAAGGGGCGGCGTTTCGATCTCGCCCAGCGCACGGCGGACGGCACCCGGGTCTACTTCGGGGTGACCGAGGACGGGATCCACGGCGAGTGGAAGCGGCTGGTGGGTGGCGAGGCTGAGTAGCCGCCGTTCGCCTTCCCAGGACTGCGAAGCATGAGTCCGTCCCCCGGGCGCGATCGAAGGCGTGCGGCTGCGGACCTTCTCCTTTGACGGGGATTGGGATGCGGTCCGCGCGCTGTGGGCGCGCTGCGGCCCGGGCGTCCAGTTCTCGCGCTCGGATGAGCCGGCGGAGATCCGGAAGAAGCTTGAACGAGACCCGGACCTTTTTCTGGTGGCCGAGCGCGACGGGGCGGCTGATCGGCGCCGTGATGGGCGGGTTTGACGGTCGGCGCGGACTGATCTACCACCTCGCCGTAGCGCCCGAAGCCCGCCAGCAGGGAACCGGCGTGGCGCTGATGGCCGAGCTCGAAACGCGCCTGAAGGCGAAGGGCTGCCTGAAGTCCTACCTGCTGGTGACCCGCGAGAACGCCGACGTCCTGGCCTTCTACCGCGCCCGCGGGTGGGACGTGATGGACATGTACCTGATGGGGAAGGTGCTTGGATGAAGGTCGCCATTCTGACCGTTTCCGATCGCTCGGCGCGCCAGGAGCGCCCGGATGCCTCCGGGCCGGCGCTGCGCGAGCGGATGGAGCGCGGCGGGCATGCGGTGGTGCAGACGGCCGTGCTCCCGGATGAGCAGCCGCAGATTGAGTCTCAGCTGCGAGAATGGGCGGACAGCCATGCCGCCGACCTGATCCTGACCACCGGAGGCACGGGGGTGGCGGCGCGAGATCGGACGCCGGAGGCGACGCAGGCGGTATGCGAACGGATCGTCCCGGGCATCGCCGAGGTCATGCGTCAGGCCGGCATGTCGAAGACGCCGCATGCGATGCTCTCGAGAGGTGTCGCCGGAATTCGTGGGCGGGCGCTGATCGTCAACCTTCCGGGCAACCCGCGCGCGGCCGTGGAATGCCTGGAGGCGGTGCTGCCGGCGCTGCCCCATGCCGTGGACCTGCTCTCCGGATCGGCCGATGCTGAGCACGGGCATCGCAAACCGCCCGGGGCAATCGCTATCTGACACGCACCAATGGTGCAAGTGCGGACGCGGGCCCGAGGCCCGCGTCCGATTCCCACCGTGAGCTCCTGGCGCTTCCGAGCGTCCCCGAAGATCCCTCAACCTCCTTGATCTCCGAGGCGAGTGCCTCCCAGGCCTGCGCAGGCAGCTCCGGCTGCGCGATTCGAGTGCCGGCACTGTCGGTCGGGCTCAGTATGCCGCTGGCCGTCTTACCTGCCCAGTTAGTAGACCGTCTCGCGGGAGAGAATCAGCAAGGTCAGCAGCGCGCTGCGGCCGAGCTTCTCGAGCTTGGCCGGATCGATCCTGTCCGGCGTGTCCTGCGGCGTATGCGCCGTCTGGTCCGACCCGTCCCACGACAGATTGAGCGTCATGGCGGAACGCTCCCCGAAGCCGGCGCCAATCGGCAGGCCGAAATGCGGGGCGCGCCCGCGGGTGGTGGATTGCAGGCCGAAGTCACCGGCTGCATCCTGGAAGAGCTGTACCAGGCGGAAGCTGCTCCCCGGGCCGATGGCCGCCTGGTCGAGTGTGCCGGCACCCACGCCGCTCAGCTCGATCACCGCCTCGACCGTCAGCGTGTTGAACCCGATCTTGGCGTTCATCACCTCGACCAGCGACAGCCCCTCGTACCGCTCGCCGCCTGCCCAGGCGATGAAGAGCACCGTCTTCTCCGGCTGATAGGGGCTGGCCACCAGCTGGCGCGCCATCTCCAGCATCATCGCCACACCGCTGGCGTTGTCATTGGCGCCGGGATAGAGCTGGCCGTCGGGCAGGATCCCGAGCCCATCATAGTAGGCGCTGACGATGATCACTTGCTGGTCGAGGCCTCGGCCGCCCGCCTGTCGGATCTCAGATCCGGTTCCGGGGAGGACACCGAGGACGTTGATGTACTCCCCGCTCTCGCGTGTTCCTTCGGCGCCGTTGATGTTGATCCGCACCTGAGCGCCCCGCCCGGTGGTTCCCAGCGTGGCACGCGGAAGCGTGTCCCGCATGGACTCAAGCTCTGCGAGGCTGCTTCCGGCCGTGGCGAGCAGGACGTCGGCCGTCTCCCGGGAGATCAGCAGCACCGGCATTGAGGCCGCATCGACGTTCCTGCCCATCAGGTTGGCGGCCGGGAACAGGTACTTCCGCTCCACCCGCTCCGGGTTCTTGGGTACGACCAGCGCGACCAGGCTGCTGCGCGACGACACCGGGCACCCGCTGCCTTCGAGGACGATGGTGATACCCGTTTCGTCCTGGAGCGGGCTGACCTTCTCCTGGGTAAGATCGGTGCCGCTGCCGAGCGTACAACCGAACACCGTACCGCTGAATGTTGTGCCCCACTGCTCGCCGATCCCCACGAAACGCGACGTCGGGCTCTCGGAGAAATCCTGCCGGTAGGTGAAGGCCTGTGCGACTGCACCCTCGGAATCCAGGACCTCGAGGGTGGGGACCTCGGTGACGTGGAATCGCGGGCGGACGAGGGCCTGGAGGTAGGTGTTCCCCACGCCGGCCGGGAACAAGCCGACGGATTCCATCCGCTCGGCGATATACGCGGCGGCGATCCGGGCGCCGGGCGTACCGGTTTCGCGGCCTTCCGCGGCGGGCGAGGCCAGGGCGGCGATATCGGCCTGCACGGCGGTCGCATCGAACTGCGCAGCCGCATCGTGGTACTGGGCGCGCGGGGATGCGGCGTTGACGATCATGGCCACCACCACAGCCCCGGCGCCGGCGAGCAGGAGCATGTTGCGGTTGAGCAACCGGCTCAGGTTGATGCGCGTGTCGTCCAGGAAGCGTCGCAGGCCTTCGCCCCACAGATTGAAGGCGATGATGGCCAGGAAGAAGGCCACGCCGGGGTACCAGCCAAGCCAGGGATACGCCCGCCACCAGTTGCGGATGTTGGCCAGCAGGGCCGCCCACTCGGGAACATCCGAGAAGTAGTAGTACACCGGCGACATGTTGGCCGCCTCGGCGATCGTCGCCCGGAAGCCGCCGCCCATGAAGACGTTCAGGAAACCGAGCTCGGCCAGCAGCATCAGAACGCCGGCCGTCTCGAGCGACGCCGCCACGACCAGCGGACCGGTCATGTTGGGCAGGATCTGGGTGAGCAGGATCTGATCGGCGCGGGCGCCGATCGACCGGGCGCCCTCGACAAACGGCTGGGCCTTGAGTCGGATGACCAGGCCGCGTGTGAACTGAGCGATCTCGCCCCAGCCGACCGCGGACAAGGCGATCACGAAGATCCAGAAGCCCTGCTGGATACCCATGCCGTAGATCAGCAGCATGGCGAACAGTGTCACCGGGAATGCGGCCCAGATCGCCACGCCGGCGGACAACAGGCGGTCCAGCCAGCTGTGTTGCCACCACCCGGCGCACACGCCCAGCACAGTACCCAGGAGCAACCGCGCCAGCGTGGCGATGATCGCCAGCGACATCGTCCGACGTGCACCCTCCAGCACCAGGGCCTGGATGTCGCGGCCGATCGCATCCGAACCCCACGGGTAGGTGGACGAAGGCGCGAAGGGCGGGGAGGCAAGCTCGCCCTCGATCATGATGATGCTGTGGGTCTCGTAGGCGCTGGCCGGCGTCCACGATCCGCCCCAAACGGCGAGCGCCAACATGCCGACCAGGAGCAGGGACCCCAGCAGAAACGCAGGATTGGAGGCGATCAGGGAAAGGCCGCGCCAAGGTCGACCAGAGCCGGGTGCGAGTGCGGGGACTTCGGAGACAGGAATCGCCGGACGCGCAGCGGCTCCCGGTTTGACCTTACCAGCGCTTCTTGCGGGCAGGCGCAGGCGGAGACGCAGGCCGTGGGCGATGTCCCTCAGCGTGTCGACGGTCTCGGTCAGCCGTTCACTCGGCGTGGCACGATCGAGACGCGCCTCTTGCGCAGCGTCCTGCCGCAGGCGCGGATCGAGTAGCGGGTAGACGACATCGAGCAAGGAGTTCAGGACCAGGAAGAGCAGGCCAAGAGCCAGCAGCAGGTCCAGGATCAGTGTGTCCATCCCGAGGTCGAGTGCCGTCAGCAGCGTCATCCCCAGGCCGGGCCACAGGAAGAAGGATTCGACCACCGGCAGGCTGGCAAGCGAGAAGCGCAGGCTGGTCCCGATCGCCGTCAGGACCGGGATCCAGATGTTGCGCATGGCGTGACGCCAGACCGCACCTCCACGGCTCAGCCCTTTGCCGAGCGCCGTTCGCACGTAGTCCTGCCCCAGGACATCGCTGAGCGAGACATACGTGACCTGCGCCACCTGCGCCAGCGGGCGCATGGCCAACACCAACACCGGCATGACCATATGCAGGTCCCATCCGAATCCGGTGGGGGGCAGGGGTGCGGTGCCGGTCAGACGGTAGATGCGGAAATCGGCGATCCAGAACAAGCATCGCCAGCAGGAAGCTGGGCGTGGAGACGCCCAGAATCGAGAGGGTCAGGATCAATGCCGAGCCGATCCGCCGGCGCCGTGTGGCCGCCCAGACCCCAAGCGGCACGCCGATTCCAGTCGCCACAAGCATGGAAACGAATAGAAGTGCCGCGCTGCGCAGGAATGCCGTGCCGGCGTAGGCCCACCACGTGTGGGTCACCTTGCTCATGTAGTAGGTGGCCGGATGGTGCAGGAGGTACTCCACGACCAGGCGGAAGGCCTCTACCAGGGCGGTGAGCGGCTCGGCCGGCATTCCGGCATACCCGCGTTGCGCCATGAGCAGGGCGAAGGAGGCCAGGTAGGCGATTCCAAGCAGGATCAGGAGCGAGGTCAGAAGGCGCCGGGAAGCGATCCGGCCGGCCACGCGCCAGGGTCGCTGAGGGCCACAGGGATTCCCGGGCTGGGACGTCTGATTGCTGGACAGGCTCCAGAGCCCGGGGTTCCATCCCGCCCGCCACGTCGCGCGGTGGCGTGCCCTGCGGCGGCCGGCAGCGTTGTAGCCAGAGCCTGCTGGAGCCGCCGACTGTTCGGTGCGAGGGTGAGTGCGTGCTCGAGGTAGGCGCGGCGCCTGGCCGGTGGGGAGAGCGCGGCCAGGACAAGCCACGCCAGGTCACACGACGGGTCGTGGCCCAGCGCCTCGAAGGCCAGCCGCCGGGAGGCGCCGCGGTCCCCGCGCAGGAGGGCCTCCCGCGCCTGAGTGGAAACCAGTCCGGCAGCGGTGGGTGAGGTGGGGGGCGTCATGGGCTAACCGGTATCCTGGAAGGCCCTGCCGCAGACCAAGGAACCTGGAGGCGTGAGACGCGGGCCGCCGAAGGTCCCTGCCGCTGATCGTGGGCGGGATGTCAGTCTCTCTTCGGTAGGATACCACCGGCCGGTGTAATCCGCCTGGCCCATGTGGCCTAAGCGTCGCTAACCTTGACTTGAACGGTCGAAAAGGGTAGAATATGGGTAGACCCCCCCCGGGGGGGTGGGGAAAGAGAAGATGGACAAGACGGACACGCTGCGACGCTTGCGGAACGTCGAGGGCCACCTGCGCGGGATCGAGCGCATGGTCGACGAAGATGCGTACTGCATCGACGTCATACGCCAGATCTCGGCCGCCCAGGCGGCGCTCAGCCGGCTGAACAGCCGTGTGCTCAATGAGCACCTGCATTCGTGCCTGATCACGGCGGTCCGCGGCGAAGACCCCGGCGAACGCGAGCGGGTGTTGAAGGAGATCGGCGAGGTCTACGAAATGGCCTCGAAAGTCTAGCGGCCACAGGCCGGGAGGAATCTCATGTCGACGGTAACGTATTCGGTTCCGAACATCCATTGCGGGCACTGCATTCACACGATCACGACCGAGCTCAAGGAGCTGGCAGGCGTGCAGGACGTGAAAGCCGCGGCCGACAGCAAGCGCGTCGAGGTGCGCTACGATGCACCGGCGACGGAGGCGGCCATCGAGTCGCTGCTGGCCGAGATCAACTATCCGGTGGCGAAGTAGCCTCCGGTCCCTGGAGGAACTCCTTGGCGGAGTCTACCCGAACGGTCACGCTGCCGATCACCGGCATGACGTGCGCCAACTGCGTCGGGACGATCGAGCGCGGGCTGCGCAAGCTCGACGGCGTCGAGGTTGCGAACGTCAACCTGGCATCCGAGCGTGCCAGCATCGAATTCGACCCGGCGCGCCTGGCGCCGCAGGCGCTGGTGGAGCGGATCCGGCGCGCCGGCTATGACGTGGCGTTGGGCGATGCGACGCTGGCGCTGGCGCGCGTCGGCGACAGCGTCGATGCCCAGCGGCTCGAGCGTGCCCTGCAGGCGCGCGAGGGCGTCGAGTCGGCCGGCGTGAATCTGTCCGCCGAGACGCTGCACGTGCGCTACATCCCGACCTTGATCAGCCAGGCCGATCTGCGGGCCGCGGTCCGAGCGGCGGGTTTCGAGCCGCTCGAGGCGGATGGCGACCTGGTGGACGTGGAGCAGAAGGCGCGCCAGGAGGAGATCGACCGGCAGCGACGGCTGCTGCTGGTCGGCCTGAGCCTGACCGTGCCCCTGTTCCTGATGGGGATGGGGCGCGATCTGGGGCTGGTGCCGCATGACCTGGCGCACGCCGGTTGGTACAACTGGGTCATGTTCGCGCTGGCGACGCCGGTGCAGTTCGTGGTGGGCGCCCAGTACTACGTCGGGGCCTTCAAAGCGCTGCGCAACGGATCCGCGAACATGGACGTGCTGATCGCCATGGGCTCGAGCGCGGCCTACGTGTACTCCCTGGCGATCCTCTTCGGGCTGATCGTCGGCCACCTGTACTTCGAGACGGCGGCGGTCATCATCACCTTGATCCTGCTGGGGAAGTTCCTCGAGGCGCGGGCGCGCGGGCGCACGAGCGAGGCCATTCGGCGGCTGCTCGGCCTGCAGGCCAAGACGGCCAGGGTCGAGCGTCAGGGCGTCGAGCTCGATGTCCCGGTGGATGATGTGCAGCGGGGCGATATCGTCCTGGTTCGGCCGGGAGAGCGGGTCCCCGTCGACGGGACGGTCATCGAGGGGCGGACGGCGGTCGATGAATCGATGATTACCGGTGAGTCCCTCCCGGTGGAGAAGGCGCCGGGCGATGAAGTCATCGGCGCCACACTCAACAAGATGGGCGCCATTCGCTTCGAAGCCACCCGGGTCGGCAAGGACACTGCCCTGGCGCAGATCGTCCGACTGGTCCAGGAAGCACAGGGCAGCAAGGCCCCGATCCAGCGCCTGGCCGACCGTGTCTCCGCAGTCTTCGTGCCGGCGGTCATCGGCCTGGCGCTGCTGACGTTCGCCGGATGGATGTTCCTGGCGCCGCCTCCGACGGGAGAGACCTCGGCCTTCACCCGCGCCCTGATCAACATGGTGGCCGTGCTGGTGATCGCCTGCCCGTGCGCGCTCGGCCTGGCGACGCCCACCGCCGTGATGGTCGGGACGGGCAAAGGCGCGACCTTAGGCATCCTGTTTCGCTCGGGGGAGGCACTGGAACGCGCAGGCGCCCTGACGACGGCGGTGCTCGACAAGACAGGCACCATCACCCGCGGAGAGCCGGTCGTGACGGACGTCGTGACCGTCGACTCCGGCTGGACGGACGACGAAGTGCTGCGCCTCGCGGCATCCGCCGAGCGCGGATCCGAACATCCGTTGGGTCAGGCGGTTGTCGCGGCCGCGGCAGAGCGCGGGATCGCGACCGAAATGCCGGAGCGCTTCGAGGCCGTCGCCGGGCAGGGAATCGTTGCCCAGGTCGGAGGGCGACAGGTGCTCCTGGGGAGCGCGCGCATCCTCGAAGCCCGCGGGGTCGCCGTCGAACTCGGTCTCTGCGCCGATGAGCCGCCTGAACGCCGAAGCCAAGACCGCCGTAACGGTCGCCGTGGACGGGCATGCGGTCGGGCTGCTGGGCATTGCCGACACGGTGAAGCAAGGATCGGCGGAAGCCATCCGCGAGCTGCGTGCCCTTGGGCTGCGGGTGATGATGGTCACCGGCGACAACCGGTCTACGGCCGAGGCGATCGGCGGCCGCGTCGGGCTGGAGGCCGATTCGGTACGCGCCGAGGTTCTGCCCGGCGACAAGTCGGCCGTGGTCAAGGCGCTGCAGGCGGAGGGCAAAGTCGTGGCGATGGTGGGGGACGGCATCAACGACGCCCCGGCGCTGGCGCAGGCCGACGTGGGAATCGCCATCGGGACCGGCACGGATGTGGCCATCGCCGCCGCGCCGGTCACGCTGATCAGCGGCGACCTGCGCGGCGTCGCCCGCGCGGTCCAACTCTCCCGTGGTACCATGCGCACCATTCGTCAGAACTTGTTCTGGGCGTTCTTCTACAACATCATCTTGATCCCGGCGGCCGCGCTCGGGCTACCTGAATCCGATGCTGGCCGCGGGGGCGATGGCTTTCAGTTCGGTGTTCGTCGTCACCAACAGCCTGCGGCTGCGCGGCCTGCGGCTCACCGGCGCGGGGCGATGCGACGAGTGGGTCGTCCGGAGCGATCGTGCCTGGGAGGTCCGAGGAGCGTGGATGAGTCCTGAGAACGTAACCCTCGGGCTGGCCTTCCTGGCCGGGCTGGCTTCCTTCCTCTCCCCGTGTGTGCTGGCGCTTGTGCCGGCGTATGTCGGGTACCTGAGCGGCCGATCGGTCGGTGCAGGCGGCGCGGCGGTCGAGAACCGCTGGATCACCTTCACGCACGGGGTGGCATTCGTTCTCGGCTTCTCCATCGTGTTCGTCATCCTGGGGGCCGCCGCCTCGGCGCTCGGTGCCTTCCTCTTTGATGCCCGGCAGTGGCTGGCGCGAATCGGCGGCGTGGTCGTCATCCTGTTCGGCCTGCACATGCTGGGCGTCATCCGCATTCCGTTTCTCGATTTCGATACCCGCCGACAGGTGCGTCCGGATCCGAGGCTGGGGTACCTGTCGTCGGCGCTGATGGGCGTGTTCTTCTCCGCCGGCTGGTCGCCCTGCGTCGGCCCGGTGCTGGGGGCCGTGCTGACGCTGGCGCTCAACAACGCCAAGGTGACGCAGGGCGTCGTGCTGCTGGTGGCCTACTCCGCCGGGCTGGCGATTCCATTTCTGCTCGCCGCGCTGGGGATCGGGCGGGTCACGGAGTTGATGCGGCGTCACGCTCGCCTGCTCAAAGGCATCTCCCTGGCGACGGGCGTCATCATGATCATTCTGGGGATCATGTTGCTCACCGGTACGCTCGCCCGGCTGGCGCGCTTTGGCCTGTTCGTCGACTTCGGCCTCTAGGAGGGTCCGTGCCGTGACAGGGACAGGCGGGCCTGGTCCTTTCTGGCGATCGGTGCGCTGCTCGGGCTCTCGGCCGGCCTGGTCGCCTGGGGAGGCTTCCCCGAACGGCGCGACCCTGGCGACGCCTTCCGGGCGCGACCGCCTTGACGCCGGTCGTCGCTCCAGTGGCGGGCGGGCTTGCTCCGGACTTCGAGGCGGTGACGGTCTCCGGGGTCGGTTTTCGCCTGCACGAGGCGCGCGGGCGGGTCGTCGTCCTCAACTTCTGGGCGACCTGGTGTGAACCCTGCCGGGCAGAGATGCCATTGCTCGAGATCCCGTTCCCGTACGTACGAATCGGCGGGACTGACCGTCGTTGGCGTCAATTTCGATGAGCCGGCAGGACCTGGTGAGTGGCTTTCAGACCGAATTGGGATTGACGTTCCCGATCGTGTTGGATCCCGGCGCCCGCATCCAGACGCTGTATCAGGTGTTGGGATACCCGACGACGTTCTTCGTCGATCGATCGGGTGTGATCCAATTCGTGCACATCGGCAGCATGGACGAGGCGCAGCTCGACGGTTACCTTCGAGAGATGGGGCTGGGGTGAGATGCGAGTGACGCTGTACGGCCGGCCAGGCTGCCTCCTGTGCGATGAAGTGCGCGAACAATTGCGTGCCCTGCAGGCGCAAGTGCCGCACGAGCTGGTGGAAGTCAACATCGAATCGGATGCCGCGCTGCATTCCCGATACGTGGAGCAGATCCCGGTGGTCGTGGTCGGGCCGTACACGCTGCGCGCCCCGATCACCCCGGCCGACTTGCGCGTGGCGCTGCAGGCTCACGCTTCGGCGCCGCCATCGGCTGCCACCGCCTCCGGGGCCCGGCCGTCCAATCCCGGGGCGCTCCGCACCAACCGCAGCCTGCTCTTCATCTCGCGCCACTGGTTGGCGCTGTTCAACCTGCTGGTCCTGCTGTACGTCGGCCTGCCCTTCATGGCGCCCGTCCTGATGAAGGTCGGCGCCGAGCGACCGGCGCGCTGGATCTACAAGGCCTATTCACCGCTGTGCCACCAGTGGGCATTCCGCAGCTGGTTCCTCTTCGGCCCGCAGGCGGCCTACCCGCGCGTGCTGGCCGGCACCGGATTGGTCCCGCTGAGCACGGCGACCGGCGTGGATGAGATACGACCTGGTGGCGGCGCGGGAATTCGTAGGCAATGAGCAGGTCGGCTTCAAGGTTGCGTTCTGCGAGCGGGACGTCGCCATCTACGGCGGGCTTGTTGCTCGGGGGGTTGCTGTTTGCCGGACTGCGCCGGCGTCTGCGTCCACTCCCGATCTGGGCCTGGGTTCTGTTCGGCGTCCTTCCCATCGCGCTGGACGGCGGCAGCCAGCTCCTCGGCGCATTCCCCTTCCTCTCCTGGCCCGTCCGCGAAAGCACTCCGCTCCTGCGCACGCTGACCGGATTGGCGTTCGGGCTGACGAATGTCTGGCTGGCGTACCCGTACGTCGAAGAGAGCATGGACGAGACGCGTGCGCTTTCGGCTGCGCGGCTGGCCGGAGTCCGGTCCCCCTGACGTGTGCGCCCCGGCGGCGCGGCCTCGCATGGTAGACTTCGCGCATGTCGTTCCGTCAAGCGGGTGACCTCCGACTTTTCACCTTCGAAACCCTGGACCTTCCCGGCCTCCAGCACGCGGTCTTCACGCGGCGCGGCGGGGTCAGTCCCTCCCCATGGTCGTCCCTCAACCTTGGAGGAACGGTGGGGGACGAGACCCCGCGGGTTCTGGAGAACAAGCGCCGAGTGCTCGACTCCATCGGGCGAACCCCGGCCAGCCTGCACGAGGTCTGGCAGGTGCATTCGGCCGACGTCGTGGACGCCCGCGAACCGCGGGGGCAGGCTGCCCTGGTTCAGGCGGACGCGATGATCACCGCCAACGCCGAATGTGACGCTGCTGATGCGCTTCGCCGATTGTGTCCCTGTGCTCCTGTATGACCCGGTGAAACAGGCCATCGGCCTGGTGCACGCCGGCTGGCTCGGCACCGTGCGCCAGGCAGTGGTGCATGCGGTACGTGCCCTGAGAGCGAGTTACGGCTCCCAACCGGCTGACCTGCTCGCAGCACTGGGCCCGTCGATCGGCCCCGATCACTACGCCGTAGGAGAGGACGTCGTGCGGGCCGTGCGCGAGGCGCTGGGTCCGCCGGCCGACGAGGCGTTGGCGGTCCACGATGGCGCGGTTCACCTGGATCTGTGGCTCGCCAACCGTCGCCTGCTGGAGGGTGAGGGCGTGACGGTCGATCGAACAGGCGGGATTGTGCACCGCCTGCCACCCGCAGGACTGGTACAGCCATCGAGGCGAAGGCGGGAAGACCGGGCGGTTCGGGGCGCTGATGGCGCTCTGCTGCATGACGGGCCACGAGGCACGCTCATGATTTCGGAGTCCGACCTGCGGGCCAATCTGCGCGCAGTCCTAGCCAGGATCGAGGCCGCCGCCGGACGAGCAGGTCGGTCGCCTGAGGCCGTGCGCCTGATCGCCGTCACCAAGAGCCATCCGGCGGAGCTCGTTCGTCTCGCGTATCGAGCTGGCCTGCGTGACTTTGGCGAGAACCGGGTGGAGGAAGCGCGTGCCAAGCAGGCAGAGCTGGCGGACCTGGTCGATGCACGCTGGCACATGATCGGGCATGTGCAGAGCCGGAAGGCCCGGGAAGTGGTGGGGCCGTTCACCCTGGTCCACTCCCTTGATCGTCCCAAGCTCGCAGCTTCGCTCGATCGGTTGGCGGGAGAGGTCAATCTGCGCCTGCCGGTGCTGCTCGAGTGCAACATATCGGGGGAGGCGTCCAAGGACGGCTGGGATGCCTCGCCGCCGAGTGGTCGGGCGGACCTGTTGGCCAGCATGCTGGCGGCGGCGCGCCTGCCGCGACTGGAAGTGCGTGGCCTGATGACCATGGCACCGTGGACGGCCGAGGAGGGCGTGCTCCGCCGGGTGTTCCACGGGCTGGCGCGGCTGCGGGATGAACTCTCGGCTGCAGGGGCGGGGGGGCTGCCCGAGCTGTCGATGGGGATGACCGACGACTTCGAAATCGCCATCGAAGAAGGTGCTACTATGGTGCGCATCGGGCGAGCCCTGTTCGGGGATCGACCGACGGGAGCGGGCTAGTCCGCCCCGGACCGGGTGGAGGGTGTCAACATCGTGAACGGCTTCGTGTCCGCGATTCAGTTGATCGTCAACGGCCTGACGCTGGTGGTGTTCGTGGACGTGCTACTGAGTTTCGTCCTCAACCCGTTTCACCCGCTTCGACGTGCGCTCAACTCGTTCGTCGATCCCATGCTGGCGCCCATCCGCCGGGTCGTTCCGCCGGCCGGCGGACTGGACTTCAGCCCGGCCATCCTGCTGATCGTCCTGCAGATCCTGGGCCGAGTTCTTGTGACCTTGCTGGTCTCGCAGGGGTAGGGCGATGCGATCCTTCAAGCTTCACAGTGGGAAGGCGGGTGCGGCGCTGACCTTGAGGGTCACGCCGCGGGCACGCAAGACCGAGTTCGCCGGCGTCCTCGAGGATGGCATCCTGCGCGTGCGCGTGGCGGCGCCGCCCGTGGAAGGCAAGGCCAACACCGAACTGCTCACGTTCCTGGCGAAGGTGCTGGGTGTGCGCAAGAACCGGCTCGAGATCATCGCCGGCCAGCGCGGGCTGGACAAGATCGTCTCGATTCTGGATCTCTCGGCCGAAGACGTTCAGGCGCGGATCCAGACCTGGATGAGCGCGGCAAGAACAGGAGTAGGCCAGAGGATCGAAGCAGCCAGGTTTGGAAATCCAACCGCCGGCCATGGCCGGCGGTCTGCATTCTGCGGAGTGGCCCGAGTTCTGACCTAGGCGCGGGCGGCGGTGGTGATGGGGAGCGCCGCCGACGGC
The DNA here is from genome assembly GCA_963818575.1 of uncultured Chloroflexia bacterium. GTDB lineage: Bacteria > Chloroflexota > Anaerolineae > Anaerolineales > E44-bin32 > DYJB01. The sequence goes on along the minus strand of CAWFSV010000013.1, from coordinate 68,419 downwards.
GCGGTCAACCGCCACAGCGCCTCGTAGCCGGCGTCACGCATCTGCGGGTCATCGGAGCGCAGCGCTGCTGCGAGCTCGAGGTTGAACTCCTCGCTTCCCGTGCCGGCGATCGCTTCGAGCGCCGCCAGCTTCTCCTCGGGGGTGCCGTTCGAAAGGACGCGGCGCGTCATCTCCAGAGCCGGCCTGCCCGTCGCGACACCCAGCCCTTCCCGCGCGGCGTAAGCGATCAGCCACGGAACCTCGGCGAGTTCTAGCACCGGCGGATGGATGGTCCAGGGCGGGTTATTCCGCCGCTCGGCCGCTTCGGCCGCAGCGCCGCGTACGACCCATTGCCCGTCCTCCACCTGAACCTTCTCCAGGACTTCAAGCGCCCACACTTCCGGGACGCGGCTCAGGCCGAAGACTGCCGCACGGCGAGTGAGCAGATTGTCGACCTCCAGCGCATCCTTGAGCATGTTGTAGCCCTCGTCGGGGTGACACGCGAGCGCCTCGCCGGCCGCCAACCGCACGCCTTCATCCCCCTTCAACAACGCGTGTCCCAATCCTTCGAGTGCCGGCTGCGTGCCGACCGCTCCCAGTCCCAGGCACGCCGCCTGGCGGCAGAGGAGGTGGGTGTCGCTCTCGACCAGTTTCAACAGCGGCTCGACGGCTTCCTCGTCGCGCAGGCCCCCCAGGCCGAGCGCACCGAGGATCCGGCTGCTGGGCGCCTCCGAGGTGAGCAGTCGACGGAACAGGATCCCCACGCTGGCCTCGCGCGACAGGACCAGCGCGTGCGCGGTTCGCAGGCGCAACCCGTACGGTCGTTGCACATCGTTCAGGACGGTGGCCAGCGCGCGCAAGACGTAGGGCTTCCACGGCGCCTTGGCCGGCGCATCCTTGAGCCAGCGCGCGCACAGCAGCATGTGATGCCCAAGCGGGTCGTCGGAGGCGCGCAAGTGCCGCTCTGCCTCCGACGTCACGTCGCCCAGCGCTGCGATCCAGTGCGTGCACTCGTCCGCCGGCGGCCAGGCCTCCAGGAGCGCGGACTCCGGCAGGCCGGCCTGGACAAACCCACGCGCCGCCAGATAGGAGCCCAGCGCGGGCTGGGCGAATGTCACCCGCGCGCCGAAACGACGCGCCAGGACGCCGGCGTCGATCAGATCGGAGACCGGGGTGCCGCGTGCCAGCAGTCGCTCCGGCAGGCAGCCGGTGCGCTCCCTGATCCAGGTCATCCCGACGACCTCGGTGACCTGACGTTCGTCGGGTGAGAGGAAGCGGGCCAGGTAGGCCTCGATACACTCGGCCGTTGTGCCCCCGCGGGCATCCCCGGCATAGGCGGCCCAGACGCGCAAGGTCGCTTCCAGCGGTGTCAGCGTGCGGATCGATCCCAGAAGCCAGCCGCTGATCAGCGCCGGGTCGAGCTCCCCGATGCGGTTCTTCGGAAGGCCGGGCAGGACGTACTTCTGCCAGCCCGCGCCCCAGCGACTGAGGAACAGACGATGCTCATGCTCGGACCAGGGAGCCAGCGGGACGGGCGCCAGACCGGCCTCCACCATGCCGTCGTATCCGCGGGCAGGACCTGCAGCTACCACTCGGTTCCCGGCATGGGCACCGATCAGCGCCTTGACCCACGCCGCAATCGGGACGATCTCCTCGGTGGTGAGTTCATCGAGACCATCCAGGAGGAGGAGCAGGCGCCCCTGACGTGCGTGGTTGCGTATGTATCCGGGGAGCCGAGCGGCCAGTCCGCCTGAGACGGTTAGCTGGGCGGCCTCGATGAGCGGATCGAGTGGGTCTCGCGATTGCCGGTCGAGGCGCAGGTCACCGGCATGCACCAGCACGGGGAGCATCTCGGCGCCGATCCCGGATTCGGGGTGGTGCTGGGCAGAGCGCAGGGCGAGGTAGGCCAGGGCGGTCGATTTGCCGCTGCCGATCTCGCCGGTCAGCAGGAGATGCGTGCCGTCGGCAAGTGCTTCCGCCAGCGACAACGTGGGAGCGCGGTAGATGCCGGAGAGCACATTGGCATCCGGCAGGTTGGGTAGAACGGTCAACGAACCTTCCGGAAGTGGATCGGCTCGCTGGGGATCGGCGGGAGCAGGGGGTGCGAGCAGGCGAGGAGGGACGGCGATCTCCTCCAGGGCCAGGATCGCCCGCGCCAGGTGAAGCGATTCCACCCGACGGATCAGTTCCTCGCGGTAGCGGTCCTTGGCTCCCGCCGTGAAGCCCTCCCCCACGGTCCGGGCGCGCTGCTGGGTCCAGCTCGAGGCGGCCAGCAGCGACGGAAGAGCGCGGCGTGCGCCCCAGGCGATGAGCAAGCCGAAGAGGATCCCGAGGACGAACTCGGGCCAGTCAAACCGCCAACCGAAGAGCTGTGCCAGCATCGCGTCTTACCCCGCGTACAGGATCCTGCCGCACTGAGTACAGCGGAAGAGCTCCGCGCTGTTGCGGACCGTCTGGCTTTCCGACGCCGAAATCCCCACGCCGCACGCGCTGCAACTGCCGTCCTTGAGGATGGCCAGCGCATTGCCCCCCATACTGTCCCTTAATCGAGCGTACAGCGCAAGGTCCTTTTCGGCTACCCCGGACATGGCAGCTTCCCGCTCGATCGCCAGCGTATCCAGACGGGTCTGGATCTGGGCCCGTTCCTTGGTCCAGGAAACCTGCTCCGCCAGGAGCGCCGCCTCCGACAAGGACAGGGCGTCAGCCGCGCGGCCGGCTTTCTTCTCCTCCTCCTCGAGCACCAGCATAGCTTCCAGGAGACGTTCTTCGAGGACCGCCATGTGCCGTTTCAATGATTCGACGTCGGCCTGTAGGTCCTGGAGTTCCTTGGGATTGTGGACCCCGCCGCCGTAGAGCAATGCCTCCGCATGCTCCAGTTTGGAGCGCTGTGCGCCGAGCGTCCCCTCGGCTTCCTTGACGCTCGCCGCAGCCGCCCGCAGTTCCTGCCGAGCCTGTTCATCGGCCAAGCGGGCAGCGCGGACCGCATCGGAGCCGCCCAGAAGCCGTATCGATTTCGGTTTGCCTCGCCCGTCCGCGGTCGATGGACTGGTCGAGTTCTTGCAGGCGATGCAGGCTGGAGACACGGCTCATGCGGTCATTATAGACTGCCGCACACGCCGGCCGCCAACAGGCGGCCCGGCACGTCCGAGACCGACGGGCCGCCGGCTTCTGCCCCACTCACTCGGCAACCCGATACACCTGCGTCGGTGCCGATCTCGGGTGATCCCGCCGTTCGTTGGTCCGATCGCGCCACATGAGCCCCGCGATGGGCGCAGGGCTGGGTCGAGATTGAGCGTTCGATGAGGGCTGCGCGGCGTGGTCTGGTCCACGCCAGCTCGCAGAAGGTATCCCGTCGCTTCCCTCAAGCCCGCCGTGCGGCATGGCGAGCCGACCGGCCGCGACGTACAATTCGGTCATGAACCAGCGTGACCGATGGGTGGCAATCGGGCTGGCGGTAGGCGTCGCCCTGGCGACCCTCCTGCCGACCTGGATCGCCCAGCAGATGGCCCCTCCGGACCACACGTTCGCCGGCTTCCTGATCAACCCCATCGACGGCTTCAGCTACCTGGCCAAGATGCGTCAGGGATTCGACGGCGGCTGGCAGTTCCACCTCCCGTATGCCTCGCAGCCAGGCGCCGGAGCGTTCCTGTTCCCGTACTACCTGCTGCTCGGTCACATCGCACGCCTCTTGGGCGCTGAGCTCATCGTGGTCCTGCACGCCGCGCGGGTTGCGGCCGCGGCGTTGATGTTCGTTGCCATCTACCGCTTCCTGGAGGAGTTCGTCGCCGAGCGCGGCGAGCGCTGGTTCGCCTTCGCCCTGTGCCTGGTTGGCGCCGGCTGGGGCTGGATGGGCATCGCATTCGGATTCGTGGCCAGCGACCTGTCGATCCCGGAGAGCACGCCGTTTCTATCGGCCTACGCCAACGCGCATTTCCCGCTGGCGTTGGCGGCCCTCATGGGCGCCGCGCTGGGAGTGCTCGGCCGCAATGCCGGGAAGCCCGGCTGGCTCTTGATCTGCCTGATCTGCGGCGCCGGCATGGCGCTTGTCCTGCCCTTCGTCCTCCTTCCTGCGGTCGCAATCATGCTGACCGGGATCGTGATCGGTGCCCGCCAGGAGCGCCAGGCCGGCTCCCCGAGCTCGGTGCGACGTCGATTGGTCGCACTGGGTGCATTCGTCCTCGGAGCTGCACCCTGGGCGGCGTATGACCTGTGGCTGCTCCTTACGCCGCCCGGATCTGGCGGCGTGGAACGCTCAGAACCAGACTCCGTCGCCGTCGCCCGGCGCGTACCTGCTGGGTTTCGCACCCTTGCTGCTGCTGGCCGTGGTTGCCGTCGTCGCCAATCGTCGTCTGACGGGAACCCACCTGATCCTGCTGGCCTGGGCGATCGTTCAGTCGATGCTCTTGTATGCGCCGCTGGCGCTCCAACGGCGGCTGTCGCTGGGTCTCTTCATCCCGCTCGCCGCACTGGCTGCCGCGGGGTTGTCGATTGCGGCGCGACGCGGCGCGTGGCGCCGGCCCCTGGCGACACTTGTCCTGGCCTCCGTGATCCCGACCAACCTGATCGTCATCGCCGCCGGATTGGGCGGTGTCCTGCGCGCCGAACCGCTCCTGGTGCAGTCGAACGACGAGGCATGTGCCCTCCAGTGGTTGGCCGAGAACGCCGCGCCAGGTTCGCTGGTGTTGGCCGGGGTGACCGTGGGCAACCGGATCCCGGCTTTTGCGGACGCGCGCGTCGTGTACGGTCACCCCTTTGAGACACCCAACGCGCTGGCCGAGAGGGCCTTGATTGAGTCGCTCTTTGCGGCGTCGACCGACCTCGATGCAGCCAAGGCGATCCTCGAGGCGCGCCAGGTTGACTTTGTGTACTACGGTCCTGAGGAACAAGCGCTCGGACCCGCCTCCTGGCCGAGTGAGTTGCCGACGGCCGTGGTGTGTGGCCGTGTAACGCTGGCGTCCGTTCCCGCGCCATGAAGGATCGCGGCTCGGGCTGGACGGCGCTGGCGCTGATCGCTATACCGGCTCTCGGGTTGGCGGCGCTCCTGTTCGACCCGACCGGATTTCCCTTCTGGCGCGGCGGGGCGTACTCCGACTTGCTCGTCTCACATGGGCCGATCTCGGCCTTCATTCGCTACTCGATCATCACCTGGCAACAAATCCCGTTGTGGAACCCGTTGATTCTGAGCGGCATGCCGCTGGCTGCCGATCCACTGGCCGGGCTCTGGTACCTGCCGAACGTCCTGGCCTGGGTCCTGCCGGGAGGGTTGGGATTCAATCTGCTGTTCTGGGCACACCTCGCGCTTGCGGCTTGGGGTGGGCTGAGGCTGTTGCGCTCGGAAGGAGCGTCGGGGCCGGCGGCAGTGCTCGGTGGTGTGGTGTTTGCCGCGACGCCCAAGCTTGTGGGTCACATCGGGTTGGGGCACCTCACGCTTGTCGAAGCGGTTTGTTGGACGCCTTGGATCCTGGTCGCCGTCAGGCAGGCGATCGAGCACACCGACGAGTCCTCGGGACGTGTGGGACGCTATGCCCTCGCGGGTGCGTTGCTTGGGATGATCGCCCTGATCGACCCGCGGTGGCTCATCGCCTCAGGTTTACTGAGCCTGGCCTACGCTGGCAAGTGCCTTGCGCATAGCCACGATTGGCGAATGAGAATTGGCCTGGGATGGAAACCGAGCCTTGTTGCCGCTGCCATCGGCCTGGGTCTGGCTGCACCTGCCATGATCCCGCTGGCGGAGCTTCTCCCCAGGACGACCCGCTCGGCCATGACATCCGAGGCGGCGGTCGATGTGTCGCTGCCGCCGGAGCGGATCCTCGGAACGATCATGCTCCAGGCAGGGGGATGGCCCGAAACTCAAACCTACCTTGGGGCGACCGTATGGGTGCTGATTGCCTGTGGCGCGGCCATCAGCCTGCGCAAGGGCCGATTCTGGACGGCGGTCTTGCTGCTTGGGATGCTTCTGGCACTTGGCGCGTTCACCCCGGTCTACGGATGGCTGATGAGGATCATCCCGGGGATGTCGTCGATGCGCGCTCCAGCGCGCTTCCTTTTTGTTGTCGCCCTGGCTGCAGCCATGTTGGCTGGTCACGCGTTCGATCGTGTGCGGGAGGCAGTCGACGATGTGCGCGCCGCACGACGAGTCAGGCTGGTTGGCGTGGCCGTCGGAGGATTGGCCCTGGCGTTGCCACTTGTCGTCGTTGTCCTTCGCCTCGGCGACCCCGAGGTGAGCGGGTCGGAGCTGGCCTGGGCGAGCGTGGTGGGCGGGCTTCTCAGCTGCATGCTCGCTGTAATGGTCGGCACCGGGCTTGGGCGGCCGTCCGCCGCAAGGGCTGCGAGTGCGGTCATCATCGGCCTGATCGCCCTGGACCTTGGCTGGGCGAATGTCTTCACCCTCGAGGCCCGGCCGGCCGACTCCGAGCTGTCGATGGACGCCTGCGGCCTCGCTGGCCGAACGGTTGCGTTCGGTGAACACCGGACATTCTCGCCTTCCTACAGCCTGCCCCAGCAGACGGCGATGCGCTGTCGCCTCGAGCTCGCCGATGGCGTAAGCCCTCTCCAACTGACGACCTATCGCGACGCGATGGCCGCCGCGACCGGGTTCCCCATCGGGACCTACAGCGTGACGCTGCCGCCGTTCCCGGACGGTGCGACTGACTCGGATTGGGGTCCAACGATCGATGCCGGCATGCTGGGGCTGCTGAACGTTGATCGCCTGGTCTCGGCCTACCCGCTCCAGGCCTCCGGCCTGACGCTCCTGGCGCAGGCAGACGGCCGTTGGGTGTATGACAACACGCTGGCGCGCCCACGCGCATGGATCGAGACGGCGGACGCCGATGGGGCCTGGCGGGACGTAGCCGGCGCTTGAGTGGACGCCTAACCGCATCCGAGTCCAGGCAGTCGGACCGGGCAGGCTGGTGCTGAGCGAAATCGCCTACCCGGGCTGGCAGGCCCGAGTCGACGGTGTGCGAGCACCGGTTGTGACGAGCGCCGGGATCCTGCGATCGGTGGAGCTGCCCGCAGGAGCGCATGAGGTCGTCCTGACCTTCATCCCCGCCAGCGTGTACATTGGCCTGACATTGGCAGTCGTCGCCCTTCTGTCGCTCGCCGTGCTCTGGGTGCGCCGATGACCCGCGGGGAGAAGGTCTGGTGTGTGGCCGTCGGCGTCGTGCTGGCATTGGTGACGACGCTTCCCTTCCTGCTGGCCTACGAGCGACAGGGGATTGACCTGCGGTTCACCGGATCGCTGTTCGCGGTGGAGGACGGCAATTCGTACATCGCCAAGATGCGTCGTGGCGCGGAAGGGGATTGGCTGTTTCGCTCCCCCTACACCGCCGACGAGCAGGCAGGCGTGCCCGCCTTCCTCGGCTACCTGTTGCTGGGGAAGTTGGCGTCGGGCCGTGGGTCTCACGAACAACTCGTCGCTCTCTTCCACCTTGCCCGCATCCTGGCCATCCCGCTCATGGTCTTCTCAACCTACCGCTTCGTGTCGAGGTTTGTGCTCGAAGTACGCTGGCGCAGGTGGGCGACGATTCTGGCCATCGCCGGCGGGGGGATGGGCTGGCTGGTGTTCCTCTCCGGCAGCAGTTCATGGCTGGGGAGCCAGCCGTTGGAGCTGTACTCGCCGGAAACCTTCGGTTTCCTAGCGGCGCTGACCTTCCCCCACCTGCTGTTGGCGCGCGCGTTCTTATTCCTCGGCCTGGATGCCTACCTTGAATCGACGGCCCGCCCCCGTGCGGCCTGGTTCGCCGCCGGATGGCTGGTGCTTCTGATGCTGGTGCAGCCCCTTTCGATCGTCGCCGCGGCGGTGGCGATCGGGTGCCATCAGATCCTTGAATTCGCCCGCGCCTTCACCGTGCACCCGAGACCGGACATCCTTCGCTCCCTGCGGCCGGCTGCGATCGCCCTCGCCGCGCCGGCGATCATGCTGGCAGGCTATGCGTTGCTCCTGCGCCGGGACATCTTTCTACAGGCATGGGCGGCGCAGAACATCTTGAGATCGCCGCACCCGGCCCACTACTTGCTGGCCTACGGCCTGCTCCTGCCATTCGCGTTTCTCGGGGTTCGGCGCGCATGGAGGCAGGAGCATGGCGAAGGCCGGATGCTCCTGGGATGGGCGGTGGTCCTCCCCGTCCTGGCCTACGCGCCGACGGTGATCCAGCGCCGATTGCCGGAGGGCGGTTGGGTGGTGCTGGCGACACTGGCGGCGATTGGATTGGGCGGAGCGCGTTTGCGCGACTCGGTCCGCTGGCGTCTCGCGGCCGCAGTCCTGGCGTTGAGCATGGTTTCCCCTGCATTCCTGCTTTTCGGTGCCTTCCGCGGGGCGGCGGCAGGCCAGACACCCGCGTTCCAGCCTGCCAACCAGGTGGCGGCATTTGAATGGCTGGCCGAGAACGCCGAATCCGAGGCCGTCGTGCTGACCGCCTTTCAAACCGGGAACGCGCTGCCTGCGTGGGCGCCGACGTTCGTCGTGATCGGACATGGGCCGGAGAGCGCCGGCCTGCATGCGCTCGCTCCACGCGTGAATTCCTACTTCGCCGACTCGGGCGCCGGAGCGCAGGCGGCTGAACTGCTCGCAGGAATTCAATGTCGACTACGTCTTTGTCGGCGAGGCGGAGCGCGCACTTGGATTTGACGCGCCTCTCCCGCCACCGGGCCTGACCGAGGCGTACTCGGAGGGTGGAATCGCGATCTACCGGGTCGACTCAGACCCGTCTGCAGGATGGCGCGTGCCCATGCCTGAGGTCAGTTGTGTTGGCCGCTGCCGAACGGGTATTCACCATCGGCGAGGAGCCTGCAGCGTGGTGAGGCGGGTCGCGGATCGCGTCGTGTGGCTTGTCGCCCTTGGACCGGTCCTCCTCTTGGGCCCTGGCCTTCTACAGGGGCGAGTGCTCTTCTGGGGGACCCCGCTGCTTCAATTCATTCCCTGGCGGATGTACGCCCTCTCGGTCCTGCGCCAGGGCCACTGGCCGCTGTGGAACCCGCTGCTTGGTATGGGCGCGCCATTGCTGGCCAACTACCAGTCCGCCCTGATCTACCCACCGCATCTGCTGCTGCTCATCGTCGACCCGGCCTGGGGCTCGGGACTGTTGGTCCTGCTGCACCTCGTGTGGGCCGGGATGGGCATGGCGTTGCTGGCGCGCAGGCTCGGGATGGATCGGCTCGGGCAGTGCGTCGCCGGGCTGGCCTTCGGCCTTTCCGGATATCTCGTCGCCCGCGCCGGGTTCTTCAGCATCAACGCTGCCGCGGCGTGGACGCCGTGGATCATCCTGGCGGCGGATCGCATGGCTGCCGCGCTGCCGGAGTCACAAGAGTGGCGGGCGCGCATCCGAGCGTGCATCCCGCTGGCGGTCGTCCTTGCATTCCAATGGACCGCCGGGCACGCACAGACGGCCTGGTACTCGCTGGTCCTGCTGAGCGCATGGGTCGTCTGGAGGTCGATCGGCAGGGACGGTTGGCGCCGGCTGGCGGTCAACTGCGCGGGGCTGGCGGCCTCCGGCGTCTCCGCGTTCGCACTGGCGGCTCCCCAGCTCCTGCCGACGCTCGAGTACCTCGGCCAGTCCTACCGGGCACAGGCACTCGACCCCGAGCTGGCCCTGACCTACTCCTTCTGGCCGTGGCGCTTCCTCGGCCTGCTGGCGCCGTCCATCTTCGGCAGTCCGGCTTCGGGCGACTACTGGGGCTACGGCAACTTCTGGGAAGACGCAATCTACATCGGCGTGCTCCCCTTGCTCCTGGCTTTGTTCGCGCTTGTCCGCGCCATCCGGCGCCGTGGTCGCCACGTCGGGCTGACGGTATTCCTGACCGGGGTGGGGGCGATCGCGATCGTCCTGGCGTTGGGTAGCAACACGCCGGTGTTCCCATGGCTGTTTCGGACGGTCCCGACGTTCAGCCTGTTCCAGGCGCCGACGCGCTGGATGCTGCTGTTCGTATTCGGCCTGACGCTGCTGGCCGGCGCCGGTGCGTCCGCCTGGACGAAGGTGGATGGCCGGGCGCTCTACTGGTCGAGGCTGGGGACAGCCGGGGCGGGAGCGGTGGCGGGCGCCTCGTGGCTCACGCGGCTGATTCTGCCGGCGGTCGAGCCGACGTTGATCCGTGCGATGTCCATCGCCGGCATCTGGCTGTTTCTGGCTGGTGCACTCGTGCTCTTGCGCCGCGAGTCGGCGAGCGCATGGTGGACGGCGGCCGTCGCGGTGGTCGTGATGGCCGACGTCGTCATCGCCGGCATCGGGCTCAACCCGATGGTCGCCTCCAACCTCTACCGGGGGCCGAGCCTGCTGGCCGAATCCGTCGACGACGGCCATCGCATCTACATCCCGGCCGAGCTCGAGCAACCGGTGAAGTTCGACTGGGCCTTCCGGTTCGATCGCTTCGACGCGCTCGACGACTGGCGCATGGTCCGCGAGTCCGGGCTTCCAAACGTCGCGCTGCTCGACTCCATTCCTTCCGCCTCCAACTTCGACCCGCTGCAGCCGGAACGTTGGGTCGAATGGATGAAGATGCTCCAGCGCAGCGGGAACCCCGAGCCCCTCCTGCGATTGATGGACGTCGGCTGGCTGGCCGAATCCAATCCGTCGCAAGATGTCCCCGTCGAGTACCGTCGCCTGGAAGGCGGGAGACGCGTGCGGCTTGTACCCGAGGCGCACCTTGTGGAGTCCGGCCAAGCGGCGCTCTCCGCTGTGAGCGACGAAAGGTTCGACCCGGAGGCGGTGGTCATCGTTGAAGCTCGAGACGGGGAACCGTTACCGGCTGGCGGAGGGGGCGGGACTGCAGCGATGGTCTCGTCCGAGGACCCGAACCGGGTGACGATCGATGTCGACGCCGATGGTCCCGCGTGGCTGCTGCTCTCCGATGTGTGGTATCCGGGATGGGAAGCGCGCGTAGATGGCGTCGTCAACTCCGTCTGGCACGCTGACTACCTGTTCCGGGCGGTCCCGGTCCCCTCCGGCAGGCACGTGGTCGAGTTCTCCTATCGACCGCGCTCCTTCCTGCTCGGTTTGATCCTGGCCGCGGCGGGGCTGATGGCCCTGGTCGGGGCAGGCCTGTGGTCCCGGGCGCGCCCGAGAAACCAGGCAGGCCTGGCCTCAGCCCCACCCGCACGCTGACGCCCGGGCGGGGTAAACTTGACCTCCGGAACACACCACCCAGAACGAAACGCCACGGGAGCGACGATGCAGGTTGTTCAAGGAATCAGCGAGCGTCTTCTCGCCAACGTCGAGCAGGTGATCGTGGGAAAGACGGAGGTCATCCGTCTGACGATCATCGGCCTGCTCTGCCAGGGACATCTGTTGATTGAAGACGTCCCCGGCACGGGCAAGACCATGCTGGCGAAGAGCCTCGCTCGCTCGATCGGCGGGACGTTCAATCGAATCCAGTTCACACCGGACATGCTACCGAGCGATGTCACCGGCGTCTCGATGTTCAATCAGAAGACGGGTGAGTTTGAGTACCGCCCCGGACCGGTGATGGCCAACATCGTGCTGACCGATGAGGTCAACCGCGCCACGCCCAAGACACAATCGGCGCTCCTGGAAGCGATGGAGGAGCGGCAGGTCACGGTCGATGGTGTGACGCATCCAACTCCGTCCCCCTTCCTGGTGCTGGCGACTCAGAACCCGATCGAATACGAGGGCACCTTCCCGCTGCCCGAGGCCCAGCTCGATCGATTCCTTCTGCGGATCAGCCTCGGCTATCCCTCGCCGGCGGAAGAGATCCGGATGATTGAGGCGCAGCAGCTCGCCCATCCGGTCGACAGCCTGAAGCAGGCCGTCTCGATCGAGGAGCTTCAGCAGGCGCAGGCGGCGGTACGTCACGTCACGGTCGCTTCGGAGCTGAAGCGCTACATCCTGGAGATCGTGACCGCCACGCGGCGGCATGAGGACGTGTACGTTGGCGCCAGCCCGCGGGGCAGCCTGGCCCTGTTCCGTGCCGCCCAGGCGCGGGCAGCGGTCCTCGGCCGGGAGTACGCCGTCCCGGACGACGTCAAGGCGGCCGCCGTGCCGGCGCTGGCCCACCGGCTGATCGTCGGCTCGGCCGCCCGGGTGCGCGACGTCGATACGCGCGCCGTGATCCAGGAGATCTTGCGCTCGCTCCCCGTCCCGGGAGGCGAGCTCGGCCGATGACCGACCGCGCCCGCGGGCTGGTGCTCCTCTTCGGCGCCTGCTCGATCGCAGGTCTGATCAGCGGCCGGGCGGTCTTCTTCAACCTGGCCTATGTCTGCGCTCGGCCTGCTCCTGGTGTCGTTTCTGTGGTCGCGCATGGCACTGCGCGGCGTGTCGGTGACCCGCCGGCCGGGCGGCACGCGCTCGCAGGTCGGGCGCGCCTTCGAAGAGGCGATCACGCTGGTCAACCGCAGCCGGATCCCGAAGCTGTGGATTGAATTGCGCGACGAGTTGGAACTGCCGGACCACCGCGCATCGGTCGTGATGGTCGGGATCGGCGGAGGCCGCGAGCGTTCGCAGCTGGTCCGCACCTACTGCACCCTGCGCGGCAGGTTCCGGCTCGGCCCGGCGAGGCTGCACGCCGGAGACCCCTTCGGCTTGTTCCCGGTCTCACGTCCCATCCCGCAGGTGCATCAGCTGGTCGTGCTGCCGCTGGTGTCTCCGCTTCCGTCGTTTCCGCTGCCATCGGGCCGGCTTCCCGGCGGCGTGGCTGTCACCGAGCCCACGCATCAGATCACGCCCAATGCCGCCGGCGTTCGCGAGTACATGCCGGGCGACGGCTTCAACCGCATTCACTGGATGTCGACTGCCCGCCGACGGCGACTGATCGTCAAGGAATTCGAGCTCGACCCCCTGGGCGATGTGTGGCTCGTGCTGGACACGTGCGCCTCGGCCCGATGGGCGCTTCCCAAGGAAGAAGGCAATCCGCGCGAGAGCCCGTTTCTGCCGCGGCGGATTTCCCTCCCGCCGTCCACGATCGAGTACGGGGTCGCCAGTGCCGCATCGCTGATCCATCACTTCCTGCGACAGGACCGGTCGGTGGGACTGCTGGCCTACGATCGCATGCGGCACAGCATCCAGCCCGACCGAGGCGCCCCCCAGCTCATCCGTGCCCTGGAGACTCTGGCGGTGCTCGATGGGGCAGGCGAGACGGCGGTCGAGGATGTGCTTCGCATCGAGGACACCCACCTGACCCGCGGGGCGATGATCCTGGTGGTCACGGCGTCGACCAGCTCGCGGCTCGTGCCAGCCCTGCGCGGGCTGCGCATGCGCTCGTTGACGCCGGTCCTGGTGCTGATGGCTTCCGCCACCTTCGGCGCACCGCAGGACAATGCCTCGCAGATGCAGGAGGCGCGACACGCCGGGATCCCGGCGCGCCTGATCCGCTGCGGCGACTCGCTGGAAGCCGCCCTCTCCAGGGCGGCGACACCCGCGGGGTTGCGCCCTGCCGCCTGATTTCGTGGAGCGATGATGAATCGACGTGCCTTGCTCTTGACCGCGTTCGCCGCCGGCATGACCAGCCTCGGGATCGAGCTGGCCGCCTCGCGGCTGCTCGGGAATGTGTTCGGGACCAGCAACCTGGTGTGGGCCAACATCATCGGGTTGATCCTGGTCTACCTGACGGCGGGCTATTTTCTGGGCGGCCGTTGGGCCGATCGATCACCCTACGCCACGACCTTCTACCGGCTCGTGGTGTGGGCGGCGTTCACGGCGGGGCTGATCCCGATCGTGGCCCAGCCCGTCCTGCGCTGGGCAGTGGGGGCCGTCGAAGACTTGAACGCCGCGATCATGGCGGGGTCCTTCCTCGCCGTGCTGATCCTCTTCTGTGTCCCGGTCACGCTCCTGGGCTGTGTCTCGCCGTTCGTGATCCGTCTCCTGATGGAGGATCGGACACGTGCCGGGCAGGTCTCGGGGCAGGTGTATGCCGTCTCAACGCTGGGATCGATCCTGGGGACGTTCGTCCCGGTCCTGTGGTTGATCCCCGAGATCGGCACGGCGCGGACCTTCCTGGCGCTCAGTGGAAGCCTGCTTCTGGTGGGGCTGTTGGGAATGTTCACGGTCGATCGCCGCCAGGCCCTGGCGCATGGCTGGATGCCGATCGTGCTCCTCGGCCTGGCGGCCTGGGCGCTGAGCGGCCCGATCAAGGCCAACACCGGTCAGCTCTACGAGGCCGAGTCCGCCTACAACTACATTCAGGTGCGCGAGATCGGAGGCGTGCGCTACCTGCTGCTCAACGAGGGGCAGGCGGTCCACTCGGTCTACGACCCGACCGGAGCCCCCACCTACGGCACCTGGGACTACTTTCTGGCCGCGCCCTTCTTCAACGCCGCGCCCTACACACCGGATCGCCTCGAGCGGCTGGGGATCGTCGGGCTGGCCGCCGGGACGGTCGCCAAACAGTACACGCAGGTCTTTGGCGCCGTCCCGATCGACGGCTGGGATATTGACCCGGAGGTGATGCAGGTCGGACGGGAGTACTTCGACATGACCGAGCCGAACCTGCAAACCTTCGCGCAGGACGGCCGGTGGGGCCTCGAACACAGCGGGCATCGCTACAGCGTGATCGGCGTCGATGCCTATCGTCCGCCCTACATTCCCTGGCAGTTGACGACGCGTGAGTTCTTCCAAATGGTGCGAGATCACCTGACGTCCGATGGCGTGCTGGTGATCAACGTCGGGCGCACGCCGGACGACCGCCGGTTGATCGAGGCGCTGGTCGGGACGATCGGGTCGGTGTTCCCGAGTGTGCACGTCGTCGATGTCCCGACGACGTTCAACACCATGGTCTACGCCACCGTGCAGCCGACGGCCGCCGAGAATCTCGGGTTCAATCTCGAAGTGCTGCAGGACCTCGGCGCGCCGGCACTGCTGCTGGACGTGGTGGCCCGCGCGGCGGCCAACCTCGCCCCGACGCCTGCCTCGGAGATCGTCTTCACCGACGACCGGGCTCCGGTGGAGACGCTCGTGAACTCGATCGTGATCCGGTTCGTCCTGGCCGGCCAGCTCGATACCCTGTCGGTGGAGTGAGGTGGATATGGCTGAACGACGCAGCTCGGGGCTGTGGGAGCGGGGCGCTCGGGCCCTGCTGTGGCTGACGCTGCCGGTGGCGTTATTGCTGACCAGTGTGCGGCTGCTCCTCACCCCGGCATTTGTCCGGCTGGACTACGCCTTGCCCGGCTTCCCGCAAGACGCGTACGGGTTCAGCATGCCGGATCGGATCGACTGGGCGGACGTCGCCCTCGAGTATCTGCTGAACGACGAACCGATCGCCTTCCTGGGGGACCTGCGCTTCGAGGACGGGGAGCCGGTCTATAACGAGCGCGAGTTGAAGCACATGCTGGACGTCAAGATCCTGGTTCAGCAGGCGATGAGCGTCTGGCTGGCGGCGATTGCGGCGAGCGTTGTGCTCCTCCTGCTGATCGGCCAGTTTGCCGGCTGGGACCGGGCCTTGCAGGCAATCCGGAGCGGGGCGCGTGCGACACTGGTGATCATGGGTGTTCTCCTGGCGCTGATCGCCGCCGCCTTCCAGTTCGTCTTCGTGGGCTTCCATCGAGTGTTCTTCCAGGGCGATACGTGGCTGTTCCTGTACAGCGACACGCTGATTCGCCTGTTCCCGGAGCGATTCTGGTTGACGGCATTCGTCGGCATCGTGGTGGGAACGGTGGGGCTGGCGTGCGTCTTGTGGTTCGTCAGCCGGGGTATGCTCCGCCGTCGGCCCGTTGCGTCGTAACTGCGGCTGCCACACCGGTTGAGCAGGAACCAACAGCGCACGGCCGATTCGGCCGTGCGCTGCTGTTGAGGCTCTGCAGCGTTCCGCTGCTCGGAGGACGGGATGGCAGGCGGAACTAGGCGCCGAACTTCTCCAAGCGCTGGGCATGGGCCAGCATCAGGGGCATGGCGTCGGTGGCCAGGAAAGTCCCCAGGCCGCCGTGGGAGCAGGCGGTCTCGCCGAAGCGCGTCTGGTCGTCGGTGCGGACCGTGGCCGGGGCCCAGAGCAGGAAGGGCACCGGGTGCCACGAGTGAGCCTTGAGTTTGGCGGGTGTCGAGTGGTCACCGGCGACGGCGAGCACCGCCGGCGCGAGCTTGAGCAGATCGGGTAGGGCGGCGTCGACGCCTTCAATCACGGCCGACTTGGCGGCGAAGTCGCCGTCCTCGCCGCGGCTGTCCGTCTTCTTGATGTGGACGAAGAAGAAATCGAAGTCGTCCCACGCGCGGGCGACCGCAGCGAACTCATCTTCCGGCTTGTCGCCCTCGAACTTGAGCACCGTCATGCCGACCAGATCGGCAACGCCCTTGTACATCGGATAGGCCGCGACGCAGGCCGATCGCACCCCGAAGGTCTCAGGGAACGAAGGCAGCCCGGGATCGGTGCTGAAGCCGCGCAGCGTCAGGGCGTTCGCCTTGGGTTGGTCGGCGATGGCCTTCCGCGCTTCGGCGATCCACGCATTGAACAGCTCGGCCGTCTTCTGGGACCCGGCCTTGGTCGGGCGTGCCTCCAGGGGCGCCACGCCGGTGCGCTGAGGATCGGTGTCGGCGATGTCGGGCTCCAGGCCGGGGCCGCGCATCACGACGGCGAAGCGGTATTCCTGGACATGCCGCACTTCGACCTGCACGCCGGGGATCCGGACCTTGGCCAGTTTCTCGACCAACGGCATCGCCTCGCCGGAGGAGATCCGGCCCGCCCGGCGATCGGTGATCATGCCCTGGGCGTCGACGGTGCAGAAGTTGCCTCGCGCCGCCACCTCGCCCTTGCGCACGACGATTCCGACCCCCACCGCTTCGAGCACGCCGCGACCGACGACGTACTTCAGCGGGTCGTAGCCGAACAGCCCCAGATGGGCGGGGCCGGAACCCGGGGTCAGGCCATGGCGGATGGGGATGGTCTGCCCCAGGGTGCCCTCGGCTGCCAGGCGGTCGAGATGGGGCGTGTGCGCCGCCTCGAGCTCCGTGGGGCCGCCGGGCTCGAGCGGCAATCCTCCCAGGCCGTCCAGGACGAGCAGGACGATCTTGCCCGGTGCCTGGCGATGAAGCCCGCGTATCAACTCGAAGTCAGTCATTCGGGAGTCCTTTCCAGCATTCGAAAGGCCGATTCATGAGAAAGCCCCCACGCCCGGAGGGCAGGGGGCCCCTCAGGTTCCGGTTCGGGACTAGACGATAGCGCTCTGATCGCCGTCGGGCGCGAACAAGTGCATGTTGTCCATGTTGAACACGATCTGCGTTTGCATGCCGGCACGGGCGTTGGTGCGGGGATCGACGCGCCCGACGAAGCTCGACGTGCCGGCCAGCAGGTGCAGGAAGATCTCGTTCCCCATCAGCTCGGTAACATCCACCTGGACGCTGGCGGGAGCAGCGTGGATCCCCGGCGGTGCGAATTGAGGATCGTGGATGTCCTCCGGTCGAATGCCGAAGACCGTCGGCTTGCCCGCGTAAGGGGCGAAGCGGGCCACCTTGTCCGGCGGGACGGGGACCTGGAAGGCGCCGGCGTCGACGACCAGGCCGCCGTCGACTTTCTCCAGCCGGGCGTTGAAGAAATTCATCGCCGGAGACCCGATGAAGCCGGCCACGAACACGTTCGCCGGGTGGTCGTACAGGTGCTGCGGCGTGTCGAGCTGCTGGAGCAGGCCGCTCTTGATCACGGCGATCCGGGTCGCCATGGTCATCGCTTCCACCTGGTCGTGGGTGACGTAGATGAAGGTCGTCTGCAGCCGCTGATGCAGCTTGCTGATGTTGGCGCGCGTTTCGACCCGCAGCTTGGCGTCCAGGTTGGAGAGCGGCTCGTCGAACAGAAAGACCTTGGGTTCGCGGACGATGGCTCGCCCGACGGCCACGCGCTGCTTCTGGCCGCCGGACAACTGGCGCGGCTTGCGGCTGAGCAGGCTTTCGATGCCCAGGATCTCGGCCGCTTCGTTGACCCGTCGCTTGATCTCGGCTTTGGGGGTCTTGCGCAGCTTGAGCCCGAAGGCCATGTTGTCGAACACGGTCATGTGCGGATACAGGGCGTAGGACTGGAACACCATGGCGATATCCCGGTCCTTCGGGGCGACATCGTTGACCATCCGGTCGCCGATC
This sequence comes from uncultured Chloroflexia bacterium, assembly GCA_963818575.1. Classification (GTDB taxonomy): domain Bacteria; phylum Chloroflexota; class Anaerolineae; order Anaerolineales; family E44-bin32; genus DYJB01. The sequence continues at coordinate 50,435 of CAWFSV010000013.1, read as the reverse complement.
AGGATGCGGCCTTCGGAGATCTCCTCCAGGCCGGCCAGGAGCCGCAGCGCCGTGGTCTTGCCGCAGCCGGACGGGCCGACCAGGACGAGGAACTCACGGTCCTGCACGGCCAAGTTGAGATCGTTGACGGCGATGACGTCCCCGAAGCGCTTCGATACGTGTTCGAAGGTTACGCTTGCCATGGCGCTGCCTCCCATCGTTATGTATGGTGACGACATTATACATGTGACATCGAGACGACCCAAGTGCTGAATGTTCGTTGACTGGTCTATTTAAGTCTGATATAGTCCGCTGCGTGGCTGAGTCCGTTCCGGCTGGCCCCCGACCGGATCGGGGGCCAAACCATGTATGGCGCCAGTGGCGCCGTTGGCTTGAGCCCGGGATAGGAGTCAAACGCTGGCTCCTGCTGATGGTCCTGGGGACCGCCCTGATCGGTTTGGGGCTGGCCTACATCCTCCTGGACATCTACCGGGCGAATCCCGATTCGGACCTGCTGGCGACGATCAGCCTGACGGCACTGCCTCGCTGGGCGACGGGCGATTCTGCTCGGCGCCGCCGGGCTGGCCTTCCTGCTTCTCGGCCTCTTCCGCCTGAACCGCACGTTGCTGGCGCCGTACGTTCGCCCCGGAAAACCGGTGGTCGACGCGATTGCCGAGCATCGCCGGCTGGGCCGGGGACCCAAGGTCGTCGCCCTCGGCGGCGGCAATGGCCTGGCGACGCTGCTGCGAGGCCTCAAGGAACACACGACCAACCTGACCGCCATCGTGACCGTCGCCGACGACGGCGGTTCGTCCGGTCGACTGCGTCGCGACCTCGGCCTTCCGCCTCCGGGCGATGTGCGCAACTGCCTGGCCGCCCTCTCGGATGACGAGGACCTGCTCACGCAGCTCTTCCAGTATCGATTCATGGACGGCGGCGATCTGGAGGGGCACTCCTTCGGCAACCTGTTCATCGCCGCGCTGGCCGGCGTGACCGGGAGCTTCGACCGAGGCGTGCTCGAAGCCGGGCGCGTGCTGCGGATCCGCGGCCAGGTGCTCCCCGCCACGCTCTCGGACGTTGCGCTGGTGGCCGACAAGACCGCCGTCGCTGGATGCGCACGAGGTTCGCGTCCAGGGCGAGAGCCGCATCCCGACCTTCCCCGGCCGAATCTCGCGCGTGCATCTCGAACCGGGCGAGCCACCGGCGTATCCGGAGGCGATCCGTGCGGTGCTCGGGGCGGACATGATCGTCATCGGCCCGGGCTCGCTCTACACCAGTATCCTGCCCAATCTTCTGGTGCCGGATCTGGCGGGGGCGATCCGAGCCAGCCGCGCCTTCAAGGTCTATGTCTGCAATGTCGCCGCCCAGCCCGGCGAGACGGAGGGCTATGACTGTGGCCAGCATCTGGCGGCACTCGAATCCCACGTCGGCGGCGGCCTGGTGGACGGCATCCTGGTCAACAACTGCATCCTGCCCAACCTGCCGGAACGGGTCTCCCCCGTTCCGCTGGCGCAGGAATCCAGTCTCACAGTCCCAAGCTTCCCGGCCGACGTCGTCGACCCGGAGCGTCCCTGGAGGCATGATTCGGAGAAACTGGCTCACGTCTTGCTGAGACTGCTGGAGGAACGAACGGGGCCGCTCGACATGACCCCGATCGACCGAGCGCAGTCGCCGACGCATCTCAACTGATCTCACTCTCCACAGGAGAATTGCAATGGCTACCCGAGTTGGAATCAATGGGTTCGGACGGATCGGCCGCCAGGTGTTGAAGGCCATGCGGGACTACTACCCCGACAGCCTGGAGGTCGTCGCCTTCAACGACATCGGCGACCTGCCGACGATGGCGCACCTGCTCAAGTACGACTCGAACTACGGCCGCTTCGACGGCAAGGTCGAGGTGGGCAGCGACGGCCTGATCATCGACGGCAAGACGATCAAGGCCTTCAGGAGACAGACCCCTCCAAGCTGCCGTGGAAGGACCTGGGCGTCGAGATCGTGATCGAGGGCACCGGCCTGTTCACGATCAAGAAGGACGGCGTCAACAAGAAGGGCAAGGAAGTCAAGGGCGCCGAGAACCACATCACCAAGGGCGGGGCCAAGAAGGTCATCATCACCGCCCCGGCCGAGGGCGAGGACCTGACGATCGTGCTCGGTGTGAACGAGGGCCGCTACGACCCCGCCACGCACCACGTCCTCTCCAACGCCTCCTGCACCACGAACTGCCTGGCGCCGGCCGTCAAGGTGGTGCACGACCAATTCAAGATCCTGCGCGGCTTCATGACCACCATCCACGCCTACACCAACGATCAGAAGATCCTGGACCTGCCGCACAGCGACCTGCGCCGAGCGCGCGCCGCGGCGTTGAGCATCATCCCGACGACGACCGGCGCGGCCAAGGCGCTCAAGCTGGTGATCCCCGACCTGGCCGGCAAGTTCGACGGCTACTCGCTGCGCGTCCCCACGCCCACCGTCTCGGTGGTGGACTTCACCGCCGTCATCGAGACTCCGACAACGACCGACGAGCTGCGGCAGGCGTTCCGCGATGCGGCCGCCGGCCCGCTCAAGGGCATCCTGGCCGCCATCGACGAGCCGCTGGTCAGCATCGACTTCAAGGGCGATCCGCACAGCTCGTCCGTCGATCTGCCGTTCACCTTGGTGCTCGGCAAGGAGAAGGGCGACTTCATCAAGGTCGTCACCTGGTACGACAACGAGTGGGGCTACTCGGTCCGCACGGCCGACCTGGCCAACCTGATCGCCAAGAAGCTCTAGCCTGGAGGCTGCCCCTGCCGTCCCTCCGTTCAGCATGGACGGGGGGACGCTTCGCGGGAGAAACCCATGGACAAGAAGACCGTTCGCGACCTCGAGCTCAAGGGGAAGCGCGTCCTGATGCGCGTCGATTTCAACGTCCCGATGAAGGACGGCGCCGTCACGGACGACAAGCGCATCCGCGCCTCGCTTCCCACCATCCAGTACGTCCTGGAGCAGGGGGCGTCCCTGATCCTGATGAGCCACCTCGGCCGGCCGAAGGGCGGGCCGGATCCGGAGTTCAGCCTGAAGGCGGCCGCCGAGGCGCTGGCCAAGCTTCTCGAACGACCGGTCAGGATGGCGCCGGATTGCGTCGGGCCTGAAGTCGAGGCCATCGCCAAGGCGCTCAAGCCGGGTGATGTGCTGATGCTCGAGAACGTGCGCTTTCACAAGGAAGAGGAGAAGAACGACCCGGACTTCGCGCGCCGGCTGGCGGCCCTGGGCGAGGTCTACGTGAATGACGCCTTCGGTTCCGCCCATCGGGCGCATGCCAGCACGGAAGGCGTGGCGCGTCATCTGCCGGCGGTCTCCGGCTTCCTGATGGAACAGGAGCTGGAGTACCTGAGCAAGGCGACCGACAATCCGCAGCATCCGTACATCGCCATCCTGGGCGGCGCCAAGATCAGCGACAAGATCGCCGTGATCGAGAACCTGCTGAAGAAATGCGACCGGCTGATCATCGGCGGCGGGATGGCGAACACGTTCCTGGCGGCCAAGGGCTACTTCATGGCGGACAGCCTGGTGGAGGCCGAGGCCGTCGAGACGGCCAAGAAGATCCTGGGCAAGGCGGGAGACAGGCTGCTCCTGCCGGTGGACGCCGTCGTCGGCGACAAGTTCGAGGCCGAGGCGGCCACGCAGGTCGTCAGCGTCGACAAGGTCCCGGCCGGCTGGCGGGTCATGGACATCGGCCCGAAGTCGCTGGAGGCCTTCCAGGCTGCCCTGAAGGGCGCCAAACTGGTGGTCTGGAACGGTCCGATGGGTGTGTTCGAGTTCCCCAAGTTCGCCGAGGGGACGTTTGCGCTGGCCAAGTACCTGGCTGACGTCGGGGCGATCACGGTCATCGGCGGGGGTGACAGCGCCAGCGCCGTGAAGAAGGCCGGCGTCGCCAAGAAGATGACGCATGTCTCGACGGGCGGCGGCGCCTCGCTTGAGTTTCTGGAGGGGAAGGTTCTTCCCGGAGTCGCGGCGCTCAATCCCAGGTAGGTCGCGCAGAGATGACGAAAGCAGTCCCCGCCTCGGGCGGGGACTGCTCGCGTCTCGAGGCGGCAGGCTTTCAGTTTACCTGCAGTTTGCGGATGGTTGTTGTCCGGGTCACCTCGATTGTCTATAATGGGCGCGCCTGAGGTCGGGAGCGTATGCCATTCTCACCGGGTGAGAACGTCGGTCCGTATCGCATCATCGAACAGCTGGGGCAGGGCGGCATGGCCACGGTCTTCAAGGCCTACCACCCGGGCCTGGACCGGTTCGTGGCGATCAAGGTCATGCACCCCGCCTTCAAGCAGGATCCGACGTTCCTGGCTCGCTTCCAGCGCGAAGCCCGCGTCGTCGCCAAGCTAGACCACCCCCACATCGTCCCGATCTACGACTACGCCGAGCACAACACCAACCCCTACCTGGTGATGAAGTACATCGAGGGGGAGACGCTCAAGGCGCGGCTGAGCCGCGGGCCGCTGACGCGCGACGAGGGCCTGCACATCGTCGACGCCATGGGCAAGGCGCTCGGTTATGCCCACGGGCGGGGAATCCTGCACCGCGATATCAAGCCGTCGAACATCCTGCTGTGCCCCGATGGGTCGATCTACCTGGCGGACTTCGGCCTGGCGCGCATCGCCCAGGCGGGCGAGTCGACCCTCTCGAACGAGATGCTGCTCGGGACCCCGCACTACATCTCGCCTGAGCAGGCGCGGGGTGAACGCAATCTCGACGCCGGGACCGACATCTACTCCTTCGGCGTCGTGCTGTACGAGATGGTCGTCGGCAGGGTGCCGTTCAATGCCGACACGCCCTTCTCGATCATCCACGACCACATCTATACCCCGCTGCCGTTACCGCAGAAGATCAACCCGCGTGTCCCGGACAGCGTGCAACGCGTCCTGCTCAAGGCCCTGGCCAAGGACCGCGCCGACCGCTACGCGACCGTGGAGGACCTGTCTGCGGCCTTCCTGAAGGCCGTATCGACGCCTTCGGCAGGCGCGGCGAGCGCCGACGGGGTCGAGACGCTTGTCGGGCCGCCGATCCCGGCGCAAGTCCACTGGCGGCGGAAGGCGAAGTCGGAAGGCACACCTCCTCCGGGGCCTCGGCCTTCGGAGAGCGTCTCCGCCCCGGGCACACCTCCCTCCAAGCCGAAGTCGGGCCGCAAGTGGCTGTGGATCGGCGCCGGCCTCGGGCTGATCGTTCGTGTGCCTGCTGCTCTTCCTTGCCATCGCCAGCAATCAGGGTGGCGGCGGTACCGAATTGCCGCCCACGGAGCCCGTCCCCGCCTCGGCACAGACCGACGAGGCGCGTGATCCAGGGATGCTGGCTGCACGCGCCACCCTCGCCTCCAGCCCGGATGACCCGGCGGCGCGTCTGGCGTTGGCGGAAGCCGAAGCCCGCGCCGGTTTCCCACTTGCGGCGTCGCGCGAATACCGCAAGGCAGGCGACCTGTTCTTGCGCACGCGGGCCAGCCTGCCGGCAGCCGAGGCGTACATGAAGGCCATCCAGTATGCCGGTGGCCCGGAGAAGGCCGATGCGGATCTGATCGATTCGGCGCTCCGCGCGACGTTCCTGGCGGGGAGTGAGGAACCACCTGCCACGCTCGCCCTTCTGGAACGGGCGGTTTCAGAATATCCGGAGTGGCCGCCGCTGCCTTCGCTGGAAGCACATGCCCACATCGCCCTGGGAGACATGAACCGGGCGCGGGAGCTGATCGACAAAGCACTGACACGCGACCCGAAGGATGGCATGGCGCTGGCCGTACAGGCCGAATGGTTGAAGGCCACGGGCGATGATGCCGGAGCCCGACGATCGGCAGAAGCCGCCCAGGCGACCGGTACCCTCGCCGACTGGATGGTTACCGCACTGAACAGCGCACTTGCCCAGGCTCCGGGCACGGGGCTGATCTCGATCGGCGGCGAAGGGATCGGCCCAGGATTGTTCACCGACGCCCGGAGCCTCGGGATCGACGAATCAGGCCGGATCTACGTCGGCGAGTACGAGGGCGGGCGAGTGCAGGTCTTCGACGCCCGGGGCAAGTTCCTCACGCAGTGGTTCGCCGACCGTGAGTTTCCGCTCCGCGGCATGGCCGTGCGGCGCGATGGCGCCGTCTACACGGTGCAGGCGGGGGAGATCGTCTTACGCGATGGCATGACGGGCAGTGCGGTCAGCAAGGTCGCCTATGCGGCCGGGAGTCATTTCGACGACATCGCCCTCGCTCCCGACGGGCGTCTCCTGACGGCCTGGTACCGGAACCGCGACGATCTGGTCGTCTTCAGCGCTGCGGGCGAAACGATCCTGTCCATCCCGGAGGCGGTCAGCAAGCAGACCGGAGAACCGGAGCTCAACCTGCGCGTCGCCGTGGATGGACAGGGAGGATTGTGGGCACTGGGGGTGTTCAGCACCGCCGTCTTCCGCTTCGACGAGAAGGGCGGGTTCGTCAATCGCTTCGGCAGCCCGGGTGATGAACCCGGCCAACTCAGCGCGCCCTGGTCGATCGCCATCGATGGAAAGGGCCGCGTGTACGTGGGTGACCTATCGGGCGTACAGGTCTTCGGGAACGATGGCCGCTTCATCGGACGGATCGAGGTCGAGGGCCCGGCCTATGGCCTGTTCGTGGACCCGGGAGGGCGGCTCTGGGTGGCGAATGGGACGCATGTCCGCCAGTATGCGGTGACCTTGCCCTGACCTGTTCAATGTGCGGCGTTCGAGGCTCGGGCAGTCCCTTGGACGGGCGGTGCGCAGCCAGCCCCGTCCAAGTCGTAAGTGGACGACGGAAATCCCCGTCATGGTTGAAGGACAGCCGAAGCCCGCTTGAGATGTCTCCCGAGGTGCATGCATGAATCTCCGGGTTCCGATCGTGGCCGGCAACTGGAAGATGAATACCACCCCCGTGGAGGCTCTGGCGCTGCTCGAGAGCATGTTGCCCGGGCTGATCGCGGTTCCTGAGGTCGAGCGTGTCCTGTGTCCCCCTTTCGTCTCGCTGGCGATCATGGCGCCTCGGCTGACCGGCACAGGCATCGGGCTGGGTGCACAGACCATGCATTGGGAGGATGCCGGCGCGTACACCGGAGAGATCTCGCCTCTGATGATCAAGCCGCTGTGCGGCTTTGTGATCCTGGGGCACTCGGAGCGGAGGGCATATTTCGGCGAGACCGACGGGACGGTCAACAGACGCGTACAGGCGGCCTTCCGCCACGGGCTGACGCCGATCGTGTGTGTCGGTGAGACTCTGGCCGAGAATGAGGCGGGCGAGACGGCGGCGATTGTGGGGCGCCAGGTGCGGGAAGGGCTGGCGGGCCTCACCGCGGCTCAAGGCGGCAAGCTGGTGGTCGCCTACGAACCTGTCTGGGCGATTGGCACCGGCCGCGCAGCTACGCCCGAGGGGGCGAACGCAGTGGCTGGCGGCGTCATCCGCGCGGCGCTGGGCGAGTTGTTCGGTGCGGACACGGCGGCGGCGATTCGGATCCAATACGGGGGGAGTGTGACCGCCGCCAACGCGGCGACGTTCTTCTCCCAGCCAGACATCGACGGCGCCCTCGTGGGCGGGGCGAGCCTGAAGGCCAACGAGTTCCTGCAGATCGTGGCGGCCGCCAGGGCGTGAGCCTCGATCTCACGGCGCTCGCCGCGTGGTTTGCGGCTTCGCTGGTAGTGCTGATTGCCATGCAGCGCTGGATGACCGGGTCGCTGCAGCGGCTCCTGGCCCGGCTGCTCGGGAGCCCTCGCCGGGCGCTGATGGTATACGCCTTCCTGCTGCTCCCGGGAGTCGCGCTGCACGAACTCAGCCACTGGCTCGCGGCGCGGCTGCTCGGCGTGCGCGCCACCTCCATTTCCCTCCTCCCCAGGCTTACTCGCGACGGCAACCTGCGCCTTGGATATGTCCAGACCGAAGCGGTCGATCCGGTGCGTGCGTCGCTCATCGGCGCGGCGCCCTTGCTGGCGGGCACGGCGGTCCTGTGGCTCCTGGGCCCGCGGGTCTTGAGTTGGGACGTGCTCGGGCGGGCGGCCGTCCAGGGGCGCGGCGGGGAACTCCTGGATGGCCTGCAGGCGGTCACCCAGGTGCCGGTCTGGGGGCTGTGGCTCTACCTGGCGGTGGTGGTCAGCAACACGATGCTGCCTTCGCGGTGCCGACCGTGCTGCCTGGGGATGGGTGGCAGTGGCTGCGATCCTGACCGGCGGCAGCCTGCTCTTGTTTGGTTGGGGGGATGCCGCGGCCAATCTGGCGCAAGCGCCCGTCCGGGCGATCCTCACTTACCTGGCGGCCGCCTTCACGTTGACGGCCGTTCTGGACATGCTCCTGGGCCTCCCGCTGTGGATGCTGGAGGTTGCCGTCCGGCGGAGGGCCTAGGCCGTTCCAAACTGCCGGTCGCCGGCATCCCCGAGCCCGGGGACGATGTAGCCGATCTCGTTCAGGTGACTGTCCACGGCGGCGACGTGGATCGGCACGTCCGGGTGATGGCGATGGAGATTCTCGATCCCCTCCGGCGCGGCGATCAGCCCGACGAATTTGATCTTGGTCACCCCCCAGCGCTTGAGGATATCGATGGCGGCGACGGCTGAGCCGCCGGTGGCAAGCATGGGATCGAGGACCAGGCAGACGGAGACCGTGGGCTCGACGGGCAGTTTGTTGTAGTACTCGACGGGCTTGAGCGTTCGCTCGTCACGGTACAGCCCGATGTGCCAGACCTCCGACGAAGGCATCAGCTCCCAGATCCCGTCCACCATCCCCAGCCCGGCGCGCAGGATGGGCACCAGCCCGATCTTCTCGCGCAGTACGGCGCCGGATGCCGCACCCATCGGCGTCACGACGCTGGCCGGGACCGTCACCAGGTCCTGCGTCGCCTCGTAGACGAGCAGGGCGGCAATCTCCCGGATCAGCTCGCGAAACTTCTTCGGGTCGGTCTCGCGGTCGCGAAGCTTGGTGAGCTTGTGGGCCACCAGGGGGTGCGGCGAGGCGAACACATTGCTGGGCATGCGTCTCTCCATTCTCGAGCGATTTCGGTCGGGCGGCCTCAGTCCAGTCGCCGGATGATCAGGGCGGTCAGGTCGTCGCGAAGGTAAGGCTCCGCGGTGAAATCGGAAACGCGGGTGGCGATGCGTTCCGCCAGTGCGGGCGCGTCCCAGTCGCTGGAGCCAAGGACCAGCGCCTCCAGCCGCTGGGCTCCGAAGAACTCGCCCCGCGCATTGGACGCTTCGGTGACTCCGTCGGTATACAGGACGAGCAGCGATCCCGGGTCGAGCGTCAGCAAGTGGGTCTGGTACTCGATGCCGGCCTCGATCCCGAGCACCATCTGGTGCTCCTCGAGAAAGCAGCATCGCTTCCCGGGTTCGAAGACCATCGGCGGATTGTGCCCTCCGTTGGCGTACATCACTTTGCCGGTCCCCGGTTCCCAGACCGCATAGAAGACCGACACGAACATGTTGGCCTGGGCGTCGTTGAAGATCAAGTTGTTCAGGCGGGTCAGGGTCAACCCCGGGTCGATGCGGCTGATGGCGACGGAGCGCAGGAGCGTCCGAGACAGGGCCATGAACAGCGCGGCCGGGACGCCCTTATCGGCCACGTCGGCGATGGCGATCCCCCAGCGCGGCCCATCGGCTCCCGGCTCCAGGGGAACGAAGTCGTAGAAATCGCCGCCGACCTCTCGCGCCAGCCGCCAGGTGATGCCCACCTCCCAACCGTCCGCCGTCGGCGGGTGTTTGGGGAGGAAGCTCTCCTGGATGCTGCGCGCCATGGCCATCTCACGCTCGAAACTACGCTGCAGGGCGACGGCCTCGACCAGGCGGGCGTTTCCGAGCCGGAGGGAGATCTGGTGGGCGATGCCGGCCAACAGCGCCGGCCGCCGTCCGCTGAGTTCTTGCCCCTCCATCAACAAGGCGCCCAGCAGCTGTTTGCCATCGCTCAGCGCGAGAGCGATGGCGTCGTGGGTTTCGAAGTGCTCGGCCAGGTGAGGGGGCAGGATCGTCGAATAGGGTGTCTCCGATGGGAGCTGAGGCGTATCCAGGCCGAGTTCGGAGGGAGCGATGCGCAGGTCCTCGTGCTCTCCCTTGAGTTGACGCTGGAGCCCGGCGGCCGGGCCGACCCGCAGGTTGCCGTCAGGGTCGGGAAGCAGCAGCATGGCCCAGGAGACGCCGGCCAGGAGGGTCGCAAGCCGCAAGACCGCCTGCAGCGCCACATCGGTATCACCGGTCTGGGCGGCGTGCCGGGCGACCTCCAGCAGCACGGTCGTCACCCAGGCTTCTTCCTGTTGCTGGGCGAAGTTGCGCGCTTCGAGCATCGCCAGCGCGAGTTGGGCGCCGATCGTCTCGGCCAGCTCGGTATGCTCCGGCGGGATCGGTTCGCCGGAGACCTGGACCAGGTCCAACGTGCCCAGGAAGTGATCCTCGGCACGCAGCGGGACGATCAGGTGGCCGGAGGCCCCCGGCGACTGCTTCAGGTCGGCGCCATCCGTCCAAGCGGCATCGATCGACCGGGCATGGGACTCGGTGAGCCAGGCTGGCAGGGGAAGCTCCAGCGTTCCAGCGACCTCCTCTTCCAGCGACGAGGCGCGCAGCTTGAGTCGATCGGCGAACCGTTCATACAATCGGACGGTGTACCCTCCGAGCGCCTCCGCCGTGAGATTGACAATTCCCAGGACGAGCTCGCGAATCGGCTTGCGGACGGTGACCTGTCGGGAGATCTCGCGGAGCAGCGCCATGTGCATCGACCGGTAGCGCACCTCCGCGTGCATGCTGGTGAGCGCCAGGCGGATGGTCAGGGCGGCGGCGAGGACCTGCAGCAGATGCAGATCGCGGGCGCCGAATGCCTTGCGTCGCCGGCTCTGGATCGACAGGACGCCCAACACCTGTCCCTCGATTGCCAGCGGGACAAACACGCCGGACCGGGGCGGGTCGGCAGCGTCGTAGCCGGGACGCGCCGGTAGCGCCTCGCGTTCGGCGGCAAAGTCCTCGACCAGGAGCGGCTGCGCGCGGTCGCGTATCCAGCCGACAATTCCCTGGCTCTCCTGCCTCAGATCGAAAGCCTGATTGTCCTGCCGTTCATAATCCCGAATCCAGATCAGCGTTCGGTAGGAGCCTTCCTCGAACAGGCCGAGTTGGAAGAAGTCCGTCTCCAGGAAGCGGGCGGCCTCTTCGTAGGCGACTTCGGCAAGTTCTTCCGGATCGAAATGCGTCTGCCCCAGGCGTGCGGAGAGTTCCCCCAGGCGCGAGAGTTGCTGTTCGTGTTCGCGTTCCAACCGGCGATGCTTGCGCGTAGCCAGCCAGGCGTAGACGGTCAGGCCCACCAGGAGGACGAACGCCGGAAGCAGAATGTACGCCAGGTCGATCGGGGAGGCTGGCGTGGGCGTCATGGCAAGGCTAGCCAGACGCGCGTGGCACGCGCTTGCGCATGGTCAGTTTGTTGACGCCCGCACGCCTGAGATACGAGACGCGGTCCATGACTCGATGGATGATCAGCAGGCCCAGTCCGCCGACGGGTGGGTCATCCTCGTCCCAGGGCTGCTGCCTGGGGCGGCGGGCGGGGTTGAACGGCGGGCCGGAGTCCTCGAGGCGCACGACCAGCTCGCCGGGGGAGTCGGTGACGGCGACTCGAATTTCCCCGGGCTCGAGGGCGCCGTACCCGTGCTTGACGATGTTCTCGCACGCCTCGGCCACGGCCAACTGGCAGGCATAGCTGGTGGAGTCGTCGAAGCCGGCGTCACGCGCTCCGGCCTCAACGCAATCGCAGGCAGCTTCGATCTGGTCGAGTCGACCCGGGATCGTCAATCGGCGAATAGGCACGGCGGCGTCAGAAGGAGGCGACCGCCGCTTCGCGCGTGGCGTAGACCGTGAACAAGGTGTCGACGCCGGCGATGGCCAGCGACGAGGCGGCGCGTTCCGACGGCTGGGCGACGCACAGCTCGCCGGTGCCCTTGCACGCCTTGTAGGCATTCACCAGGACGCGCAGCCCGCTGGACGAGAGGAAATCGACCCGGGCCATGTCCAGCACCAGGTTCCGCTTGCCCTTGTCGATCAGCGCCTGCAGCGCGGTCTCGAGATCGGCCGAGGTGGAGGAATCGATTCGGCCGGCCAGGGTTACGACGGCGGCCCGCTTGTACTCCAGGATCTCCATCTCCATGACCTTCCTCCTATAGTGTGCGTTGGACGATGTAGGCGGCGAGCTCGGACAAGGCGTCGCGCTCCCGGCAGTCCGGGAGCGCGGCCAGCGAGTCCTGGGCGAGGCGCACATAGGACCGGGCCTCATCCAGCGAGCGGGCAATGGCATCCGAGGTCCGCACCTGCCAGATCAGGTCTTCCAGGACCGAGGGGTCGAGCCGCCGCTGCAGGATGGCGTCGATGAAGTCATCATCCACGGGCCGGCTGTCAATGGCCAGCAGCGCCGGCAGGGTCAGCAGCCCCTGGCGCAGGTCGCTGGCGACCGGCTTGCCGACCTCCTCCTGATTGCCGACGAAGTCGAGCACGTCATCCACGATCTGGAATGCCACGCCCAGGTTGTAGCCGACCGTCTTGGCGGAAGCCACCTGCGAGGCGGGGGCGCCGCTGAGTACCGCCGCCGCGGCGGTGGAGACCTCGAACAGCGAGGCGGTCTTGGCATAGATCCGATCGAAGTAATCCCGGCGCAGATCACCGCTGCGGCTGCGGAAGAGCTGGCTGATCTCGCCGCCGACGATGGTCATCAGCGTCTCGGCGAACATCTCCATCACCACCAGCGAACCGGTCTGGGCGGCGAGGTGTGCGGCGCGGGCGAAGATGTAGTCGCCGGTCAACACCGTCGCCCCAGGGGTCCACTGTGCGTTGAGAGTCGGTGTGCCGCGCCGGAGCAGGGCGCCGTCGATCAGATCGTCGTGGACGAGCGTGGCGGTGTGGAGCATCTCGATGGCGGCGGCCAGCGTGACGGCGCGAGCGCGGTCGCCCCCGAACAACGCCGCCGTCAGCAAGACGACGGTCGGCCGAACACGCTTGCCTCCGGACGAGAGCAGATGATCGATGGCGCTGTCGAGCGCCGCGTGGTGCTCGCCGATGCGGGCGCGCATCCGCTCCTCGACCTCATCCAGCGAAGGGCGGACCAAATCAAAGAAGGTCGCGGTTCGTGTCGTCATGCTTCCAGCCAAACAGGTGGGCCGCATTGCTCGTGGTCAGAGATGCGACTTCGGATGCATCCAGGGTGAGGGCGGCGGCGAGCCCGCGGGCGACCAGCGCGACGTGCGCCGGCTCGTTGCGGTGGCCGCGATGCGGCACGGGCGAGAGATAGGGCGCGTCGGTCTCGACCATCAGGCTCTCGGCGGGAACGCCGCTCAGAGTCCGTCGCAGATCATCGGCCTTGGGGTAAGTCACCGGACCGGCGACGCCGAGCAGGAAGCCCAGGGCGACGGCGCGCCGGGCATGTTCCAGATCTCCGGAGAAGGCGTGCAGCACACCGATCGGACGCCCGTTGGTGCGCCCGGCGCGCTCGCTCCACGCCTCGAGTTCGGTGAAGGCTTCGGCCGCCGCCGAACGGATGTGGACGATCACGGGCAGCCGGTGCTCCGCCGCCAGATCGAGCTGAGCGCGGAAAGCCTCGGTCTGAGAATCCCGGCTTGCCAGATTGCGATAGAAGTCCAGCCCGGTCTCTCCGATGGCGACGACGCGTGGCGATCTCGCCAGGGCCTGAATCTCCGCCCGGGCCTGCGCCGACCAGTTCCCGGCGTGGTGCGGGTGCACGCCGATCGCGGCGTACACGCCTGGCCAGTGCTCGGCCAGTTCGACCGCCCGACGACTGCTGGCCACGTCGATGCCCGGGACGACGATCGTCTGAACGCCCGCCTCACCGGCGCGCTGCATGACGGCCGCCAGGTCCGCCTCCACCTCCGGCAGGTTCAAGTGGCAGTGGGAGTCGACCAGCCGCAGGCCGTTCATCGCAGGCCCAGGATCCGCAGCCCGTCCTGCAGGATCGGTTGGACACGGTCCTGGAGGGTGGTCTCACAGTACACGCGCACGATCGGCTCGGTGCCGGAGAACCGGATCAGCAGCCAGCCTCCGTCTTCCAGCCCGAGTTTGTAGCCGTCGAGCGTATTGCGGCCGGTGACGCGCAGGCCCCCGATGGTCTTCGGGTCGGCCTGCTGGACGGCCTGCTCGCGCTGGGCGCGTTCGTCCGCGGGGAGAGGAGTATCGATGCGATCGTAGAAGTGCGGGCCGACCTTGGCGAACAGCTCCGCCACCAGCTCCGAGGGTCGGCGCCCGGTGCGGACCATCATATCCAGCAGGTAGAGCCCGGCCAGGATGCCGTCGCGCTCCGGGACATGCCCGCGGAACGCGTATCCGCCGGACTCCTCGCCGCCGATCAGCGCGTCGACCTCCAGCATCTTGGGGGCGACATACTTGAAACCGACCCCGGTCTCAAACACGGGAACGTTGTACGCCTGCCCGAGCTTGTCCAGCATCGAGGTGGTCGAGAGCGTCTTGACGATCGGGCCGCGCAGCCCCAGGTGTTCGAGCATGTAGTAGGCCAGCAGCGCAAAGACCCGCAGCTGGTTGATGAACTGGCCGTGCTCGTCGCCGGCTCCGATTCGATCCGCGTCCCCGTCGGTGATCAGCAGGGCATCCGCATGTCGATCGAGCGTGACCTGCAAGCCGACGTTGATGTTGGGCGGAATCGGTTCGGGCCGGCTCATCTCCGGGAAGGAAGGGTTGCGGGTGTTGTGGATCTCGGAGATCTGGATACGCCCGCCACCGAGGAGCCGGGGGAACCAGCCGGCGCCGTTCCCCCACATCGTATCGACCACGATCTGCAGCCCGGAGCGGCGCAGGGGTTCCAGGTCGACCATGCGGCCGAGCTGCTCGGCATAGGCAGGGGCGGCGTCGAAGCGCTCGATCTTGCCCTGCGAGATCGCCTGGGCCATCGGCGTCCGAGGCGTCGAGGCCCCCTCCGGCGGGATCAGCGCTTCAATGCGTTTGAGCCCGGCGGGATCGATGGCCCCGCCGAAACGATTGCGCACCTTGAATCCGTTGTCGTCGGGCGGATTGTGGGAGGCGGTGATGTTGACGGCGCCGGCGGCCTGGTGGTGGCGGACGGCGTAGGAGATCGCCGGGGTGGGGGTGGCGCCTTCGGTCAACAAGACCCGCAGGCCGTTCCCGGCCAGCACTTCCGCCGCCGCGGCGGCAAAATGCTCGGAAGCGAAGCGCAGGTCGTGGCCGACAATGACCGGCCGGCTGTCCCCCTCGGTCTCCAAGACGTAGGCGGCGAAGCCGTGCGCGCAGCGCCGGACGCTCGCGTAGGTGTAGTCGTCGGCGATCCGGCCGCGCCAGCCGTCGGTGCCGAAGATGATGCTGGTTGCCGACATCGTGTCCTCAGAAGGAAGTCGTCCGCCGCCCGGGCGTGGGCTGTGGAGGCACGGAACTGCGAAGGCGGCAGGCAGCTCCGCCTCCGGCCGGGGGCCGACTGCCCGCCATTATACCGTGATTGAGCCGTGACCTGCGCTTCCGGCCGTTTCCTTGTCCACCCCACGCAGCGTGTGGTATGATCTCCCCGTTGCCACGCCCCCCGCGGGGGGCGTGCTTTCCGCTCCCGGCCCATGCTTCCCGGCATGTGGATCGGGGGCAATCCCGAGGAAAGGAGGGTATCCCATGCGCAACTACGAGCTTGCGTACATCGCCGACCCGGATCTGGACGAGAACTCCCTGACCGCACTGGAAGAGAAAGTCAAGGGCTGGATTGAGTCGGCCGGCGGAAGCGTCGTTAAGGTGGACCGGTGGGGGAAACGCCGGCTCGCCTACACGATCAAGAAGCGGCACGATGGCCAATATGTCTTCGTCCAAGCCGCCATGCCAAACGAGGCCGGCGCAGTCGTCGAGCGCAACCTGCGCCTGACGGAGCAGGTCCTGCGTTTCATGATCACGCTGCAGGAAGCGGCCTGACCGATACCGCCGTTCCCCCGTTCGACCAGGGGAACAGGAGGCTGGGATGAGCCGAGGCTTGAACAAGGTCATGGTCATCGGCCACCTGGGCCGGGACCCGGAGATGCGCTACACGCCCTCCGGCCGTCCGGTGACCACCTTCTCCGTGGCGACGACCCGCGCCTGGCATTCCGCGGACGGCGAACGGCACGAAGAAACCGAATGGTTCAACGTCGTCGCCTGGGGCAGCCTGGCCGAGATCTGCAACCAGCACCTGCGGCGCGGCCAGCAGGCGTATGTCGAAGGCCGGCTGCAGACCCGCCGCTGGGATGACGCCGAGGGCAAGAAGCACTACGCCACCGAACTGGTGGCCAAGGAAATCATCATGCTGGGAGACCGCAAGGAAGGCACGACGACTGCCTTCGTCGCGGCTCCCGGTGAAGACGAAGGGTATCCCTTCTAGATCCAGAGTGCTGGCCGCGGGCCTGGCCCACGGCGGCAGGAGAGTGAGCGTTGAGCGACGAGATGGAGATGGAGAGCGATGAGGGGCAAGGCGGAGGAGAACGCGGGGGCCCACGCCGCCGGTTCATCCGCCGACCGCACGTGTGCCAGTTTTGCACCGAGCGGACGAAGGCGATCGACTACAAGCAGACCGAACTTCTGAAGCGCTTCGTCACGGAGCAGGGACGCATGCGCAGCCGGCGGGAGACGGGGACCTGCGCCAGACACCAGCGCATGCTGGCCCACGCCGTCAAGCGCGCCCGGCACATCGCCCTGCTGCCCTTCCAGGCGGAACGTTTCCGCTAAGCCGTCCGGTCCTGCGGGCCGGGGAAGTGAACCTCCCGGCCCGCGGTGCATGGCGAGGAGTTGACTGTGGCGAACGATCGGCGGGGCCTTCCCCGCGTGACGAAGAAGCACCTGGCGCGCGCACAGCGCGAGCGCATCATGCGCAATTGGATTCTGGCCGCTGCGGCGCTGGTCGTGGCACTGGTCGTGGGCTTGTTGGCCTACGGCTGGGCGGAGGAATCGATCCTCAACCCACGGCGGGCGGTGGCGGAAGTGAATGGGGAGAAGATCTCCAGCGCCTACCTGCAGGCTCGCTACCTCCTCGGGCGCGAAAGCCTGCTCGGTCAGGCGAATCAGATCCTGCAGCTGAAGGAGATCTTCGGAACCGACCCATCCTTCTCGGCCAGTCTCGACCAGCAGCTGAGCCAGATCGAGGCGATGCTGGCCGACGTCCCGAGCCTGCGCCGGTCGGTGCTGGATTCTGTCGTGGACGAGACGCTGATCCGGCAGGAGGCGAAGCGGCGAGGCATCGTGGTTTCCCCGGCGGAAGTGGATGCAGCCGTGCAGGAAGCCTTTGGCTTCTACCCCAATGGCACGCCCACGCCCGTGCCCAGCCTCCACGGCAGGGCCGACCAACACGCCCGCACCGACGCTCACGCCGACCGTCGGGCCGAGCCCGACCCTCACACCCACCGTGGCACCCTCTGCCACGCCGACTGCCGGTCCCAGCCCGACGCCTCTGCCCACGCCCACCCCTTACACCCAACAGGCTTTCTCCGAGAACCTGACGACGTATGTGGATGGCTTGAAGGCAGCCGGGGTAACCGAGGCCGATTTCCGGTCGCAGTTCGAGGCGCGCTTGTATCAGGAGCGGCTCGAGCAGGCGCTCCAGGCCGAGGTGACCCACGAGCAAGAGCAAGTGAACGCGCGCCACATCCTGGTGGCGGACGAGCTTGCCGCGCAGGCCGTCCTCGCTCAGCTCGAATCCGGGAAGCCCTGGGAAGAGCTGGCGGCTGAGCTGTCGCTGGATACCTCGAACAAGGACCAGGGCGGCGACCTGGGCTGGTTCGGGCGCGGCGCCATGGTCCAGCCGTTCGAAGATGCGGCCTTTGCCGCCGCGGTCGGCGAGACGGTCGGCCCGGTCAAGTCCGAATTCGGTTGGCACCTGATCCAGGTCGTGGGGCATGAACAGCGCCCTCTGGACGAAGCCGCGTACCAGAACGCACGTAGCAAACGCTCTGGGGATGTGGCTGGCCGATGTGCGGACTGGCGAGGGTGTCGTGATCCCCGACAACTGGCTGGATTTCCTGCCCGGCCGGGTAGTCCCCTCGATGCTTGGCGTGCTATGACTCCGGGAGGCCCGCTGGTCGGGCCTCCCGACGTTTCGGCCCGACCCCGGCGGAATCCGGCGAGAGATGTCCCCTTGATGGGCGGGCGGAGCAGCGGCTATACTGAACGCGGTGCACACCGAATGAAGCTCGAAGGCCTGCTGCGCTCGCTCTCCCCCGATCTGATCCCGGCCGACCGGGAGCTGATCAAGCGGGCCTACAAGGCGGCGGAGCAGGCCCACGAAGGCCAAACCCGGGCTTCGGGCGAAGCGTACGTCACGCACTGCGTCGCTGTGGCCGGGATTCTCGCCGGTCTCGACGCCCCGGTCCCGGTGATCGTCGCCGGCCTGCTGCATGACACCGTCGAGGATACCTCCCTGACGCTGCCCCGGCTGCGGGAGGACTTCGGTGCGGAAGTTGCCTCCCTGGTCGACGGCGTCACCAAGCTCACCCAGCTCCCCCGGGTGAGCGCGCACGCCGGCCGGCTGAAACGCGAACGCCCGACCAAGAGCGAGCTCGCCAAGGAGACGCTGCGCAAGACCTTCCTGGCGATGGGCGATGACGTGCGGGTGGTGGTCATCAAGCTCGCCGACCGCCTGCACAACATGCGCACGCTGTCCCACCTCCCGGAGGAGAAGCGTCTGCGCATCGCCCGGGAGACGCTCGAGATCTTCGCCCCGCTTGCCAACCGCCTGGGAATCTGGCAGATGAAGTGGGAGCTCGAGGACCTGAGCTTCCGCTACGTCTACCCGGAACAGTTCAAGGAGATCGCCGATCGGGTGGCCCCGCGCCGGGTCGACCGCGAATCGGAGCTGGACGCCATCAGCAAGCGCGTGCGTAAGATCCTGAAGGACGGCGGCCTGGACTCGGAGGTCGATGGGCGTCCCAAGCACCTGTACTCGATCTTCCGCAAGATGGAGCGCAAGGACGTCCCGTTCGAGGGCGTGTTCGACGTCCGCGGCGTCCGCGTGGTGGTGGCCACGGAGACCGACTGCTACCACGCGCTGGGACTGATCCACGCTTGCTGGAAGCCTGTCCCGGGCACCTTCGACGACTACATCGCCACGCCCAAGGACAACTTCTACCAGTCCCTGCACACGGCCGTCATCTACGACGATGGCCGCACGCTGGAGGTGCAGATCCGGACTCCCGAGATGCATCAGAACGCGGAGTTCGGGATCGCCGCGCACTGGCGCTACAAGGAGGGCCGCAAGCGGGACGAGGCGTTCGAGCAGCGCGTCACCTGGCTCCGGCGGCTGATGGAATGGCGCCATGACGTCGAAGACGCCGGCGACTTCGTCGACGCCATGAAATCCGACGTCTTCGAGGAGCGCGCCTACGTCTTCACCCCCAAGGGCGACATCATCGACCTGCCGGCCAACTCGACGCCCATCGATTTCGCCTATCACGTGCACACCGATATCGGGCACCGCTGCCGGGGCGCCAAGGTCAACGGCAAGCTGGTGACGCTCGACTACCGGCTGCAGACCGGGGACTCGGTGGAGATCCTGACCGCCAAGCGCGGCGGGCCCAGCCGGGACTGGCTGACCCCGACTCTCGAGATGGTGCGCAGCGAACGGGCGCGCGGCAAGATCCGCCAGTGGTTCAAGCGTCAGAACCGTGAGCAGAACATCTCGCACGGTCGGCAGCTCCTGGACAAGGAACTGCACCGCCTGGGACTGGAATCGGTCTCCTTCGAACAGCTGGCCCGCGATCTGGGGTTCGGTGTCGTTGACGATCTGCTGGCCGCCGTGGGCTGCGGGGACTTGCACCTGGGCAGGGTGCTGGCGGGGATCGTCGAGCGCGATATCGAGTCGCTGGGCCTGCCGCGGCCGCTCCCGCCGTCCGAGGATCGGACGACACGCGACGGCGTGACCATCCTCGGCCTCACCAGCGTCCTGACGAGCATGGGGCGCTGCTGCAACCCGGTGCCCGGGGACCCGATCATCGGCTACATCACCCGCGGTCGCGGGGCGACGATCCACCGGCGCGATTGTCCGAACATGCTGCGCATCAAGGATCGCGAGCGGCTGGTGCAGGTCGGCTGGGGGAGCGCGCGCCAGACCTACCCGGTCAGCGTGCGCATCCAGGCCTATGACCGGGATGGCCTGATGCGCGACGTGTCCACGCTGGTCACCAACGAAGGCATCAGCATGTCGTCGGTCAACGTGGCGACCAAGAACAGCCTGGCGACATTCGACCTGGTGATGGGGATCGCCGACCTGTCGCAGCTCAGCCGGGTGCTCAACCGGCTGGAGGCCCTCCCCAATGTCCTTGAAGCAAGGCGGCTGCGGCCGGGGTAGCGAATGGCGAGGTGGTATAATCCGCCGCTGCCCTCGGGGACAGGGGACAGCATCAGGGGGGACGGCACGGAAAGACCGGGGGGCAACCGGCGTTCGACCCTGCCGACCACCCCGTCCCAACCTTCCACGTGCTGAGTGAACCATGACCCGTTCCGCTTTTTCAACTGACTCCGCCAGCCGACGCCCGACTTGGAACTGGTGGCTGAGCGTCGGCCTGTCTTTGCTCGGGCTGGGCGTCTCTGTCTACCTGACGTGGGTGAAGCTGACCGGCAACACGGCCTCGTGCGGGACCGTGGGAGACTGCGAGTCGGTGAACAACAGCCGCTACGCCGAGATTGGCGGGGTGCCGATCGCGCTCTTCGGCGCGCTGAGTTACCTGGTCCTCCTGGCTCTGCTGCTGATCGAGCACCGCCGCCCGCCCGCGGCGGAGACCGCCCGCCTGATGGTCTTCGGCGTCAGCCTGATCGGGACGCTGTACTCCGCCTATCTGACCTACCTCGAAGTGGCCGTGCTCAAGGCCATCTGCCCGTACTGCGTGGCCTCGGCCATCGCCGTGACCGCCGTCCTGATCCTGTGTGTCCTGAGGCTGCGCTCGGCGGACGCCGACGCTTAGAAGGAGACTGCAACCATGCCCCGGATTCGTTGTCGCTATGTGGATTGCGTCTTCCTCGAGAACGGGTACTGCGGCGCGGCAGCCGTCGAGATCGATCCGGACGAGGGATGCCTGACGTACTCCCATGTCGACGATGTTCCGGCGGATGAAGAGTGGGACGAAGAGGATATGGAGGAGCTGTGGGAGGAGGAGGACGAGGAGCTGTACTCGGAGGAGGAAGAGGAAGAGGACACCTACGACGACGAAGACGTGTAAGCCGTCTTCCTCTCGCCAGCGGCCGCGCGAAACAAGTAGCGGCGCTTCCATCAGGAAGCGCCGCTGTGTGTTCGTGCGGGCGGACCTACTTGATGCGGTGCTGAAGGGTGCGGGCCAGGATATCTTCCTGGTCGCGGCGGGCCGGCTTGCGCTTGGGCGGGACGGGCTTCTGAGGCTCGGGGGCCGGGGCGTCTGCCGCGAGCTCGGTCCCCTCCATCGCCCGACGCAGCGCGAATTCCATCGCCGAAGGAATTGCCTCCGCCGCCTCCTCGGGCTCGACCTCGATCGCCTCGGGCGCCTGCTTCATCGTCAGCCGGATCTGGCGCTTCGTGCGGTCGACTTCCAACACGGTCACGGCCACGGTGTCGCCTTCCCGGGCAATCTGCGCCGGATTGGTGACATACTCGTTGCTCATCTCACTGACGTGCACCAGGCCGGGCCGCTCGGCGCCGATATCGACGAACGCGCCGAACTTCTCGATCTTGACCACCGTCCCCTGGGTTCGCAACCCGGGTTTGATGTCCGCCCACTTGAGCAGAACCGGGCGGACCATCGTCAGTTCAACCCGGCCGCTGGCCGCGTCGACCTTCGAGACCCAGACCGTAACGGCCGCGCCCGAACTGACGACGTCTTCGACCCGGTTGACGCGTTCCTTGCGCAGGTTCGAGATGTGGACCAGACCGTCGCGTTCGGCGCCGACGTCCACAAATGCGCCGAACAGCTCGACCTTGGTCACCGTGCCCTGGAGCTCCTGACCTACCTGAAGCTCGCTTAGGGGGCGGCGAGATGCCGTGTCAACGGACCGATCCACTGGACACCTTCCTCAATTCGATTTGCGCCTGGGGGAACAAGCAGGGGCGATTATACCACGCCCGCGCTGCTACCCGTCCTGGTCGCCCTCCGATGCCTCGGTGCGGGCACGCCGTGCCAGGACGTACCAGCGCTCGATCCCCCCGAAGCGATCGCTCGGGTCGACCATCGGCCCGAGGGTCACGCCCTGCATCAGCGCCGAGACGGCGGTGGTGTACACCGGATGGTAGAGGAACAGCGAGGGCATCTGGTCCTGGAACCGGTACTGGAAGCTGCGGTAGAGCTCGGCGCGTGTCTTCAGGTCGGGCGTCGTGCGTGCCTGTTCGAGCCAGATGCTCGTGTTCCGGTCATTGAACCCGCTGTAGTTCTGCCCGCCTTCGGCCTGCGAGTCGTGCCAGAACGGGTACGGGTCCGGGTCTGGATAGCGTGACAGGTCGAGATCGATCAGCGCGGCTTCGAAGGCGCGCGGCTCGAGGTACTCGGTCAGGATACTGGAAGCGGGCGCGGCGGTGAGTGTGACGACGACCCCGAGGCGCCGCCAGTAATCCTGCAGTGCCTGAGCCACCACCTGATGGGCCGCGTCGTCGGGGTAGACCAGCGTGAATGCCAGCGGCAGTTCTTCGCTGGAGCGGACGTATTCCGGCGACCCCTCCGCCGCGCCGACGGGCGTCTCCCATCCGGCGGCGTCCAGGAGCGACGCGGCGCGTTCCGGGTCGAAGGGCAGGGCGGCGAGCGACTGCGAGAAGGCCCAGGTGCCGGGCAGCACCGGTCCGGTGGCGACCACCGCCTGGCCGCCGAAGGCGCGGTCGATGATCGACTGCCTGTTCACAGCCAGGAGCAGCGCCTGGCGCACGCGTTTGTCGGCCAGGAAGGTCTTCTCGGGATGCCGGGTGTTGAGGAACACGACGCCGGTGCTCGGCAGGCGGGCGGAGTAGATGTTGGTCTCGGGATCGGCGAGCAGCGTGCGAAGCGTGTCGGCGGATGGCGCGGCGACCCCCTGCACGTCGCCGGACTCGTAGGCCTGCAGCGCCTCGGACTGCGAGGCGAAGAAGTGCAGGTCGACCCGCTCGAGGTACGGCGGCTGGCCGTAGTAGTCCTCAAATGCAGCCAGGCTCACGCGTCGAATCACCCCGTCTTCGACCTCGAAACCGACAAAGCGGAACGGTCCCGTGCCGATCGGTTGCAGGTTGATCGGGTGATCGACCAGACCGCTGGAGGAGACGCCGCGCAGCAAGTGATCGGGCAGCAAGCCCAGGGAGAGATAATCCAGGAAGGGAGCGAAGGGCTCCGGCAGCTTGAACTGGACCGTGCGGTCATCGATTTTCGTCAGCTCGATCTGCTCCCACATCGCATGCAGATCGGCCGGCCCGGGGTAGTCGGCGTCCTGGAGTTTCGAATAGGTGTAGATCACATCGTCCGAGGACACCGGAACACCGTCGTGCCACATGGCGTTGGGCCGTAAGCTGACCGTGTAACTCATGCCATCGGCCGAGATCGCCCAGTTCTCGGCCAGGTCCGGCTGCGGGGCACCCTGGGCGTCGAAGCGGACCAGCCCGGAGTACAGCAGCCGGTCGATGTCGCGATCGACCTGGTTGTACTCGTCGAGGACGGGGTTGAGGCGTACGGGAGAACCGACGATGGCTTCGGCGTAGGTGCCGCCGCGCACCGGCTCCGGCGCCACCTGGTCGGGGCCCGGCACCTGGGTGAGGAGAAGTCCGGCGATCAGGACCAGGCCGCCCAGGGCGATGATCAGCTGCCAGCGCAGTTTTCCCATGGATAGGGGCGCAGGGGAGGGCCGCGCCTAGCTCACCAGGACGACGCTCACCAGGGTGATGGCGAAGAAGACGAAGCTCAGCACGATCGTCAGGTTGAAGAGCAGGCGCTCGATGCCCCGGCGTGCGTGGTAGCCGTAGCCACCGTAGTCGCCGCCGCCCAGGCCGCCCAGGCCGGCGCCGCGGCTCTGCAGCACGATGATCACCACCAGCGTGATCGACAGGACGATGATGGCCAGATCCAGATAAGTCCGCACGTTTCCTCCCGCGATTTCCCTAACCTTTGAATTATACCAACCTTTCGGCGCCCCCTCTTCCGACCGCCGTGCGGCGCAGGCAGTCGGTCCGTGCCGCAAGGTAAACCCGGCGCGGGTGGCCCTAGCCGGAAGCGGATGGGGTTTCCAGCCCGGCGTGCAGGTACGCTTCGATGAACCCGTCCAGGTCGCCGTCGAGCACGGCGGCCGTGTTGCCGCTCTCGTGTCCGGTCCGGTGATCCTTGACCATCTGGTAGGGATGCAGGACGTAGGATCGGATCTGGCTGCCCCACTCGTTCTTGACGTGATCGCCCTTGAGCTTGGCGATCTCGTCCTCCTGCTTCTGCCGCTGGACGTCCAGCAGCCGGGCACGGAGAACTCTCAAGGCATTCTCACGATTCTCGAGTCTGGGATCGTTCGTTCTGGCACGTGACGACGATGCCGGTTGGGAGATGCGTGATGCGAATGGCGGTCTCGTTCTTCTGGACGTTCTGCCCGCCGGCGCCGGCCGAGCGGTAGGTGTCGATCTTCAGGTCGGCGGGGTTGATCAGGACTTCCTCCGCCGTGTCCACCTGGGGATAGATTTCGACCAGGGCGAAGGAGGTGTGACGGCGGTGGGCGGAGTCGAACGGGGAAAGCCGAACCAGGCGGTGCACGCCGCGCTCGGCGCGCAGGTACCCGAAGGCGTACTCGCCGTTCACGGCCAGGGTCACGCTCTTGACGCCCGCCTCCTCACCTTCGCTGGTATCGAGCAGCTCGGTGGCGTAGTCGTGGTTCTCCGCCCAGCGCAGGTACATGCGCAACAGCATGGCGGCCCAATCCTGCGAGTCGGTCCCGCCGGCGCCGGCGTGGATCGAGACGATGGCGTCGTCCGAATCGTAGGGTCCGGAGAGCATGACGTGGAATTCGCGCCGGTCGAGGTCAGCGCGCAGTGAGCCGGTCTCGGCCGTCAGCTCCGCCAGCAGGCTCTCATCGCCCAGCGAGGCGAGCTCGAGCGCCTCTGCCAGGCGCTTCTCCAGCCCCCGCCAGGCATCCACTTCGCCGCGGAGCTGCGCCATGCGGCGCATGATCTTCTGGGCTTGCTCGGGGTCATCCCACAGCGTGGGGGATTCGGAGTTCGCGTTCGAGCCGGGTGAGTTCGTCCTGCCGTTTGGTCAGGTCAAAGACGCACCAGGAGACCCTGGAGGCGATCCTCCAGGAGATGCAGTTCAGCGATCAGATCATCCATGGCATAGGTCCCTGGCCCTGGCCGAGCTTGGCGGGCAGGCCTTCATTCTACCCGCCCCCGGCTCGGCTGTCAGCCGGCCGGGAGCAGCGCCTCCACATACGCCTCGGCATCGAACGGCGCCAGGTCGTCCGTCCCTTCGCCCAGCCCGACGTAGCTGATCGGGAGGCCGAGGCTGCGGTGGACCGCAAGCGCCATCCCGCCTTTGGCCGATCCATCGAGCTTGGTGAGCAGGATCTCGGTGACTCCAACGGCCTGGGTGAAGGCACGCGCCTGCGCCAGCGCGTTCTGGCCGGTGGTCGCATCGAGGACCAGAACCACGTGATGGGGTGCGCCGGGGATGACCTTTCCGGTCACGCGACATACCTTCTGCAGCTCGGCCATCAGGTTGTGGCTGGTGTGCATCCGGCCCGACGTATCGACCAGCAGGGCGTCTACCTTCCGAGCAAGGGCGGCCTGCGCCGCATCGTAAGCGACTGCGGCCGGGTCGCTCCCGGGTTTGCCGGATACCATGTCGACCGTCAGCCTCTCCGCCCAGCGTTGAAGCTGTTCGTCGGCCGCCGCACGGTACGTGTCGGCCGCGGCGAACAGGACACGCTTCCCTTTCCGCAGGAGGACCGCGGCGAGCTTGGCGGCCGATGTGGTCTTTCCGGATCCATTCACGCCGACCAGGACATACACGAGCGGACCGGAGACTGGGCGGGGGGGCCTCGGCCGGGAAGGCCTCGGCGGGTGCTGCAAACTGCTTGACGAGCGACGTTCGCAGTGCGGAGCGCAGCTGCGCGTTGCGCGTCAGGCCCTGGGACTGGGCCTCGGCGCGGAGTGCATGGATGATCTCGGCGGTCAGCTCCGCACCGACGTCCGCCTGGATCAGGCCCGACTCGAGCTCCTGCCATGTTTCGGCGTTGATCTCGCTCGTTCCGAGGAGCTGCGACAGGCGCCCCAGCGCTGCGCGGCGCGTGCGGTCGAGCGCTGCTCCCCATTGCGATCCGGCCATGCCCGGCATTCTACCCTCTTGGTGTCTTGCGGCAGCGTTGCAGGTGTCTATCCATGCCCGCTCGGCGGCGATTCGGCATGTATTCGCCTTCCACTGGGCTCAGTCGCGACCCTGCTCCTCCAGGAGATGAGGCACCTTCGCCGCGATGTCATTGCGCACCTGCCGGAAGACGGCCATGACCTCGGCCTCCGACCCGGTCGCTTCGACCGGATCAGGGAATCCTGAGATGTACGCGCTTCCCCCTCCCCAGCCATACCGGGCACTCCGCCGCCGCCGAGTCGCACACGGTGACGACCAGATCGAACGGCACGTCACGCATCTCGGCCACGTCCTTCGGCCGTCCGCGATGCTCGATCCCGATCTCCCTCAACACTTGAAGGGCAAACGGATTCACCGAACCGGCTGGCCGAACTCCGGCACTCGATGCCTCCCACACCTGGCCGAAACGCGCGTTGACAATCGCCTCCGCCATCTGAGACCGCGCCGAATTGCCGGTGCACAAGAATAGGACCTTCCGCTTCATGCCCTCACCTCCGCACATCCCAAATGCCGTTGGGACTCATCCCGGACCCACCGCTTCAATGAGTTGCTTTCGCGCAATCCGCTGCCCGAAGTCCAACATCATCGACAACTTGCCGGACAGGGGATTCACTCGTGACCCAACATGCCCTGAAGAGCTAGCCGCCGGTCCGCGAAGCCTTCGTCCTGAGTAAGGGTCACGCACGCGTCAAGTACCCGTCGCTGTTGCAGCAGGCTGAACGCGTACGCCATGCACGTCGCTTCTCCGCACATCCCGCAGTTAGTCTGGGGTAGGAGGGCCCACACATCCAGCGGCCGGGGCGCCTGCCGCCGCCCGGTCACCGCTACCAGGTCAGCGCGGTTCTCCCAAGTGGCATTGATCGCTGCCCTGAGGGCAGCCATGAGCTCCAGCCCTTCATCCGTGTCCGTCACCTGCGTGATGCTTACCCTGTCCTGCCCAAGCGTGATCAGCCCCGGCTGCCTGCGCAGCGTCAGGGCCGACGCCTGAGGATTGTAGGCGATGACGTTGGGGAGCGTCGCCAAGTAGGGCAGGACCTCATCCAGGGATCGGGACGGCTTGCCGACCACGATGATCTTCCCTGGTTCGGCCAGACAGGGCAAGGTCTTCACCAGCGCGATGGATTGCAGGAAGGCCACGCTCACCCTCGTAGCGGGTCATGGTAGACCGGCACGGATGCCCGCACCGGGCACCTCCATCATCACCTTTCAACCACCTTCGAGCAGTTCCTTGGCCTTGCCCTTGAAGTGACGCTTCAGGAAGGCCAGGGCGGCCTCGGCGTCGTCATCCATCAGGATGCGTGTCAACTCGATTACTTCGGTGTCCTCAAGGACGACTGACAGTGCCTTCTTCGACTTGGCCATCACCCACCCCCGTTGCAGCCCAGTCGGCGGGTCGGCGCCTCACGGGCCATCATGTGCCGCCGGCGCCCCTCCTTTGGACCGCGAACCCTGCCGTAGCTACTCGCAATGGACGCACACGTCCATCTTCCGGTTTGTCCAGTAGACCAAGCCGCACTTCGGGCAAGTCACTTGGCGCAATCCGTTGTCCCTCACTGGCGGCTTAGGCCGCAGGTCGGCCGGCAAGCTGGCGAAGGGATCCCAACATGAACAGCCGCCCGGCTTGACGTCCGGCTCCGCGTCATTCCTTTCTTCGTCGGGTTTGTTCACTCAGAGCCCTCCCGATCCAATCCTGGGCGCCTCGATGACGATTGCCCGCAGACCGGCTAGCTTCTCCGCGTGCTCGGGTGCAAATAACTCTGGACAGTCCTCGAGCTTTCGTTGCGAGGCGGTCAGTTTCGCGGCAAAGGTGAAGCAAGTCGGCTCTCCACACGCCTTGCAGTTGGTCCTCGGCAGCAGTTTGTACACCACCAGAGGGGTTGGCCGCTGATGGGTCTCGTGGTCCGGCTGGATTTCAGCCCGGTCGCTCCCAGTGTGCGGTTGACCAGATCCATCAACCCCCTGAGCTCCTTCTCCGCTCCCTCACGGTCCTCCACATTGGTGGTGGCGATCTCATAGGCGTGGAAGGCGATGTTGTGTCCCGCCTTCTTCCAAGTCAGTGCTTTCGGCCTCCGGAGTTGTAGACCGCCCCGCGCAAGGTCGCGTTGAGGTATGGCAAGACTTCGCGAATGTGCGCGGTCAGGCGGCGCCCGGGCCGCATAGCGCTCTGCGCCCGGCTCGCAGGGCGGGGTGAATACCTCGAGGTCGAAGTCGTCGATCAGCACCGAGAGTTGACCTATCCCAATCGCGATACCCTAACTTGTCCTCCACTTGAGTCCGGAAGGAACTGGTCGATCGCGTCCAGGGCGTACGCGGCGTAGACCGACGCCGGACCGCCTCCCATCAGGATCGCTACCCCGATGGTCTCGAGCAGCTCAGGGCGCGTCGCCCCAGCTGCCACCGCCGCGTGGACGTGATAGGCGATACATCCTTCGCAGTGCACGGCAATGCTGATGGCCACCGCCATGAGCTCCTTCGCCTTGCCGCTCAGGGCGCCGTCCTCCACCGCCTTCTTGTGCAGCCGGGCAAAGCCGGACATGGGTCCGGGCAGCTCACGACCAAGCTGCACGAGGCGCTCTTCCAAGTGCTGATGAAGCTCAACGTAGTTGGTCGTCACGTGCTCCTTTCAAGCCACGGTCGGCTTCGGCATTGTGCGATCGGGGGGATGCCCCCTCCACTATGCAGGGGGCACCCGTCACAGATCTAGCCCGCCTCCGCGCCAGCCGGCTTGGCGAAGTACCTTCTTCTGCAGCCAGAAGGCCACGTTCACCAGCCCGATCATGACCGGCACCTCGACCAGCGGCCCGATCGACCGCAGCGAATGCCTCGCCGGATGAGATGCCGAACACAGCCACGGCAACGGCGATGGCCAGTTCGAAGTTGTTGCTGGCGGCCGTGAAGGCCAGCGTAGTCGTCTTGGAGTAGTCGGCACCCACGGCCTTGCCCATGAAGAAGCTCACCAGGAACATGATCACGAAGTAGATCAGGAGCGGGATGGCGATCCGCACCACATCCAGCGGGATGGTGACGATCAGGTTGCCCTTCAGGCTGAACATGACGACGATGGTGAAGAGCAGGGCGATCAGCGTGATCGGGCTGATGCGCGGGATGAACTCCTTGTGGTACCAGTCCTTGCCCTTGGCCCGCACCAGAACCAGCCGCGTCAGGAAGCCGGCGATGAAGGGAATGCCCAGGTAGATGAACACGCTCCGGGCGATCTCGCCGATGGTGATGTCCACGACGTTGCCCTGCAGGCCGAGCCTGGCCGGCAGGACGGTGATGAAGACGTAGGCGTACACGCTGTAGAAGAGCACCTGGAACACGCTGTTGAAGGCGACCAGCCCGGCGGCGTACTCCGTGTCGCCCTTGGCCAGTTCGTTCCAGACGATGACCATGGCGATGCAGCGCGCCAGGCCGATCAGGATCAGGCCGGTCATGTACTCGGGATAGCCGCGCAGGAAGATGATCGCCAGGACGAACATCAGGATCGGGCCGATCACCCAGTTCTGGAGCAGCGACAATCCCAGGATCTTCCAGTTGCGGAAGACGTCGCCCAGCTCCTCGTAGCGCACCTTGGCCAGCGGCGGGTACATCATCAGGATCAGCCCGATGGCGATCGGGATGTTGGTGGTCCCGACCGAGAACCGGTTGATTGAATGCCTCCACGCCGGGCACAGAGTACCCGAGGCCCACGCCGATGGCCATGGCCAGGAAGATCCACAGGGTCAGGTAGCGATCCAGGGGGGACAGCTGCTTGGTGACGCCCACCGTCGCGGGCTGGTTTTGAGGTAGTGGATGCCGGGCTGGCCATGTCAGTTCGCCTCCGCCGATAAGCGCTGTCGCGAGCCAGGATGGTGACTTCCGCCTCGTTGGGGATGCGGCCGGCGCACACCAGGTTCTCGTTGATGACCAGGCCGGGCGTCGCCAGGATCGGGTACTTCATGATCTCGGGGTGTGCCGTCACCTTCAGGATCTCGGCCTCCAACCCCAGATTGCCTACGGCCTGGCGGGCGACGGCCTCAACCTTCTTGCAGTTATCACAACCGGGGCCGAGCACTTTGATGGTCAGCATGATTGTTCTCCTCATCCTTTCAGGACTTGTTCGCGCGCGGTGGACATTGCCCGCGTGCGAATTCTCGTCATGGCACGACTTCGATCTGCGGCTCGATGATGATGTTGGACTTGACCGAATTGGCCACCAGGCTGTACTTCTGGGCGGCCTGCAGGGCGCGCCGCGTGCGCGCCTTCGACCAGTGACGGAGTCTTCCGCGCCTGCGGCCACGCGGATGACCGGCCAGAAGCGCAAGTCGGTGAAG
This sequence comes from uncultured Chloroflexia bacterium, assembly GCA_963818575.1. Taxonomy (GTDB): domain Bacteria; phylum Chloroflexota; class Anaerolineae; order Anaerolineales; family E44-bin32; genus DYJB01. The sequence continues at coordinate 19,894 of CAWFSV010000013.1, read as the reverse complement.
ATCTCGGTGCGGTCGAGCTCGATCAGCTTCGTGCCTTCTGCCCGGCACTCGTAGGACAGCAGCTTGAGCTTGAACCGCTCGGCCGCCCAGATGAACATCATCATGATGCAGGTGTTGGCTGCGGCCACGAAGGCATCTTCCGGCGTCAGCACACCGGGATGTCCCTGCGCGTCGGGAGGCGCGGAGAACTTCATCTCCGGCCCGTTGCCCATCACGATGTGCCCCCAGTGTTCCCCTTCCACGAAACGGTGGTGTGATAGGTCGCCGTTCGGCTCATGGGCGCACCTCCTGATCCGCGCAGAAGGCCGCGTACTCGCGCGAGCAGCGCACTGGAATAGTCGGCCTCGGCGTCGGATGGAATCGAGTTGTAGATCTTCACCGTCTCCAGCAGATCGCGGCTGACGCTCTCGCTCAGGCCGGCGTACCCGCCTCGTGGAACTGCTGGAAGATCAGCGGCAGCGCCGACCAGCGTGACCCCTCGGCCTTCGAACATCCACCGTCTGAACCGGGATCCCGGACCCGCAGCGAGCAGGTCGCGCCGACTGGCGTCTGCGCCTCAGCCGGCGCGGCGGATTCACCCGCGAAGGCGCCCGTCCGCCGATCCCACGTGCGATCCACGAGCAAGTCTCACCATCTCAGCCACGCGTGCGGCGGTGAGATCGACAGCCCGTCGCCGTGCCTCGTTCAAGCGGCGCAGCCCTGCCGGCTGGTCGAGTCCGGCCTCGGCGACGAGCTCGGTCACCACGACGCGGGCCGCCGGCTTGCCGGAGTACATCTCGGTGGCACGCGCGGCGCAGCGCTTGTCGCAGCCGTCGATCGCGATCGTCGGGTAGAAGCGGGCAAAGGCGCGATCGCCTTCGCCGCCGGCCAGGAACAGCGGCAGGCAGATGGTGACCGTATCGGCCGGTCGCAGCTGCTCCAGAACCTTCAGCGCCGCCAGGCGCGTCACCGTTCCCTCGGCCAGTTCCTCACCGGAACAGGCCACGATGCCAACCTTCTTCTTCGGTAGCTCAGGCATCGGCTGTGCTCCTCTCGCTCTCACGCAACGCGTCGACCGCGGCGGCGATCTCCTCGGCCAGGGCATGCGCCAACTGCTGCCCGCCTTCGTTCAGCTCGGCGATGCCCTGCGGTTTGAACTGCTTGTAGCGGCGATAGACATCCAGGACGGCAACCTCCTGCGCCACCTTTCCGCCGCTCTCCTTCACCATCTTGGTGGCGCAGGCCAGCTTGCAGCCGTCGATGGTGATCGCCGGGCTGGCGGCCACGGCCGCACGCGCCGCTTCATCGCCCAGCACGAGCAGCGAGAGCGCCACCAGTTGCGAGTCCGCCGGGCGGAGGTCCTGGGTCACGGCGTAGGCCGCCTCGCGGCTGACCGTGCCATAGGACTTGCCGATACCGCTGCAAGGCACAATGACGATCTCTGCGATCGTCCTTCATAGCTTCTTCGCCTCCTCCTCGGCCTGGCCCTTCATCAGGCGGAAGTAGGCTTCGGCATTCAAGCAGCCGCGCGCGATCGGCCTCCCAATCCGTGGCCTCAAGATCGGCCAGCCAGCCCGCGCCGTAGGGGTCCTGATTGATCGCCTCGGGCGCTGTGCTCATGGCCGGGTTGGTCTCGGCGACCACGCCGGTCACCGGCGAGACCAGGCTGATGTTCACCTTGATGGTCTCGATGACGGCGACCTCGTCCCCAAAGCCGACGGCCGTCCCCGTCGCCTTCACCTCAGCGAAGGCGACATCGCCGCTGCGCTGTTGCAGGAAGTCGGACAGGCCAATGCGGACCCGCGTCCCTTCGGGCTTGGCCCACACGCCCTGGTCTGAGTAATACCGATCCGTCGCGACCTTGAAAGTGAATTTGTCGACCGTGGTAGACAGGATCTCGGGCATGGCTTGCCTCCTTCAAGGTCGCGAATCCCGTGCGCGATTCGAGATGCTTAGCCTCTGTGAAGAGCCGGGTTCTTTCCGCCAGGCCGACCCATCATGAACACCTTCGATCGCCTCAATGGCTCCCGGCCGACCGTCGGGTGCGATGATGGGTCATCTCCGCCAGCGGCTGGGCCAGCACGACGCAGCGCGGGCAGGAGCAGGCGGAGCGGATTGGGTCGCGGGACGCCCAGATGACGGAACCGGTGAACGTGCGCACGACCTTCGATCAGCTCGACCACCTGCGGCCGGCGGGCACGGTAGTAGACGTACGTCCCCATGCGTCGCTCGGCGACCAGCCCGGCTTCGCGCAGCACGGCCAACTGCTGCGAGAGATACGCCTGGCGCATCTTCAGCCGCGCCTCCAGGTGGCAGACGCAGGCTTCTTCCTGCGCCAGCACCGAGAGGATCTGCAGGCGGATCGGGTGGCCCAGGGCCTTGAACAACTCGGCCTCGCGGACCGGCAAGCGGCGGGTCGGCATATGCACACTCCTGCATATATAGTCTCACAAAGCGGAATGCCCGGCAGGGGGAATCTGTCACCCGTGGCGAGTGTGTTCTGACACCCGGCTCGGGGAGCCGGGCGCACGAGACGGCGCAGAAAACAAAAAGGCCCCGGGAACCGGGGCCTCAGGCTGGGGGTCGAGGATTCGAACCTCGGCATACGGATTCAGAAGTCCGCTGTCCTACCACTAGACGAACCCCCAAGGCAGACGCGATTCTACCATAGGGCACGCGCGGTCAGCCGGCCATGGCCTCCAGCCGAGAGGCGACGCCGGCGATGCGCGCCAGGACGACGGGCTTGCCGATCAGGGCCATGCTCTCCAGGAGTGGGGGGCTGACGGGCTGGCCGGTCACCGCCAGACGCAGCAACCCGAAGAGGGCTCCGGCCGAGAGGCCGAGCTCCTCGGCCAGCGCGCGCAGCGAGGCCTCCAGGGACTCGTCGAAAGCCGGTGCGGCCTCGATGACCTTCCCCGCGCGTCGGGCGGCGGCCGCACCTTGCGCCGGCGCGAGGTCCTTGCCGGGAAGCAGATCATCCGCCGGCTGGACGTCGTCGCGGAAGAAGAAGCCGGCGATCTCGACCGATTCCTCGAGGGTGCGGATCCGCTCGCGGATCAGCGGAGCGATCCGCTCCAGCATTCCCGGCGGCGGGGTGAGCCCGGCCTGTTCCAGGAAGGGCCGCACCCGCAGCGACAACTCGGCATCCGGCAAGCCCCCGAATGTACAGGCCGTTGAAGTGATCGAGCTTGCCGAAGTTGACGGCCGCCGGGCTGGGCGTCAGTTTGGCGAGCGAGAACTTGTCGACCAGCTCGTCCATGCTGAACAGCTCGGTGTGGTCGTCGTACGACCAGCCCATCAGCGCCAGCCAGTTGACGACCGCCTCGGGCAGGTAGCCCAGGTCGCGCATGTCGAGCGGGAAGATCGAGCTCACGCCGCCCTTCGGATCGACGGCGTGACGCTTGCTCATCTTGCCCTTGCCGGATGGATTGAGGAAGACGGACAGGTGCACCCACACCGGCTGCTCCCACTCGAAGGCCTGGTAGATCAGGACGTGCAGCGGGAACGTGGGCAGCCACTCCGAGCTGCGCAGGACGTGCGTGATGTTCATCTCGCGGTCGTCCACCATGGCCGCCAGATGGTAGACCGGCAGCCCGTCGGACTTCATCAGGATGAAATCGTCGAGATCGGTGTTCTCGACCGTGATCGGGCCGCGAATGTGGTCGACGGCCGTCGTCTGGCCCTGGCGCGGCGTCTTCAGGCGGATGACATGCGGTTCGCCGGCGTCGAGGCGCGCCTGCACCGCGCTCGGACCGAGCTCGCGGCACAAGCCATCGTAGCGCGGAGGCTGCTTGTGCTTCTGCTGCTCCTGGCGCATCTGGGCCAGCCGCTCGGAGGAGCAGAAGCACACGTAGGCGTGCCCGCGGCGCACCAGGTCGTCGGCATGACGCTGGTAGATCGCCTTGCGCTCCGACTGCCGGTAGGGCCCGCAAGGGCCTCCCACATCGGGACCCTCATCCCACTCCAGCCCCAGCCACTTCAGGCTGTCCATCAGCTCGCGCTCGGCCTTCGGGTCGAAGCGCTTCTGGTCGGTGTCCTCGATGCGCAAGATGAACTTGCCCCCGGTCTGCCGCGCCAGCAGGTAGTCGTACAGCGCGGTGCGCGCCCCGCCGATGTGGAACCGGCCGGTGGGGGAGGGGGCGAATCGGGCGCGGGCGGGAGGGCTGGAGGGCATGCCGAATCTCCGTGAGAGTTGCCTAGAGCTCGATGCGTTTGTGCCGCAGGATCACGCTCTCGACCATACCGATCCCGAGCAGGCTGGCGACGAGCGAGGATCCGCCGTACGAGAAGAACGGCAGCGGCAACCCGGACACCGGAAGCAGCTGCAGGTTCATGCCGATGTTGATCGCCGACTGGAACATCAGCAGGATGGCGACGCCGTAGCAGATCAACGCGCCGAACTGATCGCGCGCCAGCCGGGCGGCGCGCAGGCAGCGCAGGATGATGAACATCAGCACGGCCAGCAAGGTGAGGGCGCCGACGAAGCCGAACTCCTCCGACAGCGCCGAGAAGATGAAGTCGGTGTGGCGCACCTTGAGGAACCGGAGCTGCGTCTGGGTGCCGTGGCCGTAGCCCTGCCCGAACCAGCCTCCCGAGCCGATCGAGATCAGCGCCTGGTTGACGTTGTAGCTCTCGCCGAAATGGGCTTCGGGGTCCGGCAGGATGAACGAGACGATGCGCTGCATCTGGTAGCGCTGAACGAACAGGAAGTCCTCGCCGGCCAGGTAGCCCGTGGTGAAGTAGTTGACCAACAGAGGCGAGAGCAGCAGGAGCACAAGCCCGGCGATGGCCAGCAGCACCAGGAAATGGCGCAGCCGCGCGCCGGAGGCGAACACCAGCGCCACCCAGATCACGCCCAGGACGATGGCCGTGCTCAGATCGGGCTGCAGGAAGACCATCGCCACCGGGATGCCGGTGAGCACCAGGCTGCGGAGGAAGACGCGGAACTGGCCGATCTCATGCTGGTGGCGGGCGAGATAGTCTGCCACGACGATCACCATCAGCATCTTCGAGAGCTCGGACGGCTGGATCAGGACGATGCCGACATCGAACCAGCGCGCGGCGCCGAAGCCGACGAAGCCGGCCGCCAGGATCAGACCCAGCAAGACAAGCACGACGACGTAGATCGGGCGGGCGACCGCCGACCAGAAGCGGTAGTCGATGGCGGCGACGAGCAGAATGACGACCAGCCCGATCAGGGCATAGATCATCTGGCGCGGCACGAGCTCGGCCAGGGTCTCGTTTCCGGCGATGGCCGACTGGATCATGGCGACGCTGGCGATCGTCAGGGCGGCGACCGCCGCCAGGAGCCAGACGTCGAAGTGGCGCCAGACGCGCGAAGAAACCTGCACGCCTAACGCGACTCCCTGCGGCGGGCGCGTGGCGGCGCCAGGGGGATGTCGGCGACCAGCCGCTGCTGATGGCGATCCTGCGTCAGGGTGATATTCACCCGTCGCGTGTCGATCTCGATGTGGCGTGACAGGGTGGCGATCAGGTCATCCCGCAGCGCCTCGAGCTTGCCCGGGGGGAAGTCGGCCCGATCGTGAATCAGCACCAGCTGCAGGCGCTCCTTGGCTGCCTGGGCGCTGCGGCGGTCGCCGCGCAGCCGCTCGAAGAAGCTCATCATGCGCCTCCTGGTCGGACGATGCGCGACAGGCGGCCGAAGAATCCGTCCTTGGCCTCCAGGCTTTCAAACGGGACGTCTTCGCCGTTCATCCGGCGGGCGATGTCGCGGAAGGCCTTGCCGGCGCGGCTCTTGGGGTCCAGGACCGCCGGCGTTCCCTGGTTGGTGGCCACGGTGACCATCTCGTCCTCGGGCACGATTCCGATCAGGTCGATCGCCAGCACATCGAGGATGTCGCCGGTGGAGAGCATATCGCCGCGCTTGACCATCTCGGGCTTCACCCGGTTGACGATCAGCTTGGGAGGGCTTTTCTCCTCGGCCTCCACCAGCCCGATGATCCGGTCGGCATCGCGCACCGCGGAGACCTCGGGATTGGTGACGATCAGGATCAGATCCGCCGGGGCAATGGCGTTACGGAAGCCGCGCTCGATCCCGGCCGGCGAGTCGATCAACACCCAGTCGAAGTCGCCGCGCAGGTCCTTGACCAGGCGCACCATGTCGGCGGGCGAGACGGCCGTCTTGTCGCGCGTCTGCGCCGCGGGGATCAGGTACAGATCGGCCAGGCGCTTGTCTTTGATCAACGCCTGGCGCAGTTTGCAGCGGCCTTCGACCACGTCGACCAGATCGTAGACGATGCGGTTCTCCAGGCCCATGACGACGTCGAGGTTGCGCAGCCCGATATCCCCGTCGATGCAAACGACGCGATATCCGGCCGTGGCGAGGGCGACGCCGAGATTGGCGGTGGCGGTGGTCTTGCCAACGCCTCCCTTCCCGGAGGTGATCGTGGCGGCTTTGGCTGTCATCCAGTGCTCCCGTGCTCGTCCGCCTTGCGGCGGTGCTCATCGGCCCACTTCTCGGCGACCAACTGTCCGTCTTTCAGCCTGGCCATTTCGGGCTGGGCCGTACCACGCCGGTCCGGGGAGGTCGCAATCTGGCCGGCGATGCGCAGCTGCGTGGGCGCCAGGTCGAGGGCGCACACGACGGCTTCCTCGTTCCCGCCGGCGCCGGCGTGCACGACCCCGCGCAGCCGGCCCCAGACGATCACGTCCCCACCGGCGATGATCTCGGCGCCGGGATTCACGTCACCGACCACCACCACATGACCGGCGTAGTGGATGTGGTGCCCCGAACGCAGGGTGCGGTGGACCAGAGCGGCGTGCTCCCCCGGCAGCTCGGTCTCGATCGGTTCGTCTTCTTCCCGTGCCCGCTGGCTCGGGCGCCCAAGGTCGAGCGCCAGTCCAAGGTCGGCGGCTGCCGAGCGGGTCATTTGGGAAGTCCCCAGGATCGCCCACAGGTTGACGTTGCGGCCGGCCAGCAGATCGCGAAGGTGCCCGAGATCCGCCGCACCGATTTCCCGCCCTTCGAGCTGGAGCGCCAGCCGGGCACCCTTGAAGAACTCGCCCCCCTCGTCGACCGTCTGCAGCAGCGACGCCAAGGCCTCCTCCCACGGTCCTTCGGGAACGAGGACCAGAAGGCCGTCACCGACGCCTTTCACCGCAAGTCCGCTGCTCATGATGACCTAACTGTGGGATTATAGCACGCCCACCCGCTAGCTCTGGCGGGCGGCGTCGATCGCCTTCAGGTTGAAGTAGGCCTCCATGACCTGCTTGACGATCGGGCCTGACGTGATTGCGCCCTCGGCGCCGTTGTACACGAAGGCCACCACGGCGATCTCCGGCTCATCGTACGGTGCGAAGGCCGCATACCAGGAGTGGGTGGGCCATTGGCCCGGGATACACAATCCCTTCTCGTCAGCCACCTTGTCGCAGAACTCCCCCGTGCCGGTCTTCCCGGCGGAGGAGATGTTCTCGAGCTGGGCATAGTCCTCGGCGGTGCCCTCGGTGACGACCATGCGCATGCCCTGACGGACGAGTTCAAGGACATCCGGCTGCACGTCGACATCGGGTGTGAACTCGCGCGCCTCGAGCTGGGAGAGGATGCTCTCCGGAAGGTCGCGGCAGCTGCCGATGTCCTCCACGGGAGTAATCGCCCCGTCCAACAAGTCCCACAGGACACATGGCTGGACGGCCCGAAGGGTGTTCCCTTCGCCGTCCAGCACTTCCTCGACCAGATGGGGCCACATCACTTTGCCGTTGTTGGCGATCGTGGAGACCGAGGTGAGCACCTGGAGGGGGGTCGCCAGCACGAATCCCTGGCCGGTCGCCGTGTTGTAGGTGTCGCCGGTCGACCAGCTTTCGCCCAGCGTGATGCGTTTCCAATCGCGGCTTGGGATCAGACCGCCCTCCTCGGCCGGCAGTTCGAGCCCCAGGGGGGCGCCGTACCCGAGGGCGTAAGCGTAGCGGGAGAGGTCGTCGATCCCCAGCCCGCCGTCGCGGATCAACTCGCCGGGGAAACCGCCGCCGACCTTGTAGAAGTAGACGTTGCAGGAGAATGCGAGTGCATGCACGAAATCGACCCGCCCATGGCCCTCCCGGTTCCAGCACACGAAGTCCTTGGATTGGCCGGGGTCGTTGGGGAAGTACGCGTTCTGGATCGTGATCTTGCCCGGGTCGACGATCGTCTGCTGCGGGGTGATGACCCCCTCGTTCAGCGCGCCGACGGATGTCACCAGTTTGAAGGTGGAGCCCGGCGGGAAGGTGGACGAGATGGCGTGATTGACGAGCGGTTTGCCCCGCTCGTCTTCAATCAGCGCCTGGTAGTAGTCCTGCGGGATGAAACGCGCCAGGCGGTTGCTTTCATACGTCGGGAGCGTCGCCAGCGCCAGGATCTCGCCGGTCTGCGGGTTCATGGCGATGACCACGCCGAGCGGTGTTCGGATCTCGCCGGCGAAGCGATTGATGAACTCCATGCGGTTGCGCAGCGCCGTGTCGGCCGCCGCCTGCAGTCGGGTGTCGATCGTCAGGCGCAGGCTGCTGCCCGGAGTCGGCTGCCGGACCTCGCCGACTTCGCGGAGCGGCCGGCCGGCGACATCTTCCTCGACCTGCTTGAACCCGTTGCTCCCGGAGAGCACAGCCTGGTAGGCGGCCTCGATCCCGGAGTAGCCAATCCGATCCCGGTCGGCGACGAAGCCGAGTTCTTCCAGCTCCTGCGCCAGGGAGGCGGGGATGGGGCCGAGGTACCCGAGGATGGCCGAGGTCAGGGCGCCGGTGGAGTAATTGCGCACGGGCGCGGCTTCGATGCTCACGCCCGGCAGGTCGACCTGCTGCTCGCGCAGGACCCGCGCCACCGTCTCACTCACGTCACAGGCGATCGGCCAGGCTTCGTAGGGTGCGATCGAGGCGCGCTCTTCCACCAACTGGCGAACGCCGCGCCCGGCGACGCAGCGGGCGGCCTTTTCGCCTTCCTGACTGATCGGAACCCCGGTCAACTCAGCCAGACGAGCATAGATCATCTCGATCTCGGCTTCACTGTCGGGGAGATAAGCCGGAGTGACCATCACGTTATACGCCGGCAAGTTGCGGACCATCAGCGAGCCATTGCGGTCGTAGATCACGCCGCGCGGGGCCGGCAGGCGAACATTGGTGATGCGGTTCTCGCGCGCCGCTTCCAGGAAGCTGGCGCCCTGCAGGATCTGCAAGTTGAAAAGTCGCGCCACGAAGGCGATGACCACGAAGGCCATCGCGGCATAGGTGACCATCAGCCGCCACAGGGGGATCTTGCTGCCTTCGGCCGGGAGGAGCCTCATCCGATTTCAACCTCGGGCGGGAAGAGGGCACGCTTCAGCGCGGAGGCCAGTTGCGCCGCCGGGATGGCCAGCAGCATGTTGAGGAACATCTCGGGGAGCAACACCCGAGAGCCGAGGCTGGGCAGATCGACCCGCGCCCCGACGATCACGGACGCCAGGAGCATGTAGGCCGAGAAGAACAAGGAGGCGGCGAAGACCACGCCCAGCGGCGTCAGCAGGTGGGCGCCCCACAGACGCCCCTCGGTCAGGGATACCACATAGGCCACCAGAACCAGCGCCAGTGCCGTGCTGCCCAGGGGCAGAGCCGAGAGAAGATCGAGGAAGAGCCCGCCGGCCAGGCCCAGCACCATCGCTTCCTGCGATCGTCCGGTGAGCGCCCACGCGACCACCGCAACCAGCACGAGGTCGGCCTGGCCGTCGGCCAGGCGGAGTTGAGACACCACGGCGGACTGCAGAATCGCAAGCAGCGCCATGAGGGGGAGCCCGACTGCGTAGGCCATGGGAACGCTACGTCCCGCCGCTCTCGACCGGGACGGGTTGGAAGCTGGTGATCACCAGGACGATCTCCAGGTCCTCGAAATCGACACCCGGCTGTAGGACCGCCTGCTGAAACAGCTCGTAGTCGCGGGCGCGAACGCTCGCCACCTGGCCGACCGTAATGTCGGGCGGATAGCCGCCGCCCAGGCCGGAGGTCAGCACCAGCTCACCGGCGGTAATCTGGACGCCTTGATTGACCTGGTCCATCCACAGTTCCCCGTTCGGTTGGGCCACCGTAATGCCGTCCCCCCTGGAGTCTTGCAGACGAACATTAACCGAAGATTGGGGATCCGTGATCAGCTGGACGCGGGCGGCCGTCGGGAAAGCTTCGACGACGCGTCCGACCAGCCCACGTTCGGTGACCACGGGCATGCCGCGGGCGATGCCAGCGTCCGTGCCGCTCCCAATCCAGATCGAACGCAGGTAGGGGCTGACATCGCGCCCGATCACGTTGGTCGCCAGGTAGCGGCTGTCGGGGTTCGACCGGGCGTAGTTGAGCAGGGCGCCGAGGATTTCGGCTTCCGCCGCCTGCTCGCGAAGCGCGATCACCTCGCGCTGCAGCTGTGCCACCTCCGCCTGGAGGTCGGCGTTCTGCTGACGCAGGACGGCCACGTCGCTGGGCGCGGCCAACAGATTGCGCAGGGTGGTGAAACGGATCGCGATCCATTCCTGCGCGGCAGCCACGGGGACCAGTGCCGCTCCCCGGATCGAGGTCAGGAAGCCGGAGAGCGAAAGGACCAGGAGGGCCAGCGCCACCAGCACCAGGATCCCGGCCACCAGGCTTCGCGAGGAAGGTCGTTTCATGGCTTGCGCCGGCCGCGGGGGTGCGTCAGACCGTGCCCCGATCGAGGCCGGTCAGGAACGGCTTGTTGGTGTCCAGATCCTCGAGGATCGATCCCGCGCCGCGCACCACGCAGGTCATCGGGTCGGAGGCGACCCACACGCGCATCTTGAGCTCATTGGCCAGCCGCTCGGGCAGCCCCTGAAGCTGCGAGCCGCCGCCGGCCAGGCACAGCCCCGATTCCATCAGGTCGGCGATCAGCTCGGGCGGGATTTCGTCGATGGCGTCCCGGATCGTATCGATGATCGTGCGCACCGATCCGGAGAGGGCGTCGCGGATCTCGACCGACGAGACCTCGATGGCCTCGGGCAGTCCGGAGACCAGATTGCGCCCGCGCACCGTGATCGTGCGCTCGTCCTTCAACGGGTAGGCCGAACCGATGGCGATCTTGGTCCGTTCGGCCATGCGCTCGCCGGTGAGCAGGTTGTACTTGTTGCGGACGTAGTTGACGATATCCTGATCCATCTCGTCGCCGGCGACGCGCAGCGAGCGCGAGACCACGACGCCGCCCATGGAGAACACCGCCAGCTCCGTCGTGCCGCCGCCGATGTCGACGATCATCGATCCGCGCACCTCGCCCACCGGCAGCCCGGCGCCCAGGGCGGCGGCCATCGGCTCCTCGATCAGATAGGCTTCGCGGGCGCCGGCGGCCATGGTCGCATCGTACACGGCGCGCTTCTCGACCTCGGTCGCCCCGCTGGGAATACCGACCACCACCCGCGGCCGCGGCACGGGGACGATGCTCTGTTCATGAGCCTTGCCGATGAAGTACTCGAGCATCGCCTCGGTGATGTCGAATTCGGAGATCACGCCGTCTTTGAGCGGCCGGAGGGCGACGACGTTGGGCGGCGTGCGCCCGACCATCTCCTTGGCCTCCGAGCCGATGGCCAGCGGGCGCTTGGATTTCTTCTCGATCGCCACCCACGAGGGCTCGTTGATGACGATGCCCTTGCCGCGCACCAGGACCAGCGTGTTGGCCGTGCCCAGGTCGATCCCGATGTCCAGCGAGAACAGGCCGAGAAGCCAGTTCAGTGGATTGAAGGCCAACGGGGAAGTCCTCCTGGGGCTCGGTGGTCGCCGGAAGGCAGGCTTGAGCCCGTCTTCCCGGCAGGACCATCGGCGATTATAGCACACGGGTGCCGGCAGGCGCCTGGGGTGGGGGGTGAACGCCGGACCTCGACACGACGCGTATAATCCTGAGCGACGGCCAGCATCGCCGACCGACCGCGAGGACAGGCATGGTCACCAGGAGAACAGGGACTTCCAAGGGCGCGAGGGAGAACAGCGTGAGGGAAGTCGACGAGTTCCTGGCGAACTTGAAGCATCCACTCAAGGCAGAGATCGAGGCGGTCAGAGCGATTATCCTGGGCGCCGATGCTCGCATCCGTGAAAGCATCAAGTGGAATGCCCCCAGCTTCTCGATCACCGATCACTTCGCAACCTTCAACCTTCGGTCCCAGGATGTCGTTCAGGTCGTCTTTCACAGAGGGGCCAAAGTCCGCGCCCGCGCCTCGGACCCGGCGATCAGCGATCCATCCGGTCTGTTGAAATGGGTCGCCAAGGACCGGTGCATTGCCGTCCTGACCGACAGGAAGCAGATACGATCCAAGAAGGGCGCTCTCGAATCGATTGTGAAACAGTGGATCGGTCAGCTGCCGTAGGCTGCGATGTCCGGGCGCGGGCCCATGGCACTGCTCATCCCTCGATCCAACGCGGCTCCTGCGGCGGCAGGTGACCCCAAGTGATCGACGTACTGAAGGCGATCGAAGGCGAGCTGGACACCCTCGGGGGAACACGCCCCGGTGAACGGGTGCTCGTCGGTATCTCGGGCGGGGGCGACAGTGTCTGCCTGTTGCACGGCCTGCACAGCCTCGGGGTTCCCGTCGTTGCGGCGCACCTGGATCATGGTCTGCGACGCTCGAGTTGGGGCGATGGGCGGCACGTCCTGCGTCTGGCGGCGTCGCTCGGGATTCCGGCGGTTGCCGAGAGGATCGAGCCGGGGCTGCCTGCAGGCGGGAGCGGGATCGCTTGAGGATCGAGCCCGGCGGGCGCGTTACCGGTTCCTCGCTTCGGCCGCCCGCGATCTCGCATGCCATACGATCGCCGTGGGACACACCCAGGATGACCAGGCCGAGACGGTCCTCATGCATCTGCTGCGCGGATCGGGAACGCGCGGGCTGCGCGGGATGACGCCTGCATGCGGGCTTGAGGAGGTGACCGGCGAACCGCAGGACGCGGACTTGCGGCTCGTGCGACCGCTGCTCGGGGTCCCTCGGGAGGCAACGCTGGCCTACTGCCGCCAGCACCGGCTTGCGATTCGCAGCGACCCAACCAACGCGCAGACGGCCTTTCTCCGCAATCGGATTCGCCTGGAACTGCTGCCCCTCCTGGCCACCTACAATCCGGCCGTCCGACAGACCTTGGCGCGCACCGCCGACATCCTGGCCAGCGATGCGCAGGCGCTGGAATCTCTCCTCGGTCTCGTCGTGCCGGAACTGCTGGGGCCACCGGCCTCGGACTACGTACAAGTCGATCGGAGCGAAGTTGGTCAGCCTGCCGCCCGGCGTGCAGCGGGTCATCCTGCGCGAGATCCTGCGCGATCTGAGCGGCGAGGGTGCGGAAGTCGGCTTTCAGGCGGTCGAACGGGCACGTGCCTGCCTGAGCTCGGATCGCCGGACGTCGCTGCCGGGCGATGTGGAGATGCTGGTTGAGGCCGGCAACATCGTGTTCTCCAGAGCAGGCGCTCTTCGGCCCACCCCCGTGGCCTATCCTCAGCTCGAAGCACAGGACGAGGTGCGCCTGCAGGTTCCCTTCAGATTCCGCTTGGAGAACGGATGGTTCTTCGAGGCGGCCGAGGAAGCCGTGGTCAAGGGAACCCGCAACTTCCGCACCGATGCGAGATGGGAAACGGCCTTCGACGCCGAGGCCTTTGGCCGGGAGGTGACTCTGCGCGCGCCCAGGCCGGGAGACCGCATGACGCCGTTCGGCGCGCCGGGGAGCAAGAAGCTCTCCGACCTGTTCCAGGAAGGCAAGGTCCCCGCGGCCGCGCGCGCCATGTGGCCCGTCGTGTGCCAGTCCGGATCGGTTGCCTGGCTGGTCGGCCTGCGGCGGGCTGAGGTCGCGCGGGTCGGGGCGCACACTCGTCGCGTTCTTCGGCTCCGCCTGGTCGCTCCCATTTCCTGACGCCCTCTCCACCGTCCGGTCTGGCGCACAATTCGTCTGGACCGACACTCGGCTGCGGCCGCTCGGAGCTGCCAAGTCCAACCGAGCGCGACCGATCCAGCTCCCCGGGTGTCACCTTCCCCGGACAAGGCATCCCCCATCTGTGACGCTCGGCGGTCGTGACGCAATCGAGTCTCCATGGGTAGGGGTCTCGGCTGGCTTCGTCTCCGATGTCCGCTTGACTCGGGTGGGCCAGTCTTGTTAGAATCCCGCCGTAGACGAGGGCACGTCACAACCGAATACAGGGAGACCAGCGTATGGGTCTCGGCTTCGGCCGAGACTACGAGGCGGAGGTTCCCTGCCGCAGGGCAGGGCTAACCCGGGAAGTTGCCGGGGAAAATCGAACGATCAGCGGAAGCCTCCGGAGCTCGCCACAAGTTCCTCTCTCCCTTCCAGAGATCTGCGGCGCGAAAACCGTCCGGTGACGGGCGGGACAAGCGGCGCAGGGTGGCCAGGCGCATGCGAGCATGCTGCGCGCCTGTCGATTCTGGAAGGGCGTCCATCTGAGCTGCGGTCCCGACCGCGCACAGGGCACGCCCGGCGTGCCCTGTTTGTTTTTCGGGCGCGGGTCTCGGCCACCGCCAGCCTGTCCGGGCCGAAGGGATGCTGATCAGGAGGAGCGCAGCCATGGGACACGAGATCGAGAAGCGCGTGGTCGAGGAAGACGTCAAGTTCGTCTGCCTGCAGTTCACCGATGTGACCGGGGCCGTCAAGAGCGTGGACATCCCGGCCGGACAGCTCGGACGCGCGCTGGAAGATGGCGTGTGGTTCGACGGCTCGTCCGTGGAAGGCTTCGCTCGCATCCAGGAAAGCGACATGCGCCTGATCCTGGATCCCGAGACCTTCGCCGTGCTCCCGTGGAGCCAGCCCGAGCGGCGGCGGGCGCGTGTGTTCTGCGATATCTACCGACCGGATGGCGAGCCGTTCCCCGGAGACCCGCGCGGTGTGCTCAAGCGAGTGCTCCAAAGGCTGGAAGGGCGCGGCTGGCACTTCAACGTCGGTCCGGAGCCGGAGTTCTTCCTCCTGCGGCGCAACGGCCCGGAGAGCATCCATCCCGTGCCGCATGACATCGGCGGCTACTTTGACTTCTCGGCCTCCGACGAAGCGCAGCGCGTGCGCGGCGAACTGATGCTGGCGTTGGACGGCATGGGGCTGGAGGTCGAGATGGGCCACCACGAGGTGGCGCTGGGACAGCACGAGATCGACTTCCGCTTCGCCGACGCCCTGCGCACGGCCGACAACGTCGTGACGCTCAAGTACACGGTCAAGGCCCTGGCGGCCCAGCACGGCCTGATCGCCACCTTCATGCCCAAGCCGATCTTCGGCATCAACGGATCGGGGATGCACTGTCACCAGTCGATCTTCGATGCCAAGGGCAAGAACTTGTTCTTCGATGCGCAGGACGATTTCAACCTGTCGCCCATGGCCTACGGTTTCATTGCCGGACAGCTGGCGCATGCCCGCGGGCTGGCAGGCGTCGTCGCGCCGACGGTCAACTCGTACAAGCGCATCGTGCCGGGCTACGAGGCGCCGGTGTACGTGTGCTGGGCACAGATCAACCGTTCGGCGATGATCCGCATCCCGCGCATGACCGCCGGTCGGGAGAAATCGGTTCGGGCGGAGCTGCGCTGCCCGGATCCTTCCTGCAATCCGTACCTGGCCTTCGCCGCGATCCTGGCCGCCGGCCTGGATGGAATCGAGAAGAAGCTGGCCTGCCCGCCTCCGGTCAACAACATCAACATCTACGAGATGGACGAGGCCGAGTTGGCGAAGCTGGGCGTTCGCCAGCTCCCCGGGTCGCTCCCGGAGGCGCTGCAAGAGCTCTCGGCCGACGCCGTCCTGGTCGAGGCGCTCGGCGAGGAGGCGTTCACCGCCTTTCGCCGCGCCAAGCAGGCCGAGTGGGAAGACTACCGGATCCGGGTCATGGACTGGGAAGTGGAGAAGTACCTGGAGGCCGCGTAACGTCTCAGACGACGTCGCCTGCCCTCCGTTGACTCGATCGAGCGCACGCCCTCAGGGGCGTGCGCTCTCGTCTGGGCTGCTCTCCGCCGCCAGCCGTGTCCGGACGGAGTCCCAGGTGCGGCAGAAGGAGCACGCGTCGCCGGACGTGGTCGGCTGGCCGCAGGCAGGGCAGGGTTTCAATTCGGGGCCGGGGTCCGAGGCCGGGGCCTGCATGAACCCGGCCTGTCGGGCCTGCAGGAACGACAGGTAGAAGGAAAGCTTGATGCCGGGTCGCTCGCTCTCCATGCGGCTGAGGACGTCCTTGTAATACAGGGAGGTTGCCCCGTCGGCGTGCGGGCACTCTTCATAGATGTAGTCGATCCCGCGGAGCAGGGAGTACGCCGCCGTCTCGCGTTCGTACAGCCGGCAGAACGGCTTCACCTTGCGCACGAAGCCTGCCTCGGCGTCGAGCACCGGGCCCTGACGCGCCAGGTAGCCGGTGGCCCAGGTCAGCGTATTGCCGAAGAGCACCGCCACCTCGTCGTCCAGGTTGTGGCCCGTGGCGAGAACGTCGTAACCCAGATCGCGGGCCAGGCGGTTCATGATGTGCCGCTTCGTCAGCCCGCACACGGAACACGGCTTGTGCATGCCGCGGTGGGTAAGCCGGGCGGCGGTCGGAATGGAAGCGCCGAGCGTCGCCGGCACGTCGACCACATGCAGGCGGAGCGCATGCGCCTCGGCGAACGCAGCGGCCTTCTGGCCGGAGATGTCCGAGTAGCCCGTTCCGTGATCGATGCCCAGGTTGATGTACAGCCCGTCGGCCTGGTACCCGAGCCTGCCGAGCACGTCCCACAGGGCCAGCGAATCCTTGCCTCCCGAGATGGCGACCAGGATCCGCTCCTCGTGGGTGAACATCCGGTACTTCTCGATGAAGCGCTGTGTCTGTTCCGGGACCCACTCGAGGAAATGCTCGGCGCATAATGCCAGGCGGTGCTGGCGCATGTTGAGCACGGCCCGGGTGCCGCACTTCCGACATTTCATTCGGCGAACCGGCCTCGCCGCGCGAGGGCAAGGGCATAGCGCCGCCGGAGATCACCGCCACCAGGCGGATGCGATCGCCGTCGCGGATCAGTTCGTCATCGGTGAGCAACTCGCCGTCGCGGGTCGGGAGCACGGTGTCCGGGTTGATGCCGAGCTTCTCCAATGCATGGCGAATGGTCATGCCGGAGGAGATGGGGTAGGTCTTGTCGCGCAGCGTCAACTCGGCGGTCATCGACTTCCTCGAGTGCATTCTACCGGCCCGCCGTGCAGGCCGTCAAACGTCGTGGCCTTCACCGGCGGGTGATGCTGGTGGCGGACGCGTCTCGGACGACGCGTCGCGCAATCAGCCGGCGATCGACCGTGGCGATTACAGCACTGGCCCGCATTGGGTCCCGGGTGACGTCGCGCTTTGGGAGGCCATTGGTTTCTGATCGCGAAGAGCGCGCTGCGCATAGCCAAGTCGTTGTGCGCGGCTTGGCGTTGGGAAACGCCTGGTCAGCTCAGCGTCGGCGCGGCCGGAGGAGCAGGTTGGAGCTCGCCCTCGCGCTGACGCATGGCAGCGAATGCAGCCAACGCCACCTCGATCATGCCCGCGTCCGGCTCCCGCGTGGTCAGCCGCTGGAGCGCCAGGTTGGGGGCGATCAGCGGCCGCATCCACGCCTTCGAGCTCCAGCGGGCGGTCAGCCGAATGTACTCGTAAGCCAGCATCGCCAGCAGTGGCACGGCGATGACGCGGCTGGCCATGCGCAGGCCGAAAGACATCGGCGGCAGCAGGCTGAAGAGCACCACCGAGAAGATCACCAGCGTCAGCAGAAACGCCGTCCCGCAGCGGGTGTGCTCGCGCGGGTGTCCGGCGACGCTCTCGACCGTGAGCGGAGCACCGGCTTCGAAGGCGTTGATCGTCTTGTGTTCGGCGCCGTGGTAGGCGAACACGCGGCGGATCTCTTCCATCCTGCCAACGGCCCACAGGTACGCCAGGAGCAGGCTCAGTCGGGTCAGGCCCTCGATCAGGTGCGCCCATCCGGCCGCCAGGCCCAGGAATCGCTCGGCGGCAGCAGCCGCCGCAGCCGGAAGCACGAAGAACAGTCCGATGGCGAAGGTGAACGAGACGACCATGGTGGCTGCCATGTGCGCCGGCTGGATCGGTCGCTCTTCTCCGGCCTGGACGTTGGCCGAGAAGGCCAGGGCGCGCATGCCGAGCGCCAACGAGTCCCACAGGATCAACAGCCCGCGCAGGAACGGCAGGCGCGCCAGTCGGCCGCGGTAGGCCGCCGGCAGGGGCTGCTCCTCGAGGACGATCCATTGATTGGGAGCCCGCACGGCGACGGCGCAGGCGCGGGCGCCGCGCATCATCACGCCCTCCAGAACCGCCTGGCCGCCGTAGTTGGGGAGTCGTTCGGCCGCCTGGCCGGCGGGCCTCACGCGTCCCCCGCGGCCAGATAAAGGTAGTGGATGAAGGCCTCGACGCCGCGCCGGAAATTGGGCAGGTGCAGCTTCTCGTTCGGCGCATGCAGGTTGTCATCCGGCAGGCCGAAGCCGAGCAGCATGCTGTCGACTCCCAGAATCTCCTGCACCAGCCCGACGACCGGGATGCTGCCTCCCTGACGGGTGAAGATCGGCTTCTTGCCCCACACCAGCTCGAGCGCCCGTGTGGCGGTCCGCGCCGCGGCCGAGTTCGCGCTCGACGATCGCCGGGCGGCTGCTGGCATGTTCCAGGAGCTCCCAGGTGACCGAGCGCGGCAGGTGCTTTTCGAGATAGCGGCCCAGGGAGCGCAGCACCAGCGCCGGATCCTGATCGGGGACGAGCCGCATCGAGAACTTGGCCATGGCCATCGCCGGCAGCACGGTCTTCGATCCCTCCCCGGTGAAACCCGAGAGCAGGCCATTGACATCCAGCGTCGGGCGGGCCGTGGCGCGCTCCGTCGGCGCGTAGGCAGCCTCGCCGCCTCCCAGAGCGGGAGCGCCGGTGTGCCCCAGCCACCAGTCGTCGCTTCGGGTCACTTTGCGTGCATCGGCCCGCTCCTGCCTGCTGATCGGCCGCACCTGATCGTAAAAGCCGGGCAGCGTGACGCGTCCCGTCGCATCGTGCATCCCGGCAATCACGCGGCACAGGACGTTGGCCGGATTCTCGACCGCGCCGCCAAACTCTCCCGAGTGCAGATCACCTGCCGGACCGTGCACCCGGAGTTCGAAGTAGGAGAGGCCGCGGAGCGTGTAGGTGATCGAGGGAACGTCGGGCGCCTGAATGCCGCCGTCGCCGTTGAGGCAATAGGTGCAGGCCAGCAGGTCCTTGTGCTCCTCCAGGAAGCCGCGCAGGCTGGGCGATCCGATCTCCTCTTCGCCCTCCAGCATCACTTTCAGATTGACCGGGTAGCCGCCGCTGTGCGCCAGCGACTCGAGGGCCTTGAGGAACGCCACCAGTTGGCCCTTCATGTCCGACGCCCCGCGCGCAAACAGGTTCTCGCCCACGACGGTCGGCTCGAAGGGCGCCGTCTTCCACAGCTGGATCGGATCGGGGGGCTGGACGTCGTAATGACCGTAGTACAGCAGCGTCGGCTTGTCTTTGCCGGCCTTCAGCCATTCGCCGAACACCACGGGGTGTTTCGCCGTGGGCAGAATGCTCACCCGGTCGAATCCCAGGCGGCGCAGGTGATCGGCCAGCCACTTCGCCGTGCGCTGCATGTCGGCGCGATTCTCGGGCAGAGTTGAGATGGACGGGATTCGAACGACCGCCTTCAGGTCCTCGAGGAAGGCGGGCGCGTGCTGACGGGCATAGGCGATGGCTTGTTCGATCATGAATTCCTCACGTTGAGAATCCCGGGCTCAGCCAGGCATGGCTGCGCTGATGGCGGAGAGGGAGACGTCGTAACGGTGGCTGGTATTGCTGTGGCCGCCGTCGAATTCCTCATAGCGGTGCCGGATCCCGAGCTGGGTGAGCGTGCGGGACATCACCCGGCAGCCGAGATGGATCGAGTACTCGTCGCGGTTGCCGCAGTCCAGATACAGGAGCCGCAGCGAGCGCAGGCTCTCGGCCTTGTCTGCCAGACGCTCGAGGGGATCGTGC
>CAWFSV010000012.1:0-84038 GCA_963818575.1 uncultured Chloroflexia bacterium | reverse complement strand
GGCTGATGGCGCCGGGGTAGTCCCCACGGTAGACCAGCAGGTCCCCGCGGTTGTTGGACGCCCGGGCCACACCCCACTGGTCGCCCAGCAACTCATACACGTCGAGGGCCTCCGCCCATAGTTCATCGGCCCGGTCGTAGTCCTGCTCGTTGCTGGCCACGACCCCCAGACCGGTAAGGGCGTCGGCAATCCGAGGCCGGTCGCCAAGCGTGCGGCACACCTCCAGGTTCTCTTCCAGGAGTGCCCTGGCCCGGCTGCCATCTCCTTGCAGGGCCATCAAGCGGCCGGTGGCGTGCAGAACGCTGGCGCGCAGCCCCTCCGGCAGCGCCGCCCGGCCGGGAAGGATGATCTCCAGCCAGCGGCGGCCCTCGGCGAGATGGCCATGAGTCCACCAGAACGGCCACAACCGACTGGCGATGCGCGCCAGGGAATCGAAGTCGCCGATCGTCTCGGCATACGACATCAGGCTGCGCAGGTTGGCATACTCCTGGCCGATGATCCAGAACCACCTCTCCTGATCGGGCCCGCGCAGCAGCCGCTCACCGGCAGCTTCGACCAGTTCCAGGAAGAACCCCACGTAGGCTGCCCGGACTTGCTGTGCTTCATCGGATTCGAGGAGCCGCTCCCGCGCGTAGTGCCCGACCGTCTCGAGCAGTCCATAACGGACCCGCGCCGGGTCGGCCCGCGAGACCGTCACCAGGGACTTGTCGACCAGCTCGGAGAGGACCTGGAGTACCTGGCCCGAGGCCAGTGGGGGACCGGCCGACACGGCCTCGGCCGACTCGAGCGTGAAGCCTCCGAAGAATAGCGACAGGCGCCGAAACAGCGCCCGTTCATCCTCGGTCAGCAGGGCGTAGCTCCAATCCAGCACCGCGCCCAGGGTGCGATGCCGGGAGAGCGTGGTGCGCCTGCCGCCGGCAAGCACCCGGAAGCGGTCATCCAGGCGCTCGACCAACTGATCCACGCTCAGCATCTTCAGCCGGCCGGCGGCCAGCTCGAGAGCCAGCGGGATCCCATCCAACGCCTGGCACAGGCGGACGACGGCCGGAAGATTGGCCGGTGTCAGGCGGAAGGTAGGCAGCGCAGCCGTCGCGCGCTCCATGAACAGCAGCACACTGGCCGTGGCCTGGATGACACCGGCATCGAGCGCCTCACCGGTGAGGCCCGAGACTGGAAGCTCCAGGGGAGGAACTTGCCAGACCATCTCGCCCGGCACGCTCAGCGGTTCGGTCGATGTGGTCAGGATCCGCAGGTCTGCCCCCTCCTTCAAGAGATCCCTCACCAAGGCGGCGCAGCCCGCGACCAGGTGCTCGCAGTTGTCCAGGATCAGGAGCATCGATCGGGACCGAACGGCCTCGGCCAGGACCTGGGAGATCGGCCGGGTCGATTGCTCCCGAAGGCCCATGGCGGCGGCGACGGTCTCCTCCAACAAGGATGGATCTGAAAGTGGCGCCAGGTCCACCCACCAGGCGCCGTCGGGGTACTGGGGCAGGGCGGCCTCGGCGACGGCCAGCGCCAGCCGTGTCTTGCCAACTCCCCCGATCCCGGTAAGCGATAGGAGACGGGTGGTCTGTAGCAGCGAGTGGACGGTCTCGACTTCGCGCGATCGGCCGACGAAACTGGTCAGTTGGGATGGAAGGTTGTTGCGCGTCGAAGGATGAGCCGTCGGTGGCGCGACGGGCTCGGGTTCCGACGACGAGTTCCTGCGCCAGGTGCTCGTGGTAGGCACGGGTGGTCTCGGCGCTCGGCTCAACCCCGAGCTCGCGTACCAGGACCGTCGTGCAGGCGTTGTAGCTGCGCACGACACCGGCCCGGTCGCCGCTGCGCGCGTGCAGGCGCATCAGGGCGCGATAGGTCTCTTCGCGCAGCGGGTCGTGCCGGAGCAGGCGATGCGCGTACAGGATCGCCTGACGATGATCGTTGGCCTGCTCCGCCTGATCGACGACGCCGTGCAGGACCTGGAGACAGAGCTCGCGCACGCGCTCCCGCTCGCCGAAAACCCAATCGTCGTACACACCTTCGAGCAAATCGCCCCCGTACAAATCGACCGCTTCCGCATGGCGATCCGGGTGGCGGGTGAGGCGCTCGAACTCGGCCAGATCAAGCCAGCCGTCTGCGGACGGGTTCCACTGGAGCGAGTTGCCTTCGGTGAGGATCCACGGACGGTCCACCGGTGCGGCTGGAAGAAGCTGCTGCAGCCGATGCAGGTGACGCCGCAGGTTGAGTCGGGCTTCCTGGTTCCGATTCATCCGGCCAGAACGTGAAGGCCAGCAGGCTGCGAGGGATCGCCCGATCCCGGTGAACGAGCAGGTGGCCCCACAGCGACACGAGCTTCGAACGCGGCGGGAGCTTCAGAGGCGTATCCCGGTCGTAGGCCCGCATGGGACCCAGGAGAAAGACGCGCAGCGACATGCGCTCGTCCGACCTAGTGTCCTGCCCGATGGCTGGCGGCTGGGCCGAAGTCGGCACGCAGCGAGCGCGGCGGGGAATAGCGGTCCCGACGCCGACCGTCGCCTCGCCTCCAGGCGTCACCCGGCGCGCGCATCGATCGCGGGAGAGGGCGCCTCATCACCTCAAGGTTCCAGACAGGTATCCGTCCGAAGAGGCGCAGAACCCGGCGGCCCTGGACGGGGCGAGGCCGCAGTCTCATGAGAATGGAGGAGCAAACAAGAGGATGGTGGCACGCATGGGAAGCGTCGTTCAAGGGGCAAGCTGACCCGGCGCCCGCCCTCGAATTCGGTTCGCCTGGGCTGCGTGCATGAAGTGCCGTCCCTGGCGGAGTGCTTGGCTTCCACGTGTCCCGTTCGAAGACCCGGAGACCCTCACCCCGCGGCAAGGACCTCGGGGGCTGCTTCGGGTGTCCGAAAAGTATACAATATATAGGAAATTTATGCAAATGGGAGGATATCCCCGCGTCCTTCCTGGAAAGCAGGCACCAACAACATCGCTCCGGAGAGGACTGGTCCGTACTTGAGGCTGGCGGAGGCATTGTGCAGGCACGCGAAGGCGGGGCCACGGGGCTGGCGAATTGAGTGTGGGGCGAGTCGGCAAGGCACCCCAGACCGGGTTCGGGTCCCCCGGGTGCCCTTGTTGGATCGCGGGAGACCTGGGGACGCGAAGACCACGCCGAGGAGTTGACCCTTCTCAGGGAACGGATGATTGCGGAGGACGTCATCTCGAACCCGGGCGACCGGACGGAGCGAGGCTGGTGTGGCCTGGTTCTCGTAAACGCGTGATGTCCGCCCGGCTACGGAGCTCGGCCGCGGGTTGATCTTGGATCCTCTCCCGGCGGGCCGGGGAACTCCGCGCCCACCGAGTTCGTTGTAAAGTAGTATCCACCACGTGCGGAGGCGGAAGCATGCTCTTGGCCCACATGCGGAACTTCGGGCGAATCCGACGGGTCGCCCGTCTCGTCGGGCTGGCTGCAGGCATGTTCGCGCTGACGGGATGCAGCCTCGACCTTCTGCCAGCGCCGCCCCCGACTCCCACTTCGAGCCCGTTGCAGCTTCCGGAAACGGGCTCCATCTCGGGACGTGTCTGGGACGATCTGTGCGCCGTGCCGCTGGGTGAGATCGCTTCCCCCGCGCTCGACGCCTCCGGTTGCCTCCAATTGTCGGACGGGACGTTCCAGGCCGATGGGCTCGAAGAACCAGGGGAGCCAGGCCTGGTCGGAGTGCAAATCGTGCTGGCCGAGGGCGCTTGTCCGGGTACCCCGCGGGCGACGTTGGCTTCGGACGCCGACGGCGCCTTCACCTTCACGCAGCTACCACCCGGCTCGTACTGTCTCACGATAGACAGCGGCGATCCGTCGAACACGACGAGGCTGGGTCTCGGCCGCTGGACGTCGCCGGTCTCGGCCAGCTTGATGGCGCAGGCAAATCGCGAACTCGTGCTGGCCCCCGGCGAGCAGCTCGTGACACAGGATTTCGGTTGGGATGCGGACGGCCAACCGGTATCCACACCGGTCCCGGCCACGCCCATTGCGGAGGCCACGCCCTCGCCTGCCGGCTGCACGGACCTGGCAGGCCTGGTGGAGGACGTCAGCATTCCGCCCGGCTCATCCGTTGTGGCCGGTGAGGCCTTTCGGAAGGTGTGGCGGTTGCGCAACGACGGCACGTGCACCTGGGCACCGGACTACGCCGTGGTCTTTTCCAGCGGTGAGGCAATGGGCGGGACTGCCGCCGTCTCCTTCGGAACGAGCGTACTTCCGGGATCGACCATCGACCTGGCGCTCAACCTGGTGGCCCCGACCACTCCCGGGACGTATCGCGGCTACTGGCTGCTGCGCAGCAGCCGTGGACTGCTCTTTGGCACGCCATGGTCCGGGGTGAATCCCATCTGGGTCGAGGTCGTCGTCACCAATGCGGGAACCGTGGGCGGTTGGAAGGCCGAGTATTTCGCCAACCGGGACCTGCGCGGCACGCCGGCGTTCACGCGGCGCGACGCCGCCATCGACTTCAGCTGGGGGAGCGGCTCCCCCGATCCTTCGCTCCCGACGGACTCCTTCTCTGTCCGCTGGAACGGAACGCCCACGTTCGATCAGGCGGTCTACCGCTTCCATCTGATCATGGACGACGGCGCCCGGCTGTGGGTGGACGGCAAGCCACTGATCGACAGCTGGAAGACCGGGACGTCGCGCGAGCTCACCCAGGACCTCGGGCTGGCACGCGGCGCACACAGCACTGCGCCTGGAGTACTTCGAAGATCGCAACCAGGCGTCGGTTCGCCTGTACTGGGAGAAGGTCAGCCAGCCGTCGTTCCCGGACTGGAAGGCCGAATTCTGGTCGAATACGAACCTCTCAGGCAACCCGGCCCTGGTCCGTAACGACGCGGAGGTGAAGTTCGATTGGGGCATGCAAGCGCCGGCGGCCGGCATACCGGCCGACCTGTTCTCGGCGCGTTGGACGCAGTCGCTGACCCTCCCGGCCGGCTTGTATCGCTTCAGCGTGCGCGCCGATGACGGCGCACGCCTGTACGTCAACAACACGCGGGTGCTGGACGAGTGGCACACCGCGGACGGGACGGTCGTGTACACCGTCGAACGCACGCTGAGCGGCAAGACCGACTTGCGCCTGGACTACTACGATGGGGGAGGGGCAGCCCGCGTCGAGCTGAGTTGGGTGCGGTTGTCGACGACGCTAACGCCTACGCTTACGGCCACGATCTCGCCTACGGCGACGGAGACGCCAACCCCGTCTGCCACGCCGACGCCGACGGCGACGCCGTAGGCCGGGTGAGAGGCACGCCCGAGGGAGCCGAGGACACCGCCCCCGGTTGTGACCTCCGGCAACAGAGAACCACACATAAACCTCGCCGGTAGCCGCCCGGACTGCCGGCGAGGCATTGCTCAAGACCCCGATGACTTGTGGTCGAAGACTCCGCCCGGCCCGGCACCGGCCTGGGCACTCCCAAGCATTGCATCCACCGTCTGTCAATTCCCCGCGATCGATCGCTGTCATGACGAATAGGCGGCCCTGCCTATCTCTGCCCCAGCCAAAGGAACCGGACTGCACTGTGCCTGCGTACTGGTCAAATCGGATTGAATTCGTATTCATCTCGTGACTTTCCTTACGCTGGCTGGTGGGCGGCGGCTGGTATCCTAAGTGGGGCAAATCCGATGCACGAGCTGGCCGTCACCCAGAGCCTGTTGGAGATCGTCCTGCGCCATGCGCGCCAGGCCGGCGCGCCGCGCGTGGTCGAGATCCACCTGGTGATTGGGCAGCTGTCGTCGATCGTCGATGATTCGGTCGCGTTCTACTGGGACATGGTCGCCCGGGGCACGCCCGCCGAGGGGGCGCGCCTGGACTTCCGCCGCGTGCCGGCGCGCTTTCAATGCCTGGCATGCGCGCACGAGTACGCGCCGCCGCCGGAAACGCTGGCCTGCCCGGCATGTTCCAGCCAGCAGGTGCGCGTGATCGCCGGCGACGAGTTCTCCGTCGAATCGATCGAGGTCGACCCGGACGGCGTGCGGCCGCCCGAGGCAGCAGGAGGTTGACCGTGCCCCAACGTGTTCCGGTGGTGGAGAACATCCTGGGCGCCAACGATCGTCTGGCGGACGAGAATCGCGCCGAGCTCGACGCGCATCACGTCCTGGGCCTGAACCTGATGGCCTCGCCCGGCGCCGGCAAGACGTCGCTGATCGAACATCCGTTCGGTGCCGGCAAGACGTCGCTGATCGAACACACGGTGAGGGCGCTCTCCGGCAGCCTGCGTCTGGCGGTGATCGACGGCGACATCGCCACCAGCCTGGACGCCGACCGCGCCGCGGCCGCCGGGGCCACGGCGGTCCAGATCAACACCGGCGGCGAATGCCATCTCGACGCCGTGATGGTCCAGGGCGCGCTGCACCAACTCGACCTGACGGCGCTCGACCTGCTGATCGTCGAGAACGTCGGCAACCTGGTCTGCCCGGCGTCGTTCCGCCTGGGGACGCACTTCAGCGTCCTGATCGCCTCCGTCCCCGAAGGCGATGACAAGCCCTTCAAGTACCCGGGCATGTATCGCGGCGTCGATGTGCTGCTGGTCAACAAGATCGACCTGCTGCCGTATGTCGACTTCAACATGCCGCGCTTCCGCCAGGGCGTGGAGATGCTCAACCCCGGGGTGCGAACGTTCGAGGTCTCGTGTCGGACCGGCGAGGGACTGCCGGCCTGGTTGGATTGGGTTCGGGCGGCAGTCGCCGCGGCGCAGCGCCCGGGGGCAGGGAGATCCGGGTGACCGATGCCGCCGGCGAGCGTCTCGGATTGCGCGTCCGGGTGACCGGCGTCGTTCAGGGCGTCGGGTTCCGGCCCTTCGTCTATGCGCTGGCCGAGCGCCTGAGCCTGACGGGCTGGGTGCGGAACACCGCCTCGGGCGTGGAGGTCGAGGTGGACGGCGCCCCGGCCGCCCTGCAGGATTTCGTCGAGGCGCTGCGCATGCAGGCGCCGCCCCTGGCGCGCCTCGACCGGCTGGAGGCGGAACCTCAGGCGGCCTCGGGCTTCGAGTCGTTCGTCATCCTCGAGTCGCAAGACCAGGCGGGGGCATTCCTGCCGATCTCACCGGACGTCGGGATCTGCGATGACTGCCTGCGCGAGCTGTTCGATCCAGGCGACCGGCGTTTCCGCTACCCGTTCATCAACTGCACCAACTGCGGCCCGCGCTTCACGATCATCACCGCCATCCCGTATGACCGGCCGAATACGACGATGGCAGGCTTTCACGCTGTGTCCGGCGTGTGCGGCCGAATACGAGAATCCGCGCGACCGCCGCTTCCACGCACAGCCGATTGCGTGCCCTGCCTGCGGTCCGCACGTATGGCTCGAGCATGCGGGGCATGCGACCGAGCACGGCGAGGCGGCGCTGGCGGCGGCGCGGGAGATCTTGCGCCTGGGCGGGATCGTCGCCGTCAAGGGGCTGGGGGGATTTCACCTGGCATGTGACGCACAGGCCGAGGATGTCGTCGCTCGCTTGCGACAACGCAAACTGCGCGTCGACAAGGCCTTCGCCTTGATGGTCGCCGATTGGCAGACGGCCGAGGCGCACGGCCTGTGGACGCCGGCTGATCGCGCCTTGCTGGAATCGGCGGCCCGGCCGGTGGTCGTCGTGCCGCGTCGACCCGGCTCGGCCATCGCCCGCCAGGTTGCGCCCGGCCAGGACACGCTCGGGATCATGCTGCCCTACACGCCCCTGCACCATCTGCTGCTCGAGCGGTCGCAGGGTTTCCCGCAGACGCTGGTGATGACCAGCGGGAACCTGTCCGAAGAGCCGATCGCCACCGAAGATGACGATGCCCGCACCCGTCTGGCGACGCTGGCGGATGCGTTGCTCCTGCACGACCGGCCGATCCACACCCGCTGCGACGACTCGGTCGTCCGGTCCTTCGCCGGTTCGTCCTACCCGCTCCGGCGTTCGCGCGGTTACGCTCCGTTTCCGGTCCGCCTGCCATGGTCCGTGCCGTCGATCCTGGCCGGGGGCGCCGAATTGAAGAACACCTTCTGCGTCACGCGCGGCGACTACGCCTTCCTCAGCCACCACATTGGCGACCTCGAGAACTACGAGACGCTGCGGTCGTTCGAGGACGGGATCGCCCACTTCGAACGGCTCTTTCGGCTGCGTCCCGAGGTGCTGGCCTACGATCTGCACCCCGACTACCTGGCCAGCCGCTCTTTGCTCGACCGCGCCGCGCGCCAGGGCCTCCCGGCGATCGGCGTCCAGCACCACCATGCCCACATCGCCGCCTGCATGGCGGAACATGGGCTGCCCGGCGACCGGCCCGTGCTGGGGGTCGCCTTCGACGGCACCGGATACGGTGACGACGGGACGATCTGGGGCGGCGAGTTTCTGCTGGCAGACTACACCGGATACGAGCGGCTGGCTTACCTGCGCCCGGTCGAGATGCCCGGTGGGGAGGCATGTGTTCGTGAGCCGTGGCGCCTGGCGCTCGCCTGGCTGCGCCAGGCCGGGATCGAGTGGTCGGACGACCTTCCACCGGTGGCGGCCTCGGATCCGGAAGCGCGCCAGGTGGTGTCCAGGCTGCTGACAGCTGGAGGCAACGGGCGCGCCGTCCGCCTTCCGGTCACATCCAGCATGGGCCGGCTGTTCGACGCCGTGGCGGCGCTGATCGGCGTCCGCCAAACCGTCAACTACGAGGCGCAAGCGGCCATCGAGCTGGAAGGGCGGGTGGACGGGGGAGAGATGGAGGAGTACGCTTTCGCCCGTGCCGGCGCGGCGCTCGATCCTGCGCCGGTGTTCGAGGCGCTGGTGGCCGATCTACGCGCCGGCGTGCCCGTCGCGCGGCTTTCGGCGCGCTTTCACCACGCGGTGGCCGGCATGGTGCAGCGGATGTGTGAGGACTTGCGGACGGCGACCGGCGCGGCGACGGTCGCGCTGAGCGGCGGGGTCTGGCAGAATCTGACGCTCCTGGGCGAGGTCGTCCCGCGACTGCGCCGGGCAGGGTTCACCGTCCTGACGCACACGCAGGTTCCGACGAACGACGGGGGGCTCGCCCTCGGCCAGGCGGTGGTGGCAGCCGCCTCGTGTCGGGCCGGCTTGCACTAGGCAAAGGGAACACGCAATCGCAGCAGTTGTCGGGGAGGTGGAAGATGTGTCTGGCGGTGCCGGGCAAGATCATCGAGATCTACAACCGGGAAGGCCTGTCGATGGGGCGGCTGGATTTCGGCGGCGTCCAGCGCGAGGCCTGCCTGACGTACGTGCCGGAGGCGAAGCTCGGGGACTACGCCATCGTGCACGTTGGATTTGCCCTCAACCTGCTGAGCGAGGCCGAGGCGCAGGCGACGCTCGACACGCTGCGCCAGATCGTCGATTTCGATACCGCACCCGCCGATGCCGAGGCCGGTGAGTGAAACATCTCGAGGAGTACCGCGACGCTCATCTGGTGCGCGGCGTGCTGGACGACCTCCGCCGCCGCGTGACGCGCCCGTGGGTGATCATGGAGATCTGCGGCGGCCAGACGCACTCGATCGTGCGCCACGGCCTGGACCGGCTGCTCCCGGACTCGATCGAGCTGGTCCACGGCCCGGGCTGCCCGGTGTGCGTCACATCGCTCGAACTGATCGACAAGGCGCTGGCGATCGCCTCCCAGCCGGAGGTGATCTTCGCCTCCTACGGCGACATGCTGCGCGTCCCCGGCTCGGGCCGCGATTTGTTCGCCGTGCGGGCGGCAGGCGGCGACGTGCGCGTCGTGTACTCGCCGCTCGATGCCGTCAAGCTGGCGCAGGCGAATCCCGACCGGCAGGTGGTCTTCTTCGCCATCGGGTTCGAGACGACGGCGCCGGCGAATGTGATGAGCGTGCTGCAGGCCCGGGCGCTGGGCCTGACGAACTACAGCGTGCTGGTCTCCCACGTGTGCGTGCCTCCGGCGATGCACGCCATCCTCGGCTCCCCGCACAACCGCGTGCAGGGCTTCCTGGCGGCGGGGCACGTGTGTACGGTGATGGGCTACTGGGAGTATGAGCCGATCGCTCTCCGCTACCGGGTGCCGATCGTCGTGACCGGTTTCGAGCCGCTCGATCTGGTGCAGGGCATTCGGCAGACGGTCGAACAGCTGGAAGCCGGGAGCGCCGAGGTGGAGAACGCCTACGCGCGGGTCGTCACGCGCCTGGGCAATCCGGCGGCACAGCAGGTCATCAGCCAGGTCTTCGAGGTTTGCGACCGCAACTGGCGCGGCATCGGCCGCATCCCGGCCAGCGGCTGGAAGCTCCGGAAGGAGTACGCTGCTTTCGACGCCGAGCTGCGCTTCCAGGTGCAGGACCTGCGGGCGGAAGAATCGCCGCTGTGCATCGCCGGGCAGATCCTGCAGGGTCTGCGCCGCCCGGGCGACTGTCCGGCCTTCGGTACGGAATGCACGCCGGAACACCCTCTGGGTGCGACGATGGTTTCGTCCGAAGGCGCATGCTCGGCTTACTACCGGTACGGGCGCGACGCCGGATCGATGTCTCCGGCGGCCGAGCTTGAGAGGAAGCAGCCGGCATGAGCGCACTCGAGAAGCGCCCCGCCGATGGAAGGCGCCGTATGCCCGCGCCCGCTGGCGCAGGATGTGACCGTCGTCCTGGGACACGGGAGCGGCGGCCAGATGACGCACGACCTGGTGGCCCGGCACTTCCGGTCCGTGTTGTCGAACCCGTCGCTGGAGCAAGGAGACGACGCGGCGGTGCTGGCGCTCCCGGAGGGCAAGGGCCGATTGGCTTTCACCACCGATGCCCATATCGTGGCGCCGCTGTTCTTCGCCGGAGGCGACATCGGCCGGCTGGCGGTGTGCGGCACGGTCAATGACCTGGTTGTGATGGGTGCGCGCCCGCTGTGGCTGACGGCCGCCTTCATCCTGGAGGAGGGCTTGCCGTTGGCGACTCTCGATCGCGTGATCGAGTCGATGCGGGCTGCGGCGGAAGAGGCCGGTGTGACGCTGGTGGCCGGCGACACGAAGGTCGCCGAACGCGGCAAGGCGGACGGATTGTTCATCTCCACCGCCGGCGTCGGCTGGGTGCCGGACGGACGCGATCCGAGCGGACGCGCACGCGCGGCCGGGAGACGTCGTCCTGGTCTCCGGCCCGGTGGGGGACCATGGGATTGCGGTGCTGGAGGCGCGCGGCGAGCTCGGCCTGGCGAGCGATATCCGATCCGACATCGCGCCTCTGGGGGAGTTGGTGGAGGCGCTGTACTCCGCCTGTCGCGGGGTGCATGTGCTGCGCGACCCGACGCGTGGCGGCCTGGCGACGACGCTGAACGAGATCGCCCGGCAGAGCGCGGTGGGTATCGAGCTGCAGGAAACCGCCATCCCGGTTCGCCCTTCGGTGCAGGCCGCCTGCGAACTGCTCGGCATGGACCCGCTGTACGTCGCCAACGAGGGCAAGCTGGTCGTGATCGTCGAGGCGGCAGAAGCCGACGCGGCGCTGGCCGCAATGCGGGGCACGCGCTATGGCGAGCAGGCGTGTGTGATCGGGCGGGTCCTCCCAAAGCCGGAGGGCAAGGTGCTGATCAAGACCGCCATCGGCGGAACCCGCCTGGTCGACATGCTGGCGGGGGAGATGCTGCCCCGCATCTGCTGAGCCGAGCGCTCACCGCCCGGACCTGAGCGCAGCCTCGTGATGGAATCCTACCGCGCCGGCCATCGCCGGCGCGGAATTGTTGCGGACAACCGCCTGGCAGATTCGACGCGGCCGGCGGGGGCCGTGCGTCATGGCGCGCTGTCGCCGGGAGTGACGCGTCAGGCGGGCTGCAATTCGCGGTCGAGAGCTGCAGCCAGATCCCGCGCCGCCTGGGCCAGCAGCGGTGCGGCGTCAAAAACCGGCGCGCCGCTGCGGTCGGCCTCCCGCACACCGGGATCCGCGGGCAAGAAGCCGAGCACCGGCAAGCCAGGCGAATGCAGGCGAATGAACTCCCGGTCGTCCTCGCCCTGAACCTTGCTCCCCACCAGATACAACCGGGTGAGCCGCAGGTCGCCCGCCAGGCCCTTGATTTGTTCGGCGGTGCCCAGGCTGCGGGCCGTCGGCTCGACGACGATCAGCATGGCGTCGACGGCGTCGGCCGTGGCGCGCCCGAGGTGCTCGACACCGGCGTACATATCCAGCAGGACGACCTCATCGCGGCGGAGCAGGATATGGGTGATCAGCGTGCGCAGGATGGTCGACTCCGGGCAGATGCAGCCCGAGCCGCCCATCTCCACCGCCCCGAGCTCGAGGAGTTTGATCCCGCGGTGAATGGCAGAGAACCGGTCGGGGATGTCGTCGACGCGCGGGTTGAGCTTGAAGTAGCCACCGATCGTCCCCGGCTGTGCGCCGGTGCGTTCGTAGATCAGCTCTTCCATCCGGGCGATCGGCGTCAGCCCGCGCACCAGGTCCTCGGGGAATCCGAGGGCGCCGCCCAGGCACGGGGACGGGTCGGCATCGATGGCCAGCACCTTCATCCCGCGCTCGGCGTAGGTGTAGGCCAGCAGGCTGGTCAGCGTGGTCTTGCCGACGCCGCCCTTTCCGGTGATGGCGATCTTCATTCGGCCGACCTCTCGACGGATGGCCGCGGCGCACAGCCGCGGTGGATGGCTTCCTGGCGCAGCACTTCCAGCACCGAAACGACGTTGATGCCCTGCTGGCAGACGACGCGGCCGGGGAGTGGTTGCCAGTTCCACAGGCTGGTGCAGGTCAGGACGCGCTCGTCGTTCCGGGCCGCGCCCTGCATCAGCTCACCGATGGACAGATCCATCTCCGGCGCCGTCAGCGCTTCGCATCCCCAGCACGAAGTGCACCGGCGCACGTCCTCGCCGCAACCGGAGAGCACGATATGGGGCAGGGGGCCACGCACAGCCATCCGACACCCCGAGAAGGACTTCGGAAGCCCGCAGGACTTCCGAAGTCGTTTGCCTTAGTCGATCAGGCCCCGCTCGGAGAGCAGCGGCCGTGGATCGATCAGGTTGCGGGCCAGGGCCGCCTCCGCCTGCATGCCGAAGGCAATGGCCATCAGCTGCGTGATGTACAGCGCCGGGGTGCGGACGTCGCCTGGCATCTGCGTCTGCCGGCCGTCCAGGTTGGTGTGGCACAGCGGGCAGGCGACGGCCACCAGGTCGGCCCCGTGGGCGCGGGCGTTGGCCAGGATCTCGCCACTCAGATCGAAGACGATGTCGGAGCGGATGGCGGACAGCGACGCGCCGCAGCAGGCGACCTTGCGATCCCAGTCGACGGGCGTGGCGCCCAGCGCCCGGATCAGGCGATCCATCGACTGCGGGTACTCGTGTTCGGTCGATCCGGTCACGGCCGGCGGGCGGGCGAGCAGGCAGCCGTAGTAGCAGGCGACCTTCAGCCCCTCGAGCGGCCGGCGCACCCGCGCCGCCACGGCGTCGACGCCGATCCGATCGACGAGCACGTCGAGCACCGAAACGATGGCGACGCTGTCATGATACGTGGCGTCGAGTTCGTGCTCCAGCGTTTCCTTGAGCTCGGGATCGAGGCGCAGATCGCGCGTCGCCGCCCGGAACCGGTTGTAGCACGCGGCGCACGGCAGCGTGACGTCCTGCAGGCCGGCCTGCTCGAAGAGGATCAGGCTCTGCAGCGGCAGCTTC
This sequence comes from uncultured Chloroflexia bacterium, assembly GCA_963818575.1. Lineage (GTDB taxonomy): Bacteria > Chloroflexota > Anaerolineae > Anaerolineales > E44-bin32 > DYJB01. The sequence continues at coordinate 70,492 of CAWFSV010000012.1, read as the reverse complement.
GTCGCCAGATGGTGGTCGATGCGATGCGCCGGGGTCGACCCGCAGCACACCCAGCCCTCCGGCTCGACCGGCGTCAGCCCCAGGGCCTGGAGCACGGCACGCGTCGACCGGTCGAACTCCTCGGCCAGCGAGTGCAGCGAGCAGCCGGGGTAGTAGCCGATCTCGTTCGGAGGGCGGGCAGCAGGGGTCTGCGGGGCATGGTGCTTGCGCTTCAGCGTGACCTCAGGCAGGAAGCGGATCTTGCCATGCCGGACCATCTTGATGCCCAGGTCGATGTCCTTGATGGGCTTGCCGGTGCGCAGATTCATCTCGGCCAGGAGCCCGAGCTCGTACGATCGGCCGAGGAGGTCGACGTTGCGCAAGAAGACCTTGTTGAAGAGCGCCGCTTCCGGCACGGCCGGCTTCACCCCCTGGTCCAGCAAGTCGCTGACCATGAAGTCCATCACGCGGGCGATGTCGATGCCCTGAGGGCAGCGGGTGGTGCACGTCTGGCACGAGGCGCACAGCCAGGGGGTCTTGCTGGTCTTGAGCTCGTCTTCCAGGCCGAGCTGGGCGGCGCGCATGACCTGATTGGGTTCCAGGTCGAAGTACTGGGCGAGCGGGCAGCCCGAGGTGCACTTGACGCACTGATAGCACAGGTAGACGTTCTCGCCCGTTTCGCGCTGGATGCGCTGAGCCAGGTCGGCGCTCAGGCGGGTATCCATGGCGTTAACCCTGGACCCCGGAGGGCAGGGCCTCGAGCTCCGGCCGCGGCAGCAGTCCGGCGCCCTCGCCGATCTCCCGGACGGCCTCTTCCCATTCGATGGCCATGATGTGCACGCCGGCGACGCCCTCGATCTGGCGCAGCTGCTGGATCAGCTCGATGGCGATCTTGATGCCCTCCTTGCGGAAGGCCGCGTTGCGGGCCTTCTTGTCTTCCTTGTCGATCCCGTCGGCGGCGGCGGTCATGCGTTCGACGAAGATGTCCGGCACGTCCAACCCGGGGACCTCGTCGCGCATGTACTTGGTCATGCCCGGTGACTTGAGCGGTCCGACGCCGGCCAGCAGATAGACCTGGCGGTGCAGGCCCAGTTCCCGCACGCGCTCCATGAACTGGGCGAAGCGGTCGACGTTGTAGATCAACTGGGTCTGGATGAAGTCGGCGCCGGCCTTGGCCTTCTTGCCCATGCGCAGCGGGCGCCACTCGAAGGGGTCGCCGAACGGGTTGGCCGCCGCGCCGATGAAGAAGCGCGGCTCGATGCCCTTGATCACGTCCCCGCACTGGAAGCAGTGCCGGTCGCGCAGCGAGGCCACCATCTGGATCAACTGCACCGAGTCCAGGTCGTGGACGTTCTTGGCCGTCGGGTGGTTGCCGAACGATTGGTGGTCGCCGGTCAGGCAGAGAATGTTGCGCATACCCAGGGCGTAGGCGCCGAGCAGGTCCGACTGCATCGCCAGCCGGTTGCGGTCGCGGCAGGTCATCTGGATGACCGGCTCGATGCCCTCCTGGACGGCCAGGGTGCCGGCGCCGATGCTGGACATGCGCACGATGGCGGTCTGGTTGTCGGTGATGTTGGCCGCATCGCATACCCCCGCCAGCAGGCGGGCCTTCTTGCGGATGACCTCCGGATCGGCGTTCTGCGGCGGCCCGAGCTCGGCGGTCACGGCGAAGTGACCGGCGCGCAGGACGCGCTCCAGGCGTGAGCCGGACTTGAAGCCGTTGGTGCTGGCGGAGATTCGCTCATGGTTTGCTCCGTCACTCGGCCGCTTCCGCTGCCAGGCGCAGGTCTTCGCGGGTGATGCGGCGCGGTCCGCCATCCCGGCTGGTGGACCAGTCCTTGGGCGGCTGGATTTCGAGGATCAGGTGCAGGCGATCCTGGGCCTTCAGTCGATCGTAGATCAGCTGCCAGGCGCAGGGGGTCTCGTGGCCGATCTCGCACACGCCGTCCTGCGATCCGCCGCACGGGCCGTTGAGCAGCTGCTTGGCGCAGCGGGCGATCGGGCAGATGCCGCCGGTCAGGCCGAGGATGCACGAGCCGCAGGCGGCGCAGCGCTCCTCCCAGATGCCCTGTTCGCGGGGCAGTCCGAGGAAGCTCGTGTTCAGCCCGGGGACGACGACCTTCTCGGGGAAGCGTTCGGCAATCGCCTGCACGCCGATGCCGCAGCCGATCGACAGGACGATGTCGGCTTCCCGGATCGAGTCGGCCAGCGGGTCGATGTACTCCCACTCGCACTGCCGCTGCACGGTGACGTGCGTGACGTCCTTGGGCGTGCCGTCGATGCGCGTCGCCATGCGCAGGCTGGAGGCCAGGATGCCGGCCTCTTTGTCGCCGCCGGCGAAACACACGGTGACGCACGTCCCGCAGCCGACGACCAGGACCTTCCCGGCATCTGCCAGCAGGCCTTTGATCTCATCCAGCGGCTTCTGTTCGGCAACGATCATGACATCTGCTCCTCGAGAGGTGGGCGGTGCCTCGGCGTGCCTCGGCGGTCGCCTCGGGCGGCGCCGGGGTCCGGCGCAACGGGTTCGGACCGAGCGCCCGCACCTCTTCGGTGATTAGCGTCGCCTCCTCGGCGAACTTGTGGCCCATGGCCGAGGACAGGTGCACCATGCGCAGACGGCGTCCATCGACCCCGATCTGCGTCAGCAACTTCTGTGTGTATTCAACTCGCCGCCGGGCGTTGACATTACCCTCCAGGTAATGACAGTCACCCGGCAGTCAACCCGCCACCAGTGCCCCGTCCACCCCCTCCTCGAACGCCCGCAGCAGGTGCAGGACGTCCACCCTGCCGGTGCACGGCACTTCGAGGACCTTGACCGAAGGCGGGTACTGCAGGCGCAGGCTGCCCGCCAGATCGGCGGCGTTGTAGGCGCAGTGCGTGCAGCAGAAGGCGACGATCTGAGGCTGGAAATCAGACACGGGGAGCCTCCGCAGGCGCCAGCAGCGCCTCTAATTTGACCATGAGCTGGTCATCGCGGAAATGTGCCAATTGGATGGCTTTAGCCGGACATTCGGCCACGCAGGCGCCGCAGCCCCGACAGGTCGTCGGCTCGATGCTGGCCGCGCCGAGAATCCCGCCCACGCCCAGCGCGGCCGAGGTGACCTGCGGCACGCCGAAGGGGCAGATGCGCACACAGGTCAGGCAGCCGACGCACAGCTCCGGATCCACCTGCGCCACGGCGCCGCCGGCGGTCAGGCTCGGGCGCGAGAGCACGCGAGCGGCGCGCGCCGCGGCCGCCTTGGCCTGCACCAGCGACTCATCGATCAGTTTGGGGTAGTGGGCCAGGCCGGCCATGAAGATGCCTTCGGTGCTGAAATCCACCGGGCGCAGTTTGACGTGAGCCTCGAGGAAGTACCCGTCAGCGTCCACCGGGATCTTGAGCGTCGTCGCCACCTGCCTCGATCCCTCGGAAGGGACGACCGGATTCGAGAGCACGAGCAGGTCCGGCTCCAGCAGAAGTTGGGTGCCCAGCCCCGGGTCGCGCAGGCGGATCTGCAGCCGACCGTCGGATGCGGTCACCTCGGGCGGGGCGCCGCCTTCGTAGCGCACGAACAGCACGCCGGCGCGGCGCGCCTCGGTATACAGGCGCTCCTTGAAACCGTAGGCGCGGACGTCGCGGTACAGGATCGTCACCTGCGCCTCGGGCTGCAGGCGCTTGAGCAGCAGCGCGTTCTTCAGGGCGGTTGTGCAGCAGATGCGCGCGCAGGTGCGTTCGGCCGGGCCGACGCACAGGATCATCGCCACCCGCTGCGGGAGCGGGCCCGGCAGACAGGCGCGCGCCTCGAGCACGCGCGGGTCAACCGGGTCCTGCCGTCCATCCGCCCGTGCCAGCAGCGACTCGAACTCGGAGCCGGTGATCACCGCCGGGTGGGAGCCGCACAGGTATTCGTCGCCGCGGTATTCCCGGCCTCCGGTGGCGACGACGGTGGCGCCGTGGCGCACCTCCACCGTCTCGCCGCCCGGGCCGCGCAGCGTGGAGGTGAAGTTGCCGACGAAACCGGTCGTCGCCTCCAGCGTGTGCCCGAGGTGCAGGCGGATGCCGGGCTGGCGCTCGATCTGATCCAGCAGGTCCTCGAGAAAGGCCTGCGGATCCTGGCCGTCGACGGTCGTGTACACATGGCGCAGCGTGCCGCCCAAGGTCGGTTCGCGCTCGACCAGGTCGACGCCGAAGCCGCCGCGCGCCAGGGAAAGGGCGGCCGTCATGCCGGCCGCGCCGCCGCCCAGGACGAGCGCCGAGGGCGTGACGGGCACCTGGCTGGTGGTCAGCGGCTCGAGCCGCTCCACGCGGGCGACGGCCATGCGCACCAGATCCCTGGCCTTCTCGGTGGCGGCCGGCCGGTCGTGCGAATGGACCCACGAGCAGTGGTTGCGGATGTTGGCCATCTCGAACAGCGCCGGGTTCAGCCCGGCGGCGCGCAGGCTGTCCTCGAACAGCGGCGCATGCGTGCGCGGCGTGCACGACGAGACCACGACACGGTTCAGCCCGTGTTCCTGGATCCGCGTGCGTGATCTTGGCGATGCTGTCCTGGGAGCAGGTGTACAGGTTGTGCTCGGCGTGGACGACGCCCGGCAAGCCGGCGGCATACTCCGAGACCGACGGGACATCCAGGAAGCCGCCGATGTTCGAACCGCAGTGACAGACGAAGACACCGACGCGCGGCTCTTCCTGGCTGACGTCACGCTCGGGAGGGAAGACGGCGGCGCGCGTCAGGCGATGGCGGGCCGGAGCGAGCAGCGCCGGCGGCCTCGGCCGCAGCGGCGCTGGCTTCGACCACCGTCTCGGGGATGTCCTTCGGCTCGCGGAACGGGCCGGCGGCGAAGATGCCGGGCCGCGAGGTCTGCACCGGGTCGAAGAGCGTCGTGTGGCAGAAGCCGTAGTCGTCGAGCTCGACCCCCAGGTCGCCCGCCAGACGGCGGACGGCGGGGCTCATCTCCATCCCGACCGACAGCACGACCAGGTCGAAGGCCTCTTCGAGCACGGCCGGGCGGCTGCCGGCGGCGTCGTCGAGCCCGGGCGCGTAGCGCACGACCAGGTCGGCGCTGGACGGATCCTCGCGCAAGGCGGAGATCCGGCAGCGGGTGTACTCGATGCCGTACTGCTCGCGCGCCCGCTGATAGTAGGCCGAGTAGCCCTTGCTGAAGGCGCGCATGTCCATCATGAACACGTGCGCCTGCACCTGCGGGTCGTGCTCGCGGGCCATCACGGCTTCCTTGGTGGCGTACATACAGCACACCGCCGAGCAGTAGTCGTGGGTCTGATCGCGCGAGCCGATGCACTGCAGGAAGGCGATGCGCTGCGCCGGCTTCCCGTCGGACGGCCGCACCACGTGTCCGGCCGTCGGGCCGGAGGCCGAGAGCAGGCGCTCGAACTGCAGGGCGGTGACGACATTCGGATAGCGCCCGAAGCCGTACTCCTCCGAGAGCTCGGCGCGGTAGATCTCATAGCCGGGGGCCAGGACGACCGCGCCGACGTGGACCTGGTCCAGCGTCTCGACCATGTCGTGATCGATGGCGCCGGTGCCGCAGGTGTAGACGCACGACAGGCACTCGGAGCACCGGGCGCACGCCAGGCAGCGCGCCGCCTCGGCCTGGGCCAGCTCGTCGGTGTAGCCCTGCTCGACCTCATCGAACCCGGTGCGCCGCGCTTCCACGGACAACTCCGGCACGGCCACGCGTCGGCCGGGGCGGGCATGCGTCTCGTCCAGGCGGGCATGCGCCTGGACGTGATCGAACTTGACCACCGGCAATTCCGGCTTGGGCTTTTGTTCGAGCGCCTCGCCCTGCAGATAGCGGTGAATGCTCTGCGCCGCGCGATGGCCGGAGGCGACGGCTTCGATGACGAAGGCGGTGCCCGAGACGCTGTCGCCGGCGGCGAACACGCCCGGCCGGGTGGCGGCCATCGTGTTGGGGTTGACGGCGATCGTGCGCTGGCGGGTGATGCCGACGCCGGCGTCGTCGGGGATGAAGGCCAGGCCGGCGCGCTGCCCGACGGAGAAGATCACCGTATCGGCGTCCAGGATGTGCTCCGAGTCCGGCTCGGTTTCCACCGCCAGCCGACCTTCGTGGTCGAACGCGAACGACAGCACGTTGCGGCACTCGACCCCGGCGGCGTGGCCCTCGCCGACCACACGCACGAACGTTCGGCTGGCGTGGATGGTGACGCCCTCGGCCTCCGCCGCCTCGGCCTCCGCCGGGTGGCACAGCATCTTCTCGCGCGGCTCCAGGCAGGCCAGGTGGACCTCGGCGCCCAGGCGCACGGCCGTGCGGGCGACGTCGATGGCGACGTTCCCGCCGCCGAGCACCAGCACGCGCCGACCGAGCTCGGGCGGCTGGTCCAGCCGCACATCGCGCAGGAACAGGGTGTTGATCAGCACCCCCGGAAGGTCGGCGCCGGGGATCGGCAGGCGCACGCCCTCATGCGCCCCGACGGCGACCAGGACCGACTCGAATCCTTCGTCGAACAGCCGATCCAGATCGTCGACACGTGTGTTCAGCCGCAGTTCGACGCCCAGGTCGAGGATGTCGGCGACCTCGCGTTCGATGATCGTGGCCGGCAGGCGATACTCGGGCACGCCGACGCGCAGCATGCCGCCGGCCACCGGCAGCGCCTCGAATACGGTCGCCCGGTAGCCGAGTTTGGCCAGGTCCTGCGCGGCCGTCAGCCCGCACGGGCCCGAGCCGATGATCGCCACCCGCTGCGCGAATTTCACCTCGGCCGGCGGCAGCGGCGGGCGCGGTTCGGCGTAGATCTTGTCGGTGACGAAGCGCTTGAGGGAATGGATGTTGACCGGGTCATCGATCAACCCGCGGTTGCAGGCGTCCTCGCAGCGGTGGTTGCAGATCCGGCCGCAGATGCCGGGGAAGGGATTGTCTTCCTTGATCACCCGCAAGGCGTCCTGATAGCGGCCCTCGCGGATCAGGGCGATGTAGCCCTGGGCCCGCTGCCCGGCGGGGCAGGCATCGCGACACGGGGAGACGCCGAGCTTCTCGATGGCGTAGGCGTTGGGAACGGCCTGGGGGTAGAGCTTGTGCGCCGCGCGGCGCTGCGACAGCCCCTCGTTGAACGCGTCGGGCAGGACCACCGGGCAGACGCCGGCGCAATCGCCGCAGCCGACGCACTTGGTCACGTCGATGTAGCGCGGCTTCTTGCGCAGCGTGACGGTGAAGTCGCCGGCCTGCCCATCGACGCCGACGACCTCGGTGTCGACGTGCAGATCGATGTTCAGGTGCCGCCCGGTCTCCACCAGCTTGGGGCTGATGGTGCACATGGCGCAGTCATTGGTGGGAAAGGTCTTGTCGAGCTGGGCCATGTGTCCGCCGATGGCGGACTTGGCCTCCACCAGGTGGACGCGGTAACCCTGGTCAGCCAGGTCGAGGCTGGCCTGCATGCCGGCGATCCCGCCGCCGACGACCAACACGGCGCCGACCGGAGCCGCATCGGCTTCGGAAACGGCCTGGCCGAGGTCCCGAACAAGGGATCCCTGGTCGCCCATACCCGCTCCGTTGTTGAGGCCAAACGAAGGACAGCGCCGCACCGTCGCCGGCACCGGGCCTCACCGCTGGATGAATGATAGATGCGGCGGTGGGCCCGCCCCAGTGCCGGATGTCATCCCCAGAGGGGAGTATCTTCATCCAGTTTGATTGGAAACCCAGTCGACGGTGTCCGATATCTGGGTGTGCCGGGGGGGAGTGTGCGAGGATGGCTGCCAGACGGGGAAAGGCGTCCGGCCGGATGAGATTCAGCCCGGCTCAGTCGCCGGCGGGAGACGCGGCGGGGGCTGGCCGTCGCAACGGGTTCGGGCCGAGCTGGACGGCGCGCTCATTCATCGTGCGGGCGATCTCGGCGAAGCTGGCGCCCATGCCGCCGGACAGGAAGTACATCTCCAGCCGCTCCGGTTCGAGCCCGATGCTCTTCAGGATCGCCTTGGCGCGCTCGACGCGGGCCTTGCCTCGCTCATTGCCGTGCACGTGATGGCAGTTGCCCAGACTGCAGGCGATGACGTAGACGGCATCGGCGCCGCCCTCGAAGGCATCCAGCAAGTACTGGACGTCGGTCTTTCCGGTGCACGGCAGGCGGACGAGCTTGACGTTCGCCGGATACTCCTGGTGCAGCGCTCCGGCGGTGTCGGCCGCCATATACCCGCAGTAGCTGCAGGAGAACGCCGTGATCTCGGGGACGAATTCCGGGCGGACGCTCATCCAGACCGCCTCGGATGCAGGGAGACCGCCCCCTGCGGGCAGGCCGTCACACAATTGCCGCAGCCCTCGCACGCCCACGGGTCGAGCATCAGCATGTGCTCCGAAGCGACCCACATCAGGCCGCCCGACGAGCAGACGGGCAGGCAGGCCCGGCAGCACTCGCCCCGGCAGCAATCACACAGAAGTTCGTCGATGACCGCGACGAATTCGGTTTGAATGGTGAGCACGGCCATGCCCTCTAGTCCCCGCCCGGGACGGGGAGCGGCGCTTCCCAGGCGCCTACGGCGACGCGGATTTCCTCGTCGGTGTAGTGCTTGAGCTGGATGGCGCGGGCCGGGCATTCCGCCGTACACGTCCCGCAGCCCTGACAACGCGCCGGATCGATCCAGGCTGCGCCTCCCAGTCCCCCCACGCCGCACAAGTCGGCACGGATCTGCGGGATGCTGAACGGGCAGGTCCGGGCGCAGGTCAGGCAGCCGGTGCACTTGGCCGGATCGATCTCGGCCACCACGCCGCCCAGCTGCAGCGTCGGCCGGCTGAGGATCGTCAACGCCCGTCCGGCGCAGGCCAGGGCGTGGGTGATCGATTCCTCGATGAACTTCGGGTAATGCGCCATGCCGGCCAGCAGCATGCCCTCGTCGTGGAACTCCATCGGCCGCATCTTCAGGTGCGCTTCGAGGAAGAAACCCTCGCTCGAGAGCGGGACATTCAGCAGCCGGGCCAGGTCGGCCGCGTCCGGCGGCGGCACAATGGCCATGCTCAGGGCCAGCAGGTCCGGTTCGAAGGCCAGCGTCTTGCCGAAGACGTGTTCGTGCACGCGCACGACCAACGCCTGACGGGCCCCGCGTGCTTCGAGGCGGACATCCGGCGGCTCGGCGTCGGTGTAGCGCACGAAGATCACGCCATGTCGGCGGGCGTCCAGGTAATACTTCTCGCGGAAGCCGTAGGTGATGATGTTCTTGTACAGCACGACCACCTGGCAGTCCGGGTTGAGCATCCTCAGGCGCAGCGCGTTCTTGAGGGTGTTGGTGCAGCAGATGCGCGAGCAGTACTCTCGAGTACCAGGCTCGGCGACGCATTGCAGCATGACGACCGAGCGCAGCCGGCCGGCGCGCTCGGGGTGGTGGGCCAGGATCTCCTCCAGTTCGGACTGGCGCACGATGCGCGGGTCCTGGCCCAACTGGTACTGTCGCCCGGCGGCCTCGACGCCGCCGGTGGCCACGATGACGGCGCTGTGCTGGAGGCGCGTCTCGCGCAGGCGGCCGCTGTGCAGGCGCGTGCTGACCGTTGCGGCGAAGTCGCCGACGCTGCCCGAGTGGCGGATGACCTGGCTGTTCAGGTACAGGTGGATGCGATCGTGACCGACGATGCGGTTGACCAGGTCGCGCAGCAGGCGCTGCGGGTTGTCCCCTTCGGCGACGTAGTACACGTGGTGCAGGTTACCGCCCAGCTCGCCGGTCTTCTCCACCAGGTGGACGTCGAAGCCGGTCTCGGCGATCGCCAGGGCGGCCGTCATCCCGGACACCCCTCCGCCGATGACCAGCGCGGCGCGATGCGGCGTGCGCTCGACCTTGTGGATCGGGACCGATCGGCGCACGCGGCCGACGGCGACGCGCATCAGTTCGCTGGCCTTGCGCGTTGCGCCGGCCGGGTCGGAGGCGTGAACCCAGGAGCACTGTTCGCGCAGGTTGACCGTCTCCACCAGGTACGGGTTGATGCCGGCTTCGCACGCCAGGCGCTGGAAAAGCGGCTCGTGGGTGCGCGGCGTGCAGGCGCCGATCACCACTCGGGCGGCGCGGCTGTCGCGGAAGACTTCGGCCAGGCGAGCGCGGCCTTCGGGACGGCAGACGGCGGGGATCACCTCGACCGCGCCGATGCCCGGCAGCTGGCGGAGGTAGCCGGCGACCGAGGCCAGGTCGACGACATCCGAGATCTCGCCCATGCAGCCGCACAGCACGGCGTCCACGCCTTCGCCGGCCGGGGCGCGCTCGGCGACATCCGGCCCCGTGCCGATATACGGATTCGACCGGGAGAAGACGCGCTGCCCGACCTGATCGGGGAGCAGGCGCATGACCTCAGCCGCCGCGCCGGAGGCGTCCAGGATGGTCTCGGCGATCTCCTTGGGCGAGGCGAAGGCGCCGCAGACGAACACGCCGGGTCGGGAGGTGGCCAGCGGCGCGAACTTGTCGGTGGTGCAGAACCCGTACTCGTTGAGCTCGATCCCCAGCAGTCTGGCGATCTCGATCGCCTCGGCCGGCGGTCGGATGCCGACCGCCAGCACCAACAGGTCGAAGCGCTCCTCGCGCACCGGTCCCTGCCCGGACGACGACTCGGCGTGCTCCCGGCCGCCCGGGTAGCGCAGGATGATTTCGCCGGTGACCGGGTCTTCGTCGACGGCCGAGATGCGGGCGCGGGTGTAGCGGACGCCGTGGTCCTCACGCGCCTGCAGGTAGTACTGGTTGTACTCCTTGTTGAAGGCGCGCTCGTCCATGGTGAAGATGTGGCACTCGACATCCGGGATCCGCTGCTTGGCCAGCACGGCTTCCTTGGTGGCATACATGCAGCAGATCGTGGAGCAGTACGGGTTGCGCTGGTCGCGCGAGCCGACGCACTGCAGCCAGGCGATGCGTTTCGGAATGGCGCCATCGGAACGCCGGCGGACCACGCCCTCGGTCGGGCCGGAGCGCGACGCCATGCGCTCATACTGCATCGAGGTGATCACGTTGCGCAGGCGACCGTAGCCGAGCTCGGGCATCAACGCGGCATCGAACGGCTGGAACCCCATCGCCAGGATGATGGCGCCGATCGGCAGGGAGGAGCGAAGCGGGGCGGCGTGCAGGTTGATCGCCTGGGTCGGGCAGACCTCGACGCACTTGCGGCACTCGTCGCAGGCAGGAGTCTTGTCGAGCAGGTAGTACGAGTTGGGGACGGAGCGCGGTGCGGACTTGTCGATCGCCTTGCGCACCGTCATCCCGAGCTGGAAGCCCGACGGCCGCTCCTCGGGACAGACCTCGGCGCAGCGGCCGCAGTTGGTGCACAGGCTGGGTTGAACGTACTCCGGATTGCTTTCCAGGTGGACGGTGAAGGCCCCGGCCTCGCCCTCACATCCCAGCAGGCGCGTCGAGGTGAGGAGCGTCAGATTGGGGTGGCGGTTCTCGTCCAGGAACGTCGGGCTGAGGGTGGGGCGCGTGCAACCGAAGCCGTGATCGGTGGTGCCCCGGCAGAGCACGCAGTCGTGAGTCGGGAACATGAAGCCCAGCTGGGCGACACGCCCGCCGAGCACCGGGCTGGTCTCGAGCAAGTAGGTGTGAATGCCGGCTTCCGCCAGATCGATGGCGGCGCGCATCCCACCGACGCCGCCGCCGATGACCAGAGCGCTGCGGGCTGCATTGTTGTTGGAGGCCGAGAGACCCGGAGCGATCACCGCATCGCACCCAATGGGAGAGCAGGCGCCCAAGGCGCCCGTCTGCAACCTAATTCGTCTATTTGCATCCAGTATGGTGGACACACACAACGCGGCCAGTGCCAATCGTCACCAAGGGCTTGGGATGAAGTTCCGCCGCCCGAGAGGGGCGGCGGAGTTCGAACCGAAGGAGAGGACGGCGACGGCGGAGGGCGCCGCTCAGTACTCGTCGGAGGTGCTGCGCAGTCGCAGGATCATGTGCGCCACGTCGCGCAGGTCGCCGTCGGGCAGCATCCAGTAATCGGTGTAGACCGACACCTGTTCGAAGCCGAGATTCTGGAAGGCCTTGATGTCTGAGGCGCGGTCGGTGGGGCTGACGACCTCGATCATATACAGGCTGCGGCGCTTGGCCAGATCGATCAACGCCTGGATCATGCGCGTCGCCAGCCCGCGGCGGCGGAAATCCTTGGCCAGGAAGATGCGCATCTCCGCCCGGTGCCGCGCCGGCCCTTCCAGGAAATGCAGCGTGGCGTCGCCCACCATGCGGTCGCCGACCATCGCCGCGACCGGGAAGACGCGATCGTAGTCCAGCCGGTCGGCCCAGCCGCCGACCAGCTCCGGATTGGTGACGTCATGGCGCATGTAGCGGCGTTCCTCGGGCGAGACCGGCGTGAACAGATCGATCAGCGCCTGACGATCGTCGGTGGTCAGCGGTCTGAGGAGCACCCGGGCGCCATCTCTCAGCGTGATCAGCTGACGGTAGGTGAGTTCTTGCTGGGTAACCATCCCTGCGGCTCCTCATCGGTAGCCGACGCGGGCAGGCGGAGCGCCTGCCCGCGTCGGCGCGGGATCGCTCAGCCGGAGCGTTGCAGCAGGTACTCGTAGGCGGCCAGAGCCGCCTTGGCACCCTCGCCGACCGAGATCAGCACCTGCTCCGAGATCACATCCGTGACGTCGCCGGCGGCGAAGACGCCCTCGGCCGAGGTGCGGTTGCGGGCGTCGACCTTGATGTGCTTACTCCCGTCGAGCTCCACCAGGCTGCTGACGAGCTCCGACTGGGGCACCAGGTCGAGCTCGACGAAGAACGCGTCGGCTTCCAGCTCGCGGCTCTGCCCGTCCTTGGCGATCACGATCCGCCGGGCATACTCGTCGCCCTTGACCGCCTGCACCTGGTAGCCCTCCAGCACCTGTACGTTCTTGGAGGCCAGCACCCGGCGGCCCATCGGCGTATCGAGCTCGCCGTGGGTCGGCGCCACCAGGGTGACCTTGGCGGCAATGCGCGCCAGCTCGGCGGTCGAGCGCAGAGCCAGGGCGCCGTCGCCGATGACGGCGGTCTGGCGTTCGATGAACAGCGGGGCGTACGACACGGCGCTGTAGCACAGGCCGCGCATCATGTATTCCTGTTCGCCGGGCACCTGCAGTCGCTGCCCCAGCGCTCCGGTGGCGACGATCAACGCCTTGGCCTCGTAGGTCTGCCCGCCGCGCGTCTCGACCTGGAAACCCTTGGCCGTCTTGGTGACCTTGACGGCCTTGTCGAGCACGCGGGCGAACTCGAGGTACTCGACCTCGTTGGCGAATTGGCTGACGACCTCCTCGCCGGTGATGACCAGGTGCTTCTCGACGAACGGCAGCTGCAGGCGGTAGTTGGTCTTGCCGCCGAGGTCGCGGGTGATGAGCAGGACGTCCAGGCGCTTGCGCAGCGCGTAGATCGTGGCCGTCAGGCCGGCCGGGCCTCCGCCCAGGATGATCAGGTCATGCATCATGGTCTCCTTCCGTCGCGCGGCCGGCTAGACCGGCGCCTCGGCGATGAACCCGTTGTCCATCATGGTCTTGGTGAGCCGACGGGAACGGCCGATGATCTCCTCGGCGTTCTTGAGTTCCTCTTCATAGGTCATCTTCTTGCGCGCCACGCCCTCCTCGATGGCCTTCATGGCCACGGCGGCCGCCTCGCGCGGGAAGACCTCCCACTCATCCATGTTGGGCAGGATGTAGTCCGGCCGCAGGCCCTTCTCCTCGGCCATCCCCGAGAGGGCCAGGGCGGCGGCGATGCACATCGGGTCGGTGATCGTCGTCGCCCGCACGTCGAGCGTCCCGCGGAAGATGCCCGGGAAGCCGCACGAGTTGTTGACCTGGTTGGGGAAGTCCGAGCGCCCGGTGGCGACGACCGCCGCGCCGGCGGCCTGGGCGTCCCACGGCCACATCTCCGGCACGGGGTTGGCGCAGCAGAAGACCACCGGATCGGGGGCCATGGCGCGCACCCAGTCCGGCAGGATGACGTCCGGGCCGGACTTGGACAGGGCGATGAGCACGTCGGCCCCTCGCATCGCCTCGGGGATCCCGCCCTGGCGGCCTTCGTCGTTGGTGGTCTGGCACATCTTCCACTTGTCGACGTACTCGGCCTTGCGCATCTCGAGGTCGGTGCGGCCCTTGTGCAGGATGCCCTTGCTGTCGACCACCATGCACTTGGCCGGGTCGGCGCCGTGAGGAGAAGATCAGGCGGGCGCAGGCGACGTTGGAGGCGCCCGAACCGACAAAGACAATCCGGGCATCGCCGATCTTGCGCCCGGTGATCTTCAGGGCGTTGATCAGCCCCGCCAGCGTGACGGTGGCGGTTCCCTGCTGGTCGTCATGCCAGATCGGGATCTCCGCCCGGGCCCGCAGGGTATCCAGGATCCGGAAGCACTTGGGATTCGAGATGTCTTCCAGGTTGACCCCGCCGAAGCCGGGCTGGATCAGCATGACCGTCTCGATGATCTTGTCCGGGTCCTTGGTGTCGAGCATGATCGGCCAGGCGTCGACGCCGCCCAGGTACTTGTAGAGCAGCGCCTTGCCCTCCATCACCGGCAGCCCGGCCTCGGGCCCGATGTCGCCCAGGCCGAGGACGCGCGTGCCGTCCGAGACCACGGCGACGGTGTTCCACTTGTGGGTGTGCTCGTAGACCAGGTCCACGTCCTCGGCGATCGCCCGGCACGAGGCGGCGACGCCCGGCGTGTACCAGATGGCGAAGTCATTGAAATCGCGGATGGTGCACTTGAGCGCGATCTCGACCTTGCCGCGGTAGAACGGATGCAGCACCATCGCATCCGCGGAGGGCTTCTTGGCCTTGGCCAAGAGCGCCTCAACGTCTACAGGCGGAACCGGTTTCGGCATAGGGTTGCTCCTTGGCCGACGGCCGAGCCGTCAGCCGATGTCCGGCGGGATCCCCTCCCCGCGTCTACAACCGAAGGTACGAGTCGGTATAGATGACCTTGTTGAGCAGGACCTGGACCGTCTTCCAGACTTCTGCCTGTCTCGGGTCGGAATGGTCCACGTCCTCGTGCTGCAGCTCGCCGACAGCGGCCACAGCGTCGAACAGCTTGAGGTACAGGCCGCCCAGCGGCGTGCCGGCGTCGCGGGCCTCGACCAGGCGGATGACGTCCATCAGGTCGGTATCGAGCGGGTCCAGGATGGCGGCGTCGAGACCGGCGCCCATCAACATCACCATGTAGACCCGGTTGATCAGCGGACGCATCTCCGCCGGGACCTGGTTGGAGACGTTCGACAGCCCGACGACGGTCATCGGCGCCGGGTCCATCACCATCTTAACCATGCGCACGGTTTCAATCGCCTGCGGAACGTACTCTTGGCAGCCGGAAACTGTCAGGATCAGCGGATCGACGAGCAGGTTGGCCATCGGGATGCCCACTTCCTGGGCGCGGGGGATCAGCTTCTCCATGGCGATCGAGACCCGGGCGTCGGCGCTGACCGGGATGCCGCTCTTCTCCATGCACAGGGCGATCAGCTTGGAGCCGTAGCGGGCGGCCAGGGGCGGGACATTGGCCAGCCGCTCCTCCTCGGCCGAGGTCGAGTTGATGATCGAATTCGAGCCGATCTTCTTCAGCCCGGCCTCGATGGCCGCCAGGTTGGTCGTGTCGAGCGAGATGGTCATGCCGGGCACGGCCTCCTGCATGACGTCCACCAGCCAGTCGACCACTTCCGGGCCGGCCTTCTTCTGCGGCCCGATGTTCAGATCGAGCACGTCCGCGCCGGCGGCCTGCTGCTTGCGGGCCAGGTCGACAAAGAATGCCCCGTCGCGATCGGCCAGGGCCTGTTTCACCTTGGGCGCGATGATGTGGATGTTCTCCCCGATCTTGTACATGCAGTTCCTCCTTGGGCTCAGGAATGATGGACGAATTGGTCGGTCATGGTTTCCACGGCCCGGCAGGCCGGTGAGTCCCCGTCGAGTTGGAGCAAGGGCCTGGCCCTGGGCGTCGAGTTGATTGACGCGCGGGTCGGCCGGGATGAGGGCGGCCACCTCCAGATGCGTGGCGTCGATCGCTGCCTGCTGCTCGGCGGTCAGCTCGCCTTCCACCCGATTGACGATCAGCAGCGCCCGGCGGACATTGACCTCGATCTCCCTGGACATCTCGGCAATGCTGGCCGCCGTGCGCAGCCCGCGCAGGCTCGGGTCGGAAACCACCAGCAGCAGGTCGACGTCTTTGGTCGTGCGCCGGGAGATGTGTTCCATGCCGGCCTCGTTGTCGATGACCACGTATTCATAGCTGCGCCCGAGCTCGTCGATGATCTGCCGCATCAGGTGGTTGACGGCACAGTAGCAGCCCTGGCCCTCCGGTCGTCCCATCGCCAGCAGGTCGACCTGGTCGCCTTCCTCGAGCGCCATGCGGATCTCGCGGGTCAGATGATCCTGCCGGCTGATGGAGACGCCGAGCTGGCCGGCCTGGGCCGTGTCGAGCATCTCCTCGCGGATCTCCCCGGCCGTGGCGGGCATCGGCAGCCCGAGGGCCATATGCAGGTTGGTGGCCGGGTCGGCGTCGATGGCCAGCACCGGCTGAGACGTGCGCCGGGTCAGGGCGCGGATCAACAGCGCCGCCACCGTGGTCTTTCCCGTGCCTCCCTTGCCGGCCAATGCGATGGTGATTGTCATACCGTCACTCCCGTCCAAAGGGTGGTCATACCGTCGTTCCCATCCGCTTCAAGACCCGTCGGGCCCGCAACGTCACCCACTTGCTCGGTTGGCCTTTGGCCCCGACATCACACCACAGCTTTCCCCGGTACGAGTAGCGCATCGTCCAGCGGCCGTCCGGCCCGCGCAGGCTCAGGAGCGCCTGGGCCGCAGGCTTCAGACGCCGATCACGGCCCCAGCCGAGAGCAGTCAGCACCTCGAGGTTGCGCAGGACATCCTGCACGTAGCCCATCGGGTAGCCGAATTGAAACCAACTGCGGCTTGGGGGGCCGCCCGAGGGCGTGGGGTAGTCGGCGGCCGCCGGATCGCGGCTGAACAGGAACGCCTCGCCCGCCGCGATCGCCCGCCGGACGGCAGGGCTCCGGCGGCGCGTCGGGATTCGGCTCAGCGCATCGAGGGCCGGGATGGCACCCCAGGCGCAGGCGAGGTGGTTGTTCGCCGCGCACAGGAATCCCGGGCCGGAGTTGGCGGTCCGGTAGTAGCGCGCCAGCTCGCTTGGTGCATTCGACCCGCCCTTCGACCTTGAGGTTGCCGGCTGGATCCCGTCTCCGGTGATGCTGCGCGCCAGCCAATCGATCGCCTGCTGGAGCCGCGGGTCGTCGCCGAAGCCCAGTTCAAGCAGCGAGGCGCACAGGTTGCCGGCCAGGCAGTGCAGCACCCCCGCGGGCGTGCCGTTGTACGGAGAATCCGCCGTAGGGGGCACGGGCGCGGGTGTGATCGAGAAGGTAATCGGCTCCGCGCCGCACGCGCCGGTCTCCGCCATCGGCGCCGAACTGCCCAAGGAAGATCATCGACCAGACCGTGCTCCGATACTTCGGGCTGTATCCCGGGCCGGGCTTCACCCACCAGCCCTCCGGCTGCTGGGCCTCGAGGATTTCGCGCACCGGCGAGGCACGCAGCGCCGCCCGCCGTGCGGCCAGCACGTCGGGGTCGTCGGCCGGCGCGCCCAGCAGGTCGCGCAGCGCGAAGGCGCGCACGCCGGGGTCGCGCTTCTCGAGCAGCCAGTCGAGGACCGGATCGGTGGAGCGGCTCACGTCAATCCCTCCCCGTACATCTGATCCGGCCAGAGCACTTCGGGGAATCGAGGCCGCAGCGCCAGCCGCGCGGTGTAGCACAGGTGGCAGGCGTCGGCATACGACTCGGCGTGCGGGACGGCGTAGCGTCGCACGACTTCCGCCGGCCCGCCCTGGAGCAGCGGGCCGACGATCGGATGCTGCCTCGGACGGTAGCTGTGCACGAGGTCCTTGAGCGGCCGTTCGAACAGATTGCCCATCACCAGGCCCTGGCACAAGTGCAGGTTGCCCATAGGATCGAGATGCACGCGGCCGGGGTCGTCCAGTTGCTCATGCGGGCACTCGTCGAAGGAGTCCCAGGGGAGCGCCGGCGCCGAAGGGGCGAGCGTCACGGCGGCGCGCCCACGGTACATGATCGATCCGCCCTCCACCGGCGCACCATGCCGCGCCTCAGGCTCGGCGCCGCCCGGCAGGTCACACACGATCAGATCGGCCGGGATGCCGAGCGCCTCGCAGGCCTGGACCACGTTGCGAGCTTCCGGGCTCACCCGCTCGTCGATATGCAGCTCATCGGTCGAGGCGGACAGCGAATGCAGGTGGCCGGCGAACGGTTCGAGCCAGGCGCGGGCGTCGTCGACCGTGGTCGCCCAGTACCCATTCGTCACCACGCCGACCCGGAAGCCGCGAGCCGAGGCGTCGCGTGCCGCCTGGACCAGGATCGGATGATAGAGGAACGGCTCGCCGCCCTCGAAGAAGACCGACTCGATCGTCCCCAGATCGCATGCTTGATCGAGTGCCTGCCGGATTCCATCCAGGGTGAAGGCCCCTTGCTGCTTCGGGCTCCCCCACACGAAGCAGTGATCGCACTCGAACGTGCAGCGGTAGGTGAGCAGAAAGTGCAGGCCGGTCAGGGTCACGCCGCGCCTCCCTGCGCCTCGCCGCCGGCCTGGCGATCCCAGATGCTGGCGACGCTGGGGAAGCGGGCGATCTCCGTGTGGGGGAGGAAGAGCGCCGCCGTGAAGGCATCATAGAACGTGTTGTCGGCCGAGAGCTCGAGATAGGTCATCCCATGGGCGATCCGGCCCAGGCGATCGCGTTCGTCGCGCGAGAGCAGCGCACGATACGTCCCGAGCACGGCCGTGTTCCCCAGGAACTTGAACCGGTCCCAGGGCAGGTCGGGCAGCAGGCCGATCTGGATCGCCTTCTCGACGTTGATGTATTTGCCGAACGACCCGCCGACCAGCACCTGCTGGACGTCCTCCAGGCGCACGCCGACGCTGGTGGCCAGCACGCTGAAACCGGCGAAGATGGCGGCCTTGGCGCGCAGCAGATTGTCGACATCCACCTTGGTGAGCGCCAGGTCGCTTCCCGGTGCTGGTCTCGCCGGCCCAGGCGATCACGTATTCCGGCCCGTGTGCGCCCTCCCGGACGCGCGGCGTGTCCAGATCGAGCTTCACGTTGCCGCCGCGATCGATGACGCCGGTGACGAAGAGTTCCGCCAGCAGGGAGATCAATCCCGAGCCGCAGATGCCGCGCGGCTTGCCGCCGCCGATCACGCGCCAGGTCGGCTCCAGGGTATTGGAGCTGACCCACACTTCTTCGATGGCGCCCTCGGTGGCGCGCATCCCGTCCACCACGCCGGCGCCCTCGAAGGCCGGGCCGGCGGAACAGGCGCAGGCCACCTGCCAGTCATGCGTGCCGAGCACGATCTCGCCGTTCGTGCCGACATCGATGAACAGCGTCAGCAGGTCGGTCTCCGAGAGGCCGCAAGCCAGGACGCCGGCGGTGATGTCGGAGCCGACGTAGGAGGCCACGCCCGGCAGGCAGTCGACGCTCGCCAACGGGTGGATGCCCAACTCGATTTCATGCGCCAGGATCGGCGCCGGCAGGTTGACCGTCGGGATATACGGTGCCAGGCGGATGGAGGCCGGCGGCAACCCGAGGAACAGGTGGGTCATCGTCGTGTTGCCGGCGACGGTCGCCTTGTAGATCTGTGCCGGCGCTACGCCGGTGCGTTTCTGCAGGCGCTCCAGCAGCTCGGCGATCGTCTGGCGCACGCGCTGCCCGAGCTCGGCGAGCCCGCCGTCGCGTCCGGCGTAGATGATCCGCGAGATCACATCCTCGCCGCACTGGATCTGGCCGTTGTACTCGGCCGATGAGCCCAGCACCTCGCCGGTGGTCAAATCGACCAGGTAGGCGCTGACGGTCGTCGTCCCGATATCGATCGCCACCGCCACGGGCTCGATCGGATCCGAGGCAACGTCGATCAGGCGCGCCGGCCCTTCCGGCCGGTTCCAGGCCTCGGACCTCGAGCACCACCCAGGGGGACCAGTCGCACTCGCGCAGCACGCTGCCGAGGCGGCGCACCAGCGTCAAAGGCACGTCGACCGCCGGGTAGCCCGCGGCCGCCAGGGCCAGCTGCAGGCGGCCGAGGTCGTCCTTGTTGTCCTGCAGCGACGGTTCCTGCAGGTACAGCCGGAAGGCGCGCACTCCCTGCAGGCCTGGCTCGTAGGGGAAGGGGACTTCGATGGTCTTGGCGGTCTTGTCGGTGACCAGGCGGCGCTCGATGCGCTCCTGCTCGGGGATGGTGACCGTCAGGTCCCCCTCGACCACCGTCTGGCATGCGAGGGCGTAGCCCGAGTCCAGGTCTTCGGCCGAGAGGCGGAGGGTCGAACGGCGGCGCGCGCCGTCGCCCTGGATGAACACGGCACAGCGGCCGCAGCGTCCCTGCCCGCCGCACGGCTGCGTGATCTCCAGACCGGCCTGTTGGATGGCTTCCGCCACGAGCGACCCGGTGGGGACCTCGACCGTTTGGTTGGCAGGCAGGAGCGTGACCTTGTGGTTCGCCATCCGCATCGCTCACACCGACCGACCGGCCATCAGGGCCGGACGGCGGCGCAAGTCCCTCCGCCACCGAGTCGCGGCGCACGGGGCCCCGCTCCCGCGCCTTCCGGGCGGGCGTCTGTGGCTCTCGCCAGTTCGCGCAGGACTCGGGCATCAGTCTCCCAGTCGCAAGGTAGAAATGCTTCGACCCCATACCGGCGAGCGAGTGACGAACTCGTCCGCCCCGGTGGAGTAGGTCACATTCCAGAACCGGTTGCCTTCCTTGAACGAGTAGATGACCGACATGCCCCGCTTCCCCTGAACGTTAGAACTCAATACCAGCTTCCCCATGTCGGAACCGCCCACGGTGATAACCCCGCGGTCGATGAGGTCGAAGGATGTCGGCAGCAACTCGATCGCCGCATCCAGGTAGTCGTCGATCGATGTTCCCTCGGGCACATCTTCTCTGGTGACGTTCACGTTGGTGACGTACCCCGTGGGTCCAGGCTGGGAGTCGAAGGCCCACAGGACGAAGACGTCCGGGTTCTGCTCGAGGATTTCGGCGGCCGGCGCGAACTCCGGCCCCAGCGACTTCAGACGACCCACGATCGCCTGAAAACCGGCCCCCATGTCGCCGCCTTCGAAGCTCCCCGGCAGCCACAGGTGCACTCGGCTGCCGTGGAATTCCTTCCAGTCTGCAGGCACGTCAGGCGTGGGCGGTGCAGGCGTGGGGGTCCACTCGGGCGGGCAGGAAGATCGCCGGCGTGGCGGGCGGACCGGGAGTGGGTGCCGGCCCGGACCCGCTCGGAAGCCCGCAGCCCAACGCGGCAAGGAGGAGAGCTGAGAGCAACAGCAGTGGGCGATGGATGCGGATCCCGTTCAAGGTGCTCCTCTGCATATGGGCCGGACGGGGGTGGTCAGAGACCACCCCCGGGCAGGCAGTGTGTGCGCGCTTCGGTCCTGCCGCCAGAGGCCTAGTTGGCCCACATCGCTTTCAGGAAGGCCCCGATGTCGACGGCCTCGCGCGGCCCGACCATGATCGTCCACCCGGGCAGGTCGCCCTCCAACTCGCCGGAGAGCACGGCCACCTGGCCGGGGATGATCACCTTGCGGTGTCCGACCTTGCCTTCGACGCCGACGGTCTTGACCGCCTTGGCGATGCGTTCCGAGTCGAACTTCCCCGCCGCCCAGGCGGTCAGCACGCTCATGCCCTCGGCGTCGGTCACCACCAGCCAGGCCGGCCAGCCGGAGCCCTCGACCTCGTTGGCGACGGCGAAGTAGGTGATCGAGAAATTCGTCGTCACCATCACCGGCGAGGTGTCCTTGGGATTGTTGATCTCATACAGCCCGGGTTGGACCTGGATCGGCTTCTGCGGGTCGGTGTAGATGTTCTGCCGCAGGACGAGCAGGCCGTACAGGCTGGCCGGATCGAACGACTCGAGGACGATCAACCCGGCGTACTTGGCGATGTGTTCCGCCGCCAGCAGGACCTCGTCGGCCTTTCCACTGGCGCCCGGGAAGGTGATGATCGGGAAGCCGAGCGGCCGGAAGTTCTTCCGCAGGGCCAGCCGGCGGATGGTGGTCAGCTTCTCGAGCGAGTCCTTCGGGCCGACCACGCCCGGATCGAGGACCAGATCCTCGATGCCTGCCTGGGTCAGCGACTGCGTGAGCGCGGCCAGATCGTCGAGTGTGTCGGCGCGTGCAGCCAGCGGAACCTTGGCGGCCTTGGCGACCTCGGCCATCGCCTGCCAGTTGCCGGCGTTGGCGGCATGCAGCAGCGGCCGTGTCCCCGCCGCGGCCTCGAGCCCGGCCTTGGCGAGCTCGGGAGCGGAGGCCAGCAGGATCAGCGGCTTCTTGCTCGCCGCGCGCACGGCCTTGACCGCCGCGGCGTACACGGCCGGATCGCCGGAGACGGCTTCGATGGCGAAGCCGTCGAGCGTCAGCGGGATGCCGACGTAGTCGGCCTTGTAGGCGTCGGCCGCCGCGGCCTGCGTCTTGATCTCTTCCACCGGCAGGCTGTCCTTCAAGCGCAAGAACAGGCCGGGTCGGTGGTAGAAGGTCTTCTCATGCCGGAAGAGGACGGTCTCATTGCCGACGGCCACCTTGCCGTCCTCGCTGACGATCTCCACCAGCCGAATGGGCGGGGAGGAGGCGGCCTCCAGCTTGGCCTTCGATTCCTCGCTGACGTAGGGGCAGGCTTTGAGCTCGGCCTGCTTGGCGGCCAGCTTCATGGCGAAGGCCAGGCAGGTGGGGAAGGAGCATTCCTTGCAGTTGGTCTGCGGCAGGAGTTTGTAGATTTCGAGTCCGGTAAGTGCCATGATCGGCCTCCTACGCCGCGCTCAGGGCTTCGATCACGCTGCGCAGACGGCGCAGCGTGTCTGGATGGCGCAGGACGATGACGTCTGCCCCGGCGTAGACCAGGGCGTTGGCGGTCAGCGCCTCCCATTCGAGGGCGCGGCGGTTCCAGTCGCCCCAGGCCGCCGGGACGCCTTCCCCGACCTTGGCTTCCTTGACCTTCCAGCCCTCTTCGCCCGGCGTGACGATCATCGGCTGCTGGGTCATCGAATCGCCCTGCAGGGCGGCCAGGCGCAGACGCTCCATCACCGAGTAGCCGTACTCGATCCCGTAACCCAGGGCGCCGGTGGTCGGGTCGATGATGATCCGTTCCAGCGGCAGGCCCATGTCATGGATCAGGATGACGAGCTGTTTGGACAGGTTGACGTCCATCGGCGTCTTGGACTGGACGAGGTGGTCGTTGGCCAGCGCTGCGGCGACGAGCGTGCGGTAGTTCTTCTCCTCGCAGATGCCGATCAGCAGTCGCTCGCCCTTGCCTTCCTCGGCCGCGGCGACGATCAGCTCGTTGTCGAGCTCTGCCTGCCCGGGCCCGACCACGGCCAGGGGCAGTCCGGTCGAGTCGAGCACCTTGCGCACCACGGACCGGGCGTTGGCGGCCGTGTTGGCCTGGCCATCGGCGAGGGTGGCGCTCAAGGTCAGGTAGATCAGCTCGGCGCCGGCCGCTTCGGCCGCCTTGGCCCACGCGCCGGGGTCGTCCATGACCGCGCCCCACGCCTGGAGCAGGATCGGAGACCACTCGGCCGGCTTTCGGTCGTGTACTTCGATCGCCAGAGCGGGCGGGTGTGGGATGCTGCCCTCGAAGCCATGGTGGGGCAGAGCGGTCTGACCCCCCACGCTCACCGTGCGCGCCCGAGTGCCCCCCTGCTCGCGCGTTGCGCCCAGCGTGATCTCACGCACCGTGCCGGACCATTTCTCTTTCGGGATTTCGATGGCCATAGGGATATCTCCCTTTCGAGACGCGGTATGGCGATCAGTCGTTCAGCAACCAGCAACTAGCAACTAGCAACGAGCCACGGGCGACTAGCCAGGCTGGCAGCTAACGGCTAGCTGCTAGACCGCTCGCTTCTCACATCATCGACGGCATCTCGAGCGCCGGATGGTGCTTCTCCGTCACGTAGGCGACGGTGCCCTCGACGTCGGTCGCAAAGCGTTCATCGCAGATCTTGTCGATCAGATCCGGATCGCCCTCGCGCTCGGCCACCAGCTTGAGCTGCTCGGCCATCTGCTCCTTGAGCACCGACGACATCCACACCACGCGCTTGAACCCGCCGTCGGCCGAGATGAACTTCGGGCTGAGGATGTAGAACTTGCCGTGGCCCATGATGCCCGGCGTCTGCAGTCCGCCGCCGGCCACCCCGGCCAGCGTGGAGAACGTCATCCCGGCCGGCGTCATGCTGACGTCCTCGCGGCTGACGATCATGATCCCGTTGGCCTCCGGGATCACCATGGCGATGCACTCGAAGCACCCGCAGGCCGTCATCGGGTTCTCCATGATCGAGTACATGGTGACCTCGGTCACCTGCTGGTGGCTGGCCTGGTTGGCGAAGTCGTTGACCCCGACGAAGTAGCCCTTGACGCTGTCGGTGCTGCCGCCCTTGCGGATCGGCTGGTTGGGCCCGGTGGGGTTGATCTGGTTGGAGGCCTTGCAGTCCAGCCAGTTGTAGGCGCCGCACAGTCCCAGGCGCTCCGGGCTGATGATGCACACGTGGTTCGGGGCGAACGACTGGCACAGCGTGCACGAGTAGAACGTGTCCACGCTCTCATCGGTCATCGAGCCGATGCGCACGTTGCGTTCTTCGTACGCCGCGCGGGCCTTGTCCAGCCACTCGGCGATGGAGCTTGGGATCGGTGACGATCGTGACCTGCACCTTGTCGACGATGCTGCCGAAGTCGGCGTGGTAGCGGGCGTGCAGGATCTCGCCGAAGTGCTGCAGGTTGAAGCCCTTCTCGGTGGCGGCGGTGCTGATGCGGATCCAGGCGATATCCCGCTGGCCGATGTGCTGGATGCCCGAGGCGCCGTTGATGAAGTAGTGGATCTGCCGCTCGAGCACCGGCTCGAAGTCCTTCTCCATCTTGCGCCCGGCGACCCGGACCAGGATCGCCAGGTCCATGGCGCCCTGCGGCTCGACGTCGTCGAAGGTCGGGCCGACGATCTCGATCTTGCCGTCCTCGACCTTGTCCAGGTCGCCCATGTACAGGTACTCGAAGGCGCGGCTCTTCTTGCCGCCGAACTCGACGCGCATGTCGTTCTTGCGCACGACCTCGCCCTCGAAGGCCGAACCGTAGGGCACCGGGATGGGGATCTCGCTGACGCTTGACCTTGACGCCGCGGACCTCGATGCACTTCTGCACCAGCTTCTCCGCCCGCTCCAGGTCGTCCTTGCCCTCGATCTCGTTGAACGGCATCGAGACCACATGCTCGTAGGTGGTGACGCCGGTGGGCAGGATCTCGGGGATGATGGTGTCGGCGATGACCGGGAAGCCGAAGTTGATGGCGCCGGCGGCCGTGGCGTACTTCAGGTCGTCGACCTCGCCCAGCGCCAGCACGAAGGCGAAGACGCGGTTCTTGTTGTAGAGCAGGATGTCGCGCGCCTGGCCGCCCTTCATGCCGCCGAAGGTCAGCGCCGAACGGACGGCGAAGCCCAGCGGCGTAGATGGCCGAGATCGTGTCGGTGCCGAAGGGCACGGTGTAGGTGTCGTAGCCGAGCTCGACGCCCTCCTCCTGCAGCTGGTGGATGATGCTGCGGCCGTTGACGTTGCCGCACAGGAAGGTCAGGATGTTGCGCCGCTGCAGCTCGCGCACGATCTTGACCGCCACGGCGTTCGACTTGGCGCAGCCGACGATGGCGGCGAAGCCGGGCATGCGGCCGTCGACCAAGCTGGATGCCCCACGAGCGCAGCTGGATGTCGTCGATCGGGCCGTTGAGGTGGCCGCTGCCGTTGCTGCCGTTCTTGGACGGGTAGGCGGTGCCGCCGGCCAGGTGGAAGCCCGGGAATGGGCTCGGGCTGCAGCCCGTAGACGAAGCGCAGGGCCATGATCACCTCTTCGGCGATCAGCGTGGCCATGCCGCTGTCGAGCGTCTCACCCAGGTAGGGCGTCCAGCGCCGGTCGGCCGGGATGGGGTGCAGCAGCGCCCGGGCCCGCTCCAGCGCCGGCTTCAGGTCGCCGATCGTGCTGGCCTCGGCGCCGGTCATGCCCAGGATCATCGGCATGAAGTAGGCCGTGTTGGGGAAGGAGACCGGCGTCTCGGCGCCCTTCTCTTCCATGGCGCGTTCGAGCATCTGCTCGGCTTCGTGGACGACGGCGTTGGCGCCGCGAATGGCGCGGGTTGCGATGTAGCGTGACATGGTTGGCTCCTCAGTCCCCTGCCGGCGTGCCGTACAGGGCCTCGGCACGCGCCTCCGGGCTGAGCAGTTCCAGCTCGTGGATGCGTGCGTCGCCGCTGCGGCCGAAGCGCTTCGGATCCCACGCCGGTAGCTTGAGCGCGGCGCGCTTCTTGTCGATGTGCTCCAGGATCCGGCGCACCATCTCCTCGGGTTCGACGACGAACTCGATCTTGCCGCCGACCTGGGCCTCCCAGCCCTTGCTCAGGATGTCGGTCACCACCGTGCTGCCCTCGACCGGGTTCTTGATGCCCATGATGACGTAGGCGCCGGAGGCGGCGCAGTACGAAGCGATGGCCAGGGCCTTCTCACTCATCCACTCGGGGGCGATGCCCACCGCCGGGATGTCGCTGATGTCGTCGCCCAACCCGCCTTCGTTGACCATCTGCGTCAGCACGGTCAGGATGCGGGTGTTGTCGACGCACGAGCCCAGGTGCAGCACCGGCGGCATGCCGGTCGGCCTCGCACACCTCGCGCAGCCCGGGGCCGGCCCACTCCATGGCCGCCTCGCCCAGCAGGAAGCCGTACTTGCCGGCGGCGATGGCGCCGCAGCCGGTCTCGACCACCAGCACGTCGTTCTTGAGCATCTGGCGCACGATGTAGTCGTGCGTGGCGTCCTGCGTGGTGCGCGGGTTGTTGCAGCCCACGTTGGCCACCACGCCGCGCAGCCGCCCGGACATGATGGCGTCGTTCAGCGGGCGGAAGGACGAGCGGTACGAGCCGCCGAGCATGTAGTTGATGTACTCGTGCGAGAAGCCCGGCACGACGTCGCACGACACGTCCGGGATGTGCACCGCGCCGCGGTTGGGGTAGTTGTCGATGGCGGCGCGCACGATCTGCCGGGCGATCTCAGGGCGCGCGTGCCTCCTCGAACTCGATGTGCGTGGCGCCGGTGATCTTCACCTTGGGCGAGGTGGTGATGACCTTGGTGTGGAACTTGCTCGGCCAGCTCGGGCAGGGCCTGCATGATGCACTGCACGTCGACCACCATCGCCTCGACGGCGCCGGTGATGATCGCCAGTTCCTGATGCAGGAAGTTGCCGGCCGACGGCACGCCCTGGCGCACCAGCGTCTCGTTGCTGGTGCAGCAGATGCCGCACAGGTTGATGCCCTTGGCGCCCTTGCTCTGGGCGTAGGCGATCAACTCGGGGTCGGTCGTCGCCGCCAGGATCATCTCGGAGAGCGTCGGCTCGTGGCCGTGGACGACGATGTTGACCTCGTCGTCTTGACAGCACGCCCAGGTTGACCTGGGACACCAGCGGGCTGGGGGTGCCGAACAGGATGTCCGAAATGTCGGTGGCGATCATCGAGCCGCCCCAGCCGTCGCCCATGGCGGCGCGCAGCGTCTGGTGCAGCAGATGGTCCGGGTCCTGGTCGTCGCCCATGTGCGTCCGGTGCAGCACGTCGACGATCTCCCGGTCGATGCCGCGCGGCGGCAGCTTCTGCTCGCGCCACAGCGCCTTGCGCGCCTTGGGAGCGCGCTCGACCATACACACCTCGCCTTCCTGCTGGCCGAACTGCGCCAGGAACAGGTTGGCCAGGTCGCCGGCGATGTCGAGCACCGGCCGGCCTTCGGTCTTGATCTTGAACTCCTCGGCCACACGCTTGAGCTTGAACGGATCGCGGATGGTGTAGCCCGGGGCATGGCCCTGGGCCACGGCGCGCAGCGTGAGCGCCAGGTCGCGGCCGTGGTCGGAATGCGCCGCCGAACCGGCGGCGACGGCGCGGGCGAAGTTGCGGGCCGTGATCGTTTCGATCGTGGCGCCGCACACCCCGGTCTGGCCGTCCTTGACCAGGCGGCAGGGACCCATGAAGCACAGCCGGCAGCACGAGCCGTCGGCGCCGATCGGGCAGGGGGCCATCTGCTCGGCGCGCGAGAAGGCCGTGCCCAGGCCCAGTTCGTCCGCTCGGATCAGCATCTCCTGGGCGGCCGGGTCCATGGAGCGTTCCTGGGGCGTGCGTTGCTTCTTCTTCCTCTCGTCAGGCATCGCCTTCTCTCCTTTGACAACCGTTCTCAGTCAGGGGTATGGGGGGTGCGCGGATCGAAACCGGGGCACGGCCACAAGGGGCGGCCCTGCACGACATGGGTGACTTCGGCAAACGCCAGCGACGTTCCGGTTCCCGAGATGCTGGCCGTGTGGCGCGTCGCCTCCTCGGCGAAGGTGGTCTGGATCGGGAACGTCAGTTCGCCCTCGCCCGGGGCATAGCCCTGGTCGGCAAGAGTCTTCTCGATCGCCTGGAGCGGGGTCTTGCCGGCGTCGTACGTCAGTGAGACCTGGCGGTAAGCGGCGCTGACCAGCAGGTTGCTGACGCCGGGCAGCGGCTCCAGGAGTCGACGGACCGCCGTGGTGTGGTGATCGCCATACAGGGTCGGGATGGTGAGCACGAGCTTCTCCATCTCGCTTCTCTCCTTACTACGCTTGGCTGGATGCGTCCACACGGCCCTCGGGCCGCAAGTAGGGAACGGGCGTCAGGAAGGGACGGATCTCGTCCTTGACCGCGTCGCGCAGGTAGTCACCCGAAACGTGCATCAGCGTGTCGTGATAATCCGGGTCCTTGTTCATGCTCGCCAGGCACGGGAAGTGGTGATGCAGCATCCCCGCCGCCTCGACGGCCTCATCCACCGGCAGCCCGATCAACCCTTCGGCCACGTGCCGCGCGCAGCCGCAGGCCGCATCGCGCTTCACCCGGACGGAGGCGATCCGCCGGTCGGACACCTGGATCTCGAATGCCGGCCGGCCGAAGTGCTCGGCGAAGGCGCGGATCAACGGCTGGTCGTAGGTCTGCACCAGCGGCGTGCGGTTGTACGTCGTCGGCGTCAGCGAGCAGAACGGCCTGGGGAAGACGATGACCGCGCCCTGTTGCTCGACCCAGCGTGTGAGCTGGCGGATCAGTCCGGGAGGCAGCGCCTCGTTGAAGTCGACCGGGGCGATGACCGCCGTGGCACCGGCCATGCGCACGATATCCGGGATCAACTGCGCCAGGCCGGCCGTTTCACCCAGCGACAGGATCAGATCGGCCGCCTCGAAGCTGCCGGGAAGGTAGTCCTCCGGGTAATCGACGACGGGAGGGATGACGCGCGGGGCCGTCCACCGCTCGACGTGCCACTCGGCCGGAGCGTGGGCATGAATACTGGAAGCGATCCGCTCTCCCCACACTCCCTGGCTGACGGCCAGGAGACGGAGAGCAGGGACGCTGGTAGACGGGTCCCTCATGCCCGCTCCATCGCATACTCCTCAGGCGTCGCCCCCCTGCGCGGGGCTACACCAAATCATGCCTGTCATGCCCCCAGAGCACCCAGTGGGGAAAGTCATGCCTTGGTCGAGTAAGTCATCCGAATTCGACCTTTGCCCTCTTGGTTGTCTGATGGCTTGTGAAATCCAGCGCAAATGAGCCCATCTGGAGCGCCGCGATATCCGTCGGGGTTGCCTGCACTCGTATACCACCGCGTCTCGCCGGATCTGCCCCGGGGCAGAAGGCACTTGTGGTTCGGCGGCGCTTCCTGCGCCAGGTCTCGTTGCGGTGCCGCGATAGACGTAGGTCACCGGCCTGGCGAGAGTGATGGATAGATGTAGGTCACCGGCCTGGCGAGACTGATGGCCGGCCCGTGACCTGCGTCCACGCAGGGGCGCCTCCCTTCCTTATCATTCAGGCTACGGAGGACGAACTCGTCCCGGTTGACCAGGCCCGGATCCTTTCGGACCGGCTGACCGCCGCCGGCGCCCCGGTCACCTTACTGCTGGTCGAGCACGCCGGGCACGGTCTGAGAGCCGTAGGTGGTGTCCAGAATCCATCCCGCGAAGAGGTCATCCAGCGCATCGCCGACTTCTTCGACCGCGACTGATCGATGCGCCGTTCCTCCTATAGAATGAAAGCCGTCCTGCGCACCGGTCGAGGACCATCGGGCGAGCGCCTCGCCTACCTGCATGCTCATCGCTGACTCGACAGCCCTCCGATCCTTGCAGCGCCGCTGGCTTTCCACGGCGTGCCTTGGCGGCGCCGGGCTGCTGGGAGGCTCGGGACTCCTCCTGAATCAACTTGGCGCGGAGCAGGCCCTGCGTTGGCTGGCTGCGGCGGGGGTGGTGTTCGGATATCAACTGGCGTTCGTCTGGCCGAGACTGCGGCTCAACCTCCGGGCCGGCGAGACCAGCCTGCTCCCCGACCTCGGTCCAGGAAATTCTCTGACGCTGGCCCGCGGTGTCCTGCTGGCCATGCTGGCTGGATTCCTGGTCGTCCCGTGGCCGGCGGGCGCGATGGCCTGGGCGCCGGCGGCACTCTACATGGCGGCCGACTTCGCAGACTACTTCGATGGCTATCTGGCTCGCATCAGCCGGCACGCCACGCGACTCGGGGAGGCGATCGACTTGGAGTTCGACGCCCTCGGGCTGCTGGCCGGCGTGGGTGTCGCCATCCACTTCGGACAACTCCCGCTTTGGTTCCTGCCCTTCGGGCTGGCGCGCTACGCCTTTGTGTTCGGCCAGTGGATTCTCGAACGCACCGGTCGGGGATCACGCCCTTTGCCCGAGAGCGTCAGCCGCCGGCCCATCGCCGGGCTGACCATGGCCTTCATCAGCGCCGCGCTCTGGCCGGTCGTCCTGCCGTCGGTGGCGACGCTCGCCGCAGTGCTGTTCGCCGTGCCTTTCGCCTTCTCGTTCGGCCGCGATTGGCTGGTCGTCAGCGGACTACTCGATCCCCAATCGGATCCCTATATCCGCTGGCGCCTGCGTTTCAAGCGCGTGGTTCTTCACTGGCTGCCACCCTTCTTGCGCCTGGCGCTTGCGGCCGCGCTGGCGCTGCTGACAGCCAACATGCTCACCACAGACTCGGCCTGGGGCACTGCGGCGAAGGCGATCCTGCTTGGGATGCAGGTTGTGACGGGGGCGTGCATCGCTGTGGGGTTCGTCGGGCGTCTGGCGTCCATCGGCCTGATCGCGCCGCTCGCACTTGGCGCCACTGCGGATGGTTTCGTCCCCCTGCGTGGCGTCAGCCTCGGGCTGGCGATCGGGATCCTGATCCTGGGGACCGGTGCCCTTTCGCTGTGGAAGCCTGAGGAGACCATGTTTCGACGGCGAGCCGGAGAACGCCATGACGGACCATAGTCGGCGCGTCTCCCTGCGCCGCCCGCTCCTGGCAGCGTTGGGCGTCCTGCTCGCGGCAGCGGTGCTGGTCTGGACACTGCGCGACATCCAACTGGGCGATGTCCTGCAGGCTCTCCGGCAACTTACCCCGGCCGAGATCGCCATCGTGCTGGTGGTCAACCTGTGTGTGACGATCATCCTCAGCCTGCGCTGGTGGGTGATCCTGCGCTTGCTCGACTGCCGCGCCACGATCGCCGAGGTCTGGGCGATCCGACTGGCCGGTTTCGCCCTCAGCTACATGACGCCTGGCACGCAGTTCGGAGGCGAGCCGCTGCAGGTGGCGCTGCTGCAGCGGCGCAGGCCGATTGGCTCCCAGACTGCCGCCGCCTCGGTCGTCATCGACCGGGCCGTGGAACTGCTTGGCAACTTCACCTTCCTGGCCTTTGGACTTGTGCTGTCGCTCCAGCTTCGGCTCATCCCTGGCGAGGCGGGAGAGGCACTGGCCGTGGTCGCCATGGCCCTGCTCGCACTGCCGTTGGCCTTCCTCGGCGCGGTGCTGGCGGGGGTACGGCCGCTGACGGCGCTGCTCATACGCCTGCCACTGCCTGCGTCCTGGCGGTCGGGGGCATGGGCCCGCCTGCTGCAGTGGACGCACACAACCGAGGGCGAGATCGTGCTCTTCTGCCGCGAGCACCCAGCCGGGTTGGCGGGCGCGATGGGGATCTCGCTGGTCAGCTGGGGGGCGTTGATATTCGAGTACGGGCTGCTGCTGACGTTCCTGGGGATCCGGTTGGATCCTGCCGGATTGATCGGCGTGATCACCGCCGGCAGGTTGGCGCTGCTGGTACCGGTGCCCGGTGGGCTGGGTGCGCTGGAGGCAAGTCAGGTGCTGGCCCTGGCGGCGCTGGGGTACAGCCGCGCGCAGGGGCTCGGACTCGGGCTGCTCATCCGCGCCCGCGATCTGGTCTTCGCCGTGGCCGGCCTGGCGTTCGGGGCGTGGTATGCGCGGCGCGTTCCATAGTTGTGGGCCGGGTCCACGTTCGCCGTCGGGGGGATGGCGGCGCAGGCGCTCGCGCAGCGCCCGCCGATAGCCGCAGGCTTCAGCCTGGCGCGCACCCTGGCCGATGTACCGGCATGTTCGTCGTAGCCGCAGCCTAACGGTCGCGGCACCGCGCTTCGGGCACGTGGTAGCGCGGGAGGATGCGTCGCGGGCTGGTAGCCGCAGGCTTCAGCCTGCGTCCCGATCATGCAGGGACAGCACCGACCGGGCACTCAGGCCTCAACCGCCGCACGTACTGTGGGCGAAGGTGCCTGCATCTCGACGGACCGCAGCCTAAAGGCTGCGGCTACGAGCGTCGGGCGGTGACAGGCATAGGGAGTGCGTCGCGGGCTGGTAGCCGCAGGTTCAGCCTGCGCTCTTTGTGTGGCGTCGGATGGGCACCCTCCCCACCACATCCAGCTGGTGTGCGATATACACCAACTCGCCTCGCTCGATCTGGGCATGGCGCCGTTCGACCCAGCGAGCGAAACGTCTTGGGTCGAGCTCGGGATGGCGGCGCAGCGCACGATCCACCGTGTGCAGGATGAAGTGCAGGAAGTAGGCTTCGTCATCCGGGTAGCGGCCCTTCACCGGGACGACGACCCAATCCGAGGCACCGGCTGCCAGCACCTGCACGTCCGCGGCCTGCAGCGCGGCCAGCAGATGGCGGCCGGTGCGGCTGTCGCCCGAGCGGCGGCCGCCGACGAGGCGCTCATCCATCGTGCGGTGATACAGGCTCAGGATCTCGTCATCCAGCGCCGGGTCGATCAGCGGCTCGAAGGCCGTCACGCCGTCGAAGTTCAGCGTGAAGTAGAACAACCCTCCGGGGCGGAGCATCCCGAGCAGGGCCGGAAGCGCTGTCGGCAGGTCGAGCAGATCGAGGAAGGCGTGCGCCATCAGCAGGTCCGCCGTCTGGCGCTTCCGGCGGGCTACCTGCAGAGCGTCGGCGGCCGGGAAGGAGAGGCGGAACACCTCCGCCTCGCGGCGAAGCACCAACCCGTCCGGCAGGCCGGCGACCGAGTAGCCGTGCTTCCGCCCCCACGCGGAAAGCCGGCGCGCGGCGTGGCGTGCGAGGCGCGGCTGCGCTTCGATTCCGCGGTAGGTGAAACGGCCGAGCAGCCGCCGGGCCAGCAACCGCTCGACCATCGTCCCGATCCCCGAGCCGAGTTCGACGAGCTTCAGCCCGGCGTCCTGGCGGCGGACATCCAGGGCGCCTCGAAGCGTGTCCCAGACGTGCGCGTTGAGTGAGCGGTCGTCGACCGTCGCCTTGGCGCTCAGATACCGGGCGAAGGAATACCGCCGCGGGGTCTGGCCCGCGGCGGATGGACGGGGGCCTGACCTCACGCCCTGGCGCGCAGGTGCAGGAAGAGCGCGGCGATCAGGATGAGTTCGTCCAGCTTGGTCACATACCCCAGGGCGGTGTACGGCCGGCCCATCACAACCCACGCCAGGATGGTCACGGCGGCGAACGCCATGAACGCCCAGTGCACCAACGTCCGCTGCTTCGACACGACCGGCAGGTCGAGGAACAGGGCGGCCAGCAGTCCCAGATAGCCGAGCCCGTTGAGGGTGAACAAGGGATCGATCGTCCCCATGACGACATTCAGCAGCACAAGATGGACGAGGGCGGTGATCAGACCGGTTACGAGAATGATGGTGCGCAGCGTCGAACGTGTCATCGAACGCCTCCCACGGCAATCGACAGAGCCGGGGCGGCCGCCCCGGTCGGACTCAGACGAACAAGGAATTGACGAATGCTCTCCATCGAGTTGGCCCATCGCGGCCGGGCGAGGGCGAGCTGCTGGGCCGCGAGGCTGAGCTGCGCCAGCCGGGCTCGATCGCGGCTGAGGGTGTGCAGCCGCTCGGCCAGCGTGTGCGAATCGCCGGGCCGGATCAGGAATCCGGTTTCCCCCTCGGTGACGATCTCGGATGCGCCGCCGGAGGCGGAGGCAAGCACCGGGAGCCCGAAGCCCATCGCCTCCAGGTAGGCTATCCCGAAGCCTTCGTGCGCGGAAGGCACTGCCAGGACCTGGCTCCGGCGCAGCGCCTCGGCCAGCTGCTGGTCCGCCATCGCCCCCTGCAGACTCACCGACCGCTGCAGCGCAGGGTGTGAGATCTGGCGCCGGATGCGCGCCGTGTACGCCGGATCACGCGTCGTATCGCCGATCACCTCCAGCGACCAGGCGCCGGAGGGCAGGGCGGTCAGTGCCTCGAGCAGCACATGCAGTCCCTTGCGCGCGATCAGGCTGCCCACGAACAGAATCCGCAGCGGCCCGGGCTGGATTGCGCGGGCGCGTACTGCCTCTGGGGATGGGCCGGGACCCAGGCGATCTCCGCCGGGCGCGGCGAGCACGGACGGTTTCGCACGTCCGGCCAGGCGCTCCACGGCGCGACGCGGTGGCCTGGCTGTTGAACACGAATCCGTCGACGCCGTGCAGGTAGGCGCGCTCGATCGTCCGGTACGCAAGTTGAAGCAGGGGCGGCCACGGCTCGCTCGACCGAAGGTGGTGGATGATCGATACGATCGGCGTCCCGGCGGCGCGGGCCAGCGCCCGATTCGCAGCCAGGAGCGAGGGATGATTGAGCTCATCCTCGAGTACCACATCCGCCCCGAGATCGACCAACCGGCGGCTGACCTCGGGCGACAGGTTGTCGCCGAGATGCCTGCGGTACGAGCGCCACGGGAGAGAGACGATGCTCACCCGGTCGCCGGCGCGGCGCAGATGCTCGACCAGCCGGCGGTCATACACATACCCGCCGGTCAGCGTCTCGAGGTCGCCGTAGATCACCAGGCCGACGTGCACTAGCCCACCGCCTGCTCATAGGACGCCCAGGCGATTTCGTTCTCCCAGAGCCGGACGCGGATCCGCTGCACATTCGGCACCGGGCTGCCCACCAGCAGACCTTGGCAGACAATGCGGGCGAAGTGTTCGAGGCTGGGGTTGAGCCCGGCGAATTCGGGCTGATCATTCAGTCGCTGTCCGGCGAAGCGTGTGACGATCGCCTCCAGCCGAGCCTCGAGATCGACGATGTCGAGCAGGTAGCCGTGTGCATCCAGGCGCTCGCCTTCGAGCTCGACCTCCAGGCGGTAGGCGTGAACGTGCGGCTGGTTCTCCGCGCCCCAATCGCCTCCGATGAGGAAGTGCTCGGCTCGAAACTCGCGACGGACGGATAGGGTGTACATGCCAGGCAGGCTCCCAGGTGGTCAGGGGTACGTCAGGACGACTTGCAGGGCCAGATCCGGTTGATGGTCGAGGAGGACGTACGCTTCGGCCGCGTGCTCGAGCTCGAAGCGGTGCGTGATCCAGCGTGAAGGGCGCAGTCCCGCAAGCCACGCCCAGGCAAACGCCAGCCGCCGGGCCTTGGTCCAACGTCCCGTCAACCCGGGATCGAGTCGGCTGACCTGGCTGGCGAGAATCCTGATCCGACTGCGGTGGAAGGCGCCGCCCAGATCGAGGCTCACCGGCTTGGTCCCATACCATGAGCCGAGGACGAGGCGAGCCGAGAATCCGGTGGACTTCAACGCCGCATCCAGCGCCGCCGGGTTCCCGGTCAGTTCGTAGGTGAGATCGGCGGCCTGCTCGCCCAGCGCGGACTGGAGGGCATCGGCCAGGTCGGACTGTCCAGGGTCGAGCACCGCCGTGGCACCCAGCGCATGCGATGCCTGGCGGCGCAGGGGGAACCGATCGAGCGTCACCAGCCGATCGAGGGGGAGCCGGGCGAGCAGTGAGGTCGTCAGCAATCCGACAATGCCCTGCCCCCACACGGCGACACGCTCGCCGGCCAGCGGGGCGCCGTCATGGAGCAGGCTGACGGCCGTCTCGGTGTTGGCCAGGAAGACCGCATCCTCATCGGACACACCATCCGGGATCGGGTGCAGGTCGGTGAGCGTCGGCGACGAACGCGGAGGCGTGCGGGTGGAAGGCAAAGACGCGCCGCCCGATCCAATCGACATCGCCCGCGGAGCCGACCTGCTCGACGACGCCGGCAGCGGCATAGCCGTAAGCCAGAGGAAAGGAGAGAGTGCCGGGAAGCGAGGCCAGCGCCGTGTCGGCGGGCAATTCCGCCGGTGCTTCCCCGCGGTAGACCAGCAGCTCCGTGCCGGACGAGATGGCTGAGCAGCGCGTGCGGATCAGCGCCTGGCCCGCGGCCGGGGGGGCGAGGGCTTCGTCGCGCACTTCGACCTGGTGCGGACCGACGAAGGTCAGGGTGCGTGCCTTCACCGCGCCTGCCATGCCGGCCTCCCCCACACGATCCCGTCGGCGTCGAGCGCCAGCCAGTGCGGCGCCTCGAGCCCGAGCCGAGCACCATCTCCATTCATCGCCGGCAGGCCGCTCTCCCAGCGTGGCGACACGGTCAGGATGATCAGGTCGACCAGGCGGGCGCGCAGCGACGAGGCGATGACGGCCGCGCCGCCCTCGATCATGATCCGCTGCATCCCGGCGGCGTGCAACCGGGCGAACGCGGCCGGCAGGTCCCGCCGACCATCGGTGCTGCTCTCGATCGTCAGCAACCGGGCTCCGGCGTCTTCAAGCCGGCGGAGACGTTCGGGGGGAGCATCAGGGCCGGTCAGGATCCAGGCGGGCTGGGGACCGCGCAGCAGCTGCGCGCCGGGAGGTGTGCGCGCCTGGCTGTCGAGCACGATCGGGCGAGGGTCGGAGCCCTCCACCAGCCGGACCGTCAGGCGCGGGTTGTCGGCCAGCACGGTGCCGACGCCGACCAGAATCGCATCGTGCGCCGAGCGCAGCCGATGGGTCATCACCTGTGCAGCCGGGCCGCTGAGGGCCAGCGGACGACGATCGGCGGTGGCGATGCAACCGTCGAGGGTCTGCGCGTAGGTCAGGGTGATCGCGGGACGGGACGCGGGGACGGGGAGGGCGGCGACCTCCGTCAGCAGGCCGTCAAGCGGGTCGTCCATGTCCGTTTCGCCGACCGACCAAGGTCACGGCCTCGGGCCGCGGCGCCAGAGTCAGGAGATGGTGCATGCGCTTGACCTTCGTGTGCAGGTAGCCGGCGTTCTCGGGGTGGACGGTTGGCTCGAGTGGAACGCGGTCGACGATTTGGACGCCCAGGGCGCGCAGGCCTTCGATCTTGGTCGGGTTGTTGGTCATCAGGCGGACGGAGCGTACGCCGAGGTCGGCGAGAATGCATGCGGCGGCGGAGTAATCGCGCTCATCGGCCTGGTGGCCGAGGGCCAGGTTGGCCTCGACCGTGTCGTACCCCTGATCCTGCAGATTATAGGCCCGCAGCTTGTCGAGCAGGCCGATGCCGCGTCCCTCCTGCCGGAGGTAGACGATCACGCCGGCTCCCTGGCGACCGATCTGGCGCATGGCGCGGTGCAGTTGTTCCCCGCAGTCGCAGCGCTGCGAGCCGAGCACATCGCCCGTCAGGCACTCGGAGTGCACACGCACCAGCACCTCGGATTCACCCGAGACCTCGCCCATCACCAGCGCCAGGTGTTCCTTGGCGTCGAGCGAGTTGTGATACAGGCACAAGCGGTACTCGCCATCGGCGGTAGGCACGCGAGCGGTTGCCTTGCGTTCGACCGTGAGATCTAGCCATCGTGTGCCACCCCTTGAGCCGGAGTGCCCCGGAGGCACCGCCGATCTGCCCCTACTTGCCCTTCAGCCTGTGGATTGAAGTATAAGCCAATTCTGACCATATTGGGCAATATTCACACAACCCTTAACCCGGCATGCAGCTACGGCAGCGGGTGCCGGAGGCGAATGGCGGTTCATCGGGCGGGAGCCGGACCATCGGCGAAGGACAACATTCGTTCCAGGCCGGCGGATGACGGGCGTGGGCAAGCGCCGCGCTCCACATGGGAGGCAGGGCGGCCGGAGAAACGGCCAACGACCGTGGCCGGCCAGGAGGGCATGCTTCACGCAGACGCGCGCCAGGACCGTATCGGCCGCCTCACGCGGTGGCGATGTTCGGATCATCGCTCGCCGTCGTGCAGATGCGCATGGCGGAGAAGTGCCGATCGACGCCGTCATGTTGCCGGACGACCGCCAGGGACCTATACTCTCGACCAGGGTTGATCGCACGGGACACCGCACGGGTGGGAGTGGCGCACCAATCCCGCCTGCCTCGCACTACCGCCTGATGTCGCCGCTGATGCCTCGATCCTGACAGGAGGTCGCTCGATGTCCCCTTCTCGTCGTCGATGGGCATTGGTCCTCGCCAGCGTGAGTCTGTCTGGCCTTGTGCTGGGCTGCTCGCTGCCTGGCCGCGTGCTTGGGTGAGGTGCCGGGGAGCACGGCGGCCACGGATGTCGCCGGAGGTCGGAGCTCCCCCGACACCCGGCGACGTTCCAGCAGCCTGAATCTCTGGTCGTCACCCACCAGGCAGCGGACTTCAAGGTGTACTCGCTCGACGGCGCCCTGGTCGAGACGCGCTCGGCGGAGGGGCTCGCTTACGCGCGGCCCAACACCGCGCAGGTTGTCGGCGAGTCGATCTACTACGTGGACAGCGGCGGCTCGAGCCTGGGCGGCGTCGTGCGCCGCGTCACCGCCGACGGGGTCGAGACGCTCGACTTCACCTCCGCCGAACCGCAGGCCAGTCTGACGTTCGCCGTGTCGGATGATGACCAACGCATCGCCTGGACGTATTCGAGCTACAACTCTGCCGGCGTCTCCAGCCAGCTGTGGATCGCCGATATCGACGGCGGCAATTCCCAGATGATCGTGGAGAGCGATCCGGCCGACGGCCTGGCGGAGTACTTCGCCCTGGAAGCCATGCGCTGGATGGACGACGGCGATCTGATCTACGCCTGGCAGGTGACGGGCATCGGCGGCTACATCCTGTTCTTCGGCTGGTCCAGCCTGTACCGCTATAGCCCGGCGGACGGCGCCTCGACCCCACTCGTCCCTGCCACGGAAGAAGGCGCCGGCCCATGCTGGTTCGGGCTTTCGCCGGACGGGGACTATGCCGCCGGCGGGTGTGGCGAGGAAGGGATGCGCGAGCGTGAACTGGCCAGCGGCACCGACACCGCGTTCGAGGTCTTGCCCGATCAGGGGCAGCAGGGCGCGGCTGCCTATTCGCCGTCTGGAGCGCGGTTGGCATACGCCATCGCACGGGGAAATCCTGACGATGAGGCTGGCCAGGTCCTGCTGCGCCTGCGCCGGGGCGAGGCGCCCACGGCGATCGCATCGCAGTCTCCCGGCTACTTCGACCGGATCCTGTGGGCCGATGAGGATCGAATGGTCGTCGGCTATTTCCTGAGTGAAGGTGGATCCGTCGATCTGCTGAATATCGACGGAACGCGCTCGCCGATCGGCGATGGCGCCTTGATCGGCCTGATGCGGCCGGGGGCCACGACGGCTTCCGCGGGGCTGGCCGAATAGGCCGGTCGGGGCACGCGGGGACTCGAGTGGGCGGGCTCGCAATGTGGAGATCGCCGGTCCGGGGATCGAGGTGCTGGTCCACGACCTCGAGACCTCGACGATCCAACGTGGCCCTATCGGCCCTGCTCACGGCGGCAACCGCCTGTGCAACCGGCCTCGAGGGTTCAGGGGGCGACGCCTGCCGTCTCGCACCACCGTTCGCCGCGAGCCCAGCTTGCCGCGGCGAACGGCCGGCGTCGCCGCCGAGCTCGGACAGCGCGGTGCGTCGCCCCCACCCGCTGGCGGCGCTACGTCATCGTGGCGCCTCTTCGCCCTCCGCGCGGCCGCACCCTGCGTGCGGCACACGCAGGCTAAAGCCTGCGGCTACCAGCCCGAGCGTGCGCGGCCTCCTATTCCGCTAGCCCGCCTGACAACATCCTTGCCCGGTGCAGGCCACCCTCTCGTACGGTTCGCCTTTTGACGCGCCGCCCCACACATGTCGCGCGTGCGCGCGCCAGGTGGCGCGATCCAAGGGCGGGACGTTCGCCGCGATATCAGATTCCGCCGTCAAGCGGCCCACCGCCTCTTCGAACGCAATGGTCGACCGCAGGCCGCTTTGGAGGGGCGCGGGGGGATCTATCCCCCCGCCGTCCCCCCGCTTGGCGGGGGGACCACAGGGGGGTGGATGTAATCAATCAGAGCATTGGCCGCGCGCCGAATTGCCGATCCGAGAGTGGCCATGAGTCCCATTGCACTGACCGGGCGGTGCGTGGGGATCCATCCCCCCGCCGTCCCGCCGCTGGCGCGGGGGGACCACAGGGGGGTGGATGCGATCAATCCAGATTTGAGCCCCGAGGTGATCTCTCACAGCCGGGTAGGACAAGTTGATCCAGTGAATCAACCGGGTCGGTGGGAATAGCTGTCTCCCGCCGTCCCGCCGCAGCGCGGGGGGACCACAGGGGGTGGAGGCCATCAGTCGAGGTTCTGAGCCTATGCCCAGCATACACATCCTCCACCCACGCTTTCCTCCCAGGTCCTTCTCCCGTCCTTCACGGGTCCTTCACAGCCCGGCGGTAGCCTTGGACTGACCTCGGGTGAGGTCAAGGAGGCATCGAATGAATTGAGTATTGATGGTACTGGGGATCGTCGTCCTGGCGCTGGTGGCCGTGGGCGTGCTGCTGGGCGGCGGTTTCCTCATCGGGCGGGCCGT
Source organism: uncultured Chloroflexia bacterium (assembly GCA_963818575.1). Classification (GTDB taxonomy): domain Bacteria; phylum Chloroflexota; class Anaerolineae; order Anaerolineales; family E44-bin32; genus DYJB01. Next base: position 29,718 of record CAWFSV010000012.1, on the reverse strand, counting down.
CAGCGCGCGACAAGAACTCGTCGCGTACCCGCGCGCCCTCGCCGCGGACGGCGCCTTCGGGCCCGGCATGATGGGCGGCTGGGCAGGGGACGAGATCCCCTTCAACCGCGGCGGCATGATGGGCGGCCGGACAGGTGACCAGACCCCGTTCAACCGCGGCGGCATGATGGGCGGCTGGACAGATGACCAGACCCCGTTCAACCGCGGCGGCATGATGGGCGGCTGGGAACAACGTTCATGTTCCAGCGGCGAGTGCCCGTTCGGTGCGATCCCCGACGGTTTCGACCGCATGCCGACGTACGGCGGCCGTGGGGCGGTTGCCAATGCGGAACCGCTGACGCTCGAAGCGACCACCGCAGCCGTGCAGACCTTCCTCGACTCCCTCGGCCAGGAGAACCTGGCGCTGGGTGAGGTCATGATCTTCGACAACCACTCCTACGCCGTCATCGAGGACACCACCACCGGCCAGGGCGCATTTGAAGTGCTCGTCGATCCGGCCCGCCAGGTCGTACACCTGGAGTATGGCCCGTCGATGATGTGGAATACGACCTACGGCATGCACGGCACCGACCCGATCACCGGAGCTGGGCGCATGGGCGGCCGGATGATGTGGCGGCCTCGGCGAGTTCGGCCCGGCGACGGTCCCGACCGACGCCACGCCGCTGACCGACGCCGAAGCTCGTGAGAAGGCGCTGGCCTACCTTGAGCAGGCTTACCCGGATCAGACGCTCAGCGCTACCGCCGAGGCGTTCCCCGGTTACTTCACCTTCGACGTGGAGACCGACGGCACGCCCGTCAGCATGCTCAGCGTCAACGCCACCACCGGCCAGGTCTGGTACCACAGCTGGCACGGCACGTTCGTCGAGATGAGCGAGTAGTCTTCCTCTCCTCCTCTGGGCAGCCGCCTCCCATCCGGGAGGCGGTTTGCATTCTCGATCCTGCGTGTTGGGCCTCCGCCTCGGCCGCCGCCTGCGGCTGAGCGCTGCACAGTCCTGCAGGGCCTTGACTCGAGGTCCTGCCAGCGCTATGCTAGTTGCGACAATTCGCAACAACAAGGAGTTGCATGTGTCCTGCGGCGAACGCCTGACCTCCGAGTTGCGCCGGGCGGGCTACCGGGTGACCGCCCAGCGGGCGGTGATCCTCGAATCGGTCGCGCACGCCGGCGATCACCGCTCCGCCCAACAGGTCTTCGACGATGCGCGCCGCCGCCTGCCGGGACTCAACCCGGCTACCGTCTACCGAACGTTGGAGACGCTGAGCCGCGCCGGCCTGCTCGACCTGCACGCCGGCGGCGGCGAGTCGTTGCGCTTCTCGATGCGCGATCCCCATCACCCCCACGCCCACCTGGTCTGCCGCGAGTGCGGCCGGAAAGTGGAGGTCGATCCGGGCCTGCTGGGATCCCTCGGCCGGGCCGTCAAACGCAGGACCGGGTTTGTTGTCGACACGCATCACCTGACCCTCGGCGGGCTGTGCGCCGGCTGCGCCCGGCGTGCACGCTCACCCGGGTAGAGAGTCCCAATGCTCGCCTCCCCGATGAGACTGCACATCCCGGACGGCTTCCTCACCCCTCTGGTCTCCCTGATCGGTTGGGTGTTGGCGATGGTATTCATCGTCCTGGCGATGCGGCGGACCCGAAGCCAGTTGGGCGAACGCCAGATCCCGATGATGGGGATCCTGGCGGCGTTCATCTTCGCCGCCCAGGCGATCAACTTCCCGGTCGCCGGCGGGTCCTCCGGCCATCTCGTGGGCGGAGCCCTGGCCGCCGTGGTGATGGGGCCATGGACGGCCACGCTCATCATGACCGCCGTGATCGCCGTACAGGGGCTGGTGTTCCAGGACGGAGGGCTGCTGGTGATGGGCTGGAACATCCTCAACATGGGCGTGTTCTCGGCCTTCACCGGTTACGCCGCCTACCAGCTTCTCTGGCGCGTCTCGGGCAACAGCCGCGGCGGCCGGCTGGCGGGTGTATTTGCCGCTGGATGGATCTCGGTCGAGGTCGGAGCCGTTGCCACGGCGCTAGAGCTCAGCCTGTCCGGGACAGCGCCGGCCGCCCTGGCGCTTCCGGCGATGGCCGTTGTCCACGCCCTGATCGGCGTCGGTGAAGGCTTGATCAGCCTGAGCGCCGTCAGCTTCATCCTGACCGCCCGGCCGGAGCTCCTCGAAACCGGCGCCATCGCACCAGGGCGGCGGGGCGCGACCGCCGTCGCTGCAGGCACCCTCATCGCCCTCACGCTAGCGGCACTCTCGCCGCTGGCGTCGCCCAACCCGGATGGACTGGAGTCCGTCGCCCTGACGCAGGGCTTCGAAGGCGCCGCCCAATCCGCCCGCCTCGGCTGGCTTTCCGACTACGCCCTTCCGTTCATCCACAGCCCGGCCCTGGCGACGATGGCTGCCGTCGCCCTGGGGACGTTGATCGTGATGGTCGTCGCCTGGATCGTCGGGGCGGCTGCCGCCGCGCCGATCCCCCAAGGTGGGATCCTAGATGCTGCACTTCGACCTGGCCGACCACTATCACGCCCATGACAGCCAACTCCACCGGCTCGAACCCACGCGCCAAGGTCGTCCTGGCGTTCGCCGCAATCCTGGCTTCCAGCCTGACGCCCCCCGGCGCATGGTGGGGGTTCGCGGGTTTGCTGTCCCTCATCCTCTTGGCGTCCTGGGCCTCGGGACTTGGATGGGGATTCACCTTGCGGCGGTCGTACCTTGCATTGCCCTTTGCACTGGCGGCGCTGCCGCTTCCCTTCACCGTCGCCGGCGTTCCGCTCTTCGTCGTTCCGGGACTCGATTGGGTGGCATCGGTCGATGGCACCATCCGGTTGGGAAGTGTCCTGCTGCGCACCTGGACGGCCGTCCAGGCCGCCATCCTGCTGACCGCCACGACGCCATTCCAGGATCTGATCTGGGCGCTGGGCGCCCTCGGGCTGCCTCGCACACTGGTCTCCACCATCGGATTCATGTACCGCTACCTGTTTGTCCTGGCGGACGAGGCGCTGCGCATGCGCCGGGCGCACGCCGCCGCGCAGCGTTCGGCTCCCCGGCGCAACGCGCCCGCCGCTCGCCTGGCAGGCACGCGTCGCCGGCGGGATGGTCGGCAGCCTGTTCCTCCGCGCCATCGAGCGCGCCGAGCGCGTGTACGCCGTGATGTTCCGCTACACCGTGTGCGCACTCTGGCGCTGGTGGCCGTGGGCGTGCTGCTGGGCGGCGGTTTCCTCATCGGGCGGGCCGTGAGCGCGTGGCAGAGAACTCGTCGCGTATCCGCGCGCCCTCGCCGTGGACGGCACCTTCGGGCCCGGCATGATGGGAGGCTGGGCAGGGGACGAGGTCCCCTTCAACCGCGGCGGCATGATGGGCGGCCGGACAAGTGACCAGACCCCGTTTAACCGCGGCGGCATGATGGGCGGCTGGACAGATGACCAGACCCCGTTCAACCGCGGCGGCATGATGGGCGGCTGGGAACAACGTTCATGTTCCAGCGGCGAGTGCCCGTTCGGTGCGATCCCCGACGGTTTCGACCGCATGCCGACCTACGTTCGGCCGTGGGACGGTTGCCAATGCGGAACCGCTGACGCTCGAAGCGACCACCGCAGCCGTGCAGACCTTCCTCGACTTCCTCGGCCAGGAGAACCTGGCGCTGGGTGAGGTCATGATCTTCGACAACCACTCCTACGCCGTCATCGAGGACACCACCACCGGCCAGGGCGCATTTGAAGTGCTCGTCGATCCGGCCCGCCAGGTCGTACACCTCGAGTATGGCCCGTCGATGATGTGGAATACGACCTACGGCATGCACGGCACCGACCCGATCACCGGAGCCGGGCGCATGGGCGGCCGGATGCTTGGCGGCCTCGGACGAGTTCGGCCCGGCGACGGTCCCGACCGACGCCACGCCGCTGACCGACGCCGAAGCTCGTGAGACAGCGCTGGCCTACCTTGAGCAGGCTTACCCGGATCAGACGCTCAGCGCGACCGCCGAGGCGTTCCCCGGTTACTTCACCTTCGACGTGGAGACCGACGGCACGCCCGTCAGCATGCTCAGCGTCAACGCCACCACCGGCCAGGTCTGGTACCACAGCTGGCACGGCACGTTCGTCGAGATGAGCGAGTAGTCTTCCTCTCCTCCTCTGGGCAGCCGCCTCCCATCCGGGAGGCGGTTTGCATTCTCGATCCTGCGTGTTGGGCCTTCGCCGCTCGGCCGCCGCCTGCGGCTGAGCGCTGCACAGTCCTGCAGGGCCTTGACTCGAGGTCCTGCCAGCGCTATGCTAGTTGCGACAATTCGCAACAACAAGGAGTTGCATGTGTCCTGCGGCGAACGCCTGACCTCCGAGTTGCGCCGGGCGGGCTACCGGGTGACCGCCCAGCGGGCGGTGATCCTCGAATTGGTCGCGCACGCCGGCGATCACCGCTCCGCCCAACAGGTCTTCGACGATGCCAGCCGCCGCCTGCCGGGACTCAACCCGGCTACCGTCTACCGAACGTTGGAGACGCTGAGCCGCGCCGGCCTGCTCGACCTGCACGCCGGCGGCGGCGAGTCGTTGCGCTTCTCGATGCGCGATCCCCATCACCCCCACGCCCACCTGGTCTGCCGCGAGTGCGGCCGGAAAGTGGAGGTGGATCCGGGCCTGCTGGGATCCCTCGGCCGGGCCGTCAAACGCAGGACCGGGTTTGTTGTCGACACGCATCACCTGACCCTCGGCGGGCTGTGCGCCGGCTGCGCCCGGCGTGCACGCTCACCCGGGTAGAGAGTCCCAATGCTCGCCTCCCCGATGAGACTGCACATCCCGGACGGCTTCCTCACCCCTTTGGTCTCCCTGATCGGTTGGGTGTTGGCGATGGTGTTCATCGTCCTGGCGATTCGGCGGACCCGAAGCCAGTTGGGCGAACGCCAGATCCCGATGATGGGGATCCTGGCGGCGTTCATCTTCGCCGCCCAGGCGATCAACTTCCCGGTCGCCGGCGGGTCCTCCGGCCATCTCGTGGGCGGAGCCCTGGCCGCCGTGGTGATGGGGCCATGGACGGCCACGCTCATCATGACCGCCGTGATCGCCGTACAGGGGCTGGTGTTCCAGGACGGAGGGCTGCTGGTGATGGGCTGGAACATCCTCAACATGGGCGTGTTCTCGGCCTTCACCGGTTACGCCGCCTATCAGCTTCTCTTGCGCGCCTCGGGCAACAGCCGCGGCGGCCGGCTGGCGGGTGTATTTGCCGCTGGATGGATCTCGGTCGAGGTCGGAGCCGTTGCCACGGCGCTGGAGCTCAGCCTGTCCGGGACAGCGCCGGCCGCTTTGGCGCTTCCGGCGATGGCCGTTGTCCACGCCCTGATCGGCGTCGGTGAAGGCTTGATCAGCCTGAGCGCCGTCAGCTTCATCCTGACCGCCCGGCCGGAGCTCCTCGAAACCGGCGCCATCGCACCAGGGCGGCGGGGCGCGACCGCCATCGCTGCAGGCACCCTCATCGCCCTCACGCTAGCGGCACTCTCGCCGCTGGCGTCGCCCAACCCGGATGGACTGGAGTCCGTCGCCCTGACGCAGGGCTTCGAAGGCGCCGCCCAATCCGCCCGCCTCGGCTGGCTTTCCGACTACGCCCTTCCGTTCATCCACAGCCCGGCCCTGGCGACGATGGCTGCCGTCGCCCTGGGGACGTTGATCGTGATGGTCGTCGCCTGGATCGTCGGGGCGGCTGCCGCGCGCCGATCCCCCAAGGTGGGATCCTGAATGCTGCACTTCGACCTGGCCGACCACTATCACGCCCATGACAGCCGACTCCACCGGCTGGACCCACGCGCCAAGGTCGTCCTGGCATTCGCCGCAATCCTGGCTTCCAGCCTGACGCCCCCCGGCGCATGGTGGGGGTTCGCGGGTTTGCTGTGCCTCATCCTCCTGGCGTCCTGGGCCTCGGGACTTGGATTGGGATTCACCTTGCGGCGGTCGTACCTGGCATTGCCCTTTGCACTGGCGGCGCTGCCGCTTCCCTTCACCGTCGCCGGCGTTCCGCTCTTCGTCGTTCCGGGACTCGATTGGGTGGCATCGGTCGATGGCACCATCCGGTTGGGAAGTGTCCTGCTGCGCACCTGGACGGCCGTCCAGGCCGCGATCCTGCTGACCGCCACGACGCCATTCCAGGATCTGATCTGGGCGCTGGGCGCCCTCGGGCTGCCTCGCACACTGGTCTCGACCATCGGATTCATGTACCGCTACCTGTTTGTCCTGGCGGACGAGGCGCTGCGCATGCGCCGGGCGCGCGCCGCGCGCAGCGTTCGGCTCCCCGGCACAACGCGCCCGCCGCTCGCCTGGCAGGCACGCGTCGCCGGCGGGATGGTGGGCAGCCTGTTCTTGCGCGCCATCGAGCGCGCCGAGCGCGTGTACGCCGCGATGCTCTCCCGCGGCTACGACGGCCGTGTGCGCAGCCTGCATACCTTTCGCATGCAGGCCCGCGATTGGGCGATGCTGGTCGCGGCATGCGTTGTGCTGGCGGCACTGGTCTCGGCCGCCCACGTCCTGTAGGCCGGGGGACAAGGCACTTCTATGCACCACACGCTCGAGGTCCGCAATCTTCGCTACACCTACCCGGATGGACGGCAGGCGCTGCGCGGCGTCGACTTCCGGCTCGCGCCCGGGGAGCGAGCCGCCCTGGTCGGACCGAACGGTGCCGGCAAGTCGACCCTGATGCTGCAGCTCAACGGACTGTTGCGCGGCGAGGGCGAGGTGTGGGTCGCCGGGCGGCAGTTGAGCGACAAGACGCTGGGCGAGATGCGCGGCCAGATCGGCCTGGTATTCCAGGATCCGGACGACCAGCTGTTCTCCCCGACCGTCTTCGAGGATGTCGCCTTTGGCCCGCTGTACGCCGGCCTGGCCGAGGCGGAGGTGCGCGCCCGTGTGGGCAATGCCCTGCGGGCCGTCGGCATGCAGGACGCCGGGCCGCGCGTGCCGCACCACCTGAGCGGGGGAGAGAAGAAGCGAGTGGCCATTGCCACGGCGCTGGCCATGGAGCCGGAGGTGCTGATCCTGGATGAGCCCACGGCCGGGCTCGACCCGCGCGCCCGCCGCGGCCTGATGCGGATGCTGGCAAATCTTCCGCAGACCATGCTCGTGGCCACGCACGACATGCGTCTGGTGGCGGAGCTCTTCCCGCGCACCATCGTCCTCGACGAGGGGTTGGTGCGCTCGGATGGCCCGACGGCCGTCCTGTTGGCGGACCCCGAATTGCTGCAGGCGCATGGACTCGAGGCGCCGTGATCGTCTCCCCGCGTTGGCTCCTCAACGATCGACTGTGGCGGGCGGGAATGCTGGCGCTGCTGGCTTTGGGCTCGGCCTGGATCTTCGCCTCGCGGCCGGAACCGGGAGCCACGACCCACGGCGCCATTCCCAGCCCGCGCCAGGGCTTCGCCGCACCCGACATCGACCTGGAACGGCTCGATGGCGAGCGCGTCCGCCTGTCGGAACTGCGCGGGCAGGTGGTCGTCTTGAATTTCTGGGCATCCTGGTGTCCACCGTGCCGGGCGGAGATGCCGGCGCTTCAGGCGCTGCACGAGCAGCGCGGATCGCAGGGTGTCGTCGTCCTGGCGGTCAACAGCACCGTGCAGGACAGTGAGCAGGCGGCGCGGGATTTCGCCGCGGAGTACGGCCTGACCTTCCCGATCGGCCTCGACCGCGATGGCCAGGCAACGCGCCTGTATCAGGTGCGAGCCTTACCGTCGACCTTCTTCATCGATCGAGACGGGGTCATCCGCCGGGTTGTCGTCGGCGGGCCGCTGCATGCCTCGGTGCTCGAGACGACGGTGTTGGAACTCATCGGGGAGGACGACTGATGCTGCCGGTGCTGCAGATCGGGCCGGCGGCGATCCAGCTGCCGGGTCTGTTGCTGCTCGTTGGTGTGTGGGTGGGGAGCTTGCTGGCCGAACGCCAAGCGCGCCGCCTCGGCCTCCCGGGGGATCAGGTCGAACGACTGATCTTCGTTGCCCTGATCGCCGGGGTCATCGGTGCCCGTCTGGGATACGCACTGAACTACCTGGAGGTCTACCTGCGCCAGCCGCTCGCCCTGCTGGCCCTGACGCCGTTCACCTTGTCGCCGGAAATCGGCGCGGCCGTCGGACTGATCGCGGCCGTTGTCTATGCCCAACGCAAGGGCCTGCCTCTCTGGGCGACGATGGACGCGCTGACCCCGGGGTTTGCCGGATGCGCCGTCGGCGTTGCGTTGGCGCATCTGGCCGGCGGCGACGCGTTCGGCGCGCCGTCGAGCGTGCCATGGGCCATCGAGCTATGGGGCGCGTCGCGTCAGCCGACGCAGGTCTACGAACTGGTGGCGGCGCTGGCCATCCTGTGGCTCAGCCTGCGCGTGCGCCCCGCCGCTCCCTTCGTCGGCTTCGCCTTCGGCGGCTTCGTTGCGCTCACGGCAGCCGCGCGGCTCGTGATCGAGGGCGTGCGCGGCGACTTCGTCCTGTGGTTTGGCTCCCTGCGCGCCGCGCAGATCGTCAGCCTGGCGATCGTCTTCGCCGCGCTCACGATGCTCCGCCGCCTGGGTCAGCGCGCGACGGACACAGCGCCCTAGACTTCGCAGGGCGGAATCCGCGGTACGGACAGACGACCGCACACACGTCTACGATCGCCCCTTCTCCCAAGGGTGACCATGCCGCTCCCCGGTAATCCTTCCTTAAGAGTGCAGGGCTCATGCGGACCTTCCATGTGAGAGTTGACTCTTGCCCCCTCACCCCCGCCCTCCCCCGTCGGGGGAGGGAGCCCCACCTGCGGCCCTACGGTGGAAGGGGCGTTTCGCCCTCTCCCGTAGGGGCAAAGGTCCCCTGAAGTTGAGGGGAAGATGGTTGGGTGAGGGTGCGACGCCGCTCCCAATTGCCAGCGAATTCATCGTCGTCCCGTGCTGTGCCAGGCGAGTTGCTCCTCACGGCGCGCCGGACCGCCGCATCCTCCCCCCGTCCGCGACTTTGCCGTGGTCTCGACTGTATTGCCTCGCATGAAGACCGCCCGCGAGGTCACGTCGTGAAGCGCTTCCTGCTGACGCTGGTACTCGGTTCCCTCTTCGCCACCCTGGGCGAGTTCCTGTTCTGCGTGCTCGTGCGACAGAGTCTGCCGGACTACCTGTTCACGCTGGCTGCCTATCCGGCCATCCTGGCACTGACCTACTTTCCCCTGCGTTGGATCGAGCGGCGCATGCCGTCGGAGCCTGCGGCCGACATGGCTGTCTACGCCATCGCCGGCCTGCTGGGCCTGGCGATCGAGTGGTTTGTGATCGGCAACTCCCCGTGGGCCAATCCCGAGGCCAACGATCTGGGCATGTTCGCATACTGGGCGACGGTGCTGGCGATGCCGCGGCTGATGCTTGATCCGCGGCCGCACCTGCGCCCGGTCCGCCGGGCGGCGGCAGCCGCATTCGCTGCCTATGCTTTCGGGGCCCTCGCCGTGGGTGTCCTCACGCCGCAGCCGCTGCGCCTGTTCGTGCTGGTGTGGGTGGTCGTGCTGGGCTACACCGGGATGAACCTGTTCTTCTTCCGCGCCTTCCGCCTGGTGTGGAAGGCCGCCCGGGACATCGCTTCCAGCGTCCCGGCGGGAAGCGCCGTTTGAGCCAGCCGGCGGTCGACCCAAGGCACCACCGCGTGCGTCGGCTGGTGCTGGCGATCAGTGCGCTGCTTCCGCTTCCCGGCCTGCTCTCCTCGCCGCCGGACACCATGCTTCCGATCTACTCGCTGTTCGTCGTCGCCGTCTTCGCGCGCAGGCCAATCGAAGCGGCAGCCGTGCGCCTGCGCCTCTCGCGCCCGCTGGCCTTCGGCCTGGTGATCCTGGCGAGCGGGCTGCTCACCGAGACGCTGGCCTGGACGAGCAGCTACCTGGCGGGCGACCCGGAGCCCGCGCTGCTGCACCCGCAGCTGGCCTACGACCTGCTGCTCAGCCCGGTCGTGTACGGAGGATGGGCGCTGGCCTGGCCACTCCTGATGCGTCGCTGGAACTTCACTCTGGCGGAGGTCTTCACTGTCCAGGGCGTGTACGGCATCCTCCTCGAGCAGCAAGGGGCCATCTTGCGCCAGGGGCTTGCCAGCCTGCCGTGGGGAGTGATCCTGTGGGCCTACGTCTTCCTTGTATACGGCTCGGCTATCGGCCTGGCCTATCTGCCCTTCGAGCGCACGTACGCGGCCGATGCCCGCGTTCGCCCCTGGATCCGACTGCCGATCGCCCTCGGGGCCCTGCTGCTGATGACGATCGTCTCCAGCCTGGGTTGGATGGCCGCCCTGCACCTGGTCGGTATCTCCATCCCCGACCCGCGTCCGATCCTCGAAGCACCATGGTGGTAGAGGGCAGCCCGTCCATGCCTGCAGCAAGGATCACCGCAGGGCTGACCCTGATCGTGTGCCTCGCCGGCGCGTTGGCCTGCGGCACGCCACCGGAGGATGGGGCTCAGACCGCGGCGAGCTCATACGCCGATGTGCCGGCCGCCTGCTCGGCATCGATGTCTCATCGGCCGAGGGCGAGGAATACGATCAGGCCTTCGAGCTGGCGCGCCAGACCGGGATGCAGTTCACCAGCCTGTCCATCGCCTGGGACGAGATCGAGACTCGGCCGGGCGAATTCGCGCCTGATCCCAACTGGTTGTCGATCGCCAACAGCTATTACCCGGCGCAGGGCGTGCCGCTGGCCCTGACGATCACACCGATCGACACCAACCGGTTTCGTCTCCCGGACGACCTCGAGGGAAGAGCCTTCGACGACCCGCTGGTCATCGCCCGCTTCGAGCGCCTGCTCGACTACGTCTTCGCCCAACTCCCTGACGTCGAGCTGTGCGTCCTGTCCATCGGCAACGAGGTTGATGCGGCCCTCGGATCGGACGGCGGGGCCTGGGAACGCTATCGGACGTTCTTCCAGGCGAGTGCCGCGTACGCCAGGCGATTGCGTCCCGGCTTGCCGGTGGGGGTCAAGGTGACGATGGCCGGGCTGACGGGCGAAGCGCGCTCCCGAGCCCAGGCGCTGAACACGGATGCCGATCTTGTCCTGGTCACCTACTATCCGCTGGACTCAGACTTCGGCGTGCGCTCGCCGGACGTGGTTCAGGCGGATCTGGCGGAGCTGGTGTCCCTCTATCCTGATCGGGTGATCGGCATTCTGGAGGCCGGCTACCCTTCATCTGCACTGCTGGGAAGCAGCGAAGCGATGCAGGCCGAGTTTGTGCGCCAGATCTTCGGTGCCTGGGATTCGCAGGCGACGCAAATCGCCCTGCTCAACTTCACCTGGCTCACCGACGCCCCCGGATCCTCGGTGGAGGCGTGGAAGGAATACTACGGGCTGGACGATCCCCGTTTCGCGGCGTTCCTGGCGACGCTCGGGCTCCGCCGGTCGGACGGGACGCCCAAGCTGGCGCTGGGAGCGCTGGACGCCGAGGCGCACGCGCGCGGTCGGTGACCGAATCCCCCCGTCGTAGGGACCGCCAACAATGCGCGCACTGCGCCCCCTGCGCCTGATCTCGGGCGGGGGAGGCCGGGGCGCTGCCCGCTCCCGGCGAACGGCGCGGCATCCTCGCCCCCACTTGACCTGACCGTCTATGTGTTGTAATATCATTATATGATGATACTTATGGGGGTGCTCCCATGCTGATGACCGCCTCGGTGACCTCGCTGGAGCTCAAGGCCAAGCTGTTCCGCGGGCTGGGCGACCCGTCGCGGCTTTCGATCCTCGAGACGCTGCGCCGCGGACCGAGCACGGTGGGCGAGATCGTCGCCGCCACCGGCCTGTCGCAACCCAACGCCTCCAACCACCTGGCCTGTCTGCGCGACTGCGGGCTGGTGCGCTCCGAGCCCTCCGGCCGCCACGTCACCTACACGCTGAGCGACGACCGAGTCGATGGACTGCTGACTCTGGGCGAGGACGTGCTGGCCGAGGTCGCCCGTGGCGTGTACGAGTGCACCCGCGTCGACCGAACGACGGGCGCGGCATGACCCTCGACCAGACGATCGAATTCCCCATTCTCGGCATGGACTGCGCCGAGTGCACCCAACACGTGCAGCAAGCCATTGCCGCCGTCCCCGGCGTGCGGGCGGTCGACGTCCTTCTGGCGACGGAGAAGGCCGTCGTGCGTCTCGACCCGGTGCGGGCCGACCGCGAGTCCATCGCCCGTGCGGTCGAGGGCGCCGGCTACAAGGTGGCGGATGACCGGCAGGCGGACACGCGTGCTTTCGGCCGCTCGATCTCCCGGCTGTTTGCCGTGGTCATGATCGTGGTGCTGGGCATGGTCGTGGCCGGCGAATGGCTGGGCGCCTTCGACTGGCTGACGGCGCGCCTGCCGTGGCCGGTCGGCCTGCTCGCCGTGCTCGTGGGTGGGTTCCCGGTGTTCCGGAATGTCCTCCGGGCGACGCTGCGCCGGCAGGTGATTGCCCACACGCTGATGACCGTCGGCGTGATCGCCGCCATGCTCGTCGGCGAGTGGGTCACGGCGCTGGTCGTCGTCGTGCTGATGCGCGTCGGAGACTACGTCGAGCGGTTTACCACCTCGCGCGCCCGCAGCGCGGTGCGTGACCTGATGGCCATGGCCCCGCAGCAGGCGCGTGTCGAACGCGACGGCGGGGAGGCAGACGTCCCGGCCGACTCCGTCCAAACGGGCGAGATCGTCATCGTCCGGCCGGGCGAGCAAATCCCGGTCGACGGCGTGATCGTCTCCGGCCGGGCGACCGTCGACCAGGCGGCCATCACCGGCGAGTCCATGCCGGTCGATGCCGGCCCGGGCGAACGCGTGTTCGCCGCCTCCCTGGCCAGGCTCGGCAGCCTGCGCATCCGCACGACCCACGCCGGGCGCGACAGTACCTTCGGCCGTGTCGTCCATATGGTCGAGCAGGCCGAGACCTCGCGCGCCGACGTCCAGCGCGTGGCCGACCGTTTCTCGGCCTGGTACCTTCCGGTTGTGGCCGGCGTCGCCGCCCTCACGTTCCTGCTGCGCCGTGACCCGCTGGCGACGGCCGCCGTCCTCGTCGTCGCCTGCTCGTGTTCGTTTGCGCTGGCGACGCCGATCGCCATGCTGGCCTCCGTCGGCGCCGCCGCCGGGCGCGGGTTGCTGATCAAGGGCGGCAAGCACCTGGAGACGCTGGCGCGCGCCGATGTGCTGCTGATCGACAAGACCGGCACGCTCACCCTCGGTCGCCCGCAGCTCACCGACGTCGTCCCATTCGACGGAACGTCCTCCGAGGATCTGCTGCGCTGGGCGGCGTCTGCCGAGCGCTACTCGGAACACCCGCTGGCGCACGCTGTGCGCGCGGCAGCCTCGGCCAGGGGACTGACGCTTCTCGAGCCGGCGGACTTCGAATCGCTGCCCGGGCTCGGCGTGCGCTGCAGTCTCGAGGGGACCCCGGTGAGCATCGGCAGCGAGCGCATGGTCGGAGCATCGCCGGACGACCCGCGCCTGACATCGCTGATGGCCAGCGGCAAGACGCTGCTGTATGTGGAGCACGCGGGCAAGTTGGCTGGCGTGCTGGCCGCAGCCGATACCGTGCGTCCCGAGGTGCCCGAGGCGCTGGCGCAGGTGCGTGCCCTCGGCATCCGGCAGATCGAGCTGCTGACCGGGGACAACGAGCGCACGGCGGAAGCTCTGGCCGCCGCGATCGGGATTCCCTACCGCGCCCAGCTGCTGCCCGACGACAAGATCGCCATCGTGCGCCGCTACCAGGAGCAGGGGCACCGGGTGGTGATGGTCGGCGACGGGGTCAATGATGCCCCGGCGCTGGCGCAGGCCGATGTCGGGATCGCCATGGGCGCCGCCGGATCGGATATCGCCATGCAGGCCGCGCACGTGGCGCTGCTGCGCGACGACTGGCGGCTGGTGCCGGAAGTGATCCGGATCGCGCGGCGCACGATGCGCGTCATCCGGCTCAACATCGCCTTCACCGCCGCCTACAACACGCTGGGCCTGACCCTTGCCGCATTGGGCTTCCTGCCGCCGGTGTTGGCGGCTGCGGCGCAGTCGGTCCCTGATCTGGGCATCCTGGCCAACTCGTCGCGCCTGCTTCGGCAGCGCTAGGACTGCCCCGCGCGGATTGGGTCGCGACGCGCGGGGACAACCTCTCCACTTGCCACGACACACGTCGCCCCGCGACCCTGCTGAGACCATCCTAAGGAGTACTGCGCCGTGAGAGTCCGAAAGGTTCCTGTGCTTGCCTGCCTGACCGTCGGGATGCTGCTCGTGAACGGTTGTGCGACCGTGCCCGATACCGCCACTCCAGCGGCCGCGCAGGAGACCCCCACCCGGGCGCCGGACGAGCAGCCGACGTCCGCCCCCGGAGCCCACCCCCGACCCCTATCCGGGCTGGACGACGTACTCGAACCCGACGTTCGGGATCAGCTTCCGCTACCCGTCGACCTGGTTTGGGCCGGATGTGTATGAGTTTGAGGACGGGGTCCGCCTGGCCGTGGGGTCGGATACGGTCTACCCCTACGGCACCGGTCCCGAGGACCGTCAGCCCGGCGCCCCGAACGCGTACGCCATCGTGATTCAGTACACGCTCAACACGGCCGGATGGACGCTGGAACAAGCCCGCGCCGAGCAGCCCTGGATCAACGATTCGCTGGCCGTGCTCGACCTGCAGGACGGCCAGTCTTCGACCACCGCCCGATCGCTGACGACGCGCGTGCGGGCGCTGACCCTGGGCCGGTTCACCGGCGTGGAGTTCACCACGACGCTCTCGGAAACCGCGCAGACGGAGCGCTTCTTCATGCGTTCGGCGTTTCTGATGGATGACGAACTGAATGTCCTGGTCATCAACGCCGCGCCGGAGAACGTGGAGATCGCTGATCCGGCGACGTGGCGTCAGGCCTTCGAGGCCGTGGACGCGTCCCATCGCGAGACGCTGTACGAGCTGATCAACTCGATCGAGGTCGATTGACCCGGGATCCGCCCGGACGCCTGAGTCGACCGTGCTGCGAGCCTGGTGTTGGATGGGCGTCTGCCTCGGCGGCGCGACCCCCGTGCCGGCACTCGAAGCGATGCTGCGTGACGCCGGCTTCATCGACGTGGCCGTCGTACCGAGTGAGGGGAGCCGGGCGGTGATCGGTGAGTGGGCGCCCGGCACGCGTGCAGAAGAGACCATCGTCTCGGCCTCGATCCTGGCGCGCAAGCCGGGAGGCTAGTCGGTCTCGGGCCTCCGCAGGCGGCGCGGCGCGATGCACCTCGCGCAAGGCGGACCTCGCCACTGCGCACGCTGATCCCCATTTTGATCGTTGCCGTAACGCCCGCGTCTGCTCGATCGGAAGGCGCGGCTTTGGTTTCCGATCGGCGGCGCATGCCTTCCGGTGTACCTTTGGAGAGGGGCGTCCCTGGGAAAGGCGGGGCCAGCCATCCGGTTCGCCGGTTGCGGTATCCTTGGGCTGTCGGCACGGGGGGTTGTTCGTCCGCCGTCCGGGTCGTGAGGCGGGGCGGACTGTCCTGGCTGCGGACCGCAGGGGCATTTTGTCGGAAGGATGGGTGGTATGGACCTGGCGATGATCGGATTGGGGAAGATGGGCGGCAACATGACCACGCGTCTGGTGCGCGGCGGGCACCGCGTCGTCGCCCACGCTCGTTCGGAGGAGTCCATCCTGGCCGCCGAGGCCAACGGCGCGGTCGGCGCCCGCAGTCTGGACGAGGTGGTCGCCCGCCTGTATCCCCCTCGCACTGCCTGGCTGATGGTCCCGTCGGGTGAGGCAACGGAGACCACGTTGCACGGGCTGCTCGACCGACTGTCCCCGGGAGACACGATTGTCGACGGCGGGAACTCCAACTACAAAGACACCATTCGCCGAGCGGCGCTGGTCAAGGAGCGCGGGCTGGACTTCGTGGATTGCGGGACGAGCGGCGGGATCTGGGGACTGGCCGAGGGCTACAGCCTGATGATCGGCGGCGAGAAGGCCGTCGTCGATCGACTGCGTCCGGTCTTCGCCACGCTGGCCCCGGCCGTGGATGCGGGCTGGGGACACGTCGGGCCGCATGGCGCCGGGCACTTTGTCAAGATGGTCCACAACGGCATCGAATACGGCATGATGCAGTCGTTCGCCGAAGGGTTCGAGGTGCTCAAGGCCAAGAAGGAGTTCGGTCTCGACGTGCATCAGATCGCCACGCTGTGGCAGCGCGGCAGCGTTGTGCGCTCGTGGCTGTTGGACCTGACGGCGGCGGCGCTGGCGGATAATCCCGAGCTGACCGACATCCGGGGCTGGGTGGCGGATAGCGGCGAAGGGCGTTGGACCGTGGCGGAGGCGATCGACCTGGACGTCCCGGCGCCTGTGATTACGCTCTCGCTGTTGATGCGTTTGGCCAGCCGGCAGGACGAGTCGTTCTCCGCCAAACTGCTGGCGGCCATGCGGAACCAGTTCGGCGGTCACGACGTCAAGAAGGCGTAAACCCAACACCAACTGAGAGGGCGGTAGAATCGCGCCTATGCAGACCCCATCTTCTCCCCCCGGACCGAAACCACCGCGACGCTGGCACTTCGAGCTGATCTGGCCGGTGCTGCGCCACCCGCGTCGCGCGCTGCCGGCCATCGCCTCCAGCCTGCAGCCGATCTGGTTGACGCCGCTGGTCGTGCTGACCGCGCTGGCCCTGGTGCAAGTGCTGGCCGCCGTACCCATGCGCCAGGCGGCCGCGGCCAGCACGATGGTCGACCTGCCGATGGACTACCAGTACCTGACGCCCGAGCAGCAGGCGCAGTTCCAGTCGTCGCTGTCCGCGTCCGGCGGCCCGATGTTCACGACGGTCTTTCCGGCGCTGGCCGCCCTGGGCCGCGTGTGGCTGGGATGGCTGATCCTCGCCGCGATCCTGCACCTCGTGCTGACCATCCTCGGCGCCAGGGCAACCATGGGCTCGGTGCTCAACCGCGTGGGCTGGGCCAGCCTGCCATTCGCGCTGCAGAGCGCCGTTCGCACTCTGGCCGTGGTCGTCTCACGCAAGTTGATCAGCGCCCCCGGATTGTCCGGTTTCGCCCCGGCCGGCGATGGACTGGGAGCGACCCTGGCGGCACAGATCCTGGGCCAGATCGATCTGTTCCTGATCTGGTTCGTCGTGCTGCTGATGCTCAGCCTGCGGGCTCACGATGACCCGGGGGCGTCGAAGGCCTGGACGGCGGTCCTGATCACCTTGCTGGTCGCGCTGCTTCTGATCGCGCTCCCCGGCGTGCTGGTGGCACAACTGGGCGGACTGACGATCGTGCGTCCCTTCCTGTTCTGATGATTGCGCCGATCGTTCGCACGTTGGGCCTGGCCCGCTCCTTCAGTATGGGGCGCGAGACCGTCGTCGCCCTGGACGGCGTCGACCTCGATGTGCCGCGCGGCAGCTTCGCCGCGGTGCTCGGCCCTTCCGGGTCCGGCAAGAGCACGTTGCTGCACTTGCTCGGCGGCCTCGATCGGCCGTCGGCCGGCGGCATCGAGGTGCTGGGACAGCGGCTGGAATCCATGGATGAGAACGCCCTGGCCGCCTTTCGCCGCACGACGGTCGGTTTCATCTTCCAGTCCTTCAACCTGATCCCCAGTATGACCGCGCTGGGGAACGTGGGATTCCCGATGCAGTTTGCGCGCGTCCGCCCCGGGGAGCGTCAATCGCGCGCCTGGGATCTGCTGCGCCAGGTGGGTCTGGAAGACCGTGCCTACCATCGACCGGCGGAGCTTTCGGGCGGACAGCAGCAGCGCGTCGCCGTCGCTCGCGCGCTGGTGAATGATCCGCAGTTGATCCTGGCCGACGAACCCACCGGCAACCTGGACAGCCAATCCGGTGCGCAGATGATGCACCTGCTGGCGGAACTCCACGGCCAGGGCCGCTCGGTCATCGTCGTCAGCCACGACCCTCGAATCCTGCGCTACGCCACGCACACCATTCGCCTGTTGGACG
The DNA here is from genome assembly GCA_963818575.1 of uncultured Chloroflexia bacterium. GTDB lineage: Bacteria > Chloroflexota > Anaerolineae > Anaerolineales > E44-bin32 > DYJB01. Next base: position 11,886 of record CAWFSV010000012.1, on the reverse strand, counting down.
GCCGGGTGGTCGGGGAGGCCGAGTACGAGGCCGCCCTGGCCCTGGCCGCCGGAGAGAAGGGCTTGCAGTGAACCGAGCTACGAACACCCCCGTCTTCCGTCGATCGATCGCCGCGTTGCTTGCCGTCCTGGTCCTCGCCAGCCTGACACTGGCAACGGCCGGCGCGAGCCCGGCGCCGCAGTCCGCCAACCCGCTGCAGGCGACCGGATCGGGGTTCAGCCGGCCGATCTTGATCCTGAAGTCGTACGCGCCGAGCGGCTGGGGTGAGGCCGGGCGACTACATTCACGCTCGAGTTCCGGCTGGCGCAATGTCGGCGACGTGAAGGCGCGCAACATCGTGGTCAACATCGGCGGCGGCGATTTCATCCCGGCCGGCACCGGGGGCGTGATCGCTGCCGGGGCCATCGCCGAGGGCGCCGATACGTCGTTCAGGCAGCCGCTGGTCGCTTCGTCGCGCTCGAGGCCGGGTCGGTCGGCACGCTGCAGATGCAGGTGAGCTACACCGATCCCGCCGACGCGCCCGTTCAGCGAATCGTTCACGCTGGCGATCGGCGTCGGCTCGGCGCGATCTCGTCGGGCTACAGCGGGCCGCTGCCGACGGCCACGCCTCGCGTGCGGCCGCAGCTGGTGATCACCGGCTACGCGACCGACGTCGAGCCGCTGCATCCGGGGCGCCGCTTCGTGCTCACGCTGACGGCGGAGAACGTGGGCGGGGCTTCCGCCCGGGGCGTGAGCCTGATCCTGGGCGGAGGCACGGCGGGCAGCTCCGGCGAAGGCACGCAGGAACCCGGCGGCATCTCGGGCGGCGGCGGCGACTTCGAGACCTTCGCCCCGCTCGGTTCGTCCAACATCCAATACCTGGGCGACTTCGATGTGGGCGGAGAGCGGGACGTACAGCACCACTTGATCGTCAACACGACGGCCAATCCCGGCGCCTATCCCCTGAAGGTTTCCTTTGTCTACAAGGACGACGGCGGGTCGAGCTTCACCGACGATCAGGTGGTGACGCTGCTGATCTACGCGCCGCCGGTGATCGAGATCTCCTTCTATCAACCGCCCGAGCCGTTCTTCGTCGGCATGCCCGGCGGGCTCCCGCTGCAAGTCGTCAACCTGGATCGCAAGAGCGTCGTGCTCGGCCGGATGCAGGCCAGCGTCGAGGCCGGGGAGCTGAGCAACAACGTGCTGCCGATCGGGCTGCTGGATGCCGGCGGGTATTTCACGCTGGACGCCGTCTTCTTCCCGGCGGCGGCCGGGCCGGTGGAGCTGATCGTCACGGTGGACTACCTGGATGACTTCAGCCAGCCGCAACGCATCACGCAAGTTCTGCCGATCGAGGTGATGGAGGCGGAGCAGGGGTTCGAGGGCGAAGGCGGAGGGGGCGGGGGCGGCGTCATCGATGTGCCGGTCGGTCCGCTGGAACCGGAGCCGGAGACCTTCTGGCAGAAGATCGTCCGCTTCCTGAAGGGCCTGTTCGGGTTGGACAGCGGGACGGAAGTGCCGGCGATCGATCCGGCGATGGAGCCGGCGATGGAGTCCGGGATCCCCGGCGGATCGCCGTCGAAGCCGATCCCGGCGCCCAAGGGCTGACATGCGGCTGGTCGATCTGCTGCGGCTGATCGCGGATAACCTGGGGCGGCGCAAGGCGCGCGTCGCCCTGACGGCCATCGGCGTCGTGATCGGCACGGCGGCGGTCGTCGTGCTGGTGTCTCTGGGCATCGGCCTGCAGCGCAATGCCACCGAGCAGCTTGGCGGCATCAGCGACCTGACGCTGATCCAGGTCTCGCCGCAATACGGCGGGGAGTTCTTCGGGGGCGGTGGCGGCGGTGGCGGCGGGTACACGGTCGCGGTCGAGGCGAGCGGGCCGTCGCAGGTTTCGCTCATCACGCCTCAGACGCTCAAGGACCTGGCGGCATTGGACGGGGTCCAGGCGGTCTTCCCGCGCGATTACCTGAACCTCGAGAGCATCTTCACCAGCGGGCAGCTGGAGGCGCGCACCGGGGTGCTGGGCGTGCCGCCAGACTACCTGGAGGCGCTCGATATTCCTCTCCAGGGCGGCGAACGGATCCTGGCCAAGGGGACGATCGTGATTGGGGCGATGGTCCCGCAGAGCTTCTACTACCCGCGGCCACGCCCGGGGCAGACGATCCCGGAGCCGCCGGACCTGCTCGGGCAGACGATCAAGTTGACGCTGATCAAGTGGACCAGCGAGGGCGAGGAGGTCCGCAAGTCCCTCCAGGTTCGCGTGGTCGGCGTGCTGGCCGAGACGCGCGACGAACCCGACTGGTCGATCTTCATGCCGCTGGACGAAGTGACCGGGTTCAACCAGTGGGCGATGGGCCGGCGGATCGACCGCAATCGCGACGGCTACTCCCTGGCGATGGTCAAAGCCGAGGACGTGTCGGTCGTCGCCGATCTATCCGAGACGATCACGGCCATGGGGTACCAGGCCTTCTCGCCCATGTCCTACATCCAGGGCATCAGCAGCTTCTTCCTCGTGCTGCAGGTCGTCTTCGGCGGATTGGGCGCCATCGCGCTGCTGGTGGCGGCCATCGGAATCGCCAACACGATGGCCATGGCGATCCTGGAGCGGACGCGCGAGATCGGATTGATGAAGGCCGTCGGGGCGACGAACCGCGACGTGTTGGGCGTGTTCCTGGGCGAAGCGTCCGGCATCGGCTTCCTGGGCGGTCTGGGAGGCACGCTGCTCGGGTGGGCCGGCGGGCAGGCGATCAACGTCGTGGCGCTGGCTTATCTGGCAGGGCAGGCAGCCGAGTCCGGAGGTGCGCCGCCTCCGTCCGTCGCCGTATTCACGCCTCTCTGGCTGCCGATCGCGGCGCTGGTCTTCGCCACGCTGATCGGCCTGCTCTCCGGGTTGTATCCGGCGCTGCGCGCCGCCACGCTCTCACCGGTCGACGCGCTCAAGTACGAGTAGCATATGGCGCGCCATCGCCGCACCGAGAGCATCGCGTCCAACTGCCCGTTGGACGCGCGCAGTTCGCCGCGCGCGTCCTTGGGCATTCCGGAGGGCGAGACACCTCACCCCATGGCCCGGCCCGCCGGGCCAGCCGAGGGGACTTATGATCTTCGAGGGCTTCAGCGAGTCGTCTGGCTGCTCCCGTCGGATGATGAGGCGCCGCGAGATGAGCTTGAAGTTCGTGTGGCCCACGATCCTGGCCAATCCCCGGCGAAGTGGGCCTTCTCAGCAAGTAACCATGGATCCGCGCATCATTCCGCCGGCACTTCTGCCAGCGCGGCCACCACTTGGACAGCCATGTCCGCCTTGAGCATCTCCCCGATTTGGATGCTTCGGATCACACCCTCACGATCAATGAAGAAGGAGTACGGCAAGTCCATCACCCGGTAGGCTTCTGCTGCTTCTTCGTTGCTGTCGAGCAGGAGCGGAAAGGTGAGCTGGAGTTGGCGCCGAAAGTCCACCACGTCTGCCGCAGGGTCTCCCTCGCTGATGCCAAGGACCACAAGCCCTTCATCCCGGTACTTGGTGTGGGTGGCCTGGATTCCGGGCATCTCATACTTGCAGTAGCGACATGAGGTCGACCAGAAGTTGAGGAACACGGCTTTCCCCCTCAGGTCGCTGAGCCTGTAGACCTCGCCTTCGGGCGTTTTCAGCTCGAAGTCAGGGGCAAGACAGCCAATGCTTGGGGCGACTTCCAGGGCGGCGGGCTCTTCGGGGGTGGAGCCACACGATGAAAGGAAGAGCGCCGCCAGAAGTAGAACGTTTGCGATAGACGCGCGGCGGTTGTTCAACGGGACCTCCCGATGACGAGTGTCTCGTGGTTGTGGGTGCCGTGCTTCCCGGACCGGACAGGGATGCCCAACGGCCGCGAGCAAAGCTACCCGGCGGAAGCGGGCAGACACACCATGATTGCGAGCCTGGCAGGCGAGCCAGGCAAGCAGCCCGAAAGGTCCAGCCCGCCGGGTAAGTCGTAGATCCTGGCGGGTTGCCAGGGCATCATCGAGTTGCAGGGCGGCCCACAACTGGATTGAATTGGGATTCGAAACCTCCGCCCGATAGACGCCTGCGGGTATAGGTCATTGCTCCTCGTAAGGCTTGAACGTCTTCCCATCCAGGGTCTTCTTTCTGTCGACGAAGGGATCCTCGACGGCAGCGAACCTTAGAAGTGCCGGCTTGCCGTCTGCCATGGACACGAAGACTTGATAGGCCCCCGCGCAGGTGAAGAACTTGTCCGTTGGCCCCGGGATGAGGCAGTCGTCGCTCTCCAAGAGGAGCGCGTCGCCGTCGAAATGGAATGTCCCGGTGCCAAGGTTCATGCCCGCATGCTCTCCCGTGGTCGCGTCCATGCGGAACGTACCGCCCTCGGCCAACGCGAGCACTCCGGCATCTCCTCCACCGCCTCCCATGAAGCGAATGGCCCATTTCCCGATGATCTGCTCGCTTGACACCGCAAGTTGCTCGGGGCCGAGTGTGGGCTCTGGGATTGGGGTTTCCGTGGGCGCCTCGGTGGGCAGTTGAGTGGCCGGCGGAACGGTTTCCGTGGGGGCCTGCGGGGGTAGCGTGGGATCTGGCGGTTCTGACTCCGCGGCGGGCGTGGGAGCACACGCTCCGAGAAGAAGGACCAGAGCGGCGAGAACGACAAGGCCATGCACCAATCTGATTCGCGGAGCCCACGGGGTCAACACGCTTGCCTCCAGTTGGTAGGGCCGGGACGCGTAGGCTGAGCCCATCGCGTCTCGGCCGAAGAAGAGTGACCAATCCGGATGTTCTGGTGCGGCGTGCCGGGCGGCTTGGGAGGCCGGCGCGGCAGACGGCTGCTCCGGTGCTGCACGAGAGGACCCTGGTGCCGTCCCACACACCACGCCTCAATCCCCACTGTAGGGCCCCCAGGCGAGGTCCTCGTACTGACTCACCCATTCCTGCGAGAAGTACAGCTTCATGTCTTCCTTGCCCTGTAGGTGATAGCCGAAGAAAGCCACCGCGAAGTGGGCCATCCTGCGCGCCATGGGGGGATCCATCACCATCATGTGGTCCCGGCCGATGAAGGAGACCAGCGCCTTCTGCGGTGCGCCCAGGTGCTCGAAGATCAGCACGTTCTCGCGGTAGAGAGAATCCTCTGTGGCGACGAGCATCAGCACCGGACGATCGACCGCCGCCAGGCCCTTGTCGCCGAACAGCCACCATCCTTCCCCGGCCAGCGGCATGACGGCGCGGATCCGGGGATCGGTCATCGGCTGCCACAAGCCGTCGGGGCTGCTGGTAATCGCCGCTCCCACGCGCGCCGAGAACTCCCCCCAGTCATCCGCGGGCGCGGCAGTTGAATGCGGAAAGGCTGGAAACGAGCGGCTGCGTAATGGTGTCCGGGTTCGGACACTGGGCCCGGTAGTAGTCGGGGTCGATGCGGGCTCCGCTCATGGCCAGGGTGTTGTAGCCGTCGAAGGAGTAGCCGATGGCCCCGACATGATCGGCGTCGATGATGCCCTCCAGCCCCTCGGGCGGCCGCGAGGCAACCTGGTCCAACGCGAAGAGGATGTCGAGGGGCTGCTCGTACATCTGCTCATTCATGGCCGGGTAGGTGTCGATTCCCCGGACGCTGGCCCAGGTGAAACCGTAGCTGATCAGATGGGGTGCAAAGGTCCGCGCCATGACGCTCGAAGACACGATCAGGGGGTAGGGCCCGCCTGATGTGTCCGCCGGGGCGTCCTCCGCCACCGTTCCCGTGTACCCCTCCGGCTTGATGGCCGGATACCACACGTCGATCCTCACCTCCCGCCCGCCGCGCTCCGCGTCGAGCGCCGTGAAGGTGCGTCTCCCGGTGGAGTACGGCCCTTTCTCCGAGAGCGGGAGGGGAATCGGGGTCCGGGTGGGCGCCGGGGTCACCGGTTCAGGCGAGGGCGGCTCGAGCCTCCGTGGGCACGAGGGATGTCGCCGTCGGGGAATCCTGCGGCGCGACAGGCGCTGGCGCGCCAGGCTCCGAAGATGAGTCCAAGGGCTGCAACCACGATCAGGCTGCGCCCTGGCAGGTGTAGCGGGCGTTCGAGATCGGCCATGTTCCTATCCCTGGATGACTCAGGAATCGCTTCTGCGGATGGACACGGGGCTCCGCCGGGATAGGCGGCGCGGCGGCGCGGTGTGGGGGGCCATGATGTCGCCTCACGGCAAAGACAGGGACGGCCATGGCCGGGGCAGGAGCGCCGAAGTGCGCCTCTCGGCCGACGAGCGGCGACGCCGCGAAGTTCGATTCGGCGGGCTCGGGATCCCACGTGTGCACACATGTGCTGCCCTGGAACCGGAGTGTGAGCAGAGACCGGGTGCATGGGGCGCACATGAGGGGAACTCCTCATCGTAGGGTGCCTGGGAGGCGGGCGCGGCGGCCCCGCCAAGGCTCGCCAGCGCGCACGCGGCGATGAGCACATGTCGCAGATCTCGCAGATGACGGGCGGGGTTGTGGTTGTGGCGCATGCGGCATTCTCCGTCAGAGCAACGGGCGTGAGGGATCAAGGTGCACACATCGGATCACTACAGGTTCGGCCTTCGCAGAACAAAGTCGTGACGTTCAGCCCTCTGCCGCCGCGCTGCTGTTCATTGGCCCGCAGCGGTATTTCCCAGCAGGTTGCGAAGCCGGTCATCGTGCAGCGCTCGCTTGCGGGCAGATTGGCGAGCTCCGGGTTGGTGAACCAGCAGGCGCTCGGGCAGCGCTCGTCAGGCAAATGAACGCCGTTGCCGCAACCCCGCGCCGTGGTCATATGGCAAGGCCCTGGATCCGAGGGGCTGGCGAATCGGGCGGGATCGGTGAAGCATGCCCCTGTATCCAGAGCGCAGGGGATACGGCACGCGGCAGAACAGGGATGGCAGGCGCGTTCCTGCTCGTTGAAGAGGATGTTGGCGGCGATCCAGATGTCGGCCAGGGCGTTGCGGGCATTGGCGATGGCAGGCTCCAGTTCCGGATGCGCCTCTCCGAAGGTCACCCATGCGTACTCCGCGTTCATCGACGTGACGGCCAGGACGAGAAGATAGTCCTCGATGTCCAGCCGTAGCGTCTTGTTTCGAATTCTCGGCCAACCGACCGTGGCCGGCGAGCCGATAGGATATCGGCGCAGGCAGAAGCGTGGGCGAAGGCGACTCCCCGCGCGCAATCGCCTGAATCCGGCCGGGGTTCTGTCCGATCCATTCGCGCAGCAATGCGAGATCCTCGCCGGTCTCATCTTCGCCGGCCTCGAGCGCCGCCAGAAGAGCTTCGTCACCCAGGTCGATCTCGAGGGGGAAGGAGGCCGGGCCGCCGCCGTCATCGACCGTCAACACGACGCTGCTGGCGTCGTCGGACCAGGCCAGGGTGATGTGAGCAAGGGACGTCACGATTTCCGTCGGCCGGAGACGTTCGTCCGCGATCAGCTGGGTCACACCCTCGTCACCGACGAAGGCCAGGCCGCCGGCAGAAGGAGCGTCGCAGGAGTTCTCCCAGCCGGTTTCCGTCACCGTCATCCTGGCCGGGATTGGACGTGAGCGGGCAGTTGTCCCGGGAGTCCTCCACCCCGTCATGGTCGACATCGCTGTCGACGGGTGCGGAAGTGGTCGACCGGTTCCCCTGCAGCCCCGTGGTGAACAGGCTGCAAGCCAGGCTTGAGAGAACCAGGGCGCTGGTGATCCAGACGTGACGGGTCATGCTGGCGGCTCCGTGTGTGTTGGCCCTGTGGCAAACGAGTGAAGAGCGTCTCGGTCCAAGCCATGCGGCGCCCTTCGGCCGCGTTGCTTGAGGGCCGTGACGTTCGCGCGACGAGTCGGCCTGCGGCTGGCTCGCTCGCGGGAAGGAGCCGGGCCTTGAGGGCGGCCGTCAGGATCCGGCGCATGGTCGAAGGTCAAGGCTGAATCTCGTAGGCACCCCGGTCGCAAACGGGGGAGCCGTCGCCGTCGCCATCCTGCGGGCGAGGCGCGCCGAGCAGGTCCTCCGGCGTGCAGGCTGAGTTGTCGCCGGAGTCGATGGCCGGGCTGCCGGCTCCCGGCGCCATGCCCCAGGCGGCGCCGGAGAACGGCCCCGCCAGCCCCGGCTCGGCGCACAGGTCGTGGCTGCCGGAGAGGACATCGTTCCCGGCCACGCCGCACTCGACGTTCTTGACGCCCTGCAGCAGGTTGTAGTCCGAGTCCATCCGCAGCCCGGCGCACTCCTCCCCGTAGTACAGGAAGGTGATATCGGTCGAGTCGAAGTAGTCGGTCGTCGCCGACGAAGACGTTGTTGCGCACGATCAGGCGCTCGTTCCCGGTGCAGGCCGAGCCCTCGCGGACGCCGCCCATCACCAGGCCGTCCCCCTGCCCGTAGACCGTGGAGTTGACCAGCGAGATCGTCTCCCCGCCGGTGAAGAAGACGGCCAGGGCGTTGCCCAGGGCGCGGCAGTGATCCACCATAGGTGAAGGGCTGGCCCTCGAAGAAGGCGCAGTTGCCGACCAGACGGTGTTGGTGATCGTCGGTCGTCGCCGGTCACCTTGACCTGGTTGCCGGCATTGCCCTCGGCGCGGACGCGCGTCAGGACGATGCGGCCGCCCAGGGCGTGGTAGAGCAGGTCCAGACCGTCGGAGGTGTTGTGCAGGAAGGCCGAGTCCTCGATGATCCAGTCGCCGCCGGTCTCGCCCGGTGCCCACGCCGTCGCCGTAGCCGCCGGCCTCTTGCGCCCAGCAGCCGGCCGGCTCGCCGCCGGGATAGGTCTCGCCGCAGCCGTTCCATTCGACCGTCCAGTGGCGGAAGGTCAGCGTGCCCGAGTTGGAGTCGCCGTCATCCCACAGGTCGCCATCCCAGCCGACCGGGCCGTTGCCGGCGATGCGCACGTTCTCCACCGTCCAATCGGTGAGCCGGCCGGCATGGACGCCCGTGGATGCCAGGCCGTGGATGTTCAGGTCCCACAGGTGAACGTTGGCCGAGTCCTCGGCGTACAGGCCGATCGAAGCCCAATCGCCGTAGGGGGATTGTCGCGTTCGCAGGCGAGTCCGCCGCTGTGGCCCTCGACGCAGCCGGAATGATCGGTGATCTCCAGGCAGGCGATCTCGACGTTGCTCGAGTCGGTCAGGTTGAGCATGAACCACGGGCGCCCGTGCCCCACAGCTCGGGCGGGCGCGGCGCAGCCGCTGTCCCAGCCGGCGCCCAGGATGCGTGTCGGATGCGCCGGATCGGGCCGCTGGGGATGGGCGGCATGGGCAGCCGAAGGATCCCGCCTCGTCGCAGGTCTCGGAGCCCGGAGCGCCGTAGCCCATCTGGTACGAACCGGCGCCGATGACGAGCGTGTCGCCGCCGGCCATGACGGGCTGACCGCCGGGCGGCAGGGCGCGGAAGGGATGATCCCAGGCGCAGGGCTGCCCCTCCCCGCTGCCGGGGTAGGGAGCATCGGCCAGGCCGGTGCACTGCGCGGTGTCGCCGCCGTCGGGGCGGACGTAGTAAACCGTGCCGCTGAGCGGCGCGACCTGCACCGGGGCTCGTGCTTCTTCTCGGCTGACTTCTGCGGGCGGCGGGTTCTCAGGCGCAGGACCCGCATCGGGTGCCGGGCCCGGGCCGGAGGGAACACGCGCCGACGGTCAGGGCAAGGACGAGGCCAAGTCCAAGTACACAGACACGCATCCTTCGCTGTTCTGCCACCATCAAACCACCTCCATCTGTAAGTAGGTCATGTCCACGTCATCGATCGATGCGGGGTCCTGGACCCTGTACCCTGCCCGGGCCTCCTAGTCGATCCCGACCCCGAAGACCGCGATACCCCAGCCGCTGGTATTGCCGGCGTTGTCGCGGGCGCGCACCTTCCATTGATAGAGCAAACCGCAATCGGTCTGGCTGCTGACGTCGAGCTGCGTGAACTGATCCAGGTTCCACGAGCCGGCGCCGTCCCAGGACGCCGCCGTTGTCGTGGGATTCGTACAGCTCGCACCTGGTAGACATCGATCCCACTGGCGTCCGTGACGGCCTTCCAGCGCAGGACGATGCTGTCCAGGCAGCCGAGAATCTGGCTGCCGCTGGGCCCGATGATGGTCGGGATGGGCGGAGGCTGCGTGTCGGGGGCGGGCTTCGATCGGGGTCGAGGTGGCCGGCGGTTTCGGCGGCGGGCCGACCGTGACGATCGGGCGCGTGGCCGTCGGCGTCACCGTCGGCGTGGGGGTGGCCTCCTGAGACAGGTAGATGGTCAGTGAACTTGGCAGCTTCGGGATCGGACCACACATGGATCGGCACGTCGAGATCTGCGGGATGGGTGCCGGCGAAGAACCAGCCGGGCTTCTCGGCGCTGATGGTGCAGATTCCGATAGGCACGTTGGTGAACTCGAACCGGCCGCGCTCGTCCGTCCGCATGCTGAGCTTGTCGCCGCAATACACCACGATGACGGATGCCCCCTCCAGCGGGCCCTCACCTTCGTCCTGGGCATCGCCGTCCAGGTTGAAGTCCGTGGCCACCATGCCGGCGATGGTGCCGCCTTCGGCGTAGACATGGACGCGGTTCTCCGCGGCTGTGCCCACGACGTCATCCGGACCGGTCGGCTCGACCTGGATCAGGTACTCCCCGGCCAGCTCAGGCATCCAATCGACCTGGCCCTGCACGAGGAAGGCGTAGGCGTCGAAGTCGCCGTCTTGCGTATCGGCGGTATCGATCACCTCGCCGTTGACGCGCACGTCGATCCGGCGCACGCCGTCGTCGCCCGTGGCGTGCCATTGGATCGGGATCGTATCGCCGAGCAGGAACTGGCTGCCTTCGAGCGGCTGGTCGATCCAGGCCTGGGGGGCCGCGGCGCCGACTCCGCCTCCCTGGGCGAAGTTGCAGCCGCCTAGAAGGATGGACGCAGCGATCACGGACTTGAGCAGGGCCTTCATGGAGCCACCTCCGTGTCGAGTCCAGTCACGCTGATGTCGATCTCACACTCGGAATCCTGATGCGGGAACTCGTCGTTGTCCCAAGGGTTGTCGGCATGCCGGTGATCGAAGCCTGCCCAGGTCTCCCACGAGAACGGCCCGAAGAAGAAGGAGGTCACCCCGGGGCCGCGGACCTCGGCGGGCAGCCAACCGCCGTCGTCCGTCGTGCCGCACCAGATATCGTCACCGCTGACGTCGTCGTAGTCCCACCAGTTGAAGAGGAACTTGACCGTGTCGCCATCCTCCAGCCATGTCTGGAAGGAGTGATGGTCGTTGCCGAAGCCGGTGCAGCCGCCCTCGGGAGTGCAGGTGCGGATCGGCACCAGACCGAGATGAAAGGCGTTGTGTGCAAGGATCCTCCCTTCGTCGTTGATCGTGATACACGCGCCCAGGCCGCTGCCGCATGCCGCACGCTGATTCCAAAACTCCATCGAGGCGATCTCCGCCATGTTGCCCGCAGCGTCCTGGCGAAACCAGACGCCGTAGCCGTAGGCCTCCAGGGGGTCGTCGTTGCATTCGAAGTCGATGTCGACACATTCGTCCCAAGTGTTGTGCACCGTGACCGTCTCCAGCGCGATCTCGACCAGGACGCTCGGCGCAGGGCACTCGCCCCCGGTGAGGGTGAACGTGCGGCTGGCCTCCCAGGCCCGCTCGGGCACCGGCACCAGACGCGGGGGCTCATCGAAGCCGCCCGGCTCGGCCCGCAAGCCGCTGGCCTGGATGAAGGCCTGAACCTTGTAGCCGTAGGTCGTGCCGCAAGGCGGGCGGGGAATTGGGTAGGCCCTCACGGCCGAGCCGATTGCGCCCAACTTCTCCCAACCGGGAAGTTCGGGATTGTCTTCCTCGGGGTCGCGCCCGTAGTCGCGGTTGACGAAGATGCGAAAGCCGGTCAGGTCATCGAGCGCCACTTCCTCGCTCGGGCTCCATTCCCACTGCAGGGTGTCATCGGTGAGCTCCCGGCAGATCCAGCGCATGAAACTGCGTTCGCCGCCCTCGATCTCCTCGCCGGAGAACCACAGGATGTGAGCGAGGCAGC
>CAWFSV010000011.1:0-168001 GCA_963818575.1 uncultured Chloroflexia bacterium | reverse complement strand
CGTCCGTCGTGCCGAGCAAGCGCAGGATGGCGACGCCGACGGCGTCGACGGCGATGCGATCGACGCCGGCCAGGATGACGCCGGCTTCGACCTTGTTGCCCGTATCCGGCCCGCCGCTGGTGAAGGCCTCGACGCCGTCGAGCACGATCAGCGCCGGCGCATAGGCGGCGTTGATCTCGGCGATCATCCGGCGCTGATCACGCGAGTCGTGCAGCTCGGTCATGTAGTTGTAGCCCTCGCCCGGGACGCTCCTGGCTGCCAGGCCGACCGAGTTCTTGAGCGACAGCGTGAAGTGGCCGCCGTAGCGATGCGTCTTCAGGTTGCAGGTCTGCACGATCGCCTGCGCTTCGACGGCCGGGCGGGCCAGCGAGAACCCGCGGCGCCAGTGGCTGCCGGGCGCGTCGGCCGGCACCCAGCCGTCGGCGCCCAGCTCGTCGAAGACGACCGTCTCGAACCCCAGTTCGGACGCCAGGTCGAAGACTCCTTTGGATTGCATCACGGCGCGCGTGTCGCCCATGCCGCTGCGGTCGCCGAGCGTGATGCTCCCGGCGCCCATCTCCCACAGCCGCTCGACCAGCGCCCGCAGCGTCTCGGTGTGAGTCGATCCGGGGGCGGGGTCGGCGCTGTTGAAGTTCGGCTTGAGGAACACGGACTTGCCGTCGACCGGGTTGATGCCCAGCAGGTCGAGCGCGCGGCGGACACCCGCGGCGCGATCGGTGGTGCGGATCAGTGCGACGCGGCCGACGAGCGATTCGGGCGTGGGTGTGGGAGGGATCATCGTGGCTGTACTGGCGGCGATGGGCGACGTTGTCGGATCTGAAGGAAGGAAGGGTGTTCCTGTCGGCGCACCAAGGACTGGTGCCGGCAGGCCGGCATTCCCGGCCAGGCGGCAGGCGGCGCCGAGCGAGGCAGCTGCCGCCACACTCCCCATCGCCCGCAGGAACTCACGCCGGCCGATCGACCGCCCCGGCTGCTCCGTATGCATCGAATACCCACTCTCTCTCCCCCCACCGGCACCTCGTGAACACCAACCCTGCTGCCCCCACACGTCGATGGCCGGGATTTCAGGGACAACTCCGTCGTGGTGGCCGACCTCCCCGATGGATGGACGGTAGCGCACATTCTTGTACCACACGACGATGAGTGCAAGGGACTGGCAAGTGGGCAATCAGCAATCAGCTAGCAATTAGCAATTAGCAGCTAGCAGCTAGCAGCTAGTAGCTAGTAGCTAGTAGCTACTAGCTAGCAGTCGGCAGCCGTCGGTAGGCTGAAGGTGGTTCTCCGTCAGGCATGGGCGGCCGAGGGAAGCCAGGAGGGCCGCGGGGCCGCGCCCCCGCCGAGGGCATGCGGCGCCCGAGAGGGCGACGGATGGCCGAGGCGGGCCAGAGCATGGAGCTGAACGTGATGGGAGTGCTCGCCGGCGGTGACGAGGCGCCGGAGGGCTGTGACTCGAAATTCAAACAGGGATCACCGGGAAAGGAGGTACACTGTGAAACGGCGGCGGGCGCACGGACCATCCCGTCCGTCGACGCCTGCCCGCCGATCCTGCATCCGAGAATGGAGCCCTGATCATGACTGCAAGCGCTGGCATGCCGGGAACGCCTGAGACGCCGGCCGAAACGTCCGACACGTACCACGATCACGACGCCGCCCTCAAGTGGGCGCTGCGGCTGGAGAACGCCGCCTGGCTGCCGCTGATCCTGGCCATCTTCGCCCTGATCATCCTGGTCGCCGAGCTGTACGTGTACATGCCGCAGATCGTCAGCGCCGGGGCGTTCGAGGCCTACCTGAGCGTCAGCATTCCGGTGCTCATCCCGCTGACGGCGGCGGTCATCGGCGCCTCGCTGTTCATGCTCCTGCGCGCCTCGGGGCAGGCCCTGCTGTTGCTGCTCGACATCCAGGAGAAGTAGGCCTGGCGGCGATCGACGCGTTGGACCGTGCTTCAGCACCGAACCTTCGGCCTGCGCGGTGTGCGCGGGATCGATGTGGGGCACGAACCTGTTCTGATCTCGGGGTGACCCGCAGACGGGCTGGCTCTCGAATTCGAGAGCCAGCCCGTTCCGTTTCCGTCGGCCACGTCGCCCGCACTGGATACTGGGGTGTCATGGCGAGGCCCGAAGGGCCGCGGCTATCTTGTCGTTTGTGGGGCAGCGCGCGGGAAGGCGGACGCGCGGGCTCAGTCTCGGATGCGCTCGATCGCCCGAAGGGCGCAGTTCTCCATGTCCGTCAGCGCGGACACATAGGCGTTGTCGGAGTACGGCAGGTCGCAGGTGAACAGGTCGGTCTCGATCAGGAACCTCCCGGCCGTCTGGTAGACCCCTCGGCCGTTGCCGCACAGCGGGATCTCCCCCTGGTTGCCTCCGCCGCCGGGGCCGTAGACAACGTATCCGTAGCCTTCATCATCGCTGCGCAGCTGCCTTCCCTGGTGATCCCCTTCCACCTGTGAAGGCAGGCTGTCGGCCAGCCCCTGAGCGAGCTCCTCGAAGTCTGGCGCCAGCCGATCGGCATGGTAGTAATGCGAGACGCTGAAGCCCAACGAGTTCTGATCGATGTTCGGGCCGCTCCAGTCATAGCGGCAGATCAAGCCGGAGTTGCCCCAGGGTGCGACCTGGCTGGGCTGGTAGTCGGCGCAGGCGCAGTCCGCATCGACGAACTCGCCGCGGTACTCGTCCTCGTCGACGGACTGTTCCTCGAAGGCCGATGGGGCCTCGGCCTGGCCCTCGGCCGGCTGAGACGCGGATGGCTGTGAGGGAGCCAGCGGGACGAAATCGGGGACGGGCGCCTGCGAGATCAAGTTGCAGGCCATCGCCGCCAACGCGAGCGAGAGGCCGATGCCCAAGCGAATGAGGTGGACCGAGGCAATCCGTAGCCTGCGCATATGACCTCCGTGGATCCGGCCCGATCGGGCCCTGTGCTCTGGATGTACGTCCCCCGTGATGTGCCTTGAGCCGGGAGCACCGGGTTGGGGCTACGACGACGTCCAATGGCCGCGCGAATCTCACCATCGGCGCCAGGACCAGCCGGCGCACCCACAGGCGGGCGGCAGGGCGTTCCGCAATCCACGCCGCCAGCGGCGGCGAAGCCCATTCGTAAAGGCGGATGATGAGCCTTCCGGGTCGACTCCGCTTCAATCGCACATCCCGGAACCGGCGTAGAAGTGAGACTTCCGGAGCCACGGGACTTCCGTAGGCCGCGGTGGAAATGAAGCAACTGCTCTATCCCTTCTTGATCATTTCTTGGATGTTTCGCAGTCCGTCCTTGCCCTTTGTGTAGTAGGCATCGGGGAAGCTCAAGGCTTTGTCGATATCCTGACGCGCCGATGCCAGCTGGCTCTTCTTCTCGGCTTGCGTGACCCCCAACTCAGCGTATGCCATTCCAATGCCCGCAGGGAATAGAGCTCGGGCAGCATGGGACCAAGGGCGGCGGCCATCTCGGGACGCTCGCCCATGTATCCTTCGGTCAACTCGATCATTTCTGTGAACGTGGCGATCGCCCCAGGACAGTCCTTGGCGAGCGACTGCATCATGGCCTGGTGCTGCAACTCCCTTACCTTGAGCCCGAACTGTGCCTGATCCATTTCTTCCTCCTTGGAGGGTTGACTGAACTACAGCCATGGGTCGACGGAGCGTCAACTCGCGATCCGCACTTGGAAAGGGGCCATCAGCGTTCAGCGGTCAGCCTCAGCGTTCAGCGTTCAGCGTTCAGCTTTCAGCCCGACTGGTCCTCCGCACTTTCCCTGCAAGTCGCGGCGGACGCCTGTGAACTGACTGCTAATTGCCTATTGCGTGTGGCTTATGGCTAATCGCCAATTGCTGATTGCTAGTCGCTAATTGCTGATCGCTGATAGCTGATGCTGATGCTACTTGCTGCCCCTCCGATAGATCTGCAGCCCGGCGAGCGCCACCAGGCGCGGCAGGCT
Source organism: uncultured Chloroflexia bacterium (assembly GCA_963818575.1). Lineage (GTDB taxonomy): Bacteria > Chloroflexota > Anaerolineae > Anaerolineales > E44-bin32 > DYJB01. The sequence goes on along the minus strand of CAWFSV010000011.1, from coordinate 164,082 downwards.
GCGCACGGCCTGGCGGTCCTTGTCTTTCTCCCCGTCCGGCAGCGACTCCCACGGCACGAGCGAAGGATGGGTCTTGCGCACAGGATCCTTGGCGCCGGTGGCGTGGCGCCATCCGGCCAGGCGGGCGTCTTCCACCCAGCGCGCATGCTCTAGCTTCGACAGTCGCTCGATCTCGTCGGGCGTGAACGCAAACGCCTCGGCGTCCCAATCGGTGAGCGGCGCCAGCCCGCAGCCGAGGGTCTCGAGCTTGGCGTGGATGTGATCGGCCTGGCGCCGATTGGAGTCGCGCAGCGCCTCGGGCAGCGCCTCCCACGCCGCCAGCGACGGGTTGTCCGCCGGCGTCTCGCCGAGCCCGGTGCGCGCCCGGACGTAGTCGTCATGGATGGCGCGGGCGACGAGCTCATGCGTCCCGCCCAGCACGACCTCCACCCGGCCGACGTGCTCAACCAACGGGAAAACGGTCAGCCGGCCGGCGCGCGCCTCGAACCAGCCGCTCGCGCAGACAGACGCGCCAGACCGCGTTCATCTTCGACGCACACGACGATCGGTCCCGCGGCTGCGGGAAGCATGCGCTCGAGCGCCAGCCCAGCCGCCAGGCCGGCAGCACCGTCGTCCAGACAGACGTAGGTGATCGACAGCGGCCGATCTTCTGCACCGGTCGCAGTGGCAGCCCGCGCCAGTTCTTGCGGTCCGGCGTCCGCCTCCAACGGGAGCAGCTCGCACGCGTGTTCCAGATGGGGGAACCACGATCGCAGCCGGCCGGCCGCAGCCTTTGCCTCGGGCCCGATCAGCGAAATCCGGAGCCGCTCGCCGCCGCCCGATGCGCGTGCGCGCCAGGTACGCGCCAGGTGCGAGATCAGGCTCGTCGTGATCGTCCCGGCGCCGATGACGACTACGTTCGGTGCCCGGCCCCCCGCCCCCGCCTCCGGAACAGGATGCGCTCGCAGCACGGCGCGCGCCGCCAGGTCCTCGAAGTTGGTCATCTCCAACCGAATGCCGTCGGCCCGATCGGCGGAGAACAGCGTATCGCGCAGCAGCTCGGTCAGGCGCGGGTCGGACACGCGCACAACGCAGGTCAGCGGGCTGCGCGCGGCGTCCCTGCACGAGGCGCCGGACGACCGCCGCCACTTCGGCGTTGGTGGCGTCGCTCCCGCACACGGCCAACAGCACCTTCGCCCGGTCGACCCCGGCGGCCGCGCAGCATCTCGGGGCGAGTGGCATCTCCCGGGATCACCACTGCCCCCGCCTGACGGCACGCTTCCAGGTTCGGATGGTCGCGGTCGAGATCGATGACCGCCACCGCTTGCCCCTGGCGCGAGAACTCGGTGGCGATCAGCGTGCCCAACCGGCCCGCTCCGCAGACGACGGTGTGTCCCTTGACGAAACGCAGGCGAACGCGTTGGATCTGGTCCCGGAGCACCAGCGCCAGCGCCGAGAGGGCGGCGTAGGCAGACACGGCCGGGACGAGAAAGCGCGCCAGCGACAGCTCCCACGGGATCCGCCCCGGAGGCGCGCCGGAATTGACCGGGATCAACTGCACCACCAGGTACAGGATGTCCCAGGCGGTCACGCTCTCGCCGCGCCCGGCGAAGTACCTGTCGAAACCGACGTAGCCGAGGATCAGCCCGCTGCCTCCCACGATGACGACCACCCACCACGGATGAGTCCGGACCCAGTTGACGACTCGCAAGCGGGAGGCACGCTTCGGTCGGTACCTTTCCGCTGCCGTGGGCGCCACGCTGCCCAGATCCTCCCTGCCGTCATTCATTCGAACCCTCCGCCAGCCGGATGATTTCGTCGACCTGATCGGCGAGCTGCCCGGCGCCAGCCGAGCGCGCCAGCTGCCGCGCCTCTTCGAGTTTGGGCAACGCGTCCTGCCGCCGGCCGAGGGACTTGATCAGCACGCTGCTGGCGGCCACCAATGAGCGTGACAGCTTCTCGGGGTTCCCAAGCTGACGGAGCAGTGCCTCCTGCTCCACCAGCCGGGCCAGCGCGCCTTCGGCGTCGCCCAGGTCCTCCAGGATGTTGGCCTGGTTGCCCAGACCATGCGCCAGACCGGCGATGTTCCCCATGTCCCGGTCGATGGCTTCCTTCTGCCGCTGCAGGTCCAGCGCGGCCTGCAGGTCCCGCGCTGGGCGAGGATGTTGGCCATGTTGCCCAGGGCGATGCCCAGGCTCTTGCGATTGCCAAGCTCGCGGCACAGCTCGGCTTTCTCCTGATGCAAACGCATGGCGCCGTCCAGGTCGCCCCGCGCCCGCAAGATCATGGCCCGGTTTCCGAGGCATGCCTGCAGCTCGCCCTTCAATCCCAGCTCGCGGCTGATCGCCTCGACCTGGTCGTAGTCCTGCAACGCGCCGCTGACATCACCGGAGGCGGCCTTGATCGGCCCAAGTCGCCCGAGGGCTTCGGCCAGCCCCTTTCGGTCGCCGAGCTGTCGGCACAATTCTTCCTGCTGGCGGAACAGCCGCATGGCGCCCGCCCCGTCGCCGAGCTCGAGCCGGGCGATGCCCTGATTGCCAAGGCAAGTGGGCAGGAAGCTGCGGTTCCCATGCTCGCGCAGCAGCGCCTCTTCTTTCTCGAGCAGCTCGAGCGCCTGCCGCGGCTGCCGCGGGTGACGAGCACCGCCGCCTGGCCGTCGAGCGCGTTCCCGAGCTCGATGTGCTGGCCGGTCTCGCGGCAGATCTGTTCCTTCTCCTGGTAGAGCGAAAGCGCCTCGTCCAGGTCGCCGCGCTCGCGCAGCACGTTGGCCCGGTTGCCGAGTGACAGCGCCAGCGAGACCCGATCCTCGAGCAGGCGCCACACGCCTTCGAGCTGCCGATACATCGCCTCGGCGCGCGTCAATTCGCCCTGGATATGCAGGACATTGGCCTGGTTGTGGAGCGACCGGGCGTGACCGCGCGAATCGCCCAGCCTTTCGCAGATGGCCGCTTCTTCTTCCATGTCGCGCAGCGCCCGTACCGGATCCCCCAACGCCATGCGGATGGCGGCCGCATTGCCGAGCGAGAGCGCCAACTGCCGGTCATCCCCCGTTCGGCGGTACTCGTCGATCAGGGGCTCATACAGGCTGAGGGCTTGCGTCGGGTAGCCGGCCTGCGAGAGCAGGGGAGCCAGGCGCCATACGGCGTTGGGATGCTGCAGCGGATCATCCAGGACGGTCCGATAGGCATCCGGAATATGCATGTCGGTGTTGCGCTCGATCTCCCCCCAGTAGGCCTGCACTTCGAACTCGTCGCGGTCCCACGCCCGCGCCAGGAACCCCGGATCGCCGAGCGTCGCCGCCAGCGCCGGCCAATCGTGCGCCCGGCTCAGCTGCCAGGGCAGCTCCTCCAAACGGCGTTCGCCCGGATCGCGCCCCTCGAAATACCCCGCCAGATTGCGGTGCGCTACGCGTTGTTCATCGTCGGAGGGTAGATAGCGCGCTTCGACCGCGCGCCGCAGATAGTCGTGGAAGAACCCGATCAGCCCCGAACGGCTGACCAGCGAGCCCTCGGCCGCCAGGTAGAGTGGCGACCACAGCGCACCCGGCAGGCGTGCACCGGGATCTCCCAGCAAGTCGAGCAGCTCGGCCTCGTGCAGCCCGCGCCGGGCGGCCCACAGCCAGCACATGGCCTGACGGACCAGGCCGGCTTGCTGTCGGTCGTAATCGGCTTCGTAGCGCTCGAGGATTCGCTGGTACAGGTCGGGGATCGATTCGGCGGTCAGGTAGAGGGCGAGGCGCTCGTCGAGCCGTTCATGCACACCAAACAGCCGCAGCTCCTCGAGCATGGCGCGCAGGAACAGTGGATTGGCGGTCTGCGGTGCGGCGGCGATGCGTTCGACGCGCGCCGGGCTCAACGCCTTGGCGAACTGCGCCAGGTATTCGACGATCAGCCGGCGGCGTTCCTCGGCGGTCAGAGGTTGCACTTCGAGCTCGGCGAAGTCTCTCCGTCTGACCTCCTCGAGCGACGGACCGGGCAGCGACGAGGCGATCAGCCGGATGTTCGGCGGCAGTTCTGCCGGCAGCCAGGCCAGCTCGCGCGCGCCGTCCCGGTCCTCCAACTGGTCGAGCCCGTCCACGATCAGGAGCGTGCGACCCTTCTCGGCCGCCTGGGCCAGCCCCTGGGCGAAGGCGGCGCGCAGCGCTTCGGGTTGAACCGGAAGCGCGAGTTCGAGGTTGAAGCGCCGGGCGAGCTCGGCCAGCAGCCGGCGCAGCATCGCCGCCCAGTCGGTGCTGTGCGGCGTGGCGCCGATGAAGTGCATCAACACGCAGTCGTCGGGGTGCTGCTCCCGATAGCCCAGCGCCCAGTTGCTGAGCAGCGCCGACTTCCCCAGCCCCGACTCGCCGACGACGATCAGCGGCGGTCCTTCGTGCTGCACGTGCGCATCGAGGGCGTCGAATGCGTCCGGCCGGCCGATGTACACCCGGGCGCGGCTGCGGGCGAAGCCTTCATGGTCGGCGGCCTGACGCTGGAGCGGATCGGGCTCAGAGCCCGGCGGGAACTGCTCGTCGATCACGTGGCCGAGGTCGGCCAGCACCAGCTCGCCGAGCGCCCGGGCGTCGGCGAAGTCCTCGCGCACGGGCAATCCGCCGGCGCGGATGCGATCCTTGAGTTGGGCGAGCCTGCGTCGGCGTTCGTCCGCCCGCTGCTCGGCGGCCTGCAGGCCGAGGCGTTCGATCTCGGCGGGCGAGGGCCTTTCGCTGTACTCACCGGCGCTCTCGAGCGGAAGTGTCTCCAGGAAAGCCGGCGCCCGGAAGTAGAAGAAGGCCTGGCCGGTCATGTTGGGGTTATTGAGCACGCCGTGCAGGATCTCGAGCTCGGTCACCGACCGCTGCCGATCCTCCGCCACCCACGGATGCGTTTCCACCACTTCCTGCGGCAGATCGTCCGCCACCCAGCCGTAGCGCTCGCCCAGGATCCCGAGGAAGTACGGGCGGCACTTGTGGATCTCCTCCAGGCAGATCGACAGCACCTCGCCCTGAGATTCGTCCGTGATCCCCCAGCGCAGATCGACCTCGCTCCAGCCGACGCCGCGCGCCTCGCAGCGCTTGCGCAGCTCCGGGAAGACGAACTTGAGCAGCTCGTTGCGCTCGGCCTGCATGTCGCGGAAGGTGGACGAGATGAACACGCGGATGGCGCGTGGAAGGGGTGCAGGCGAGGGGATGGGGGTGGGCGTCGGCATCGATGGCCTCGTCGCGTGCTGCCCCACACGTTGGGGAAAGACTCCAGCCTAAGGCCAGCGCAGGAGGGACCAGCGCCGGCTGTTGCGACAGTGATTGTGGCTTCAATCGGCGGTTTGTGCCATGCCCTGCTGAGAGTTACGTGGCGAGGCTGCCGGTGAACCGCTCTGTGGGCGGCGCACATCGCCTGTGGCAAGGAGCGAATAGCGATTAGCGATTAGCGGCTAGCCAGAACAAGAGACGAGTACCGACGCGGCGGAGGAACTGGATTTGAAAGCGGATAGCCGCAACGCTGCTAGTCCGTGCCAGTTGCTACAGTTGCTAGCCGCTAGTTGCCTCCTGCCTTCCCCCCATCCGCACCCGCACGCTGTGTGCCGCCCCATCATCGACCAGCGGTACCCGGCCGTCGGGGACGAGCGCATCGTCCAGGTGGACCGACTGCACGCCGCGGGAGACGCCGTCCGGATTGCGCACCTCGATGCGGTAGGTGCTGCTCCCGAAGCGATAGTCGATGCGATACGCCGGCCAACCCGGCGGGATGCACGGATCGAACTGGAGCGCCGCACCCAACCGGCGCAGGCCGAGGATGCGCTCGAGACCCAGCCGGTACATCCAGGCCGCCGAACCGGTGTACCACGTCCAGCCGCCCTGCCCGAGGCGCGATGCCTGGGCGGAGATGTCGGCGGCGACGACGTACGGCTCCACCCGATAGCGCGCCGCCTTCTCCGGCGTGTCGGCGCGCAGCGCAGGGTTGAGCATGCAGAACAAGGCATGGGCATCGTCCCCCCAGCCGAGGTCGGCGAATGCCCAGGCGACCCACATGGCGGCATGCTGGTAGGCGCCGCCGTTCTCGCGCACGCCCGGTGGATAGCCCTTGAGGTAACCGGGGTCGCGGTCGGTCTGATCGAAGGGCGGCGTGGCGAGCAGGATCAACCCGTCCGCCGGCCGCACCAGATGTTCCTTCACCGCGCGCATCGCCTGCTCGGCCCGCGCCGGATCGCCGGCGCCCGAGAGGACGGCCCACGACTGCGCCACGGAGTCGATCCGCCACTCGTCATCCTGCGCCGATCCGAGCGCCCGGCCGTCATCGTAGAAGCCGCGAAGGTACCAGCCGCCGTCCCAGCCGGCAGCCTCGAGTCGTCACGCGCAGTCCCTCGGCCCGCAAGCGGTAGGCCTCGGCCTCGTCATCCCGGCCCACCGTTCCGCCAGCGTGGCGAAGCGGCTCAGGGTCGCATGCAGGAACCAGCCGAGCCACACGCTCTCCCCCTGCCCGCCCGTGCCGACGCGGTTCATGCCGTCGTTCCAGTCCCCGCTGCCGATCAACGGCAGGCCGTGTCCACCGATCGTCGATCCGCGCTCCAGCGCCCGGCGGCAGTGCTCGTACAGCGAGTGCGGTCTCGGCTGTCTCGGCGAACAGGCCGTAGCGCTCGTCCTCGTCCGGTCGCAGGATGCCGCCGGTCAGGAACGGCACGTGCTCCGGAGGATGCCCACGTCTCCGGTCGCCTCGACGTAGTGCGCGGTGACGAAGGGCAGCCACAGCAGGTCGTCGGAGATCCGCGTGCGCACGCCGCGGCCCGAGGGCGGGTGCCACCAGTGCAGCACGTCGCCTTCCTCGAACTGATGCCGCGCCGCCAGCAGCAGATGCTCGCGCGCCACGTCCGGCGCGGCGTGCACGAAGGCCATCACATCCTGCAGCTGGTCGCGGAAACCATACGCGCCTCCGGACTGGTACAGCGCCGATCGACCCCACATCCGGCACGACAGCGCCTGATACAGCAGCCAGCGGTTGAGCATCACGTCCATCGCCGGATCCGGCGTGCGGACCGTCACCGTCCCCAGCCGCGCCTCCCAGGCCAGTTGGGTCTCCCGCCAGGCCGCTTCCACCTGCTCCGGCTGACCCAGCTGGCGCGCCAGGCGGATGGCATCGTCGCGATCGGCGCCCTGGCCGAGCAGGAAGTAGATCTCCTTGGCCTGGCCGGGTTCGAGCTCGACGTGCAGCTGGATGGCGGCACACGGATCCAACCCGGCGCGCACCGTGCCCTCCAGGCCGACGCGTCCCAGCGCCGCCGGCGTGCGCGGGTCTCCCATGCGTCCGAGGAACTCGGTCCGATCGGCCGTCACGCCGTGCGGCCGCTGGCTGGCGGCGAGGAAGGCGTGACGACCCGAGAACTCGGTGCTGTACGGGTTGTGCGCCAGCAGGGCGCGCACCTCCGGCTCGTACTCCGAGATCGACATACTGCGCCGTCGCCTCCCGGCTCGTACCCAGCACCCACGGCGCATAGTACGTCGCCGTCAGCCGCCGGGCGCGCTGCCAGCGATTCTCCAGGCGCAGCGCGATCACTTTGACCGGCCGGTCGCCCGCGGCGAACAGGCGCAGCTGCTGCCGCAGCCCGTGACTCTCAAGCTCGAAGATGGTGTAACCCGCCCCGTGACGAACCAGATAGGGAGCGGCGGCGGGGGCAGGTTCGGGCGTCGGCGACCAGATCAGCGCCGTCTCCTCGTCGCGCAGGTACAGCGCCTCGCCCGGCGGGTCGCTCACCGGATCGTTCGACCACGGCGTCAGCCGGTTCTCGGAGCTGTTCTCGGCCCAGGTCGAGCCCGCACCCACCTCCGACACCGTGAACCCGAGGCGCGGGTTGGCGATCACGTTGATCCACGGCCGCGGCGTGCGTTCGCCGGGCTTGAGGTAGATCTGGTACTCGCGGCCCTCGGGGCTGAAACCGCCCAGCCCGTTGTCGTGCAGCAGGCCCGTCGGGCGAGGCGCTTCCTCGGTTGCCTCGACGTCCTCCAGCAGGCTCATCGTCGGTACGAAGGCGGGCAGGCGTACCGGTTCGGCGGCCGGCTCGCCCAGCTGTGCGGCGAGCGATCCGCGCGCTCCATCCAGCACGGCGCGGGCGGCGGTCTCGAGCAGCACGCGATCTTCGGCCGCCATCTGGTCGGAGCTCAGCAGGTAGATGCCGCCGCGCTGGTTCAGGTGCGCGTCGCTGCCCAGGCGAACCATCAGCCGGTACAGCTCGCCCTGCAGCTCCATGCCGTAGCCCGTTTCTTTGTCGACGCGGATGACGACGTCGACCTTGATCCCGCGCCGCTGCCAGTAGGCGTGGGCGCGCAGCACGTCGCGCACCAGCGAGGTCTCTTCCTCGCTTTTCAACTTGACCAGCAGGATCGGGTAGTCGCCCGGAGATCCCGAAGCCCCACAGGCCGTGCTGCCCTTTGCGATTGGAGGCCAGCGTCTCGGCCGAGGCGCGTAACCCGGCGCTCGGGTAGAGCAGCGCCGAGAGCAGCCGATCCAGCGACTGCGAGGTCCTGCGTCGTCAGCTCCTGCTCGCGCAGCTCGCGTTCGATCAGACCGCGCGCCTGCCCGAAGGCCCGGTCGATGACCGGCCGGCCCTGGTAGCGGCGCGCCACGGCCAGCACTTCATCCCGGCTGCTGCCCACCAGCGTCAGGAAATCGATCCGCCCCGTCGATCCGGGCGCCAGCTCGAGGTCGATGCCCAGCGACAGGATCGGGTCCAGCGTCGCACCGATCGCTCCGGAAACGCGCGGTCCGGGGTCCGTCAGCCAATGCGGGGCGCGCAGGGTCCCGCCGCGGCCGACGAAGCGCGCCCGGTCGGTCTCATAGACCAGCGACGAGCGCGCCGTCGAGTTCGTCGACAGCATGTGCACCAGGAAGACCGGCGCTTCATCGGCGGCGCGCGGGCGCCGGTGAAAGACGAGCGCATTCAGCTCGGGCACGAATTCGCTTTCGATGAACAGCTTGTTGAACGCCGGGTGCCGCTGGTCGGCCTCCTGCGGGGCGAGGACGACCTCGCCGTAGCTCGTCAGCCTCAGCCGCCGCGTCTCCTGGCCGTGATTGGTGAGCACCATCTGCCGGATCTCGACGTCGTCCTCCGCCGCCACGGCGACCTCGAGCTTGAGCGCCAAGTCGTCTTCCTGGCGGTGGAACTCGGCTTTGTACGGGTAGAAGAACGCCTGCGGATCGCCGCCAGACGAGGCCGTCGGCTGAAAGGCCGCCGAGGTCAGCGTCCCGCGATCGAGGTCCTGCACGTACACCCACGTCCCCCCGTCCTCCAGCGTCGTGTCGGCGCGCCAGCGCGTCAGCGCCAGGTCGTGCCACTGGCTGTACCCGCTTCCGGCGCTGGTGACCATCACGCCGTAGCGGCCGTTGGACAGGAAGTGGGCGCGCGGGGCGGACGCCTGCACCGGCTCACGCCACGGCGTCAGGCTGACCTGCGTGCGCAGGAATTGCTCACTGACGATGGCCGCCGGCGGCAGTTCGGCGAGCGGCGCGCCGGCCGGCAGCTGCTCCTGCAGCAGCAGCTCGACGGTCTGCACGCGCGGATCGGAATGGAAGCGGTGAACCATGACCTCGTCGTGCAGGACGTTCGCCAGGGCGACCATGCTCATGCCGTGGTGATGGGCCATGTACGATCGCACGCGCGCCTGCGACTGGCCCACGGGCATGCGCGCCGGCGTCACGTCCAGGGCTTCATACAATCCGTAGAGCCCGACCATCCCCAGGGATTGGAAGCGCAGGTAGTTGTCGAGGACGGCTTCCGCGGCCAGCGGCAGCGCCAGCAGCGAGGCGTAGGGCGCCACGACCAGGTCGTCGGCCAGGCCGCGCTTGAGCCCCAGCCCCGGCACGCCGAAGGCGCGGTACTGGTAGTTCAGCCCGGCGTCGAAGGCGAAGTAGCCGGATTCGGAAATGCCCCACGGCGCGTCGCGGCTGCCGGCGTATTCCATCTGCCGCAGGACCGCCGTGCGGCAGCTCTGATCGAGCAGCGTGCCCGGATAGCTGCGGGTGAGCAGCAGGGGCATCAGGTACTCGAACATCGTGCCGCTCCACGAGAGCAGCGCCAGCGAACCGTCCACCCGCGTCAGCGGGCGCCCGAGGTGGAGCCAGTGCGAGAGCGGCACGTCGCGCTTGGCGATGGCCACCAGGCTGGCCAGCCGCGCCTCGGACGCCAGCAGGTCGTAGTGGTTGTCGTCGAGTTTGCCGGCGTCCAGATTGAACCCGATGTGGAACACCTGTCGCCGGCGGTCGAACAGAAAGCTGAAGTCCATCTCCTGGACGATCGACTCGCAGCGCTGGCTGATCCGCTGGTAGCCGATCACCAGGCTTCCGGCCGCCAGCCGCGCCGATTGCAGCGCCTCGGCCAGCTGCGTGCACCAGGCCAGGGCCTCCGCAGTCTTCCGCTCGGCCTCCATGCCCGCCGGTGCATCCGGAGCCTGCGAGGCCTGCTCCGCCAGCAGGCTCCGCAGCGATTCCAGTTTGGCCTCGGCGGCGCGGCTCACGTCGGGGATCTCGCCCAGGCGAGGGCGTGACGGGCAGGGCGGTCGACCAGCGCGCGCCAGGCCGTCCTCGACTCGCGGCTCGTCATCGACCTCGGTGAAGGCTGCCGGCGGCCGGTCGACGAGCGCCGCCCAGGGGACGAGCAGCTCGACCTCGCGGCGCATGCTCATCACGTGATGCCGGACGCGGTCCGAGCACAGCCGCAGGCCGTCGAGCGCCTCGGGCGTCAGCGCGTGCGGCCGCACCTCGATGAGCTGCAACAGCAGGCGGTCGATCTCGGGCAGCGAGTTGCTCGAGATCCCATCCAAGACCCTCGACCAGTGCTGCGGCGCGTGCCTGACCGCCAACACCTGTCGGTGGATCTCGGCCGAGCGCGGCGTGCAGCGGAGACGGTTTCTTCGTGTCATCCGCAGCCTGCACGCCCTCCCCCAGGAGCGCCAGCGTGTCGAGCAATCCCTGCCAGCGCTCCCAGCGGAAGACCCTTTGGGCTGGCATGGCGAGGCACGCCTGCGAAAGCGCGATCAGGCACCCGGCCAGGTTGCCGCTGTCGACGGTCGAGACGTAGCGCGGCGGCAGCGGCGCCAGCGTACGCGTGTCGTACCAGTTCAGGAAGTGACCCCGATGGCGTTCGAGGCCGTCGAGCGTGTCCAGCGTCGAGTTCAGCCGCAGCGCCAGGCCGAGCAGGCCGACGTAACCCAGATCGCTCGGCGGCCGCGGCCGAGAGCAGCAGGAAACCGATGTTGGTCGGCGAAGTGTGATGCGCCGCCTGGCCGCGGGGCGACTCCTGATAATGATCCGGCGGCAGCCAGTGGTCCTCCGGCCCGACGAAGCGCTCGTAGAACAGCCACGTGCGGCGGGCGATCACCCCCAGCCGCTGCCGCTGCTCCGGCGTGAGCGGCGCCTGGAGCCGGCGGGTCGGGCGGCTGATCCACTGTGCGATCTGAGGCGAGACGAACCAGGCGACGAGCAGCGGTGCAGCCAGCGCCAGCGACGAAGGTCGCAGCAGCGCCAGCGACAGCGCCGAAGCCAGCGCCACGATCGGCGCCGAGATCATGCGCCTCCAGGTCAGCCCGCGCGAGGCGCGCTTGCCCAGGGCGCGGCTGAACTGCGCCGCCGGCGTCCACTCCAGCAGCCGCCGGCGGGTGAGCAGCAGGCGCGCCAGCGTCACGCCGATGGCGTCGAGAGACAGCAGGGCTTCGAAGGGCAGCAGGATGAGCGACAGCGCCCAGCGCGCCAGGTCCATCCACAGCGGGCGCAGCCGCTCGAACGACGGAAGGCGGCAGGCGTATGCCCAGCGCCAGGCCGGCGAGGATCGAGGCGCCCGGTGTGAGGACGCCGACCAGGGTCCAGAACAGGATCGGGCCGGGGAGCCACAGCCAGCCGGCGATCAGCAGCGCCAGGATCGACGGCGCCAGCAGGCTGCGGCGCAGGTTGTCGAGGATCTTCCAGCGGTCGAGCGACGAGAAGTCGCTCGGGATCAGGCTGCCGGTCTCGGACGGCACCCACGGCATCAGCCACGGCAGCAGCTGCCAGTCGCCGCGCATCCAGCGATGCTGGCGTTCGACCGAGGCCAGATAGTGATCCGGGTAGTTCTCCAGGACAACGACGTCGGCGACCAGTCCGGCGCGCCCGACGATGCCCTCGAACAGGTCGTGGGAAAGCAGGGCGTTCTCCGGGACGCGACCTTCCAGGCTGCGGTGGAAGGCGGCCACGTCCATGATGCCCTTGCCGACGTAGATCCCCTCCTGGAACAAGTCCTGGTAGACGTCCGAGACCGCCTGGGTATACAGGTCGAGGCCGCGGTCGCCGGCGAACAGCCGGGTGAGAAGCGATCGGTTGACGCTGGCCGGTTTGACGCGCACCCGCGGCTGGAGCACGGTGTAGCCGGCGATCAGCGCGCCGGTGTCCGGATCGAACGCCGCCTGGTTCAACGGATGGGCGAGCGTGGCGATCAAGCGCCGCGCCCCGCCGCGGGTCAGCAGCGAATCGGCATCCAGCGTGATCACATAGCGGATGGCGGGCAGGGGCACGCCCGGATCGGTCAGCGCATAGGATGACGACGGCTCCCCGCTCAACCAGCGATTGAGCTCCACCAGCTTGCCGCGCTTGCGCTCCCACCCCATCCACACGCCCTCGCTCGCATTCCACTCGCGTTTGCGGTGCAGCAGGTGGAAGGGCGTGCTCCTCCCCTCCCCGTGCTTCAGGTTCAATTGGCGGACGCCTTCGCGGGCCTGAGCCAGCAGCGCCTCGTCGCCGGGCATCTGCTCCTGCGGCGCGTCGGCGAAATCGGTCAGCAGGGCGAAGAGCAGGTTGTCGTCGAGCGTGCTCAGATAGTGCTGTTCCAGCTGGCGGAGCAGGGCCTGGATCTCGTAGGCGTTGGTGAGCAGCGCCGGGATGGCGACCAGCGTCGTGCACTCGCTCGGGATCCCCTCCTGGAATTCCATCTTCAGCAGCAGGCGCGGCGACACCAGGCGCGGGACGATCGAGTGCACCAGGCCGACCGCCACACTGACCGCCGGGATGAGTCCGAGCAGGAGCGCCAACCCGATTTGCAGGCCGGTGCCGCCCCAGGCACTCGTCAACGCCGCCAGCGCACCCAGGCCGAGACCGGTGAGCAGCACGATGCTTCCGAGGTAGCCCCACAGAGCGTGCACCTCGAGCCAGCGGCGCAGGCGCTCGCCCGCCGGAGGGGCGTAGCCGAGACTGCCCTCCAACGCTTGCAGCCCATGGTCGAGCAGATAGAACCCGATGTGGCCGGTGCGCTCCCCGAACAGAGTCGCCGAATCGGGCTCGGAGTCTCCCTCCGGCGCGCCGTGTCGATCGGCGGGCCGACGCGAACCCAGCGGCCAACTGGTGGGGCGCAGGTGCGACCTCGGACGGTCGGGCGTCATCGGCTTACGGCCCTCGGCGCGCCGCCGGTTGTCGTCCAGGGCCAGGTCGACCGCCTGCCGGGCGACGACCTCCTCCGGCACACCGGTGGCCCAGGCCAGGTGTTCGATGACCTTGCGGTAGCGGTCGCGCGTCTCGAAATCCATGCGCGCGTAGACCTGCGCCGGATCCTGGCGCAGGATCTGTTCGACGCGGCTGACGTCCTCGAAGACGGTCTTCCAGTCCTCGATGTCGATGGCGCGCAGATCGAGGATGCACGCTGCGATCAGCGGCAGCTCGGTCCCCGGCAGGCGCTGCAGTCTCGCCGTTCGGCGGAAGCGGGGCGCCGGAGGAACGGGCCAGCAAGGCCGACACCGAGTGGCCGAGGCGATCGAGGACCGCCAGGCGCAGCGCCGCCGGAAGCGCCCACAGTTCGCCGATCGTCAGCGGGGTCACACTCTGATAGGCGATGACGAAACGGCGCACGGCGTCCGGATCGAGGTGGATCTCACACGCCGAGATCAACCTGGAGGCCAGAACGTAGATGCGAGGCAGGCCGGCGAGTGTGGCGACGTGTCTCCGGCGCCTCGGCAAACGGCGCCTCGGCGGTCGGCGCCTCGGCCAGCACCGGAAGCTGATGGTAGAACCCGGGCGGCATGTCCTGCCGCACCTGCCGGATGACCTGCTGGACCAGATAGTAGTTGTCCAGCAGCCACTCGGCGCCGGACGGCACCTCGAGCTTCTGATCGGCGAGGCTGGTGTAACGACGCTGAGCGCGGCGGAGCAGTGTCTCCAGGTCGCCGAGTCGATCGAGCAGATTCACCCGATCGGCCTCGCGGCTCACGACGCTCCCGGCGGCAAGCCGGCGCGCCAGGTCCTCCAGGCCGGAGGCCTGGACGCCGGATGGCTCGTCGGGTCTTGGCTCAGCGATTGGATTCAACGCGCGCCGGCTCGGCGAGAGTCATCAATGGTGCCCGAACTCCCTGGCGGCCAGCTCCGCGGCGGTGGGCTCGATCGCCTGTCGAGGAAGATCCTGAACGATCAGCAGCGGCGTGTTGCCGTACAGGATGAACGACGTTGCCAGGCTGCCGTAGGGCCAGCGCGTCTCCCCCGAGTAGCCGTGGGCGCTCAGCACGACCAGGTCGGCCTTCACCTCGAGCGCCACCTGCTGCAGCGCCGCCGCCACATGGTCCTCGACCAGCAGGCGGACCTCGGTCGGCGGGCGAACCTCGGCCGGCAGCGACAGGCGCGCCCGGACTTCCTCGAGGTAGCGGCCGGCCTCGATGCGGTTGCGCTCGGTCAGCGCATTGGCCAGCTCTTGATCGTCCCTGGACGGCGGCGCCCGGCGCGGCAGTTCGGGCCGGCGGACGACGTGGGTCAGGATGACCTGCGAGTCGTGTCGCGCCGCCAATGCCCCGGCCACCGGCAGGACACACTCGGCCCGCTGTGAACCATCGAGCGGGACGAGGATGCGCTCGTAGCGCAGGGTGGAGATCGCGGTCGTCGACGGATGGTAGGCCGGGATGAGCAGGATCGAGATGTAGGCCCGGGCCAGGATCTTCTGCACCACGCTGCTCACGTTCCACCCGCTCAGCCCGGAGCGGCCGTGCGAGCTGAGCACGATCAGGTCGGCGCCCTCGGCCTGTGCGTGATCGATCACGCGCTCGGCGGCGTCACCCTGCAGCAGGGCTTGCGCCGTCGGCAGCCCGGCCTGGCGCAGTCTTTCTCCCACTTCCTGCAGGTACGCCCCCGCCTGGGCTTCGCTGTAGTGCCACTCGAGCGGGTCGATGGCCCGCGTGCGGCCGGCGGCTTTGGGCTGCTCGACGACCTGCAGAATGGTGGCGCGTGCGCCCAGCGCCCCGGCCATGGCCAGGCCGTGCGGCAGGACGCATTCCGCCAGCGATGATCCGTCGAGTGGGATCAGAATATGCTCGAACATCGTGCCCTCCTCCGGGAGGAGCCGAACGGCGTGGACAGGCGCGGCTTCGAGCGGGAGTGCGCGAGATGGCTACGAGGGGTTGGTGGATCGGCGTGGAGCGAAAACGATGGCCCGCCGGCGGTCCCCGCACGCCCGTGGTCCAGGACAACGATCGCCCGGGACGCTTGCTGCACCTATGGTATCACCTTGTGCAGCGGAGTGCGATCGCGGCATCGTAGCAGCTGGCAGCGGCAGCTGGCAATCAGCGGCTAGCGAGCTAGCTCAGCTGTCAGCTAGAGCAGTCAGCGGTCAACGGTCAGCTATCGGCGATCAGCCAACTGCCGCTCAGCATTGGCAAGTTGTCAGCTGCCATGCATCGCGTGCCGCCAACTGGCAATGGCTGACAGCTGCTGGCTAGCAGCTAGCTGCTAGCTGCTAGTCGCTTCCCCTAGTCCGACCACGCCGCCGGCTTGCGATCCCACCGATGCACCCGCAGGCGCGCCATCAACTTCTCGTCCAGCGCGCCGGCCTCACTCGCCGCCAGGTTCGCCTCCACGTGCCGCAGCTTGCGCATGCCCGGGATGACCGTGCTGACGTCCGGGTTGGCACAGGATGAACCGCAGCGCCATCTCGGGCATCGTCATCCCCGGCGGGATCACCGGCCGCAGCGCCTCGGCGCGCGCGACCGACGCCTCCAGGTTTCCCGATCCGAAGTAGGTGTTGCGCCAGTCGCCCTCCGGCCAGCGCGAGTCGGCCGTCAACGTGCCGGTGAGCGTGCCCTCATCGAACGGGACGCGGGCGATCACGGCCACCCCGAGCTCGCGGCAGACCGGGAACAGTTCGTCTTCGGGCGCCTGATCGAAGATGTTGTAGATCACCTGCACGGCGTCGATCAGCCCGGTGCGCAGCGTGCGGATGCCGTTCTCCGGCTCCCAGCGGTTCAGGCTCAGCCCGACCGTTCGCACCAGCCCTCGGCGTTTCAAATCCTCGATCTCCCGCTGCCAGCCGGGATCGTCCGCCCATCCGTCCTGCCACACGTGGAACTGGATCAGGTCGATGATCTCCAGCCCGAGGTTCTTCAGGCTGGACTCGGTGAAGCGGCGAATGTGCTCCGGGGGAAAGACCTCGCCCACGCCGTGGTCCGGGCGGGCCGGCCACTTCTGGTTCATGGGCGGGATCTTGGTGGCGACGTACAGCCGATGCTCGGGATGGGATCGCACCAGCCGGCCAAGCAGTTGCTCGGAGTGACCATCGCCGTAGGCCCAGGCCGTGTCGAAGAAGTTGCAGCCCAGCTCGACGGCGCGCTCGAGCGAGCGCATCGTCTCGGCGTCGTCGGAGCCGCTCCACCCCGCCAGGCCCCACATGCCGTAGCCGACCTCGCTCACCTGCCAACCCACCCGTCCGAACGTCCGCAGTCTCATCTCGCCTGCCCTCCTCGGGCTTGTCGACACTGTTATACAGCCATCTGGCCTCGCGGGGCGAGGTCCGATCCCCGTCGCTCCGCAGGAATCACAATGGGTGGGGCTTGGCCCCACCCATTGATCGTGTATTCAGTTCCCGGAAGGGAAACGCAGCCGGCGACTTGCTAGCGGCGCGGCCCGGTCCGGCTCGTGCCGGTCCGCCGTGAGGCGGATGCCCCGGGACGGCGGCCGTTTCCATTCGACGGGCGAGGGGCGGCTTTGCCGTTCCCATTCCCGTTCCCGTTCCCATTGCCCTTGGCGCGGGCCTCGGGGTTGAAGGCTCCGTAGTTGAAGTCCGCCAGCCGGCGGCGCTCGATCGGCTCGCCGAGCACGCGCTCGATCTGGCGCACCATGATCTCGTCGTCCGGTTCGGCCAGCGTCAGCGCCTCACCGGTCTGATCGACGCGGCCGGTGCGGCCCACACGATGGGTGTAGGCATCGGCCGTGTCCGGCACGTCGTAGTTGATCACGTGCGAGATCCCCGCCACGTCGATGCCGCGCGAGGCGACGTCGGTCGCCACCAGGATGTCGTACTTGTTGCCGCGGAAACCATCGATGGCGCCCTGGCGGCGGTTCTGGGTCATGTTGCCCTGCAGCGCCTCCACCCGATAGCCCTGCTTGTCCAGATCGCGGGCCAGCGAACGCGCCCGATGCTTGGTGCGGGTGAAGATCAGCGCCCGCCCGGTGGCGCGGCGCTTGAGCATGGCCAGCAGCAGCTCCTTCTTGAGCCCGCTGGACACCGGATAGAGCGCATGCGAAATCGACTTGGGCGGGGCGATCACGCCGATCTGAACCGTGACCGGATCGCGCAGGATGCTGTCCGCCAGCTGGCGGATGTCATCCGGCATGGTGGCCGAGAAGAACAGCGTCTGGCGCCGGACCGGCACCAGCTTGAGGATGCGGCGGATGTCGGGCAGGAAGCCCATGTCGCACATCCGGTCGGCCTCGTCCAGCACCAGCACTTCGACCTTCGACAGGTCGATGCTGCGCTCGGAGACCAGGTCGAGCAGGCGGCCGGGGCAGGCGACGACGATCTCGGCGCCGCGACGCAGCGCCTCCACCTGCGGGCGCTTGCCCACGCCGCCGTAGATCGTGACGCTGCGCAGGCCGGTGCGGGCGCCATACACGCGCGCCGCCTGGTGGATCTGCTCCGCCAGCTCACGCGTCGGGGCCAGGATCAGCGCCCGCACGCCGCGGCCCGGATGGGTCGCCAGGTGCTGCAGGATCGGCAGCATGAATGCCGCCGTCTTGCCGGTGCCGGTCTGGGCGATACCGATCAGGTCGCGCCCGGTCAGGATGGGGGGGATGGCCTGGTCTTGGATGGGGGTCGGCGTCGAATAGCCCGCCGACAGGATGCCGGCGCGAATGCGCGCATCCAGGGTGAAACGATCGAAACTCACAACAATGCTCCTTGGCTGTGTTGAGCCAAGTCGCACGCTTAGCCCTACATCAACAAAAATCGGCAACCCTATGCTGCCGATCATAGAGAGATTCGGCCGCGGATCAAACGTCCGCGGTCACAAGCCAGAATACTACCACGCTTGGTCCGAGATGTCCAGCCCCGAGATTCGGCCGAGGATTTGGCGTGCTGGCCTCCGCCGGAGCCCTCGGCCAGGCCTCGGCCACCGGCTGCGGCGAATGTCCCCTGGGCCAGGGCGGCCCCAACGCCCGAGAGTGCCGCGCTCTTCGATCGGCACGAGCTGGCCGAAGCTCAGCTCGCCGCAGATTCCGGCCCTTTCATTAGACAACGGAGCGCGCCGCCTTAGACGCCGCATCACGCGCACGGCTCACTCGGGGATCGCGCGGATGAACTGGATCAGCGCTTCGAGTTGAGCCTCCGTGATCCGACCCTCGAACTCGGGCATGATCGGCTGAAAGCCCTGGACGGTCCTGGCACCCGGTGAGAGGATCGATTCGCGGAGATATGCGTCATTGGCGACGACCTTCTCGCCGCCTTCGAGCGTGACCTCGGATCCGAACAGCCCCCGAAGCGAGGGGGCGACGACCCCTTCTCCCTCCACATGGCACCCGGAACACCCCTGGCCCTGGAAGACCTCCTCACCCGAAATCGCCGTGGGTGACGTGTCGGTCACGGTTTGCGACGTACCACCGCAGGCCGCTGTGGCCAGGGCGAACGCTAGCGTGGTTAGCAGACCCGCTTTGTGTATCATGTCGTCTGACTCCCTCTCGTCTTCTCCGCACTGCAATGGTATACGGAAGCCTGTCCAATTGGGTGCGTATTCCGCGTCCATGGGTCAATCGGGCAACTCGCTCAAGTCGGGAGACTGACGAGAGGGTGGCGCCTGCGTGGCGCCGTTGGCCCAGCGTTGGTGTGAGCCGAGGCTGCGTCAGCGCGACGGGAACTGGGAGGCGGAATCGACTGAGGGACCCCGCCCGGCTAGGATGGTCGAGCACGCGGGCGTCTATCCCGGGCGTGTTATCATCTCAGCGGGTGCGTACCCGTTCCAGCTCAATGGTCGGCCGGTAGGCTCCCCACCCGATCCGAGTCTCTCCAATCCCATGCTCCGAGCCCTGATCTTTGATTTCGATGGGCTGATACTCGACACCGAGACGCCCTTGCTTGCCTCGTGGCGTGAGGTGTTCGCGCGTCACCAGGTCCCGATCACCGAAAAGGCATTGATCGGACTCATCGAACTGTCGCGCGAGCCCGAAGAGGCCTATCGCCTTCTGGACGCCGCCCCAGGAGCGCCAGTCGATCGCGAGCGCCTGCGGGCCGAGCGCCTGGCACGCGAGGTGCAGTTGATCTCGGAACAGGGGCCGATGCCCGGCCTCAAGTCGCTCCTCGGGCTCGCCAGAGCCGCCGGCCTAAAGACGGCCATTGCCAGCAGCTCGTCGCGCAGATGGATCGCTCCTCAACTGGCGCGACTTGGTCTGGCGGCATCCTTCGACAACATCCGATGCAAGGATGACGTCGACCGGGTGAAGCCCGACCCCGAGCTCTACCTCGCCGTCCTGGCAGATATGAACCTCAAGAGCGGCGAGGCGGTAGCTTTCGAAGATTCGCCCGTCGGCGCCGAGGCGGCTCGCCGCGCCGGTGTGGCGTGTGTGGCCGTGCCAAACGACACCACCATCGACCTGGCATGGGGCCCTGTGGGCCTCACGGTCGCTTCGCTAGCCACGGTGACGCTTGACCAGCTGGCGGCGCTCATCCGCTCCGAGGACGATCCACGCGGGGCATAGTCCCTGGCAAGCGCCTCGAAGCGGCAGCCGCTGGAGGCCCTTCCGTCCCATCAGGAGATCTCACGACTTCGTATGTAAACGGGAACGATCCGTCCCACGCATGTGATGGATGGAATTGTTCGATTTACGTCCTGAAGCTTTGACACTCGCACCTTGCCGTTGTACTATTCAATCAATCCCAACCGCTACTTCTGTCCCCTGAACAGGAGAACGAGCCGCCGCCGTGGGATCACAGGGCGAGTTGCTACTCTCTTTTGACCTGGGCACGACCGCCATCAAGGTCGGCCTGTTCTCGACGAGCGGCACCCTCCTTCGGCTGGCAATGAGGGAGCAAAGCCTCAACCTCCCCCAGCCAAACCGGTTTGAGCAATCCCTAGTCCAGTCCTGGCGGCTGGTCGTGGATGCGACCCGAGAGGCCCTGGCGGACGCTAACGCCCATAAGGTCGCCGCCGTCGTCCTGACGAATCAGCGCGGATCCGTCGTGCCCATCGGAGGAGACGGCGAACCTCTCACTGACCTGATTGTCTGGATGGACCAGCGCGGGCTCGGCCAGGTCGATCGTCTGCGCGCGATTGTCGGGACCGAGGCTTACTATCGCACCAGCGGACATCCGATCGTCCCGATCACCGGTGTCTCGAAAGTCCTCTGGCTGCAGCAGGAGGCCCCGGATACATGGCGGAAGGCCTCAACCGTCGGCCCGCCGCAGACCGTGTTCCTGAAGTGGCTGGGTTGCGACGAGGCCCTCGTCGACTTCTCCTCCGGCAGCTACCTCTTCCCGTGCGATATCCGCAAGAAGGAATGGAGTCGGGAGATCGCCGAGACGCTTTCCTTCCCTCTTGCGAAGCTTCCCCGGCTCGTGCCCGCCACCGAGGTTGTGGGCCGCCTCGGCGCAAAGGCCGCAGGCGAATTGGGACTGCCGCGGGGCACGCCGATCGTTGCCGGGGGAGGAGACGGACAGTGCGCCGCTGCCGGGACAGGCGTCGTGCTTCCCGGCAGCGTGATGGTCAACATCGGCACCGCCACGGGCGTCCAGGTCTACCTGGCTGAGCCGACCTTCGATCCAGCCTACACACTGAACTGCGCCGCCCACGTCGTGCCGGGCGCCTGGGAAATGGAGGCCCACACCCAGGCGTCGGGAACCGTGTTCCGCTGGCTCCGAGACGAGTTCGGCTCGCCGGAGTTGCTCGAGGCGGACCGCTCCGGCCGGGAGGCCTACGATCTTCTGGTCGACAAGGCAAGCCGGATTCCGGCCGGCTCCGAGGGGCTGATCTTCCTCCCGACCTTCAACGGGTCCACCGCGCCCATCGTCGACCCGTCCGCTCGGGGAGCCCTGATCGGTCTCGGGCTGTCCCACAAGCGCAACCATGTTATCCGGGCCGTTCTGGAAGGGAATCTCGCTGGAGATTCGCTGGATGCTCGATGCCATGGCGCAGACCGGCGTGCCCGTCGAGGAGATCCGGCTTGCCGGCGGCGGCTCCAAGAACAAGACCTGGAACCAGATCGCATGCCGACATCCTCAACCGCCCGGTGCGCACCGTTCAGAACCCGGATGCAGCTATGGTCGGGGGCGCCATGTGCGCCGCGGTGGCGCTGGGCGTCTTCGCCGACTTCCAGCAGGCGTCCAAGGCCTTCGTCGAGCTAGGACCGACCTCAACCCCGTGCCCGAGAATGCAGTTGTCTATGCCAGGACCTACGAACGATACGTCGGCCTGTTCACGCTGCTCAGCCGGCGAGCGCGCCTTTGCACCGTAGATGCCGGGCTGCACGGTCAACGGAGCCTGCCCAAACCACGCTGGGGCGGAAAGGAGCCAGCAAAACCGAGAGGCACACGATCCGGTAGAGGCCGATGGGCACCCGGGTCCGCAGCGTTCGCTGAGCACACCTAGATTCCGTCAGCTTCACCAGCGCTCTGCAGGGCCAATCCTACAGGAGGCACACGACAATGGGAGAGAAAGAGGAGCACAACAAGGAAGTGGTGCGCAAGGCGATCGACGCCTTCAATCGGCAAGACCTGGAAGGCTACTGGGCCTGTCACACCGAGGACACCACGTCGCACGAGGTCTACTTCCCCGAACCCCTGACCAAGGCTGAGATGACCAAGTTCGTCCCCGAGCTGTGGCACGCCTATCCGGACTGGCACATTGAGACCAAGATGATGGTTGCCCAAGGGGACATGGTGGCAATCGAAAACGTGATGACGGGGACCTTCAAGCGGGATCACGGCAAGATCAAGGCAACGGGCAAGTCGTTCAACGTACGCGAAGGCGTCTTCTTCCAGATGAAGGACGGGAAGATCCAACACGTGCGAGTCTATCTGGACCGGCGATCGCAGGACGAGCAGCTCGGCCTGGCCTAGCACCTTCACCCGCGACCGCCGCCGGGCATCCATCAACGCGGCCGCGTCATTGCCGCCGGAGCCGCCCCAAAGCTCCGCGGCAATGACGGTCTGCGGCGCACTCGCCGGCGCCGGATGCCTCGACAGGGAGGTAGAACGACCATGACGCTGACCGTCGAACGCCCCTCCGTCCTTGCGCCCGACCCGTCCCGCAAGCAGACCATCGAGTTCACCTCTCCGGCGGACGGATGCCCCATGAAGGTGGATGTCTACTCCCCGTCGCATGCCGGCGCCGACGGGCTTCCTCTCCTGCTCGCCCCCCACGCGATCACCTGGACGGCCGCCGAGGACTATCACGGCGGACTGCAGGGGTTGATGCGAAAGTACCACCCGGGTTACTACGGCCTGGCCGAGAAACACGGCGTGATCATCGCCATGCCCCATGGCCATCACCATCGGGAGGCCCTGTGCTCCGTGGGCGGGCCCGAACAGATCGATGACATGTCCCACCTGATCGAGGCGCTGAGAGATTTCGGGTACCGGGTGGACAAGCGCAGGGTCTACGCCTGCGGCCTGAGCATGGGCGGCCAGGAAGCATTGGTGCTCGCCGGCAGGCATCCGGACAAGATCACGGCGATCGTAGCCTTCAACCCGATCGTCGACCTCGCCGCCTGGCATGAAGAACTGGCCACCTCCAGAGTCCCCGGAGATCCGCGAGTACGACACCGCCAAGCGCATCGCCAACGAGGTGGGCGGGACGCCGGCCCAGGTGCCCGAGGCGTACCAAGCCCGCAGCGCCTTCGGTTACCTTCAGGGCCTGGCGCACGTCCCCAGCCTGGTCTTCTGGAGCGAGCACGACTTCGTCGTCCCGCGCCAGATCACCCATCACACCATCCCGCTCTACCGCCGCCTGAAGGAGCTCGACGTCAACACGCCCATCGCCGAGTACAACCACTCGACGATCCATGGCCCGCTCGAGCTCGACCAGGTGACGCGCTGGCAATTGCACGAGTGGTGCGACTACGACCTGGCACTTCACTGGCTGCTCCGCCACACGAAGTAGCCTGACGGCCTGACCGAGCCGCCTCGACCAAAGCCCACGCGCCCTCGTCACCGCTCGACGGAGGAACGACATGCCACCGCGACCCCCGCTACGACGTCTTGTTCCAGCCGCTGAAGATCGGCCCCAAGACAATGAAGAACCGCTTCTACCAGGCGCCGCATGCCAGCGGCTTCAGCGGCGACTTCTAGTCCCCGATCGGAGGCCCGCTTCCGAGAGATCAAGGCCGAAGGCGGCTGGGCCGTCATCAACACCTCGGGCCTCTCCGTCCACCCTGAATACGATTGCTGGGGGGGCGCCGAGACCCATTCACGCCTGTGGGACGACGACGATGCCCGCAACTGGAGCCTGACGGTCGAGGCGGTGCACAAGCACGGCGCCTTGATCGGTGCGGAGCTGATCGCCATCGGCGGCGCCTCGGGCTATCATTTCCGGCTGCCGTCGCGGGCGGTCAGCGGCACCGTCCATGACGCCTTCTGGACCGGCGCCACTTACGTGATGGACAAGCACGACATCCGGGAGCTCCAGCGCAGCTACGTCGATGCCGCCCGACACGCCCGCACTGCCGGCTTCGACATCATCAACTTCGCCGCCATGCAGGGCGCCACCGTGCCGCTGATGTTCATGATGAAGTACTTCAATCAGCGGATAGACGAGTACGGGGGCCCGTTGGAGAATCGCGCCCGCTTCGCCCTGGAAACACTGGAGCAGCTGCGGCTGGCGGTCGGCGACAGCTGTGCCATCACCTGCCGCTTCGCCGCCGACACCCTGCACGGCACCGATCAAGGGATCCGCGTCGACGAGGAGGGCGCCGCCTTCATCGCGCTAGCCGATCCGCTGGTGGACTTCTGGGATATCTGCATCGGCGGCGAGACGCTTGCCTTCTGGCCGAAGGATACCGGACCCTCGCGCCACTACCAGGAGAACTTCCAGTGGCCGTCGGTCGAGCGCGTCCGCGGCCCCACACGGCCAAGCCGATCGTCGTCGTCGGCCGGCTGACCAGCCCCGACACGATGGTCGAGCTGATCCGCAGCGGCAAGGCCGACATCATCGGCGCCGCCCGCACGACGATTGCCGACCCGTACTTCCCTAGGAAGATCGACGAAGGCCGCATCGACGAGATCCGCGAGTGCATCGGCTGCAACGTGTGCAACGCTCACTACGGATCGGGCGGGCGCATCATCTGCACGCAGAACGCCACCGCCGGCGAGGAGTACCGCCGCGGCTGGCATCCGGAGCGTTTCCACAAGGCGTCCAATCACGAGCGCAGCGTGCTGGTGGTCGGCGCCGGACCCGCCGGGCTGGAGTGCGCCGTCGTGCTGGCCGAGCGCGGCATGCAGCGCATCCATCTTGTTGAGGCGGCCGGCGAGGTCGGCGGGCACCTAAGCTGGGTGGCCGACCTGCCGGGCATGTCCGCCTGGCGGCGGGTGGTCGACTACCGGGTCATGAAGCTCTCCAAGCTGAAGGGGGTCAAGTCGTCACCCACCAGCGTCTGGCCGCCAACGACGTGCTGGCGTACGGGGCCGAGATTGTGATCATGGCCACCGGCTCGCACTGGGCCACGGACGGCTGGAACCGGATCGACCGAGCAGGCATTCCGGGTGCGGACGCGAGCCTGCCGCATGTGCTCACGCCCGACCAGATCATGCTCGAGAAGAAGGCAATCCCCGGTGAGCGCCTCTTGATCTACGACGTAGAGGGCTACTTCATGGGCCCCACGCTGGCCGAGAAACTGGCGCGTGACGGCCACCGGGTGACCCTCGTCACACCGTTCGCCGGCGTCGGTCCTATCATGGACGGAACTGGCGAGAACCTGTTCCTCGTGCCGCAGCTGAACCAGTTGGGAGTCCAGATACTCGGCTCCCACCTCGTGAGGTCAATCACTAGTCGGACAGTGACCGGGTATTGGGCGGTCGCCCCCGCTGTGCCGGTCGAGTGGGCGGTGGACGGCGTGATCCTGGTCACGAGCCGGGGCCCAGAGGAGGTGGTCTATCAGGAGCTGCGCCGTCGCCCCGAAGCCCTCACGCAGAACGGGGTCGAGGCCGTCTATCGTATCGGAGACTGCCTGGCGCCGCGTCTCTACGTGGCCGATGCGATCTTCGACGGCCACCGGCTCGGACGGGAGATTGACACGGCCACTCCGGCCGTGCCGCTCCCCTATCTGCGCGAGCGTCCCAGCCTGGGTACACTGCTCCGACAATCAACGACAAACCCGGCCCGCTAGCACAGCCCGGTGATGAGAGACGCCCGCCGCCGGGATCCGGCGGCGGGCGCTCCATGGTCCACGAGGTGATCGCCGCAGGGCTTCCCCGGCCTAGGCTTGAGGCACTGACCCGCCAGCAGCCTTTTGTTCGTTGGGCTTCCGATGCCTGACGACCATATGGCAGTACCCACGGCTCGCCAGCTCTTCGGCGCCGCCCAGCTCGGCGGTGAGATTGCTGTTGTAGCCTTCGACCATCCCTTTGTCGACCTGGTCGAAGATTCGGCAAAAGCGCAGGTTCTCCGCATCGGACATCCCCGCCGACCGCCAATACACCGGCAGCGGACGGTCAGTTCTCGCGTACGGTCAGCTCGCCCAAGTTCATCTCGACCGTCGTGCCCAGATACAGCTGTGCCATCTTGTGGGCAATCAGCGGGGAGAGGCTCTCCAGGCTGTTCTCCTTGCCCTGTTCCCGGACCAACTCGGACCGGGTCTTTCCCTTCCGGTAGCCAATCTGGTAGATCGCTTCGGCGGCGACGGTCAGAGCTTCGTCTCCGAAGCGTTCCTTCATCGCCTGAACAACGCTGGTCACGTACTCGGCCCGCCGCATGATCTCCTTGTCCATCATCGCCTTGACTTCGTCCCAGGTGAAGGTCTGGTCCGAAGTCTGGTGGCTCTGCTGCGGGAACTCCAGGTTCGATGCACCCTCGGTCTCGGACATGTCTGGACCACCCTCCTTGATCATCACCGGCTGCCTCGCCACTTGACCTTGCCCTGCTTCAGCGCCTTGAGGAACTCGGCCAGCGCCTCGGCTTTCACTTCCAGCAATCCCTCGCCCCGCTCGCGAGAGCCCCTGCCGGGATCCCCATGGTGCCCGGCCTTGACCATCTCGCCCATCGATAGCGGGAAGACGATCGGCCCCTTGGAGTACATGCCCGACGGACTGGGGAACACGGATCCAAAGCGGGTCAGGTTGATCTCCGGCTCCGAGTCCTTGAACTTGGAGCGATCGACGTCCTCCGGGCACAGCGCCAGCATCACCGAAGTTTCCGACGACCCGCCATGGCCGTCGTAGGCCGGGGTGCCTTCAGGCTTGGGCAGCGTCGCCAATTCCCAGGCGCGCGCGTGACAGATCAGAGCGCTCGTCTCCAGATAAATCTCCTCGATCAAGTCATCCAGGGCGCCGTAGTTCCCGCCGTGCCCGTCGAGGATGACCAGCTTGTCAAAGCCGTGGTGGAGGAGGCTCAGGGCGATGTCCTTCACCAGTCCCTTGAGCACCTCCGGCCGGACGCCGATCGAGCCCGGGAAGTCCATGAAGGCCCTCGAGTTGCCGTACCAGACGAGGGGAGCGATCACGACTCCTGCCTGCCGCGCCGCCCGCAGCCCGATCTCATAGGTCTCGATCGAATCGGTGCCGACGGGCAAATGCGGCCCGTGCACCTCTATGGCCCCGATCGGGATGATCGCCACGCCCACGCGCTGCGGCGCAGGCCCGCTTGACCTCAGGCGAGGTCATTCGCTCCAGCTGAACGGTCCGTACAAGAGGATTCTTGCCCACGAGCTTGTGCTCCTATCTTCGTGTGTCGTTCTGTTGCCAATCCAGCCGCAGATGCGATCCTCGGCGCCTGCCCCGCCGGGGCGCCAGCGCATCCACTTCATGCTAACACTGACAATCAGCCTGCGGCTTCAAGACCCACGAGGATCCGGGTGAGCTGCGCCAGCCGCCTCGTTCAGGCCGAGAAGAACGCCGCGATGCTCGTCGCGCAGCCGGCAGAAGTCCCGGTGCAGCATCTCATACGAGCCGCGATCGCCTCGGGACGCGGCACCGTCGCCTCGGGTGTGCGCCGCATGCTATGGCATGCCGATCGAATGTCGGGAAAGGTGCCCGCGCCAACGCCTGCCAGCATTGCCGCTCCCAGGCACGAATTGCCCTCCGAGTAGCCCAGGGGCCGGGCGATAACTTCAGTGACGATCTGCCGCCACAGCGCACTTCTGCCGCCCCCGCCAGCGATGTTGAGCTCCCCAGGGCTGGGCCCCATCCGCACAAGTTCGTCCACGATCTCGCGCAATGTGAAGGCCACCCCCTCGAGCACCGCCCGGGCCATGTCTGCCCGGTCGGTCTGCATCGTCAGGCCGGTGAATGCGCCCGTCGGGCGGACGGATCGTCCTGCGGCGTCCCCTGCCCCATGAGGTATGGATAGAACCGGACGCCATGGCTGCCGGCAGGCAACTCGGCGCAGGCCACAAGCAGCCCATCGTAATCAGGTCTGGCGGCCTCACCGCTGGCGAGAATCCCCAGCAGCCATTGCAGGCTGGCTGCACCGGCCTTGGTCTGACCCCCGCACGATCCAGCGGTCGTCGACAAACGGCCAGCAGAAGATGGAGCGGCTGAGCCGCAGCTCTGCAGGGACCGGCCGGTCGGAGACGATGTACACGACGCCGTTCGTGGCAAGCGTGACGACCCCTTCCCCTGGTTCGTACGCGCCATTGCCCAGCGTCGCCGAGCCCCCATCATTCAGCCCCATCACAACGGGCAGCGGATGCTTCAGCCCTAATTCCTGCCGCATGTCAGTCCGGAGTTCTCCGAGCACTTCGGTTGCCGCTGCGACCGGGACGAGGCGATTCACCGACCAGTCGCACGCGCCGCACATCGCCTGCCAGTCCTCGGCGTCTCCCGGTTCGCTCGATGGATCCGTGGCGTACCGGCCGGTGAGCCAGTGGGCGAGGTACGCCTTGACACCCAGCGCGTACCTTGCCCGCCCGGCAAGTTTGGGGTGGGTCTCGGTGAACCACTTGAGCTTGGCGGCAAACGAGGCGAACGGCATCCCCAGCCCGACCCACTCGGGTCCAATCATTCGCAGCAGGTTGCGGGCCTGGTCTACGGAGCGCTCATCCTGCCAGATGGGGACTCGCTCCATCAGGGGTGCGCCGTGGGCGTCGACCGGGATCATGCCCGGGGCATGTGCAGACAGGCCGAGTGCGCCGATCCGGTCCGCCTCGCTCCCCAGCTGCGCCATGAGATCGTGGAGGCATGCCCCTGGTGGCCACCTGCCAGTCATCGGGGGACTGTTCGGCCCAACCTGATTGGGGGTAGTAGGTGGGATAGCGCGCAGCGACCGCGGCCAGGGCCTCGCCGTCAGGCCGGAAGGCCGCGGCTTTGACATGCGTGGTCCCAATGTCGAGCCCGAGGAGCAGCGAACTGTTCATTCAGCCGGAGATGGAAAGTGGTTTGGGCAGCCTAGTGCTCCGCCTGATCCGGCGCCACGCCGAACGCTTCCCTGCTTCCGGTGATCAGGCCGGTCACCTCGGCGATGCTGGTCTTCGAAATCGGCGAGACGCCGACGCACGAGCCGCGACGCAGGACCATAACCCGGTCACAGGTCTGCAGGACGTCCTGCACGCGGTGCGTGATGAAGATGAGCGACATGCCCAGAATCCCGCAGCTTCTTCATCAGCTCAATCAGCGGGGGGATGGCTTTGACCGACAGGCTGGCTGTCGGCTCGTCCATGATGATGATCCTGGCTTCCGACGCCAGGGCACGCGCAATGGCGATCACCTGCCGCTGCCCGCCCGAGAGATCTGTCACCAGCGACTGGATCGAGTCGATTCGGATCCCCGTCTCCCCGATGACCTTGCGGGTGATCTCATTCATCTTCTTCCGGTTTAGAATCCGCAGCCCGACGATGGACCGGGTCAGCTCGCGACCCAGGAAGACATTGTCCACGACGTTGAGATTAGGGGACAGGGAGAAGTCCTGATAGATCATCTCGATGCCGTGCTTGCGAGCGGTGCGGGGGCTGTCGATCTGCACCGGCTTCCCCTTGATGTAGATCTCGCCAGCGTCCGGCCGGTGGACGGCCGTCAGAAGCTTCATCAAGGTGGACTTGCCCGCGGCATTGTCTCCCACCACGCCCAGGATCTCCCCCTCGTCGAGGACGAGGTCGACCCCGGCAACGGCCATCACCGGGCCGAAGGCCTTGGACATGCCTCTCATCTCAAGCAGCGGCGGCGCACTGGCGTTCATGCCAGATCTCCCATCCCAACGGGTTCCTTACGCGCACTGTCCAGCGCGGGCGAGGACCTCTTGCAGCCGGAAGTCATCGCCGGCTGCAAGAGGTCCCATTCCACTCACCCGACTACGGGGTCCAGCCCTCGATCGGGCAGTCGACCTGGATGGTCTCCCCTGCCTGCGTGTGCAGGAGAACAGGCCACGGGCTCCACGTCGGAGGCACCGTCCCGTTCGTCACATAATCGTAGACGCTCTGCATCAGCTCCGCAGCGCCGTCCTTGGAGGCCCATTCCATGGTGGCAATGGTCTTCCCATCGGTCAGCCACTGCTGGCTCTCTTCGCCGTATCCGCCGTTCATCACCTTGACGGTGTCGCTCAGGCCGGCAGCAGCCGAACGCCTGGATCACGCCGCCCGTCATCAACTCGGAGATGATGTAGACGCCGGCCAGGTCCGGATTGGCCGTGAGAGCGTCCTCGGTGATGGCCATGGCCTTGGCCTGATCCCATTCGCCATAGGCCTGCTGAACAAGCTCGATATCGGGATTCTCCGTCACGAACTTCTTAACGCCGTCGTCATTCCAGGTGACGATCATCAGCCCCGGAACGCCGTTCACATGCAGGACCTGGCCGGACCCGCCCAACTGCTCGGACAGGTACTCCATGCTGCGGTACCCGATGCAGTACAGATCGTTGCCGCTGTGGCTGAGCACCTCGCCGCCAGCGGCCGCGGAGTCGATCGTGAAGACCGGAACCCCCTGGGCATTGGCCTTCTCGATCGAGGGGATCACGCCATCCTTGTCGGCCGCGTTGACGATCAGGGCGTCGACGCCCTGCGCCAGGAAGTCCTCGATGTCAGCGGCCTGCTTCACGGCGTCCCAGTCGGACTCGAGCATGACGATCTTGACGCCCAGCTCCGTTGCCTTCTCCTGCATCCCCTCCCAGAGCACGATCTGGAAGTTGTCGAGCTGGGTCGGGCCTGAGTAGCCGACGAATAGCTGTTGGCGGTTCCGCCGTCGGCTCCGGCGGTCGCGGCCGTCGCGGGCACCGTCGGTTCCACAGCCACTTCCGTGGCCGGGGCGCCGCAGCCGGCAAGCAGGAAGGCCGCCACCAGCATGCCCACCATCACTCTTTCAACCCATGTCTTCTTCATCTCTCTCCTCCAGGATGATCTCGTCTGGTTGTGCTTTGAGTGAACACCGACCTGACCTTCGTAGACCGATCACCTCCTCTCACAAGGGCTGTTGAACTGTCTCGTATCGCTTTGCATCTCCATCACTCGCCCTCGGCGCTGAAGCGCCTCCACCAGCACGGCGACCAGGATGATCGCTCCCTTGAAGACGTACTGGTAGTAGCCGGAAACAGCTAGCAGGTTGAGCCCGTTGTTGATAAACCCCAGCATGAACACGCCGATGATCGTGCCGACTACCGTCCCATACCCGCCCGAGACCGAGGCGCCGCCGATCAGCACGGCGGCAATGCTGTCCAGCTCCATGCCTGCCCCGGCATTTGGCTGGGCCGAGGCTACGCGGCTCAACAGCACCATGCCGGCCAGCGCCGCAATCAGCGCACTGAGCACGTACACCCCGACGATTAGCCGCTTGACCGGTATCCCGCAGACCCGGGCGGCCTCGCGGTTGCCGCCGACGGCATACAGATGCCTGCCCAGAGGAGTGAATCGGAGAACGAAGCCGATGACGACCGCTGAGCCGGCAAGAACGATCAGCGACCAGGGAAACGGTCCCAGGGATCCGATGCCGAGGAACTCGTAGGGCATCGGGAAGAGGATCACGGGCCGACCGCCGGTGTAGATCAGCAGCAGCCCCTGGGCGATGTACATCGTGCTCAGCGTGACGATGACCGAGATGTTCTTGCCACGCGTCACCAGAAAGCCGTTGGCCAGCCCCCACACCAGGGCCAACAGAAGCGCCACCGCCAGAGCGTACGGGAAGGGGATCTGCTTGGACAGGCCAGCCAGCACCGCTCCGAACAGCCCCATCAGCGCCGCACTGGACAGATCGAGGTTGCCGGTCAGGATGCACAGGAACTGTCCCAGGGAGAGGAGCCCCACGACTGCCACCTGACGGGACACGTTGGAGATGTTCTGCCAGGAGAGGAATGCCGGAGTCGACGCCGCCAGAAAGACCACCCAGGCCACAAACATGAAGGGGAGGATGAGGTTCGATATCCGGCGCACGAGGGCACGTCGGGGTTGGTCCTCAGCCTTCTCCGCCGGCGGCCTCTGGAAGATGCGAGCTAACCAACTCATTCGCGACCCTCTACGTCACAGGATCCTCGAGCCCAGACTCGGTTGCCCCGCCCCGGAGGCTAAGGTACGGAACGGGTCACTCGCAGATGAAAAGGTCGCGCGCCACTCGGCCACAGAGCAACGGTGACTGATATTGTTAGTTTTATACAACCTGCTTGTTCGATTGTCAACGTTTCACGGTGCTCGGCGGCTCGTTCCTCAAATCTGGACATATCCAGGCAGAATACTTGCGCCCAAGACCTGCCGCCTTGCCCCCACAGGCGACATGGCGCTACGCCGCACCCGGGAACACGAACTTGCCCTTCTCAAATACCTTCCGGCCGTCCAGGTGGATCTCCCCCTCGGCCCTCAGGTCCTTGATGATGTCCCAGTGCAGCGCCGACTGGTTCACCCCGCCGCATTCCGCATAGGCCCTGCCCAGGGCGATATGGATCGTGCCGCCGATCTTCTCGTCGTACAGGATGTCGTAGCAGAAGCGGTTGATTCCCCAATTCACGCCGATTCCGAATTCGCCGATCCGGCTCGCGCCAGCGTCCATGTTGAGGAGCTGCTCAAGCAATCCCTGGTTGCCGGCGGCAGTCGCCCTAGTCACCTTCCCCCCGGCAAACTCGAGCCGGATCCCTGGGATCCGCTCGCCGAAGTACACGCCCGGGAACTCGAAGGTGATGTACCCCTCGGCGCTGTCATCTACCGGGGCAGTGAAGATCTCGCCGTCGGGCATGTTCAGGTGGCCGTCCGCCACTTCATAGATCCGCCCCTCGGTCGAGAACTTCAGGTCCGTGTCCGCACCCAGAATGCGCACCGTCTTCGCCGCCTGAAACGGCTTCTGGACCGCCCGGTACCATTCCGCTTCCTTTTCCCAATCGCGCAGCGTGGCGCTGAAGAAGAAGGACATCATCTCGTCATGGCTCATCTCAGCCTGCTGGGCAAACAACTCGTTGGGGACACGTACCAATACCCACCGCGTCAGGTCGTTCCTCATGGCCGAGACCTTCCCCATAGCCTTCTTGTGTGCGGCGAGCTTCTCCGGAGCGATCCCCGAGAACTCGAATGGATTGCGGGCGCCGCGCAGCCCGATGTAGACATCCGCCCATTCCATGCCGTGCGCGTTCAACTCCGGAACCCAGTCCAGCTGCTCCTGGCTGCCGTGAAGCATCAGCTCACGCTCCAGCAGGATCGACTGGAACTCCACATGCGGAAGCCCACCCGCCTTGAGGACGGCGGCATACACCGCCCGAGTCAGGGGGAACGTGTCCTCCTCCATCATCGTAATCAGGACCCGCTCGCCCTTCCGGGTGCGGGTGGAGTAGTTCACCAGGGTGCTTGCCAGCTGATCCCAACGCGGGTCAGACATTTGATCCGTCCTCGTGCCCTAGATTCTTGTGAAGACCTGTTGCGCCGTCTGTCAGGCGTCCCGGCAATCCTGCCAGGTCGTCCTTCCGCCCAACAGCTTGCCGGCCCACCGCCCCGGCTAGAGCTCGCCCTTCGACCAGGCCGGCAGCATCTCGGAAACCCTCCGACTTAGCTTCATCTGCTGCATCACGGAATAGGCCGCCGCCGGGTGAAGAATGCCCAGCTCCGTGATGACCCCTGTGATCAGGTCGGGCGGCGTCTCGTCAAACAGGTGCCCGACGACCTTCACCGTCTCAGGGAAGGAACTATCAAGGACATCCTGCCGGTGGAACGTCTCGTTGCGGTACGGGAGACCAAAGAGAGTCGCCGAGTCGAACTTCAGCGTGTCCGCCGCGATGTAGAACGGCACCCCATGCGCCCTGGCCACTAGAGCGCAGGGATAGGTCCCCGCCTTATTCAGGGCGTGTCCGGTGGACGAGATCACGTCCGCCCCGGCAAAGGCGACCTGACACTGTGGGATGAGCTCGCCGATGCACGCATCGATGCTGACCGACACCGGGATGCCCGCTTTGCCCATCTCGGTCACCGTCCATAGGCCCTCATTCCCGGGCCTCGCCTCCGTGACCACGACCTCAAAGCTCTTTCCCTTCTCCTTCGCCGTGCGGAGGATCCGCCAGACGGACGAACTCATGCTGAACATGAACACCCGGTCGCCGTCGGAGATCTTCTCTGCTCCGTACTGAGCCACGCGGCCCAGGGCACTATCCGCCCACTCGAAGAAGTCATTCCTGCTCTTCTCCAGGACGGCCTTCATCGCCGCCACGGAGGCGCCTTCAGCTTCGCCCTGTTCCATGCTGCCGACAAACCGGTGGAGCGCGTTGATGGCCGGGGCCAGGGACGGCATCACCCGCAGGATGTCCAGAACGGCATCATCAACCTCCGCTACCAGCGCCCGGGTATCCCGCGCCTGGCTGTCCCGCACAAGCTTGGAGAGCGCATCCACGACTTCCTTGGCCGTGTCGGCTGCGCCGCCGATCTCGTCCTTCCGCACACGGTCCACCAGCGCCACGATGTCTGCGTGCTTCGCCATGCTCATTCTCCTCGTCGCCGATCCGCCAGCCGGGTGGCCAGCGACTCGCTCATGGGCATCTCCAGCATCCACTGGGATACCTGCCTGGGGTGAATCAGCCGCGCTCCGTTACCAACGCCGAGATCAGATCGGCCGGTGTGCAATCAAAGAGGTGACCGACGACCGGGGCCCATGGAGCCGCCCGGTCAGCCAGAACATCTGTGGCGGCCAGTGGTTCCAGCGCCGGCAAGCTGCCATGGAGTGAGGTTGAATGAACCTTCATCGAATCGACAAGAACGTACACGGGAACGCCGGACCTTCTCGCTACCAGGGCGGCCGGGTACGTTCCCACCTTGCAGATTGCGCTCCCGTCGGCCAGGACGGCTTCGGCGCCCACCAGCATCACATCCGCTCTGGGCACCAACTCCCCAACGCCAGCGTCAATCCCGACCTCGACCTGTACACCCTGCTCCGCCAGGGCCCTGGCGGTCATGGTGCCGTCCGAATTCGGGCGCGACTCGGTGACCAGAACCCTGAATTCCAAACCCCTTCCGGCGGCCTCACGCAATGCACCCAGGACCGTCTCGCTCAGGGTGAAGGTGAAGACAACGCCGCCGTCCGGGATCACACGGGTCGCGTACAGCGCGATCTTCGCCCTGGCCTGCTCCGACCATTGCCGATACGCCTCCGCATCCTTGGCAACAGCTTCGCGGAAGTCGCTCACCGGTAGAGCGTCGCCCTGGGCCCGATCCAATCGGGCGAAGATCCGGTGCAGCACATTGATGGGCGGCGCGTAGGCCGGCATGACCTCCAGCAGCGCCTCGGCGTTCAAGACCAGTTCTGCCGCAAGTTCGTCGATCGAGGCCGCCGAAGACCCGGCTACCACCAAGCCAAGCGCCTCCATCACCTCGCGGCCGCTCCGCGCAGCATGAAGTTCCTGCGCCTCGAACTTCACGGCGATTTCCTTGATCTTCGGGTGGACGGCCACTGGCTTCGCTAGAACTCCGGCGATCGGCGATCGGATGCTTTCAGCTCTGCCTGGCTTCGCGCACCCGGGACATGAAGACTTTCACCCGGTCCGGGTCGACGGGGTTCCAGGTGTAGCCCTCCTTCTTGAGGCTCGATCCGACGATCACGCCATCGGCCACGCGCAGGAACTCACCGATGGTGTCGGCCTTGGCGCCGGTGTTCAGGAAGACCGGGAAATCGGGGATGGCTTGCTTCACGTCCGACAGGCTCTGCAGCGGCGGCTGTTCGCCGGCCATGGCTCCCGAAACCAGGATGACGTCCGCCAGAGACGAAACGACAGCGCTCCTTGCCCGCTGGCCAACAGAGCGATCGCCCAACACCGAGGCAAACTCCGGCACGACATTGAAGAATAAGCGCACGCCGGTCGCGCCGATCCTATCCCGAAAGCGCAGGATGTCTCCCGCCGAAGGGGCCCACAATCCCATGTCGAACTCATACACGCCGGTGAACACCTCCCGCACGAAGCTGGCGCCCGTCGCATGGGCCATGGCAATGGCCGCATAGGGGTCCCACAGGAAATCCACCCCGAAGGGGATCCCTTTGGGAGCGCACTCGGTCACCACCCGCGTCATGGCCGCGATCTGCTCGATCCCGGCCTGGAAGACATACGGACGATCGTCCTCGTTGCAGAACATGATCGCGTCGACGCCGGCTGCAACCAGGCATTCCACGTCGGGCCTGACGGCCTCAATCAGGCGGTCGACACCCCCGGCGCTGTCGTATCTGGGCGTGCCGGGAAGCGCCGGGACGTGCGCCATGGCGATG
The DNA here is from genome assembly GCA_963818575.1 of uncultured Chloroflexia bacterium. Lineage (GTDB taxonomy): Bacteria > Chloroflexota > Anaerolineae > Anaerolineales > E44-bin32 > DYJB01. The sequence goes on along the minus strand of CAWFSV010000011.1, from coordinate 128,097 downwards.
ACGGGCTTGGCCTGGCGGAACATCGACTTGATCCATTCGGGCATGGTGTCACCTCTTCCTGGGTGGGAGATCGGCCTCAAACCTCAGCGATCAGCACTTCGATCCCCAAATCCTGAAGGGACTTCAGCGCTTCGCGGCGAATGCCGGAATCCGTGATGAGCGTGTTCACCAGCGCGAGAGGAGCTACCGAGGTGAAGGTGGTCCGTCCGATCTTGCTCGAGTTGGCAACGATGATCCGTTGTTGGGAGTTCTCGAGCAGGGGTTTCTTGACCAGGGCGTCTTCGAGGTTGTACTCGGTAACCCCGTCCACCAGGCTCATTCCGCCCACGCCGATGAAGGCCTTGTCGACGTGGAAATCCGCGTAAGTGCGAGCGGCGATGTGTCCGATCATGGACAGCTCGCCCGACCGGACAATCCCTCCGGTTAGGATCAGTCTGACATCGGAGGTCAAGGACAGGTTGGAGACGATCTCGTTGGCGATCGGCAGGCTGGCCGTGATGATCGTCAGGTTGCGCTTCCCCTGCAGAGCATGGGCGACCTCGAGTGTGGTCGTCCCAATATCCAGGGCGATGCTGTCTCCGTCGAGCACTAAGCTCGGCTGCCCTTCGGCCGATGGCCCGCTTCTTCTCGTCGTGTTGCGTGCTGCGGACCGTGTAGGGCGGCTCGTAGCTTCGCCCAAGGTTGTTGACGGCACCCCCGTGAACGCGCCGCAGTAAGCCTTCCCGGTCCAGGTCCCGAAGGTCACGCCGGATTGTCATTTCCGACACATCGAACAGATCACACAGTTCGGTCACGCTCCGGCTCCCCAACTCCTGGATGATCTCGAGGATCTTTCGTCGACGCTCCGACTGCATAGGGACCCCCGCCGTGCCGCATGTTCGCTTATGTTCTTATAGTACGAGTGGGGCGTTTGATTGTCAACGGCTTGGCCGGCGACAGGACGGTTCCTTGCCTTCGATTCCAGCCTGATTGGGGTTGGCCGCTCCCGGGCCTGTCCGGCCGTTGGGCCACGCGCACCTGTGGAATGCGCCGCCAGAAGCCGTCAGTCGCCAGGTGCCGCCAGCACGATGCACCCGGCGCGGCTGGGATGGTCCTGCACCAGGGCCCGAGCGTCGACCCTGCGGATCAGCCACAGGACGAGCAGGTCGCCGCCGGCGGCGAAGACAAAGATCATGCCGTACAAGGCCAGCGTCGGCGAGCCGACGATCGTGCCGATCAGAAACGGCAGCCCGCCGAGCAGGAGGGCGGGCAGGACGGCGCCGATGCGGTAGACGCGCGCCGGCATCGGGTCGAGGGCATGGGCGTAGGGCGTCAGCGTCGAAGCCTGGAGGCCGAAACGGATGTGCTTCAGCGGCAGGCGCCCGATGAACGCCCAGGCCAGACCGTGGATCGCCTCGTGGACCAGGATGCCGGCGACCAGCAGGATCAAGAAGACGCAACATCGAAGGCAGCGCCAGGCGCGAAAGCGGCGACGGGGTGCAGCGCGAGGTAAGCCAACAGCATCAGCCCGACCAGGGGAAGCGAGACGGCCAACGTGAGGACGTTGGCGCGGGCGAGTGAGATCGAGAGATCCTGTCCTTTCGCGGCCGGCGCCCCGCTCTCACTCATGCCATGCCCTCCTTGCTCAACCCACATGCCCGCGTGACGCGGTCCGGTGTGCCCTGCACCGACCATCTCTCCCGATGATACCTCCACCCATTCGACCGCACATCCACGACCACAACTCATCCGGCGCGGGCTCGTTCGCGGATGGGAGTGCAGGCCCCGCGCACTGGCGTCATTGCGAGCCCCGAAGGGGCGTGGCAATCTCTGCGGTTGCGGGGCGAGGGCCTGAGCCAGGCATCACCCTCATCTCCGCGGGGAGGGACGGGGCAGGTCGTCGCAGCCGCAGCCTTCGCTTCACCGGAGATTGCCTCGTCGGCCTACAGCCTCTCCACCCCTTCCCTTCTCCCCTGCGCTGCGCCCCGGGGAGGGTGAAAGCTCCGCCGCCGCGGTAGCTCGGCATCTCAGGAGATGGTCACGGCCCCGCTGCGCGGCGCCTCGCAATGACACCCGACGGAGGAGCAGCCCGCGGCATCACGGCGTGGATTGCCACACATGAGGCATAATGCACGTACCGCCCGGCCGGCCGTGGGCACTCGCACCGACATGCCGGAGGCACGGGCTCATCCAGGGGGAGGACAGGAAGACGGCCACTCGACTTTATGGACGCACCACCCAACCACGCTCCCGTCCCATCGGCCTCCTCGAAAGAAGCCAAGAAGCAGCTCCGCGCACTCTGCCGCCAGCGGCGCGACGAGCTGGGAGAGGATTACCGCCAGCAGGCCAGCGAGCGCATCTGCGCCTCGATCCAGGAATGGCCCGCCTTTCGTTCCGCCCGCATCGTCTTCGCCTACCTGCCGATCAAGGGTGAGGTCGACCTGCGGCCGCTGATCGCCGCGTCACCCGAGGCAACATGGGCGATCCCGCGTATCGTGCGCAGCCCGGTGCGGCGCCTGGCATTCCACGCGTACCTCCCCGACCGCCTGATCCCTCACCGTTACGGCATGCTCGAACCCGATCCGGCTTTGCCTGAGATCGACCCGGAGCAGGCCGACCTGATCATCGTGCCCGGCGTGGCCTACACGCGGAGCGGGTATCGCCTGGGGTATGGCGGCGGATACTACGATCGCCTGCTGGCGCAGCCCGGCCGCGCATGGACGCTTGGCGTCTGCTATCAGGCCCTGCTCCTCGACGACCTGCCACGTGAGCAGCACGACGCACCGGTGGGCAACCTGGTCACCGAAGCCTTCGGCGTAATCTCCTGTCGGGACGCGGCCTGAAACGCCGGGCGGGCGCCAGGCTCAACCGGCCTCGTTTCCTCAACGCGGCTTGAGTGAGTCGCCGTCGCGCGGGCCGAGACGGCGGGCCGGGGCCAGGCTCAACGGGCTCGTTTCCTCATCGCGGCTTGAGTGATTCGCGGTTGCGCGGGCTGAGACGCCGGGCCGGCGCCAGGCTCAACTGGGCTCGTTTCCTCAATACGGCTTGATGTGATTCGCAGTCGCGCCGGAGTGAGGCGCCGGGGCGTCGCCAGGCTCGACCGGATTCAATTTCTCGTGGTGATCTGTATGATTCGCGGCGGCGCGGCTTAACCGAGCGCGCTGCCGGTCGCGCAAGCGCCCTGCGTAGCCGGAGCGGGAACGGCCCGGTCTGTCACCGCCTCGCCCCTGTTGGGGACATCCGCGGGGTGTCAGAGCTGCCGCAACGGGGAGGCATCCCCATGCAGCGGCCCTGACGTCGATGGTGCCCCTCTCAAGACGTACGTGTTCCCGCCACGCCCCCGGCCGGCGAAATCCCTACGGCGTGAGGGTGCGCGGCGCTCCATCCCAGTGAAAGACGATCGCGCCCAGTGGATCGTCGGGATAGTAGGTCAGGACGGTCGCGGTGCACACGAACTGCTGCGGGCTCGAGAGGAAGTACGAAGCGTTGCTCTCGTCCATCGGGCGCGAGACGGCCAGCACACCCTGGTTGTAGATCTCGGAGATCAGATCGAACTCGCCGGCCTCGAAGTACACGTAGCGCTTCCGGGTGCTCTCGTCGGTGTCCACCCGCCACTGCGCGCGGCCGGATCCCGACCAGGTCACCCCCGTTTCGAACGTGCCGTCCGGCCCGACGGCCAGGCTGGTTCCACCCCAGCCCTCCAGAACCCCACGCGCCGTGCCGTCCTGCAGAAAGGTCAGGCTCATCACCCCGAACACCGCCGACGGAGAGACACTAACCCCGGTCCCGGCAAGCCCGGAGGCTGCCATGGCCGATTCTGTGCTCGCTCGGAGGAAGGCAGAGTCGTTGTCCAGGATCCAGGTTCCGATCAGGCACGCCTCGCACTCATGCCCTTCTTCGATCGGCTCGCCGGTGCTATCCAGCTCATACAACATCGCCTGGCCGCCGCTGGGCTGGACGTTCGTCAGGAGCAGCACGTACTGGTCCTCCCCGCAGGCGGAGTCGACCGTCGTCGGAAGCGGCGCCCAGGCGCGGGTTGCCTGGGCCAGGTTGGCCGAGTCGCGCCCCACGGTCCCAACCGTCTCGCCCAGCACCTCGAAACGGGTGTCCTCGGCGAAGATCAACTGACGGCGATCGAGAACGAACGGCTGTGGGTTGAACTCCCGGAAGAAGTGATCCTGAGGGATATCGACCGTTGGCCCCAACGTCGGGCTGAACGGGATCATCGACCCGCCCGTATCCGTGATGAAGGAGTCCAGATAGTCCTCACCGAACTTGTGGAAGAGCTCCTCGATGCCGTCGACGGACGCCAGGCGGTCGCGCTGGTCATCGGCATCACCGGAGGTCGGCAGCGTTCCGAAGAAGCGGATCAATCCCGGGTTCCCCCACTCGTTCGCCAGGTACTGCATCAACCCGAAATTCTCGTAACTCATCCGATAGATCGGCACGGTCTCCGAGTTGAAGTCAAAGGTGTCGATCCAACCGAACTCGTAGTCGAACTCCGGGTAGACCACGTTGCTGAAGTACTCGGCCGAGGATTCCGACCACCATCTCTTGATCGCCTGAGGCACCGTCATCTGGCCTGCCAGGTTCCGATACTGGTAGCAGTGGAAGATTTCGTGAGCGACAGTTTGCTTGAACTCTTCCTCCGAGAGCGTGAGCGCGATGGGATAGATCAGGATCGGGCAGGTCTCCCGCCGCGTCCCCGTGTAAGGGTGGGTGGTGGCCAGGTAGTCGGCCCTCGCTCCCGGGAGAAAGCTGAAGATCAGGCTGACGTCGTCGAACCCGCCGTAACGCCCCAGGACCTGAAGCGACTCGTTGGCGGCGGCATGCGCCAGCCCGTACCACGGCGAATACGTCGGATCGTCCACCCAGGCAGCAGGGAAGTAGATGGTGTAGGTGGCGACGCCGGGGACCTCGGTGCGGGTGTACTCAAAGCACGGGTACGTGCTCACGCCCTCCAGCGGGAACCCGGCCAGCCACAAGGCGGCGCAATCGGCCTGCGCCACCGGTCGCGTCAGCCCGGGGCCGCCGAGATTGGCCTCGGCCGGCTGGCTGTAGGCCTCGAGCTGTTCGGTGCTCGGCACGATCAGATCGAGCAGCCGCTGCATCTCCGCCTTGGCTGCCGCGTCCGTGCCGCCGGCGATGTAGTCGCGGCGCGCTCGACGATGCTGTTGCCCTCGCGCGTGATCACTTCGTCATACGCCGGCGGCAGTGAGACCTCGGGGTCGCCCAGGAAGGATCGCAGCAGGCGGATCAGGCCGTCCTCGTAGCCGATCTCCCCGGCGGCGACCTGCGCATCGAGCACGGCGGCGAAGTCGGATGGAGGCGGCGCCGGTTCAGCATCCGCGGTCGGAGTAGGAGCTGCGCCGGTTGTTCCCGCCGCAGTCGGGGCGGTTGTCGCCGGGGGTGCGACTTGCCCAGGCAGGGCACACGCGAGCATGGCAAGCACGAGCAGCAGGTAAGCCGGACGGGGGGATCGATGGGTCATGACGCACTCCACAGAATACCGGGTCGTATACGAACCATGCGCCGGGTTCCACCGCGGACACGCCGGCGCAGGATCACCCATCCTAACACGTCCGATGCGCCTGCCGCGCACGTCGTGTGGTCGAACTCTGGGGCGAGTATCAAGGCGCCAGGTCCCTGCGCTGCGACTTCGACCCATCGTAGTCCTCTACCCGAGGCGGGTGGCGCGACGGCCACGGAGCCTTTCAGCTGCGTGCTCCGTTCCAACGACCGTTCCTGCCATGGGGATGCCTCGATGGCGGGACATTCCATCAACGAGCAGCGGCGATGCCAGATTCTGATCGGAGGCCAGTCGGCCTGCTGTCGCCGGCCTCACTTGCGCAAGACCGGCGGCAGTTGGATCGGGGACCGCGCCGGCCGCCGCAGCCGCGCCCCCCGCCGAGGGCATGCCGAGCCCGTGAGGGCGAGGCGTGGCGGAGGCGGGCCAACGCTGGAGTATGGTCAGGGCTGACCATCCATCTCGGACCCGCCGAGCCTATAATGCTCCACCGACGATGACCGCACCTTCCATCCACGTCCACGAACTGACCAAGGTCTACAAGGTGACCGAGCGCGAGGCCGGCGTGGCGGCGTCGCTGCGGTCGCTCGTGCGCCGCCGCACCGAGGAGGTGCGCGCCGTCGACGGGATCTCGTTCGACCTGGCGCCGGGCGAGGTCGTCGGGTTCCTCGGCCCGAACGGCGCCGGCAAGACGACGACGCTCAAGATGCTCTCCGGCCTGCTGCACCCGACGTCCGGGACGGCGACGGTGCTCGGCTTCACGCCCGCCCGGCGCGAGCGCGATTACCTGCGCCAGATCACGCTCGTCATGGGCCAGCGCAACCAGCTGGTGTGGGACATCCCGGCGCTCGACTCGTTCGAACTCAACCGCGCCGTCTATCGCCTGCCGGCCGCCGACTACCAGCGCACGCTGCACGAGCTGACCGAACTGCTCGAGCTCGGACCGCTGCTCAAGAAGCCGGTGCGCAACCTGTCGCTCGGCGAACGGATGAAGTGCGAGATCGCCGCCGCCCTGCTCCACCGGCCGCAGATGGTCTTCCTCGACGAACCGACGATCGGGCTCGACGTGACGATGCAGCGCCGCATCCGGTCGTTCTTCGCCGACTACAACCAGCGCTTCGGCGCCACCGTCCTGCTCACCTCGCACTACATGAACGACGTCGAGGCGCTGTGCAAGCGGGTGATCGTGATCCACGAGGGCAAGCTGCTGTTCGACGGCGACCTGGCGGCGCTGCTCCAGCGTTTCTCGTCGCACAAGACGATCGTCGTCCAGCTCGAGACCTGCCCGGAGAAGCTGGAGGGCTACGGCGAGGTCGTGTCGTGCGAGGACGGGCTGGTGACCTTGCGCGTGCCGAAGGCCGAGACGCCGCGCACGACGGCGCGACTGCTGGCCGACCTGCCGGTGATCGACCTGACGGTCGAGGACCCGCCGATCGAAGAGGTGATCGAGCGCGTCTTCGCCCAGGAGCCCGAGTGAACGGCCTGGCCGGGGTCTACCGGCAGCAGATGAAGACCTCCTTCGCCGCCATGCTCCAGTACCGGGCGGCGCTGGTGATCTGGCTGATCTCGCAGGTGCTCGACCCGGTCATCTACCTGATCGTCTGGTCGACCGTCACCGCCGCCTCGGGCGGCGAGGTGGGCGGCTATAGCCGCGGCGATTTCGCCGCCTACTTCCTGGCGCTGATGCTGGTCAACAACATCACCTACTCGTGGATCATGCACGAGTACGAGTACCGCGTGCGCGAGGGGACGCTGTCCGCCGCGCTGCTGCGGCCGGTGCACCCGATCCACGCCGACATCGCCGACAACCTGTCGTCGAAGATGATCTCGACGCCGATGATGCTCGTCCTGGCGATCGGCCTCGGGTTCATCTTCCGCCCGGAGATCCGGCTCGTGCCGTGGGCCGTGGCGGCGTTCATCCCGGCCGTCGCCCTGGCCTTCGTCCTGCGCTTCCTTATAGAGTGGACGCTGGCGCTGGCGGCGTTCTGGACGACGCGGGTCAGCGCCCTCAACCAGACCTACTACGTGGCGCTGCTGTTCCTCTCGGGCCAGGTGGCGCCGCTGTCGCTCTTCCCCGGGTTCGTGCAGGCGATCGGGCTGGCGCTGCCGTTCCGTTGGATGATCGCCTTCCCGCTCGACCTGCTGCTGGGGAACCTGACCGTCGGGGAGACGCTGGTCGGGTTTGCGGCGCAGGCCGCGTGGATCGGCGTCGGGCTGGTGCTGGTGCGAGTTGCCTGGCGGGCGGGCGTGCGGCAGTACTCGGCGGTGGGCGCATGAACGCGCTGCGGCTGGTGTGGACCTTCTTTCGGGTCGGCGTGATGGGCGAAGCCGCCTACCGGGTCAACTTCGTCATCCAACTCTTCCAGTCGCTGCTCGGGCTGGTGACGGCGCTCGGCGGGTTGGCGGTCGTCTTCACCTACACCGACACGCTCGGCGGGTGGCGGGCGGACGAGGTCGTGGCGCTGGTGGGCGTGTACATCCTGGTCGGCGGCGTGATCGGCGTCGTCATTCAGCCGAGCATGGAGGCGCTGATCGAGGGCGTGCACGACGGGTCGCTCGACTTCACGCTGACGATGCCCGAGGACGCACAGCTGCTGGCCAGCATCGAGGACGTCGACATCTGGGAAGTGCTGAACGTCGTGCTCGGCATCGGCGTGCTGGGCGTGGCGCTCAGCCGGCTGGGCGCACAGGTGGGCGTGGCCGAGGCGGGCGCCTTTGGGTTGATGGTGCTGGCCGGCGGGGCGATCGTGTATTCGTTCTGGCTGATCCTGGCGACGCTGTCGTTCTGGTTCGTGCGCGTCGAGAACATCCTGGTGATCTTCCAGAGCGTGTATGAGGCCGGCCGCTGGCCGGTGAGCCTGTACCCGGCGTGGCTGCGCTTCGGGCTGACCTTCCTCGTGCCGGTGGCCTTCGCCGTGACCGTCCCGGCCGAGGCGCTCACCGGTCGCCTGACCTGGCAGACCGGGCTGCTGGCCGTCGGCCTGGCGGCGGCGCTGCTCGTCGTCTCACGCGTGTTCTGGAAGGTCGGGCTGAGGAACTACTCGGGGGCGTCGGCGTAGGCGACGCACTTGGGGACCCGGTCGAGGCTCATCGCCACGAATTCAGTCGCGCAGGCGTCCAGCGCCGCGGCGACATCCACCGATCAGTTAACCCGCCCTCACGGCAAGTTGAAGTAGCTGTATTCCGTCATGCACCACCCGCCCTGGTAGTCCGCCGTACACAAGGTGATGGCGCCGATGGCCGTGGTGCCCGATCGGTCACCGGGGATGGTGGCGTGGATGTAGCGCGTCTCGCCCGGCCACAGCTCGTTCCCGTGATCGGGAGGACAGACCGGCAGGACCGTCGCCGCAAACGGATGGCGTTCCTTGGAGTCGTGCAGCATGTTTCGGGTGGCGAAGTCCTGGACCTGGACGTACCCGGACCAGAACCGCGTCGACCCGACGTTCTTGACCGCAAAGACCACGTAGTCCGTCGAGCCGCAGCTCTCGAAGCCCTTGAGGTAGAGATCGAAGCCGACCTGCGGCGTCGGGCTGGGCGCCGGGGTGAAGACCGGCAGCGGCTCGACCTCCCCCTGGACGTAGGCGAACTCGCCCCACAGCCAGCATCCATCCTGCGGAAGCGCGGCGCCGGTGACATACCAGTAGCCCGGCTCAGCGCTTCGAGCGACGACCTCGGCCACCTCGCCGACCTGCAGCACACCCTGAGACGGATACTCGACCGCCGGGCCGGATCGGCAGTGCGTGTTTTGGGAGACGCTGATCCGGGGGGCCGGCGTCGGTGTCGGAGAGTTCTCGAGCGTACTCGTCGGCGTGAGGGTGTGAGTGGGTGGTGGCGGTGTTTCCGTGGCCGGCGCCTCGGGCGTTCCGGGAATGGTCGCAGGTGGAGTGGCCGCCGCCGGGGCGCAGGCACCCAACAGGATCGCCGCTGCCGCCAGCACCCCGATGCACCGCAGAACCCGTTGCTCCAAGGCCCATCCCTCCACTCGCCGCCGCTGCGAGGACCAGTCTCGCCGCTGCTCCGCTATTGATACCACGCTTGTGGATTGGCATCCGAAATGAACGGGGTGGCCGCAGCGCTGCTCGTCGTCTCACGCATGGTCTGGAAGGTCGGGCTGCGGAACTACTCAGGGGCGTCGGCGTAGCGCCAGACGCAGTGCTCGGCGGACGCCACGCATCCTTCCCCTCTGCAACCGAGTAGGGTCAAGGAGACCGAGTCCGCCATGTCAGCCGGAGGTCCTGGCGGGTTTCTAGGATCGAAGATCCCGCCGAAGGCCCCGCGTACTTGGCGGGACGTTGTTGGCGGGACGTTCTGTGCAGGGCGTTCCAGGCCGGGGTGCTCGTCCAGGGCCGGAGGTCCCTGGTGATTTACCAGGACTTCAGCGAGTTATTGGGCGGGGGATTCTCAAGAATGAGTATCAATGGCAGTCTCATTCACTCTTTGGGCGTAGAGCCTTCAGGATCCCGTTCTTGGCCCCTTCAAGGTTGTTTCTCTGCGGACCAGCAGGGTAAGATTCGAAAGCCACCAAACCCCGAGTTGGACAAGGTCGTCTCGATCGTTACCAGCGCAGGCCGCCCAATTGACACCAGTGCATCTCGGAACGTCACTCCGGCATCAAAGGAATTTGTAACAAGGATGCATTGAACAAGAAGCGGGATTGCGGGTTTGCTTCTTAGGTCGGCGAGCTGCCTGGCTGCGGACCTGGCATCATCATCTTGAACAAACCGGCTGCTATCCCGCGTCCTTGCGTAGTCAACGTATCCTTCAAGTACTTTGAGTTTGCGCTCTTCCAGAGTTCTCGTGTGCCATGCAGGCCTCGTTTCGACATGGGGCTTCCTATACGGGAGGATTCGGCATCAACGTCCTCCGGTCTTCGTTGCACTTGTATCGAGTCCCCGCCCAACGACTGATTCTACGTCCCCCAACCCTGCCCCGCCAACGCGGAAAGCGCACCCGGCCCGCGGAACCGCGCCCCCCGCCGAGGGCATGCGGCGCCCGGGAGGGCGGCGGATGGCCGAGGCGGGCGGGAGGCTGGAGGCGATGAGGGCTGCGCGAAGCTGCCACAGTCGAAGGCACGGCCGGAGTTGCACGCAGTCAAGCTGTCAGCGATCAGCCATCAGCGTTCAGCCTCGCTATCGTTGGGACCAGGCACGAGCGATCGCCTCATGAGGGCGTCGTGTTCTGCGCCGAATGCTGATAGCTGAATGCTGACAGCTCCCCGCTCCTTGCCCCCTCCGCCCCCCGCAAGTACAATTCGGCTCTTCGCCGCGCCACATAAGGAGGCTGCCGATGCGTCCGGTCTACGCCGTCTCGGGCGGGGTCTCCAAGTTCGCCAAGGCCCGCCCGGATAAGACGTTTCAGGCCATCATCAAAGAGGCCTACGACTACGCCATCACCGACCTGGGGATCGACTTCCCGACCTTCACCCGGCTGGTCGACGGGTCGGTGGCGTCGTACTTCTCCGACCACTTCACCCGCCAGCTGATGGCGGGCATCATGGCCCAGGACTACCTCGGGCTGTGCCCCAAACCCAGCCACCGCGTCGAAGGCGGCGGCGCCACCGGCGGGATCTGCCTCCAGGAGGCGTGGAAGTCGGTCGCCTCCGGCCACATGGACGTGTGCGTCGCCTACGGCTTCGAGACGATGTCGCACGTCGAGACGTGGAAGGGCAACGAGTTCATCGCCCTGGCGTCGGACGTCTCGTGGGACTACCCGGTGGGCGGGTTCTACTCCGGCTACTACGCCATGATGGTCACCCGCCACATGAAGGAGTTCGGGACGACCGTCGAGCAGCTGGCGGCGGTGTCGGTCAAGAACCACCTCAACGCCTTCCACAACCCGTACGCCCAGAAGCGCAACCGCTACACGATCGCCGACGTGCGCGCCGCCCCGATGGTCGCCTGGCCGCTGACGCGGCTCGACATCTGCGTCATGTCCGACGGCGCGGCGGCCGTCATCCTGGCCTCGGAAGAAGGGCTCAAGCGGCTCGAGCAGGCCGGGGCGAAGGTGGCCCGGCCGCTGGTGCGCGTCTCCGGCATCGGCCGCGGCACGGACGCCATGCGCATGTCCGACCGCCCGCACGTCGACTACGAGACGTTCCTGCGCGACTACGCCACCGAACAGGAAGCATCTTCCAACGAGACGAAGGCCTACTACAAGAAGCTGTGGGACCACGGGACGCGCTACCCGGGCGTGCACTCGTTCCGCGCCGGGCGCACCGCCGGCAACATGGCCTACAAACACGCCGGCATCCACGACCCGCTCAAGGAACTCGACTTCGTCGAGCTGCACGATGCCTACACCTCGTCCGAGATCCAGACCTACGAGGACATGGGGCTGTGCCGCTACGGCGAGGGCGGACCGTTCGCCGTCTTCCGGCAAGAGCGTTTATGCCGGGCATCGACTACGGGCTCAAGCTGGCCGAGAAGCCGGTCTGCGCCGTCAACCCATCCGGCGGGTTGATCGCCTGCGGCCATCCGGTCGGCGCCACCGGGCTGATGCAGGGCGTGTTCGCCGTCTGGCAATTGCAGTCGTCGATCAAGAAGCACTTCAAGGATGCGACGCTCCAGGTGAGGGACGCCAAACGCGGCGCGATCCACTCGCACGCCGGCACCGGCACGTACGTCACCGTCTCGATCCTGGAACGCGAGGCATAGTCCAGACGACTTCCGAAGTCCTTTCGGACTTCGGATGTCGTTCGGCACGGAGACCCTCATGACCAAACTGCCCGATCAACGCGACGAGACGCTCGGCGGGTACATCGTCCACGGCGTGCCGTTCCCGGTGGAGACCGACCCCGATGCGCTGGCGATCCTCAAGCGCCTGGCGCCGATCCAGATCGAGTACCCGTACCAGGTCACCTACCTGCACTCGTACGGACAGGACTCGCCCTGGTTCGCCGGCGCGGCCAACAAGCACCTGCTGGCGACGCAGGATTCCGAGTCGGGCTACACCTACGCCACGCCGCGCGGCCACGACATGTTCTCCGGCCGCGAGACGCGCTGGATCGACATCACCGACCGGCCGGCGAAGGTCCACGCCTTCACCGTCTGCCACTTCGGGTCGGAGGAGTTCCTGCCCGAGACGCCGTATGTCCTGGCGCTGATCGAGTTCGAGGGCGTCAACACGCTGTTCCTGACGCGGCTGATGGGCATCGACCCGCAAGCCGCGGCGCTGGACTGGATCGGGATGCCGGTGACGCCGCGCTTCCTGCGGAACTCGAAGCTCAAACCGACCGACGTGTACTTCATCCCGGCCAGGGCCTGACTCTGGTATCCTCGTCCGCATGACCGACCGAGCTGACGAGCGAGCATCCGAACCTGCGCCAGGCCGCCACCCGGCTGCGCCGCACGCTGTGGATCTGGGCGGCGCTGGCGGCCGGCATGGGGCTGTTGACGGCCGCGCCGGCGGGCGGCGGCGAGCTCGTGCCCGCCATCGGCTGGTTTGTCGCCGCAGTGCTGATGGCGCTCTTCGCCCAGCCTGTGCTGCTCGCCCTCACCGCCGTGCAGTGGGCGCTGTCGTTGGTAGCGTGGATCCCCGGCGTTGCGCGTGTCGCCGGGGGCGACGCGCTGACGACGCTGCTCCAGCCGGGTGCGTTCGAATCGATCGGCCTGGCGATCGTGCGCGTGCTGCTGGCGGTCACCGCCTGGAACCAGTTCCTGTTCTACCGCATGCTGTACGGCACCGGGCGGGCGGCGGGGCTCGATCCGAACCTGCCGCCCATCCCGGAGGTCGTTGCCAATCGCACCGACGCCTGGGCACTGGCCAGCCGCCTGCTCGGCGGGGTGGCGATCGTGGCGGCGCTCGCCGCGCTGGGGCTGAGCACGCCTTCCCGGCTGATCGTGATCCAGGCCGGACTGCTTCTTGCATCGCTGGCGCTCGGGCTTGGGCTGGGCGCGGCCTTCTCGCCGACGACCCGACGCGGCGCGGCGCTGCTGGGCGCAGGGCTCGGCGGCGCAGGCTTCGTCCTGGCGTTGGCAGTGGGCCTTCCCGGCTGACGCAGCCACTCCCTTCCTTATGAGATCGGCCACCGCCCCCCCACCCGGCCGCGTGCCGGAACCGGCAGTCTTTCGGGCCCGCGCCACGGAGGTCAACCTGCTCCTGGCGCTGGGCATCGTCGGCACCGGGCTCGGTCTGGCGCTGCTGGCGATCGGCGTCTGGGCCTTGATCTTCGCCACGACGACCTACGGCCCGGCGGCCGTGCCGCGCTGGTCGAATGCCTGGTTTATCGCCTCGCCGGTGCCGGGCTTCTTCGGCATCGCCTGTCTGCTGCGCGCCTGGTGGCTGAGCCGCCTGCGCGTCGAGGCGCACGCCGAAGGGCTGCGCGTCGGCCGCGGCCCGCACGCCAGGTGGATCCCGTGGCCGGCGATTCGCGAGGTCCGCGCCGTCCGCGGCGCGCGTGGTGTCGTATGCCGCGCTCGACCTGCGGCTCGACGACGGCCGTCGGGTGCGCCTCACGCGCACGCTGGCCGATCTGGATGCGCTGGTCGAGCGCGTCAAGCGCGGCGCGTTCCCGGGGCTGCTCGAGGCCTGCCGCCAGCAGTTCAACGAAGGGCAGACGCTCGCCTTTGGCCCGCTGCGTTTGACGCCCGAAGGCGTCCAGGCCGGCCGGAAGGCCATACAATGGAAGGACGTTCAGGCGGTCGAGGTGCGCGACGGCCGGTTGGTCATCAGCGCTCGGCCGCCCGAGACGACACGGCTGCGGGTTGCGGCTGGACGGGTGCCGAACGTCGACGTGTGCGTGCAGCTCGTCCGCCATTTAGGACAGGTGCCATGAGACGCTTACTGATACCGCGTGGTTACACTGAGCTTCGTGCTCTCGGCCGTCGCCGGATGCACGCTGCCGTTTACCGGCGGCGAGTTGGCCGGCCCGACGCCGATTCCGGCCGGCGGTTCGTCGCCGCTCCCGGCGGCCGAAGTCGTTTTCAACCTGACGCCTCCCGCCGGGACACCGGACGACGCCGGGCTGCAGCTCGTCCTGCTGGACGAGGTCACCGGCCTGCCGTATGCCGCATCCTCGACGCCGATGACGCGCCAGGACGATGGCCGCTGGCAAGCGCGGCTGACGCCGCCGGTCGGCTCCCTGCTGCGCTACCGCTATGCGCGGCAGACGCCGTCGGCCTCGGAGGAGTTCGACGGGCTCGGCCGGCCGGTGCGCGAACGTGTGGTGCACGTCACCGGCCCGACGACGCAGGACGACCTGGTGGCGGCCTGGATCGACGCGCCCTACCTCGGGCAGACCGGGCGCGTGATCGGCCGCATCGTCGACGCCGCCACGGCCGCCCCGCTGCGCGAGATCGTGGTCAGCGCCTCGGGCGTGACCGCCTACACCGACGGCGAGGGCGCCTTCCGGCTCGACGGGCTCGTGCCCGGGCTGCACTCGCTGGTGGCCTTCACCACCGACGGCGCCTATCGCCCGCAGCAGCGGCAGGCGATCGTCGCCGCCGAAAGCGCCACACCGGCCGAGCTGGCGCTCGTCGCCGCGCCGATGATCGACATCGCCTTCGAGGTCACGCTGCCGGAGGGCACGCCGGCCGATGCGCCGATCCGCGTCGCCGGCAACGTGCGATCGTTCGGGCGCCGTCTTCGCCGAGCTGCCCGGCGGCGTCAGCACGACCGCGGCGCGCATGCCGGTGATGGTGCGCGTCGACGCCACGCACGCCCTGCTGCTCACGCAGCTGCACGCCGGCACCGACCTGCGCTACAAGTACACGCTCGGCGACGGGCTGTGGAACGCCGAACGCGATGCCAACGGCGGGTTCGTCACGCGCCAGTTGATCGTCCCCGAGCAGGGGCCGATCGTGCAGGACACCGTCGCCTCCTGGCGCTCGCCGGCCTACGCCGGGCTGACCTTCCACGTGACCGTCCCGGCGAACACGCCGGCCTCGGACACGATCAGCATCCAGTTCAATCCGTTCACCTGGTTCGAGCCGATCCCGATGTGGAAGGAAGCCGACGGGACGTGGACCTACGTGCTCAACGGTCCGCTCGACTTCGGCGGCGCCCTGGCTTACCGCTACTGCCGCAACCTGCAGTGCGGATCGGCGGATGACATCGACACCGCCGGGCCGTCGTCGACCGGCCGGACGGTGATGCCGTCGGCCGAGCCGCAGACGGTCACCGACACGGTGCGCGAGTGGCAGTGGCTCCCGCCGGAGACGCTCCCGCCGACCGACGTCGTCGCGCCGGCCATCGCCGCGCGCCCCGGGTTCGCCGTCGGGTACGAGCTGCTGCCCGCGTACCGGCCATCGTGGTCGAGCTTGATGCCGACCGCGCTGGCCGAGATGGCCGCCCGCGGCGCCAACGCCGTGATCTTCACGCCGACCTGGACGCTGCAGGTCAATCGCCCGCTCCCGATCCTCGGGCTCGACCCGACGCAGGCGCCGTTCGGCGGCGACCTTGTTGGCTTCGCCGCCGAGGCCGCCAAACACGGCATGCAGGTCGGCCTGCGGCCGCGGCTCTCGCCGGCGTACGGGTCGCTCGCCGACTGGTGGACCGGCGGCGCGCGCGACGCCGCCTGGTGGGCGGTGTGGTACGAGGCGTACCGCTCGTTCATCCTGACGCAGGCGCGGATGGCGTGCCGAGGCGGGTGCCACGACGTTGATCCTCGGCGGGCCCGAGATCGCACCGGCGCTGCCCGATGGCCTGCTGCCCGACGGCACGCTCTCCGGCGCGCCGGCGGATGCCGATGCGCGCTGGCGGACGCTGATCGGCGAGGTGCGCACCGTCTTCTCCGGCCGAGTCGGTTTCGAGCTCGATTTCGGCGAGACGCTCGAGCCGCCGCCGTCGTTCCTCGACGCCGTCGACGAAGTACATCTCGCCTGGCATGCGCCGCTGACCCCCGGCGGGCTGGCCACCGTGCAGAGCATGCAGGCGACGGCCGCCGGGCTGCTCGATCAGCTCGTGCTGACCCAGCCGGTGCTGGCCTCCAAGCCGATCGTCGTGCACGTCGTCTATGCATCGGTCGAGGGCGGCGCCAGCGACTGCCCGCCGGCGGCGGACGGCTCGTGCCGCGCCTCGTCCGAGTTCGACCTGGGCGCCATCGTCGATCCCGATCTGGACGTCGATCTGACGGCGCAGGCGCAGGCCTACAACGCGCTGCTGCTCGAGTTCTCCGCTCGGCCGGAGATCAGCGGGTTCTATGCCAGCGGCGACTACCCGATGGCGGCGCTGCTGGACAAATCGACCTCGCCGCACGGCAAGCCGGCGCAGGACGTGCTGACCTTCTGGTATCCGAAGCTCACCGGGCCGCTAACCGCCCATTCCGGCACTTGGGATGGACACGAGCGGCGGGCATCCGCCGCTCGCGTGATTTCCGCGGGTGACACGGAGCACGCGTGCAGTTGCGGCACGTGCGTCGTTGTGCTAGTCTGGGCACGCGTCGGTTCGTTTCGCTTCGCCAACCCTTCGGTACCGAGAACTGATCTCAGTCTGTCCGCTGTGTGCGCCCGTGAGAGGAGACGTCATGGACTTCGAGCTATCGCCCGAGCACCGCCAGTGGCGCGCCGCCGTGCATGCCTTCTGCGCCGCCGAGCTGCAGCCGCATGCGGCCGAATTCGACGAGCGCGCCGAGTTCAACGCCGAGGCGGTGCGCAAGATGGCGCCGCTCGGTCTGCTCGGCATGCTGGTCCCCGAGGAGCTCGGCGGCGCGGGGCTCGACATGCTCGGCGTGGCGCTGGCGGTCGAGGAGCTCGGCTGGGCGTGCGGCGGGACGGCCCTCAGCGTCTCGGCGCACAACGGGCTCGGCTGCGGTCCGCTGGTGCTGTTCGGCAAGCGACGAGCAGAAGCGGCGCTGGCTGCCCGGCCTGGCGTCCGGCACGAGCGGGTTGGCGGCGCTGGGGCTGACCGAGCCGGGAGCAGGATCAGATCTCAACAGCGTGCAGACGCGCGCCGAGCGCGTCGGAAAAGAATGGGTGATCCGCGGCAGCAAGGCCTGGATCACGAACGTCAGCGTGGCGTCGCTGGTCGTCACCTTGTGCCGCACGAAGCCCGAAGGCGGCTCGCATGCCTTCAGCCTGATCGTCGTCCCGGTGGATTCGCCCGGCCTGCACGTCGGGCCGCCGGAGAAGAAGATGGGCGTGCGCGCCTCGCCGACGCATGCCATCACCTACGACGGCGTGCGCGTCCCGATCGAGAACGTCCTGGGCGAGCCGGGCCAGGGACTGCCGCAGACGCTCAAGGTGCTCGACGGCGGGCGGATCAGCATCGGCGCGCTGTCGGTCGGGCTGGCGCGGGCGGCGCTCGAGGCCGGCATGCGCTATGCGCAGGAGCGCACGGCGTTCGGCGTGCCGCTGGCGTCGCACCAGGCGATCCAGTGGATGATCGCCGACGCCGCCACGCAGATCGAAGCGGCGCGGCTGCTGGTGCACCAGGCGGCGTGGCTCAAGGATCAGGCTCGGCCCTTCACCCTCCAGGCGGCGCAGGCCAAGCTGTACGCCTCCGAGATGGCCGAGGTCGTCTGCCGCAACGCGATCCAGATCCTCGGCTCGTACGGCTACTCGACCGAGTATCCGGTGGAGCGCATGTACCGCGACGCACGGCTGATGACCATCGGCGAAGGGACGAGCGAGGTCCAGCGCATGGTCATCGCCCGGCGGGTGCTGGCGACGGAGATGTAGGCGCGCCGTCGGAGGAGTCTCCGGCGGGCCGCTGCGGGACCTGGCATGACTGGGCTCATTCTCACGCGGATTCTCATCGACGGCGCGATCCTGACGGCGGTCGCTCTCGGCGGCGCTGGTGCTGATGCTGTACCTCAACCCGCGCCTGGCGCTCTCCGACTACCCCGACGACGTCAAGGCCGCCGTGCCGCCGCGAACGCGGGGCGAACTCCGGCTGGGCGTCGCACTTGCCATCCGCGATGTGGCAGAGTCGATTGGCAATTAGCGATCAGCAATCAGCAGTAGCAATCAGCAGTCAGCGAGTAGCACGTAGCAATTGGCAATCTAGCAGCTAGCAGCTAGCAGCTAGTTGCTAGTTGCTAGTTGCTAGTTGCTAGTCGCTGGCCAGCACCTGGGCAGCGGCCTGCGATCGTAGGAGAGCGTGGATTGCGGGAGGTTCGACACGTGTCTACCGGTGGTGAGCAGGTATCCGGTGTATCTCGAGGTTGGGAAGCGGCGGACGTTCGCCGGGGCGATCGACTGGCCGGGTTGGTGCCGGTCCGGCAAGGATGAGGACGCGGCGCTCGCCGCGCTCTTCGCCTACGGACCTCGCTACCAACGCGCGTTGCGCGGCGCCCGCGTGGAGTTCCATGCGCCGAAGGCGGCGTCCGCCTTTCGAGTGGTTGAGCGATTGCCGGGCGACGCCACGACCGATTACGGCGCCCCGGGCGCACGCCCGGCCGCGCGACGCCGCTCCTGTCGATCCGGCCGAGCTGCGCCGGATGCTGGCGATCATGAAAGCGGCATGGCGGACGTTCGATGCTGCGGTTGGGACGGCGCACGGGAAGGAATTGCGCAAAGGCCCGCGCGGCGGGGGCCGGGATGTGCCGGAGATCGTGCGTCACCTGGTCGACGCCGATGGCGGGTACCTGGGCCGGATCGGCGCCCGGCTCGACGCTCCCGCCGGCCTCGATCCAGCGGAACGGTTGCATCTGGCCCGCGCCGCAATCCTGGAGGCGCTGCCGGAAGCCGCCGCCGGCAACGTTCCGTCCGTCGGGCCGCGCGGCGGCCTGCGCTGGACCGCGCGCACCTTCGTCCGCCGCCTCACCTGGCACATCCTCGATCACGCGTGGGAGATCGAAGATCGGTTGACCTAGTCCGTCGCACATTCGTCACAGTCAGAGTCCGCGATCTCGCGAAACAAACGGGCCGGAGCAATGCTCCGGCCCGTTGGGTCTCCAATCTGCAGTCCGGCTGTCAGGTCCTACGATTCCGCGCCTTGCAGCGCCGCCTCCAACTCCTCGCGGCTGACCAGACCAAGCCACTGCCCGAGTTCTTCGCCGGTTCCGTCGAGCAGGAACATGTGGGGCTGCACCCGGTAACCGAGCTGACGCTTGAAGTCGTCATTGCGCGGATCATCGATGTCCAGATAGAAGAAGTTGATGTCCTGGCCGTACTGCTGTTCGAGCCCATGCACGATGGGCGCCAGTCGCTGGCAGGTCGATCACCAGAAGGCGAAGAACTTGACCAGCGCCGGCTTGCCGGAGGCCAGGTTCACCGTCGTCGGGTCGGTCGCTTCTTGTCCGCTGCGCAGCGTCGGGGTCGGCGCCGGTTGAGGCGCTCTCCTCGGTCGCCGGCGGCAGCGTACTGAAGACCTCGGGGGCGGGGGTGTCGGTTGCGGCCTGCGTCGCAATCGGCAGCGCCTCGGTCGGCGAGGCGGCCGGGCCGCAAGCGGACAGGAGCGCAGCCAGTACGAACAGGGCCAGCGAGTGCAGCGGCGATGCGGGTCCTCACCAGTTCCTCCTCCTTGAGGCCTTCGCAGGCCGCGGGTATGCTGTGGCGAGCATACCATGCGGTGAGCATCCGGAGGTTAATGGGGTGATTAGTCCTGAATGGGAATGGTGGCGGGACGGCGTGATCTACCACGTCTACCTGCGCTCGTTCGCCGACGGGAACGGCGACGGGCTGGGCGACCTGCCCGGGCTGATCGCCCGCCTCGACTACCTGAACGGCGCGCCCGACAGCCTGGGCGTCGACGCCATCTGGATCTCGCCGTGCTTCCCCTCCCCCGACCGGGACTTCGGGTACGACGTCGCCGACTACACCGCCATCGATCCGCGCTACGGCAGCCTGGACGATTTCGACCGCTTGATCGCCGAGGCACACCGGCGCGGCATCCGCGTCCTGCTCGACCTGGTCTACAACCACACGTCGGACCAGCATCCGTGGTTCGTCGACGCCCGATCGTCTCGGCACGAGTGCGCACCGCGATTGGTACGTCTGGCGCGACGGGCGGCCCGGCGGCGGTCCCCCGAACAACTGGCAGTCGGTCTTCGGCGGGAAAGCCTGGGAATGGGATCCGGCGACGGGCCAGTACTACTACCACATGTTCCTGCGCCAGCAGCCGGATCTGAACTGGCACAACCCGGAAGTGCGCCGGGCGCTGATGGACGCCACGCGCTTCTGGCTCGATCGCGGCGTCGATGGCTTTCGCCTGGACGTATTCAATGCGTGGTACGAGCATGCCGGCTACCCGGACAACCCGCCGAAGCTCGGGCTGCGCGGCTTCGACCGCCAGCACCACATATACGATGTCGACCAGCCGGAGATGCACCCGGCGCTGGCGGAGCTGCGCCGGCTGCTGGACGGGTATCCCCAGCGCGCATCGGTCGGCGAGCTGTTCGGCGACGATCCCGAACTGGCCGCATCGTATTGCGGCGACCGCGGGCTGCACATGGTCTTCAACTTCGAGTTCACCCATCGGCGCTGGGACCCGCGGGCCTTCGGCCAGGCGATCGAGCGCGCCGACCGCAGCCTGGCGGGCGACGGCTGGCCGTGCTATGTGCTCAGCAACCACGACCTGCCGCGCCACGTGACGCGTCTACGGCGGGCGTCACCCGGACGAGGTCGCCGTGCTCGCCGCCGCGCTGCTGCTCACGCAGCGCGGCACGCCCTTCGTCTACTACGGCGAGGAGATCGGCCTGCGGGACGTGCCGCTGCGCCGCGGTCAGATCGTCGATCCGCCCGGCCGGCGCTACTGGCCGATCTACAAGGGTCGCGACCCGAACCGCTGGTCCGATGCCGTGGGACACCGGCCTCAACGCCGGATTCACCAGCGGAACCCCGTGGCTCCCTCTACGGAGTGACTATCGCACGTTGAACGTCGAGACACAGCGCCGCGACCCGCGTCGGTCTGGTCGTTCTACCGCGACCTGCTGCGCCTGCGCCGCGAAACGCCTGCGCTGCGCCGCGGTACGTTCCAGCGTGTGAGCCGCCCTTCCCGCGATGGCCTGGTCTACCTGCGGAGTGATCCCGGAGGGCAAGCGCTGGTGGCGCTCAATTTCCGCGCCGCCTCGGTTCGCCTCGACCTCGCGCAAGCCATTGAGCCTTCCGCCTGGTCGCTCGCACTGGCCGCGCACCCTGATCGTGCGGCGGACGCTCTCGCCCGACGCCATCGCTCTCGGGGCGTACCAGGCTGTTGTGTTTATCCGTTCGGGCTGAGGTGATCCCGGGGTGCCCGGCCGCCGACACCGTGTGGCCGGCGATCGGTCGAGTGTGACCCGGCTCGTCGTTTCATCGTCTCGCGGTGCGCAAATCAGAACACAAGGAGAAGTACATGTCGACACAAACGATCCGCCTGCTGATCGCCGGAGCGCTGCTGCTGCATGGGCTTGGCCACGGTGGCGCGCTCGGCGCGCCGGCTTACCTGGGCCGCGGCCGCGACGGCGGGGCATGGCGCCCGGCGCGCACGTGGCTGCTGCCCTCGCTGCCGCCGCGCACGGCGACCATCGTCGCCAGCACGTTCTGGGTTCTGTCGCTGATCGGCTTCGTCGCCGCGGCGATGTCGTTCTGGGGCATCCTGATCCCCGCCGAGGCATGGCGCACGCTGGCGCTGATCTCGGCCTGCATCTCCGGCCTGGGGATCGTGCTGTTCTTCGGGATCTGGCCGATGTTCAATACGCTGGCCGCCTTGGCGATGAACGCCGCCGTGCTGGTGACGCAGCTCTCGACGCACTGGCCGCCGGTCGACATGTTCGGGCGCTAACCAGCCGCGATCCGCGACCGCTGCTCGGCAGCGCAGGCATCAGGCATCGGCTCCCGTAGCCGCGGCCGGTCAGAGCTGCGTCCCATTGCCCGCGCCATGCACGCTGTGCGCACGAATTCCACTCCTCGCGCACGTAGTCGCCAGGGCTCGCGGCAGGAGAGGCCGTGCGTCCGATGACGCAGGCTGAAGCCTGCGGCTACGTGCCGCGCTCCACGCCCGTCCTCGTGGGCAATCTCACCCCTACGACGACTGAGGCCGTCGCGCGCGGGTTGCGTGGGGATTGCATCGTTTACGTGAAGGGCGGGAAATCCGCAACGTGGCTGTGTGTTCCGCCAGCACCGGGCCGCCTCACGCCCGAGGGGCAAGGCTTGCCATGCCCCTACGGCTCGGTCCGGCAATTCGATGTCCACGGTGCATGTATCCCCGCCTCAGCCCGCGTCTTCGCTCGCGGCCCGCGAGCTTGCCTTGGGTCGCGGGAGGGTGCGCAGGCTCGCAGATCTGCGGCTACGTGCCGCGCTCCACGCCCGTTCTCCTGGCAATCCACCCTCACGACGACGCGTCGCCGCGGGCTGGCACGGTGCGTGAGGCCAGGAGTCCGATGTGCCAGGGTCTGGGGCTGTCAGCCCGAAAGTCAACTTCGCCAGTCCGGCGATTCAATGTTCACGGTGCAGTAGCCGCAGCCTTTAGGCTGCGTCTTCGCGCGGCCGCATGACTCCGACGTTGTCCTCCGCGTAGGGGCACGGCATGCCGTGCCCCTACGGTCTCGGTCGCAGCGTCTCATTCGCCGATCGGCCACCCACCTCTTTCGCCGGCGCCTTCTCGGGCAATCACCCCGCCTCGTCGGTTGGGATCCCTGTTGTCGTCCTCGTGAAGGGACACGGCGAGCGGATGCAGTCCACACGCAGTCCCACATGCCACACTCCGACCCTTATCGGACCTGAATTAGACACTTTCTGGTAGGATTGTCTTGGAGCAGAGCCCTGCCGCGCACGCGCGAATCGCCATCCCTGGTACGCCAGGGCGGCGATCTCCACCAGGGAGTCCCGCCTGGAGGGGGCGCTGAAATGCCGGTCATGCGTCGCCGGACTCCAGCCTCGCAGCCGCACGCACGACTTGAGACGGAGGATCTTGGTATGAAGAAGCCCGCACCGGGCCCCAATTCGACGGCGTCGAAGTTGATCACAGGCTACATCGCATCGCATGACGATTGGCGAGGCACGATCCTCGCCCGGCTCCGGACGATCATCCGCGAGGCCTCCCCTGAACTGGCGGAGGAATGGAAATGGGGCAGCCCCGTCTGGACGCACAATGGCCTGGTGTGCGCGGCGAGCGCGTTCAAAGATCATGTCAAGGTCAACTTCTTCAAGGGCGCCACGCTCAAGGATCCGAAACGCACGTTCAATGCCGGCCTCGATGCGAAAGCGATGCGATCGATCGATTTTCACCAGGGCGACAAGATCGACGCCGCCGCGCTGAAGGCCCTGGTTCGCGCGGCGGTCGCACAGAACGGGCCGGCCAAAGCAAGGAAGTGATCGCTGCCGGACGAAGGCTCAACGATCTGACCTGCGCCCTCCCGGGAGGGCTCCTATGGCCGAGCTGAAGACGAAACAGACACAAGCATCCGTCGCCAAGTTCATCGCCTCCATCAAAGATGACGACACCCGCAAGGACTGCCTCGCCCTGGCCAGGCTGATGACCCAGGCCACTGGCGCCAAGCCCAAGATGTGGGGATCGGCCATCGTCGGGTTCGGGTCATGCCGCCTGCGCTACGCCAGCGGCCGGGAACTGGATTGGTTCACCACGGGCTTCTCCCCGCGCAAGCAGAACCTGACCCTCTACATCATGGGCGGCTTCGCGCAGTACGGACTCCTGCTCGAGAAGCTGGGCAAGCATAGTCTCGGCAAGGGCTGCCTGTACATCAAGCGGCTGGACGACGTGCATCCTACGACGCTCAAGAAGCTGATCCAACAATCCGTCAAGGATGCTCCCAAGCTCCAACAATACGCCTAGCGGCGCGCCACTCGGCGCCTACCGATGCCTCACCGAGGGCACCAACCTGCGTCGTCCCTGCGGCCGTCAATTCACCCGCGGTCGGGGCGGGCGCACAGGTCGCAGACTCGCGGCTTCCAGTTGGCGACATGGGTCACACTCCAGTCGGGACCATCCTCCCGACGCACGGAGTTGCGTCCATTGGGCTGCGTCCCGCCGCGACCGCAGAAGGATCGGCGGTCACGAGCCTGCGCTCACGGTCCCACTCACAGCGCTATACTTCCGCCGTGGCCGTCCCCCTGACTCACGCTGCGTATCCTTCCACCCTCCCCGCCATGGCCTGGCTCGCATTCCAGCGCCGCCCGCGATCCTTCCGTCGCGATTCCCGGATGCTCGTCGATCGGCTCACTCCCTCGCTGCGCGTCGAAGGCGCGCTACCGGACGTCGAGCACGGATCCTGGCTGGTGGTCGTCAACCATTACACCCGCCCCGGCTTCCGCGCCTGGTGGATCCCGATGGCGATCTCCGCCACGCTGCCGCGTGAGGTGTGCTGGGTGACGACCAGCACGCTGACTTTCCGGGACCCGCTCCGGGCGGCGACGATCACGCCGGCCAGCCGATGGTTCTTGCGACATGTTGCCAGGCTGTATGGCTTCGTCGCCATGCCGCCGATGCCGCCGCGTGACGTTCGAGGTCGCCGCGCGCGCCGAGGCGGTGCGCCGGGCGCTGCGCAAGGCGTCCGAACCGCATGCGCTGCTCGGGCTGGCGCCCGAGGGCGGCGACATGCCCGGCGGCGTGCTCACCCCGCCCCCATCGGGCTCCGGCCGCTTCCTTCTGCATCTCGCTCGCCGCGGCCTGCGCCTACAGCCCGTTGGCGCATTCGAAGACGATGGCCGGTTGTGTCTGCGATACGGCGCCTTCGTTCAACCTGCCGCATTCCCTCCCCGAGCCCATCGATGACAGCGCCACGCGCCTGGTCATGTCCGCCATCGCCGCCTGTCTGCCCGAGCGCCTGAGGGGATGTTATGCCTGACGCACACACTCCGCCCCGCGCCCGCCCGTTCGAGTTGTTTGCGGTCAATGCCTACTGGCCCGGCCTGTCGTTCATGTGGAACAGCCTGCACCTGATCGTCCTGCCGGCCATGCTGCTCGGGTTCGTCGATGACGCGCGCAAGAACACGGCGCTCGGGCTGCTGACATTCGTCGGCCTGATCATCGCCCTGCTCATCCAACCGATCTCCGGCGCGCTGAGCGACGCCTGGCCGTCGCGCTTCGGACGGCGGCGCCCGCTGCTGATCCTGGGCACGCTGGCCGATCTGCTGTTCCTTTACCTGATCGCCACCGCCACCAGCCTTGGCACTTTGGCCGTCGGCTACGTCGGCCTGCAGTTCACGTCGAATATCGCCCACGGCCCGGCGCAGGGGCTGATGCACGATCGCGTTCCCCTGTCCCAGATGGGCCTGGCGTCGGGGGTCAAGAACTTCCTCGATATGTCGGGGTTGGTGATCTCGTCGCTGGTGATGGCGCGCCTGATCGCCTCCGAGAACCCCGATCCGCTGCCCGGGCTGACGGTGGTGGCGGCGCTGATGATCGCCGGCCTGCTGGTGACCGTGTTCGGCGTGCGCGAGGCGCCGTCGCCTTCGGCCGGCGTCGGTTTCCGCGCCGGGCTTCGCCAGGCGTTCCGGATCGACCTGCGCGGCAACACCGCCTACTGGCGGCTGATCTGGTCGCGCTTCCTGTTCCTGATCGGCGTGTACGGAATCCAGGCCTTCGCCCAGTATTTCGTGCGCGACAAGCTGCAGACCGACAATCCCGTCAAGCTGACAGGCGACCTGATGGCGGTGATCGTCCTGTCGCTGATCGCCTTCTCGATCCTGGCCGGCTATCTGGCTGACCGCGTGGGACGCAAGCCGCTGCACGTCGCCGCCGCCGTCCTGGTCGCCATCGGCAGCCTGCTGATGATGACCGCCGTGACGCCGGCGGCGGTCCTGGCTTTCGGCTGCATCGTCGGCGCCGGAATCGGATTGTTCATCACCGCCAATTGGGCGCTGGCCAACGACCTGGCGCCGGCAGGCGAGGCGGGGAAATTCCTCGGCCTGACCAACCTGGCGACGGCCGGCGCCGGCGCCGCCAGCCGGCTGACCGGGCCGGGGATCGACGCGTTGAACGCCTGGCAGCCGGGCGCCTTCCTTGGATACGCAGCGCTGTTCTCCGGCGGAGCGGCGCTCGTCCTGCTCAGCCTGCTGGCGCTGCGCCGCGTTCCGGACCGCAAGCTCGCACGCCCTGCGAATCCAAACCCTTGAGGTAGCCATGTCGCCTGCGCTGGTCGAGTGCATTCCGAATTTCTCAGAAGGCCGACGCCTGCCGGTGATCGACGCCATCCAGCAGGTGATCGCCGCCGTGCCCGGCGTGCTGGTGCTCGACCGGCACGTGGATGCCGATCACAACCGGACGGTGATCACCGTCGCCGGCCCGCCGGAAGCCGTCGGAGATGCGGCCTTTGCCGCCATCCGCAAGGCCGCCGAACTGATCGACCTCGATCTGCACACCGGCGAGCACCCGCGCATCGGGGCCACGGACGTCGTCCCCTTCGTGCCTCCTGCCGGCTGCACGATCGAAGACTGCGTCGCCCTGGCACGTCGGCTGGGCGAGCGCGTCGCCGCCGAACTCTCCATTCCGGTCTACTTCTACGAGGCCGCCGCCATTCGCCCCGAGCGCACCAATCTGGAGAGCCTGCGGCGCGGCGAATACGAGGGCCTGAAGGTCTCCATCGAGACCGATCCCGACCGGGCGCCCGACGTCGGTCCGCGGCGCCTGGGCAAGGCGGGGGCGACGGTCATCGGCGCCCGTGCGCCTCTGATCGCCTACAACATCTACCTGACCACGGACGAGCTCGGCATCGCCAAGAAGATCGCCGCCGCCATTCGGCAGTCCTCCGGCGGCCTGCCCTTCGTCAAGGCGCTGGGGATGCTGGTCGAAGGACGCGCCCAGGTTTCGATGAACCTGACCGACTACACGCGCACGCCGGTCGCCCGCGTCGTCGAGGCCGTGCGCCTAGAGGCGGAGAAGCACGGCGCCGCCATCCATCACGCCGAACTGGTCGGGCTGATCCCGCAGGCGGCGCTGATCGACGCCGCGCAGTGGTACCTGCAGCTCGACCAGTTCCATCCGGAGCAGGTTCTCGAGTTCGAGGCTGTACGCCGCGCAAGCTTCGAGCGCCGCCGCGCGCCAGGTTTTCCTGGACGAATTGGCTGACGGAACTCCCACGCCCGGCGGCGGATCGGCCGCGGCGTACGCCGCGGCCATGGCGGCATCGCTGGTCGGCATGGTGGCGCGGCTGACGGTCGGCAGGAAGAAGTACGCCGCTGTCGAAGACCGGATGCGTACGATCGCCGCCCAGGCCGACGGATTGCGCACGGAGCTCTCGGCCGCCGTCGAGCGCGACGCGCAGGCCTTCGAGGGCGTGCTGGCCGCGGTGCGGCTGCCCAAGGCTACCGAGGCTGAGAAAGCCGCCCGACTGGTGACGCTCGAGCACGCGACGCTCCAGGCCGCAGCCGTCCCGCTCGATGTCGCACGCCTGGCTGCACAGGTGATCGAGCTGGCGGTAGAAGTCGCCGAGACCGGAAACGCCAACGCCATCAGCGATGCGCTGTCGGCCGCTACGCTGGCTCACGCCGGGCTGAAGGCCGCGGCGGCCAACGTTCGCGTCAACATGGCGGAGTTGCAGGATGTTTCCGCCGCGAAGCCGTGGCTGGTAGTCCTCGGCAAGCTCGAAGCAAGCGGTGCGGCCGGCGAGCGCAAGGCGCAGGCCGCGCTGGCGGCGCTGGTATCTCCCCCCGCCTGATCCTCAATCCCTCAAGGGAGACGTTGGCGGCCGGCGCCTCGATCGAGGCGCCGGCCGCTTGCATGCATGGAGAGGGTGGGCCTCGCTAGGCCGGATCAGGCAGCCGCGGTCAGCTGGGCGACGGGCTGGCGATCGACCGCAGCCAGCGCGGGGCTTCATGCCGAACAGGAAGCGCATGAGATTCCAGCGCCGCACGACGCCTTCGTACAGTCCGGCGACGATTGCGATCGAGCTGACCAGGATGATCAGGTACTTGGCCGGGTCCGGGATCGGCCAGCGCAGGACGAAGAAGCCGACCGTCACCAGGACGGTCTGGTGCAGGATGTACACCACCAGGACAGCCTCATTCGCCCGGGTGCGGAGCGCCGAATCGCGTTCGAGGTGCTTCCCGGCGAACCCGAGCGCAGCCGCCAGGCCCAGCCAGGCGCCCACCGCCCGCAGCGACATCCCCGCCAGGTGGTACGGCGTGCCGGGAACCGGATCGCCCCAGGTCAACACGCAGGCGAGGAGCAACACCACCAGCCCGACGGTCGATGCCAACGTGAGCCGGCGGTAGCGTTGGAGTGATCGCCACACCGCAGGATCTGGGATAACGAGCAGACCGGCCAGGTAGAACATCAGGTAGGCTCCGACGCTCCAGCCGCCGTTCGAGTAGGCCAACGGGCCGTCCGGGGCCAGGACGCTTGTCACCACCGCCACAGGGATCGCCAGGGCCAGGGGCGCCCAGACGCCGGTCAGCCGAGCGTTGATCCAGCCCTGGACGATCTCGCCGGTGCGGCTTTTCATCCACGCCAGCAGCGGCAGGCTGAGGAGCGTGAAAGCAAGCAGGATCATCAGATACCACAGGTGCAGGCCATCCCAGGCGAAGTTGCCGCCCGCTCCGTACAGCCCCTCGAAGTAATGCGGATAGAACTCAAAGAGCGAACCGCTGAACGCGCCATGGTTGACGCGGTCGAAGTAGACCTGGAGGGCGACGTGCGTGAAGACACCAACGACGAAGGGCACCGCCAGCCGAAGGAGGCGAGTTCGCAGCAGCCGGCCGAAGTTGACGCCGCCTCGCCCGGACGATGCCCGACCACCACGCAGAGACAACGTCAGGCTTGCACCTGAGACCACGAAGATCATCGGCATCATCCAGGTGGAGACAACGCCCGTCACGATGTCCAGCCCTTCATACGAGACGGCGTTGTGCACCTGCCACCCCTCGACGGTGAAGGCGCGGATCGAGTGGAACAGAAAGACCACGCAGATGGCCAGGACCCTGACCCAGTCCAGCGCCAGCACGCGTCGTTGCCCCGTCTCGGCCGAGGTGATGGCAGCGGCGGGCTGAGGGCGGCGCGTAGCCGGTGCCGGTGCCTGTCCCGCCGCCGCCGCGGCGGGCCGAGACAGCGGCTTCATCCCGAACAGGAAACGAGTTCAGGTTGAAGCGACGGATGATCAGCTCATACGAGCCGAGGCAGATCACCAGCGTCGCGGCGGCGATCAGGACGAACTTGGCGGTATCGGGGATCGGCCAGCGCACGATGAACCATCCGAGCCCGATCAGGACCGACTGGTGCAGGATGTAGAAGGGAAGGACGGCCTGGTTGGCGCGCGCCAGGAGCGGCGACGGGCGATTCAGGTGCTGCAGGCACAATCCCAGGATCGTCATCACGTAGGCCCAGGAGGCGAAGCAGCTCAGCGCCCCCACAAGGGCATACATCGGGGTTCCGAAGGTTTCATCGCCGGGCGAGCCCGCCAGCGGGATGAGGACGGCCGTCAGCGCCAGCGCGATCCCCAGGCTGAGGAACCGCTGGCGGCGGATGCGCTCCTGAAGCTCGACGCTCGATCCGATCATGAAACCGCCCAGCAGGTACGGCAGGTACATCGGCAGCGCCCAGCCGCCCCAGTCCGTATTGCCGAACAGAATGCTGGACGGATTGAGCTGCGGGAAAAGCAGCGCACCTGGTACGGCCATCAGGAAGACCAGTCCGGGCAGCGCCAGGAACCGGGCGACCGCGCCAAGGACCGTCGCTCCGCTGCGGCTACGCAGCCACAGTAAGACCGGGAGCAGCAGGACGGAGAAGACGAACAGAACCTCCAAGTACCACAGGTGCAAGCCCATCCAGGCGAAGTTGCCGCCCAGCCGGTACAGACCGTCGAAGTAGTGCGGGTAGAACTCGAAGAACGAGCCGCTGAAGGCGCCGTCGGCCCGCCGCTCGAGATAGACCTGCAGGGCGACGTGCGTCGTCGCGCCGAAGGCCAGTGGGATCAACAGTCGCAGCACTTTGTCCTTGAGGAAGCGAAGGACGTTAGGTCGCTGGAGGGCGTAGTACAGGCCGGCGCCGGAGACCAGGAAGATCAGCGGCATCAGCCAGTTGCCCAGGAACCCGGCCCAGATCTCCATGCCGTCATACGTCACCGGGTTCTTGATGTGCCAGCCGCCGGTGTCGAAGAAGCGCGAGACGTGGAAGATGAAGACGGACAGGATGGCCAGGACGCGCGCGGCGTCAAAGGCATAGTTACGAGTAGTCGGTTGCGTGTTCATCGGGTTTCTCCTTGAGTTTGGATGGCGAGCATCAGCGTCAACATCGACGCGCCTTTCACAACGAAGGCGTCAAACCCCGCCGCGTGCGCCCGTTGGCGCTCTTCGGCGCCGGCGTGGATCGTCAGGGCGACCAGGCGGCAGGAGGGTGCGGCTGCCTTGATCAGCGCCGCGGCCTCGAAGCCGTCCATGCCGGGCATTTCCAGGTCCATCAGCACTACGTCCGGGTTCAAGCTCTGGGCCAAGTCCACCGCCCGACGACCGTCGGCTGCTTCGCCGACGACCTGGACGCCCCCCGTCAGGCTGAGCGCCGTGCGCAGCTCACGCCGGACCTGCGGGACGTCATCGACCAGCAGCAGGCGGATCGCGTCGGCCAAGTCACCGGCGGCGCCTAGAGGAAGCACAGCGAGCTCTCCTCGACCACCGGCTCGTCCCGCCCGGAAGTGATCGGCGGCTGCGTGTCGGGCAGGTCGGACAGCACTTCCTCGAGCTGCCGGTCGTGCAGTTCGAAGCTGCTCTCGGCGCAGACCCGCGCGTGCTTCCGCGGGGCAGGCGTCTCGAGCAGCGCCAGGATCATGCTCGGCAGCGTGTGGGAGATCTGCCATTCGACTACGGTCATTGCCTTCTCTCCAGTCGCCCGCGCGTCGTCGCGTGCCTGCATTGGGTATACGCCTTTGGCCAGGCGCGCACATCGGTCCCGATGCGGGTCTGTCACTGCGACATCCGGCGGATACGTCGGGGCGTGCGAGATGTGGAAACCTCCGCCTGCAGTCCTAGGACTGGAGGCGGAGGCTCGATGGGGTCAGGTTCAGATGGAGGTTGAGGTTCGAGACGCTACGGTCGCATCTCGGAAATCATGTGCCGGAGCTGGCTCAACGCGTCGGCTGCCCCCTCGTCCAGGCGATCCAGGAGTTCGAGGACCCGCCGGGGGTCGTCGCGGGCCAGGAGCGCGGCCGAGCGCGACGTGAGCTGCATCCCGAACAGGATCTGGCTCACCCGGTCATGCAGATCGCGTGCAAGCCGCTCACGCTCCTGCAGCGCAGCCAGCTCCTCGACCCGGGCTGCATACGACTGGAGCTGCCGATTCCGCTCTCCGAGGTCGGTCAGCAGGGTCTGGCTGGCCGCCCGTGCTCGTTCTGCCTGGTGGTTGACGACCATCAGCTCCGGCAGGGCGATCACGCCCGCCATCGGTCCGGCGGCGAGCGCCATGCCCTCGAGCCATCCGTGGGTCAACATGAGCGGGGCCGCGGTCAAGAACAGGAAGGCAAGGATCCAGCCTCTCGCCTGGCGGGCGGGCATCAGCAAGCGGGGTCAGGAAGCTGAGGGGGACGAAGAAGGTGCTGAGGGTGTCCATCTCGGGTTCCAGCGACAGCAACCCGATGACAATCGCCGACTTAATCGCCAGTGCGGTGTGGCAAATCCAGCCCGGCAGACGCGGCCGCATGAGCAGAAGGGCGAAGATCAGGACAAGCGCGACCGTTCCTACTGCGTAGGGCAGCGGGCGCGATCGAACGGGTTCGTCCGCCAGGACTCGGATGACCTGGGCGGCAACCAGGGCACTGATCGCCAGCTTCGCCACGCGGCTGGCGCGCAGCGGCCCGACATCCGCCTCGGCGGCGTTAGCCTGCGTCAACTCTGGGATTCCCTTCCCCGGCCAGTCCAGTCTTTAGCGCGTGGACCGCCAATTGCGTACGGTCGCTGAGGTGAAGCTTGCCCAGCAGGTTGCTGACGTGCGTCTTGACCGTCTTCTCGCTGATCACCAGCTCACGGGCGATCTCGCCATTGCTCATTCCCCTCGCCACGCAGCGCAGCACCTCCAGCTCGCGTGGCGTCAGCTCGGCGGCCTCGGGCACGCGGCGGACGGTTTCGGCCGGGCGACCTGCTGCATCAGCTTGCGCTGCACGTCCGGGTGCAGGCGCGCCTCGCCCCGCATGACGGCCCGGATGGCGTCCACCAGCGCCTCCGGCGAAACGTCCTTGAGCAGATAGCTCGCCGCGCCGGCCTCCAGCGCGGGGAAGACTTTGTCGTCCTCGGTAAAGCTGGTCAGGGCGATCACCTGAGGGCCCTCGGCCAGTGCCCGGATCTTGCGCGTGGCCTCGATCCCGTCCATCCCCGGCATGACCAGGTCCATCAGCACGATATCCGGTCGCAAGGACTGCGCCAGCCGCACGCCCTCGGCGCCGTCTCCGGCCTCGCCCACAACCGCCATGTCGGGCTGCAGCTCGAGGAAAGTGCGCAGGCCCTGCCGAACCACCTGGTGGTCGTCCACGATCAAGAGGCGTATCTGGGTATTAGCTTCCGGCACGGGCCACCTCATCCGACGGAGTTCTTGTTCACGCGCAGCGTCGTCCCGGCGCCGGGCGCCGATTCGACGGTCAGATGCCAGCCGATGTCGGCCGCGCGCTCGCACATCCCGGGCAACCCGACCCCCGGCCGCGCCCGCTGCGGGTCGAAACCTCGTCCGTTGTCGTGAACCTCGAGTGCGGGAGGTTCGCCCGCGTGCAGGCGAACGGCGGCCTGCGTCGCCCCGGAGTGCTTGACGACGTTGTTGAGCGCCTCGCGGGCGATGGCGAACAGCGCTTGTTCCTCCTCGGGCGTCAGCGCGCCATCGGCCTCGCCTTCGACGTCCAACGCAACGGCCAGGCCTTCCGGCAGGAAGGTCGCCGCCAGATGGCGGCGCAGCGCCTCCGGCAGCTCGCCCGGGGCCGGGCCGCCGGGCTTGAGCTCGGAGACCAGCGTGTGCATCTGCGCCAGCGCCTGTTGGGCGAGCGCCGTCAGATGGTCGAGATGCTCGGGCACGCGTTCCGGTTGCCGTTCGACGAGCAGCCTGGCCGACTGCACGGCCAGCGACAGGCTGAAGACGGTCTGCGTCACCGAATCGTGCAGCTCCCGGCCGAGATGCTGCCTCTCGCGCGCCGCGGCCAGCGCCTTCATGCGGCCGGCCATCTGCTCAACCTGGCGGTTGGCGGCCTGCAGTTCCATGGCCAGCTGTTCATTGGCGCGCCGCGCATCGCCGGCACGCTTGACGGCCAGCGAGTACGAGCCCAACAGCGCGCCGATCGCGGTGTACAGGAGGAGGAAGCCAGCGCCCTGCGGGAACCCGTAGTATGCCAGGAGCGGCGCCAGCCATGAGCACGGTGGCCACGCCGACCCAGGCGACCCCGGAGCGCGTCGGCAGCGTCTGCATCGCCTGCATGCAGACCACGACGAAGAGCAGGGCGAAGTAGTCGACCGATTCTCGCTGCCCGGCCGCTCATCAAGGCGAACGCCACAACACACTGCAGGGCCAGGAAGATGTGGATCAGAATCGGCCAACGACCGCCGACGAGTTGCCCGGCCAGGAAGAGCGCCAGCCACAGGCCGAGACCGCCCAGGAACGCGGCCCGCCCTTCCCGAACCCCGATGACCAGCAGCGTGCGCAGAGCGACCGATCCGACCAGGAGCGCCGCCGGGACGTAGGCCAGCCATGGATTGGACCAGTCGAGTGGGCGTCGCATACTGCTCCCAGGACGACGCTGGATCAACGTACCCGCGCGATGCTCGCGCGAGGGCCAGACAGCACCCGTCCGGGTGACCGCTCGGACGATTCGGGCGACTGGCGAGGATTGTCGCGCACTCTCCCGCTTCAGCGCCGCGGCGCGACTCGCCCGGACGTCGTCCCTTTGCTACCAGCCGCTGGCCGTGAACAGCGCCGTCAGGAACTCCGCTCGCTGCTCGGGCGTCATCGGGCGCGGTTGGGAGAAGTCCTCCAGATAGGTCGTCAGCAGTTCGGTGCTGATGTGGCGGCCGGCGTAGATCACATGCCGGTCGAGGAATTCCTGGCGGACCGAGGCGCTGGCCATCTGGTCGAAGAACAAGTTCCCGAGCCCGTAGTGGATGAAGGCGCCGTTTCGGAATTCGAACGACTGCGGCTGATGGGCCTGGCTGCCGCTGACGATCGAGGCGCCGGCATCCGCCGCCGCTCGAAAGTCGTCCACCTGTGCAGGCACCGGGCTGGGCCGGTAGGACTCCGCCCACTGGTAGGTGAAGATCACGATCGTAGCCATCCTGACGGAGGCGTGGCCGCTTCGGCGAACAGCCGATCGAGACTCGCACGGCGCCGCACCGGGACGGTCGATGGTCGCCCAAGCCGTCGACGGACCTGCCTGGTTGCAGCCCAGAAACGCCACCCGGTTGCCGTTGTGTTCGAAGAGCGCCGGCTGGAGCGAGTCCTCCAGGTCGGCGCCGCCGCCGAAATCGAGCCAGCCGCGGGCG
This sequence comes from uncultured Chloroflexia bacterium, assembly GCA_963818575.1. Lineage (GTDB taxonomy): Bacteria > Chloroflexota > Anaerolineae > Anaerolineales > E44-bin32 > DYJB01. The sequence continues at coordinate 93,342 of CAWFSV010000011.1, read as the reverse complement.
CGGTGCTGCTCGAGCGTGTACTGCAGCGCCTCCGCCCCCCAATCCATCACGTGGTTCCCGGTGAGCTCGACGACGTCCACGCCGATCGACTCCGAGCAACGCGATCTGCTGCGGCTGGCTGCAGAAGCGCAGGCTGGACTGCGCCGGGTCCGCCTTGGGACAGGTCTCCGAGAAAGCGACCTCGTTGCTGATGTGCAGGATGTCTGCCTCGCGCAGCCAATCGCCGATCAGCTGCGCCGGGTAGTCGACGCCTTTCTGATCCATCTTCCAGGCCGTGGCGCGCGTCAGCGCCGTCACGCCGGTCACCATCACCACCGTCAGGCGCGCCGGGTCCCGGTTGGTCGCCGGCCAGAGCACCGCCCCGCGCACCGCCTCGACGGCCGCGGCATCGCCGGTGAACCCGAAGCCGACGGTCAGTGGGTAGCGCGGCGGGGTCGAAGGACTTCCACAAGGGGGATTGGCCGTCAAGCGTCAGCACTTTCAACCGCGGGTCAAGTTTCTCGAAGGGGACGACGGCCAGCGCGCCGGGCTGCTCCCAGGTGCGATCGGCGACCTGGTCGCTGACTTCCTCCCACACGGTGTAGCCCGACGAGCCGAGGAGAGTGCGGGCTGCGGCGGCATCCTCGGGACGAACGACGACGCGCGTCCATTCGCCCTCGGCGCCTCCCCACAATGCCTGGAGCTCGCCGAGGGCGATCGAATCGGCCACGGTCGGGAACGGCGCCGCCACGGCGTAGATCCAGACGGCGAGCGGCGAGTCGGTCACCGGCTCGGCCCGCACGTCGGCCGCCTCGGGCGTCGTCACGATGACGACACCTCGATCACCCGCAGACTGCAGGGCGACCAGCGGCTGGCGCAGCGCCTCAGGCAACGCCGGCGAAAGCCAGAGGCGGATCGGTTCGGGCGTGGGAGGCAACGGTGGGAGTGGCGTGTCGGTGGGCGAGGCAGCCGTCGGGACCGGCGGGATGCCCGACGGATTGCCCGCCAACGGCAGGTTGCATGCGGCCAGGAACGCGCCCGCCGTTGCGGTGGCGAGCGCCAGGTGAGCGAAGCGATGGGTGATGTCCACGGGGCGGGATTATCCCACACCCCGCTCGCCCCCGCGTAGCTCGGCGGCGAGGTGCGCTCCGCCTACTCCCCGGCCAGCGCCAGGAACACGTCCTCCAGCGTCGGCTCGACCGCCTCCACCCGGGTGGCGATCACGCCCGCCGCGGAAAGCGCCTCATTCAGCACGTGGGCCGTGGTTCCGGCGTCGGTGATCGCCCGCAGATGATCGCCGGTCAGTCCGGCACGCTCGACCGTAGGAAGCGCCTGCAGGACGCGCAGGGCATCCAGCACCGGCTCGGCGACGACGTCCCACGCCAGCCCGGACAACACCGAGCGTTTGAGCGCCGAAGGCGCATCCATGGCCAGCAGGCGTCCCCGCCGCATGATGCCTACCCGATTGCAGTACTCGGCTTCGTCCATGAAGTGCGTGGTGACGAGCGCCGTCACCCCTTGCTCGGCCAGGTCGTAGATCAGGTTCCAGAAGGCGCGGCGGGCGATCGGATCGACGCCGCTGGTCGGTTCATCCAGCACCAGCAGCGCAGGTTGGTGGACGATGGCCGTGGCGAGCGCCAGCCGCTGGCGCCAGCCGATCGGAAGATCGCCGGCGCGCAACCCGGTGATGCCTCCCAATCCGACGGTTTGGATGGCGCGCTCCACGTGCTCGGCCTCCCCCACCCCGTAGACGCCGGCGTAGAAGGACAGGTTCTCGAGCGCGGTCAGCTCGTCATACAGCGCGAAGCGCTGCGACATGTACCCGACACGCCGGCGAATCTCTTCCGACTGACGCGTGACATCGAAGCCGAAGACCGATGCCCGCCCTCCGCTGGGTAGCAGCAGCCCGAGCAGCATGCGAATCGTGGTCGTCTTCCCCGAGCCGTTCGGGCCGAGGTAGCCGAGGATCTCTCCCCGCCGAACCTCGAAGCTCACGCTGTCGACGGCCGTAAAATCGCCGAAGCGCTTGGAGAGCTCGAAGACTTCCGCCACCGTCTCGTCCATCTACGCCTCGTGCCCCACCGGGCGCCGATTCCCCGCCGGCTCACCGGAGAGCGCCGCAGCGGAAGCCTTCGCTGCCTCATCTTCGGACCTTCGATCCTTCTGCACGGCGGCGCCCGTCAAGACAGCGCCCAGAACTCGCCCGTCAGGCCGAGCGAGGTGAACAGCGCCTGCGCTTCGGACGGGTGACCTCCGCCGCCACGCAGGATCGCGCCGGTCCGACGCGTACCACGCCTGAGCAAGCCCCCAGATCTGCTCCCGGCTCAGGACCCCGCCTCGAGGCTGACGCCAGCTCGCCGCCCACCGATCGATGTGCTCTTCCGACCGGAAGAGAAGCATCGTCCGTCAGGTGAAGACGATATCTTCCCACCACGACCGTGCGGGGACGGCAAAGTGCGCCAAGCAGGGATCGCCTTCGACCAGGCCATTTCGTACACGCAGCGTCAGCGCTTCGCCACAGTCGGGGCAGGCCGTGGCCACACTCCCATCGGCTCCAAGCATCGCCAGGATCCCCAGCCCGTCCCAGATGCAGTTGCCCCACCACGAGCGTCCAGAACTGGAGACGACGAAGGCTGTGGGCACGGCCGAGAATGGGCTGGCCATGAGCACTTCGCCGCTCGACGGCTGGAGGGCGAGCGCGTGCGCGCCGGCCAACCGATGCAGCGCCTGCCCCACTTCCTGATCGCCCCTGCTCAATCGGCGGGCGATCTCACCGATCGACAACGCCCGACCGGCGGTGAGGAAGCCATCGTAGACCACGCGCCGCACCTCGAGATCGAGTGCCTCGTTCATCCATCTCCTCCGTACCCGGCCGCCGTCCGCGAGGACTCCGCGCTGCTCCGCACGGGGCGGTTCACGCCAGGGCGAGCGGCTCACTCTCCAGCAGCTCGATGAACACGTCCTCCAACTCGGGCGAGACCGAGCCTCACATGATCCACGGGAACGTCCTCGGCCCGGGCAACGCTGGTCAAGCGCTGCATGACCGGGTCGGCCGCGCCCGGGGCGACCCGCAGGTGCAGCCGGTCTCCGAACAACTGGACCGCCTCGACACCTGCCTCCCCCCGGACCAGACGCGCCAGCCGGCGCAGTGACTGGCCGGCGACCTCGAGGATCGCGTCCCTCCAGCCGTCCGGTCACCTCCGCCGGTGAGCCCTCCACCAGCAGCCGCCCGCGGCTCATGAACCCCAGCCGGTGGCAGCGCGCCGCCTCGTCCATGTACGGGGTGCTCACCAGGACGGCGACGCCTTCTCCCAGCAAGCGGATGATCAATTGCCAGAACCCCTGGCGGGTGACCGGGTCCACCCCGCCGGTCGGCTCGTCGAGGAGCAGAATGCGCGGCCGGTGCACGAGCGCCGCGGCCAGACCAAGTTTCTGACGCATGCCGCCCGAAAGCGCCTCTGCCCGTCGGTCGGCGAACTCCGCCAGACCGACGAACTCAAGGATCTCCTGCGAACGCGCCCGCCAGGCTTCGGCCGGCAAGCCGCGGACCTCGGCGAAGAATTGCAGATTCTCCTCGACCGTCAGCTCGCCATACAGGCTGAAGCGCTGCGGCAGATATCCGATCTCGGCGCGGGCGCCCGATTCGTCGCGTGCCAGATCGATGCCCGCCAGGTGGACCTGGCCGGCGTCGCAGGCCAGCGCGCCGCACAGCAGGCGCATGGTCGTCGTCTTGCCGGCGCCGTCCGGCCCGACCAGCCCGTAGGCCTCCCCGGCCTCGACGCGCAGGCTGACGTCCTGCACGGCGAGCGTGGATCCGAACGCTCGCCGCAAGCCTTGGGCGACGATCAGGGGTTCCGGCTCGGTCGTCATTTCTCGAATGCGACGTCCACCGGCATCCCCGGCTTGAGCTTGCCCTCGGCTTCCGCCACCGTCACCTCAACGGCGAAGACGGTCGTGCGCCTTCCTTCCTCGGTCTGCACATTGCGCGGCGTGAACTCCGCCTGATCGGAGATGCGCGTCACCACGGCGTCGAAGGTCTCCTCGGGGAAGGCGTCGGCGGAGACGCGCACGTGGTCGCCGAGATTGATCTGGCCGTAGCGGTCTTCCGGCATGAAGACCGTGATGGTCAGGTGGTCGAGCTGCCCGATCGAGAGCGCCTGCGCGCCAGCCACCAGCACCTCGCCCGGCTCGATGCTGCGCGCCAGGATCACGCCACCGAGCGGAGCACGCACCAGCAGTTTGTCGAGCTGCAGGTCGAGCGTCTCCGCATCGACCTTGGCCTGCGCGCGGGCGGCCGCCAGCCGGGCCTGCGCCAGCGTCAGGCGCGCCTTGGCCTGGTCCAGCAGATCCGGATCGGGCCCGGGGTGCAGGTCCTCGTAGGTGCGCTGGGCATCCTCGAGCTGCGCCTGCGCCAGGCTGACCTTGGCGTCCAGGATCGCCTGGTCGATGTCGGACGGCTCGCCCCTGTACCAGTTGAGGCTGGCTTCGGCGTTGTCGCGCTGTCGTCGTGCGGCCTCGAGCGAGGCGCGCGCAGCGGCCGCGTCGGGTTGTCGGCCGGGAGTGAACCCACACGATCGTAGGCCGCCTCGGCACGGTCGAGCGCGTTCTCGGCCAGCGTCACCGCCGCCTTGGCCGCGTCGAGCGTTTCGGTCGTGGCCCGGTTGCCCTTCTGCTGATAGGTGTTCAGCCGCACGGCATCGTCGAGCGCGTCGCGGGCATTGGCCAGCGTCAGCTCCGCCTGAGACGCAGCCAGCGCGGTGTTCTCGTGCAAGGCGTCGAGGCCTTGCTGCGCGTTGAGCAGCTCCAGCTCCGCCGCGGCGACGGCCGCCTGCCCCCCGGCCAGCGCCAACTCGCGCTGCGCCTCCAGCAGTCGGCTGTCCAGCCGCAGAATCACATCGCCCGCCTGCACCGATTCGCCCTCGTCGACCAGGACCGCCTCGACCCGACCGGAAACCTCGGAGGCGACCTTGACTTGAACTGCCTCGACCGTGCCCGACGCTTGCAGCGGCCCGTTGTCGCGGGCCGAGACCGCCGTCAGGTAGATCAGCCCGGCGACGACCAGGCCGACGAAGACCACGATCGGCGCCACACGGCGTACCTTCTCCAGGTGCATCCAGCCCTCCTTAGTCGAGCCGCTTGCGGAAGCGCAGGGCGGCCGCGGTCAGCATGGCCGCGCCGAAGATCGCCAGGGCAGCGATCTCGCCGGTCAGCGCACCGGCGCCCACGCCCTTGAGCAGGATCGACCGAATGATGATCAGGTAGTGGCGCAGCGGGATGACGTATGAGACCGCGCGCAGCAGCGGCGGCATGGCCGCCAGAGGGAAGAAGAAACCCGACAGGAAGATCGTCGGCAGCATGGTGAAGTACACCAGCATGATCGCTTCCTGCTGCGTCCGGGCGATGGTGGAGACGAACAGCCCGACGCCGAGCGAGCCGGCCAGGAACAAGCCGGAGAGCAGCAGCAGCAGCCCGAGGCTTCCGCGAATCGGGATGTCGAACCACAGCGTCCCGATCACCAGGATCTCGAGCGTGTTGAAGAAGGCGATCAACGTATACGGGATGATCTTGGCCAGGATCAATTCGCCGGACCGGATCGGCGTGACGATCAGCTGCTCGATCGTCCCGCGCTCGCGCTCGCGCACGATGGCCGTGGCGGTGAGCAGCGATGTCAGCAGCTGCAGGATCATCCCGATCAGCGCCGGGATCATGAAGAAGGCGCTGACCAGGTCGGGGTTGTACCAGACACGGGCGCGCACCTCGACGGCGGGGCTGGCGGCCGAGGCGGCGGCGGGTCCCAGGCGCTCGACGGTCAATCGCGCCGAGTGTGCCTGGCCGATCAGCGTCGCCGCCGCCAGCGAGGTGGAGGCGACGTTGGGGTCGCTGCCGTCGAGGATGAAGGCCACTTCGGCCGTCTCGCCGGCGAGGACGCGGGCCTCGAAGTCGGGCGGGATGATCACCCCGGCGCGGGCCTGTCCGTTGTCGATCAGCGTGCGAAGTTCCTCGGCCGAGGCGACGTCGTAGGCCAGACGGAAGTAGTCCGCCGACCGGTAGGCGTCCAGCAGGCGGCGGGCCGCCGGCCCTCGCGACTGGTCGAAGACGGCCAACGGGACGTTGCGCACATCGGTCGTGGCGGTGTAGCCGAGCAGGAAGATCTGAATGACCGGGATCGCCAGGACGATGTACAGCGTCCGCGGGTCGCGTCCGATCTGGATGAACTCCTTGCGGATCAGGGCCATCATGCGATGGTTGAGCATGCGGCGGCTACCCTGTGTCTCGCCGCACGGCGACCGAGGGCTGGGTGTCCAGGATGCCGTGGAGCAGGATGTTGCCGAAGGCGGTCAGGTCGTCGGGCTGGAACTCGATCAGTGCGATGTCCTTGAAGAACGCCACGCTGACGGCGTACGACATGATCAGGCCGAAGAAGGCCCGGGCGATGATCATCGGCGAGATAGGGGCGCAATCGGCCCGTGGCGCCCTGAAGCCGGGCGACGAACAGGGCGGCTTCGGGGAGGAACTCCTCCGCCAGAAAGGATGCGTGCCGCCCCTGGAACTCGAGCAGTTCGATGAACATCAGGCGCATGTTGGGCTGCTGATCGGTCAGCGCGACGGCCATGCGGCGCGTCGCGTCGTGGATCAGCGCCTCGACCGAGTTGCCGGTGGCGCGTGACATGGCGCCGACCAGCCCGCGGTGCGGGACGAGTTCCGAGAGCAGATCGACGAACAGGGCTTCTTTCGAAGGGGTGTGGTTGTAGATGGCGGCCAGCGCCACTTCAGCCCGGCGGGCGACCTGGCGCATCGACGTGCCGTGGAACCCCTGCTCGAGGAACAATTCGAGAGCCGCCTGACGAATTCGTGTCCGGGCGTCGGAAGCGGTGGGGGCGGCAGCAGGAGCAGGCCAGGGATGCCATCTTCTAGTAGCGTGAACGAACGTTCGTTCCGCGTCCAGAATATGGGGTTTCCAAGCTGGAGTCAAGTGTCAAGCCGCAGTGCGGCCGCCATCCTGGTGCCCGAGCGGTGTCGCCTGGGACCCTGATACTCAAGCTCCGCAGGTGCCAACGTCCAGCAGGTGACGGCGATGCGCGATCCGGGCCCAAAGGAAAGCGCCCCTCGCCGGGGCGCCTCCTGAGTTACGCATCCTGGAAGTTGCGCAGGCTCAGCTCTCGCCGCGATCAGGCAGCGCCGCCATCTCCCGCAGCAGGCCGATCACCAGCAGCCCGATCCGCAGCCCCTCCCCCGTACTCACGCTCAGCGATACGCCGCTCCGCTCGGACCGGCGCACCAGCATCAACGCCGCCGCCACCCCCGTAAGCGCCCCGGCCACCGCACCCACCACAATTGCCGTCGTCTTCCAGTTTCCAGTCCTGGTCTGCATGCCGCCTCCTCAGCTCTTTCCGAACAGCCTTCCCCACGCCGTGCTCACCCCCGCCCAGACGGACTTCGGCACCACCACCGACTGCGCCACACGCTCCGCGATCCGGTCCGACTGGTGGGCGACCTGGCCGAACAGGCGCTGCGCCTTGTGCGTCCATTCCGGCAGCCAGCCAATCAGCCGGGCGACGCCGAGGGCGAGCAGGGACGTTCCCACCAGGGCGATCACGCCGATGATCATCGCCGGAAACAGCAGCGCGATCAGCGCCACATCCGCCATCCCGCGCGGCGTGGCGCCACCCGGCCCGCCGGCCACCAGGCCGACCACGATCGTCCCCAGCACGAGGAATGCCCCGAATGCCAGCGGCAGATAGACCTGCAGCAGCACGGCGCGGCGGAAGGCGGAGGCTCGGGCATGACTCCCCTGCTGCCTGCGGATCGTCTCCATGCATCCCTTCCAACACCGGCGCGCACGCGGCCACGCGGCTTCGGCTCTGCCTGGATTCTAGCACGGGTGGACCGGACCTCCCACTTCCAGCACGCCCGACGCTGCGATAGAATCCGACTTGGAGACCAAGACCATGACCGACTTTCCGGGCAAAGGCACCGTCGCCGTCGTCAAGACCAACCCGGCCAGTGTGCTCGACGATATCGGCCGCGTGATGCACCTGGCCGGCGTCGAGGCTGCCCTGCCGCATTCGGCGCGCACCGGCCTGAAGATCAACATCTCCTGGCAGACGTGGTATCCGGCCTGCTCGTCGACGCCCTGGCAAATCGAGGGCGCCATCCGGGCCCTGCAGGCCGCCGGCTACCGCGACCTGGTCGGGGTGCACAACGATACCGTCGTCGTCGACACGCGCGTCGGCGAGTTCAACAACAAGCACCGCTTTGTCACCGATCAGTACGCCATCCCATGCATCTACCTGTATGAGCAGGATTTCGAGTGGTTCGAGTTCAAGCCGAAGCAGCCGTTCCTGGTGCTGGACAAGGTCTATCCCCAGGGGGTCTTCATCCCCAAGGCGCTGGTCGGGCTCAACATGGTCCACCTGCCGACGGTCAAGACCCACGTCTTCACCACCATCACCGGGGCGATGAAGAACGCCTTCGGCGGGCTGCTGCACCGCAACCGACATTGGACGCATGCCGACATCCACGACACGCTGGTCGACCTGCTCATGATCCAGCGGGAGATCCACCCCGGGCTGTTCGCGTTGATGGACGGCACCTTTGCCGGGGACGGACCCGGGCCGCGCGCCATGCGCTGGCACGAGAAGAACATCCTGCTCGCCTCCGCCGACCAGGTGGCGATCGATGCCATCTCGGCCCGGCTGCAGGGATTCGACCCGATGCAGATCCGATTCCTGCGCCGGGCGCACGAGCTGGGACTGGGCGTCGCCGACCCGCGCCAGATCCGCATCGTCGGCTACGATATCGAAACAGAGCCGGCCTGGAACTTCCGTCGCGAGGACACCTTCGCCAGCTGGGGCCAGAGGCAGATCTACCACGGGCCGCTCAAGCCCTTCGAGAAGCTCTTGCTCCAGAGCCCGCTCGTCCCATGGTCGTACTTCGCCAGCAACTTCTATCACAACGTCTACTGGTACCCGTTCATCGGGCGCAAGCGCGTCGCCGCCGCGCTCCAGACACCCTGGGGCCAGATGTTCCAGCAGTACGGCGACGGCAAGGTCGTCATGCCAGGCATGGAACCCAAGACCGTCGTCCAGGCGGCGGTCGGTTCGGCGGCGACGCTGCTGGCCGCCGCGGTCCTGATCGCTCTCCTCCGCCGCAGCGGATGACCAACCTGCGCCGGCGGCTGCTGGCCGGCCTCGCCTTCGGCTTCGTCGTCCTGCTGGTCCTGACCTTCCTCGGAGATGCGCGCCAGGTCGCCGGCCGGCTGGTCGGTTTCACCTGGGCGCTGACGCCGGTGATCCTCGGCTGCACGCTGTTCAACTACGCGCTGCGCTTCCTCAAGTGGCATTTCTATCTGCACCAGATCGGGGTTGCCGACCTCTCGGTGCGCGAGAGCGCCCGCCTGTTTGTCGGCGGCTTTCCACTGGCGGTCACGCCTGGAAAAGTGGGCGAGGTGCTCAAGGCCGTGTGGCTCCAGCAGAAGACCGGGATCGCCCGTGACGCGCGGCGTCGCCGTAGTGCTGGCCGAGCGGATCAGCGACGGCCTGGCCGTGCTGGCGCTCTCGGCACTGGGCGTGGTCGCCTACCCGCGCTACGCTCCGGCCTTCGCCGCCGCGCTGGGCATCCTCATCGCCATCCTCGTCGTGTCTCAGATCCGTCCGCTTGCCCTGCGGCTGCTCGCGTGGGCAGAGCGGATCCCCGGGGTTCGTCGCTTCTCCGGCGGGCTGCATGAACTCTATGAAGGGTCGTACGCCTTGTTCCGCCCGCGCGCTACGCTCATCGCCGTCGGGCTCGGGACGCTCTCGTGGCTTGGCGAAGGCGTCGGGTTCTACCTGATCCTGCTCGGGCTGGGCGTTCCCGGGGGATGGGAGACGGCCGGCAACGCGGTCTTCATCCTGTCGTTCGCCACGGTCATCGGCGCGATCTCCACGCTGCCCGGCGGGCTGGGCGCCGCCGAGGGGACGATCGCCGGGATGCTGGCGATTGTGTTGTCCCTCCCGGGCAGCCTCGCGGCCGCCGCCACGCTCCTCATCCGCTTCGCCACGCTGTGGTTCGGCGTGACCCTCGGCCTGCTCGTCTGGGCGCGCTCGCCCGAGCTGCTGGGGCTGGCCAGCACCCGCGCACCGACCGAGCCGGCATAGAACCTGCGGACCGGCCGCCATCCACTCACAGCTCCGCGGTACCCGCCTGCTGTGCCTCCGGTCGGCGCGGTTGGGCGGGATCCGGGTTCTACTGTCCGACTTCGCCCACAGCCCACCTCCTATTCGCTCATGACCCAGGTCGCGGATGCCTTCCCGGCCGCGTCAGGGCTCGGAGAGACGATTGCATGGCTGGGGCAGCGGCCGCTGTCGGCCGCTCGACACCCCGCTGCCAAGGCGGGCGATCAGCTCAGCATGAGCGCGTACGAGAAGCCGAACATGTAGACCAGGGGGATCGAGATCAGCAGCCCCGCCGCAAACAACCCGGCTGTCACCCACCGCGAACGAAGTCCGAGCCATGACAGGTACGCGTCTGCCATGGGGCCGGCCATGAAGCACAGGTTGGCCAGCGCGGCGCCGACCGCCAGCACAGGCAGCTCGCGCAAGGTCGGGAGCTGGAACGGCTCCCCCCGTTGGCAATCAGCACCAGCCCAACCAACAGGAGGTTGTACAGGATCCGAAGACGCTCCCACCTCAAGAAGAGATCAGACCGGAGTATGGGCAGCCACGAAGGGGTTGCAGTCTGTGTCTCGCTGCATGTTGGCACCGCAGGCGGCCGGATGTGAGGGATCGGGTTGCTCTCTCAGCCGCATGCCGACCATCATCCCTGGACGGCCTCTCAAACGCCATCGGAGGGCTATCAACAGGTGCCGCGTCGCGACAGGTCCCTGAGCTGCGTGTCCCACAACGGCCTTGCGCGACGAGAACTGGACCTCCTCGGCTTTCTCGGGTTTCCCATCCAGATGTAAGGCATTGGATGGTGCAGCGCTCTTGCGTGCTCCGGGTGCCAGAAACCGATCAGCCTTCCGACGGGCAACCATCGGAGGACGATGGGAAAGGAGCCAGAAGTCCGGGACTACCCGGGGATTTCCCGATGGAGCCATGCCCATCGCCCGCTGACGAGGGGACGGTTCGCCCGTTCTGGTCGTGCAGCTCGGATTCGGCGGCCGGTGAACGCGGTCATGGTACAGTACGCCGCGATCCTCGGTGACCGGCCCGCTCCAGGGCACCCCGAGGTCTGCGACGCCCTTCCATGCTCAGCGTTGAACTGCACTGCCACACCTGCTACTCGAAGGACAGCCTGATGCTTCCCGGGCGGTTGATCGACGTCGCCCGGCGGCGCGGGCTGCAGCGGTTGGCAATCACCGACCACAACGTCTTCGACGGGGCGCAGCACGCGGCGCGCATCGATCCCGAACTGATCATCCCCGGCGAGGAGATCATGACCACCGGCGGCGAGCTCCTGGCCTACTACGTCGTCGAGGCCGTCCCGCCCGGCCTCAGCCCGGAGCGGACGATCGAGATCCTCCGCCAGCAAGGTGCTGTGATCAGTGTTGCCCACCCGTTTGACGCCCTCCGGGCGGGACACTGGGATGAGGCACGCCTGCGCGAGATCCTGCCCTTGGTGGATGCCATCGAGGTCTTCAACGCCCGGGTTGCCACGGGCGAGCACAACCGTCGGGCGGCGGATCTGGCCGCGAAGGCCGGCAAGCCCGCCACGGCCGGATCGGATGCCCATGCCTACCTGGAGGTCGGCCGCACGACGATGCGCCTGCCGGCCTTCGAGGATGCACCTGGCCTGCGCGCCGCGCTGCGGGCCGGCGAGGTCATCGGCCGGCGCTCCCCGTACTGGGTGCACCTGCTCTCGCGCTATGCCGCCTGGCGCAAGAAAGCGGGTGGCGAATGCCGCCCGGCGGCTGAACGCGTCGGGCCGTGAGCCGACTGGCCGCCATCTCATCCAGCGCGGAGAGTGACTACTGACCTGCCGACGTGCAGTTGCTCGGCCCTCGGCACCACTGTCGCCACGGACGCTCGGGTCGGGCGACCGAGTCACGCAGGCTAGATCAGCCGTCTTGCGGGAGAGGAGCTCTTACCCCCTCTCCCATCGGGCCGCAGGTCCCCTGATGTGTTGGGGAAGAGGGCGGGGTGAGGGGGTGGAAAGCGCGTCGCAGATCGCATCAAGCACACTCGCCAGGTTCTCCACGACCTCACGATCTCGAGAAGCGGATGACGCGCAGCCACGTGCCTGGATGCGGGAGCTGCGCATCTGGTCGGCGGCCTCGGCAGACACGCCGGCGTGGGTGTCGCCGTCAACCTCGATCACCAAGTGCGACTTAAGGCAGACGAAATCGACGATGTAGTCCTCGATCGGGAACTGCCGGCGGAACTTCACGCCAAGTCCACGCGCTCGCAAGTGCTGCCATAGCACATGCTCAACGGCGGTCTCGGCTTGCCTGAGTTCCCGGGCCAACGGAGTGAGGCGACTCCGGCCCGATGGATCCGGCATCGGATCCCGTTCCTTCCGTGGCAACGACCTGTTACCCTGGCCGAGGGACGCTGTTCGCCCCCTCACCCCCGCGCCCTTACGGGAGAGGGAGCTTTAGTCCCCTCTCCCATCGGGAGAGGGCAGGGGTGAGGGTGGCTGGACAAGCGCGTCGCAGATCGCCTCAAGCACAGCCGCCAGGTTCTCCACAACCTCGCGATTCGTGAAGCGGATGACGCGGTAGCTCACGCGCCTCGATGCGCGCAGCGTGCGGCATCTCGGTCTCCGGCCCTCGGCGGATCTCCCGCATGGGTGTCGCCGTCGACCTCGACCGCCAGGTGAGCGTCGAGGCAGCACGAAGTCGACGACGTAGTCCTCGATGGGGACTGCCGTCGGAACTTGGCGCCCAGCCCGCCAGATCGGAGCCGTCTCCACAGGACATGCTCAGCGGGCGTCTCGGCGCGCCGGAGGTCCGTGCGGGACGTGAGCGCGTGACGGCTTCGGCTGCGGCAGTGCGATCCGGCTGAACTGCGCTCCCCGCAGGCTAGCGGATCGACGGCCAGGCGCCTGTCGCCCCCTCACCCCCTCCCTCTCCCTACGGGAGAGGGGGCCCCGCCGCCGCACTCCCCGCCCTCCTCCCCTACACGTCACCGGACCTGCGGCCCCACCGCCGTGCGATTCATTCCTTCGATCGCAGGTGCGGGAAGAGAATCACCTCGCGGATCGTCGGGCGGCCGGTGAGCAGCATCGTCAGCCGATCGACGCCCATGCCGAAGCCGCCGTTGGGCGGCATGCCGTAGCGCATCGCCTGCAGGTAGTCTTCGTCCATCGGGTGCCGCTCTTCATCGTCGGCGGCGTAGTCCCGACCCATCTCGACGAAGCGCGCCTCCTGATCGACCGGATCGTTCAATTCGGTGAAGGCGTTGCACAGTTCCATGCCGGCGGCGTAGCCCTCGAAGCGCTCGACCGTCCCCGGGTCGCCCGGCTTGCTCTTCGCCAGCGGGGAGATGTCGCGCGGGTAGTCGTAGATGAACGTCGGCTGGATCAGCGCCGGCTCGACGTAGTGCGACAGGAGCGACTCGATCAGCTTGCCGCGCGTCGACGCCTCCGTCGGCGCGTGCCCCTTGGCCTTCATGGCCGCTCGCAGCGATTCGGCCGTGGCGTGAGCGGCAATATCGATCCCCGACCGCTCGAGGATCGCCGAGCGCAGGTCCTCGCGCCGCCAGGGTGGGGCCAGGTCGATGGTGTGGCCGTCGTACTCGATCGTCGTCGTGCCAGCCGTGGCGAGGGCGACGGCGGCGACCATCTCCTCGGTCAGCGCCATCACCTGGCGGTAGTCGGCGTAGGCCATGTAGAACTCGAGCTGGGTGAACTCCGGATTGTGCTTGAACGACACGCCCTCGTTGCGGAAGTCGCGCCCGAGTTCGTACACCCGCTCGAGCCCGCCCACCAACAGCCGCTTGAGATACAGCTCGAACGAGATGCGCAGGTACAGGTCCTGGTGCAGCTGGTTGTGATGGGTGACGAACGGCCGCGCCGCGGCGCCGCCGTAGATCGGCTGCAGGATCGGCGTCTCGACCTCGACGAAGCCGTGCTCATCGAGGAACGATCGCAGTGCGTTCACCACCCGTGCTCGTTTGCGGAACACCTCGCGCACCTCGGGGTTGACCGCCAGGTCGGCATAGCGCTGGCGGTAGCGCGCCTCGGGGTTGGCGAAGGCGGCGTGCACGACGCGCTCGCCGTCGACGATCTCCTCCTTGCCCGCCGGCAGCGGCGATACCGCCTTGGCCAGCATGTGGAACTCGGTCACATGCAGGGAAACCTCGCCGGTCTTGGTGCGGAAGACCGTCCCGGTCGCCTGGACAAAATCCCCCAGGTCGAACAGGTCGGCGAACAGCGCCACCTTCTCGGCGCCCAGGTCGTCGGCCCGCAAGTAGAGTTGAAGACGGCCGTGGCCGTCTTCGACGTGGGCGAAGGTGACCTTGCCCATGCGCCGCATGGAGCGCAGCCGGCCGACGACGGTCGCTTCCACCGGGCTGGCGTCGGGTGCGGCCTCGAACGCCGCTTGCGCTTCAACCGTCGTGTGCGTGCGCACCGCCGTCGTCGGGTACGGCTCCATCCCGGCGCGGCGCAGCGCCTCGGCTTTCTCCAGGCGCACTCGCTCGAGGTCATTCAACTCAGCCATGATGTCACTCTCGGATGCGGACGAAACCCGCTGCCCGGCCGGCGACGGGCGGGAGCCCGGCGGCTGCCGGGCGGCGGCCAGAGTCAAATCCTACAAAAAAAGCCCCGCGCAAGCCAGGCCGGCGCGGGGCGACAACCCGGACCTGGGAGACTACTTGATCTTGGCCACCTTGAAACGCAGCTTGCCGGCCGGGGCGTGCACCTCGACCTCGTCGCCTACCCGGTGCTCGAGCAGCGCCTGCCCCAGTGGCGACTCGTTCGAGATCAGCCCTTGCTTGGGATTGGCTTCGGCCGCCCCGACGATGGTGTAGGTTTCGGGCTTGTTGCCGCTTTCCTGCACGACGACGGTGCTGCCGATCTTGACTACGTCCTTCGAGCCGCCCGGCTCGATCAGTTTGGCCTGCGCCAGCATGTGCTCGAGCTCGAGGATCCGGCCCTCGACGAAGGCCTGCTCGTTCTTGGCGGCCTCGTACTCGGCGTTCTCGATCAGTTCGCCGTCTTCCATCGCCTCGTGGAGGCGCGTGGCAACCTCCTGACGCTTCACCGTCCTCAGCTGCTCGAGCTCTTCCTCCAGCTTCTTCAGGCCTTCTGCGGTGACGTAGACGGCATGCATGCTCATCCGAACCTCTACCTTTGGCGCCACGGCTTAGACAAAAGGACTGAGAGGTTCCTCTCAGCCCATGCGGTACTGCTGATTGGATGATAGCACATCTGAAAGGGGCTGTCTAGTCGAGTGAGCAGCCGCGAGGGGGCCACGGGTGGCCGAGGGTGGCACGAAGTCACAGAAGCGGCCATCCATGGCGTGGAACTCAGGTCCCATCCGATGGCCGCACGGGCCAGGGGTTCAGGTCGCGCCCGCAGGGCGAAGGAAGCGCAACCCGCCGGATCGCTCAAGCGTCTCGATCATCTCGAGGTACAGGGCATTCTCGGTGGCCCAGAAGTTCGACAACTGCGAACGATACTCCCCGATCGAGTCGATCCACTGCCGGACTTCCTCCTCCGCCAGGGGGACGGTCACCGTGACCCCCGTTGGGAGCGGGAGGTCTGCGGGCAGCACGCCGCCGCGAGCGGCGTAGGGCATATCCTGGAAGTACCACAGGGGCCGGCCGAGGCGTTCGGCCGCCATGCGGGTGAGGCGGTGGTCGACGTGCCCGCCCACGACGGACGGACAGTACAGCCGGGCGTCCGGAGGGCACTTCTCCTCGAGCAGGGCGGCCAACTGCGCCACCAGGGCTTCGTCGGCGGGATGGAGCGAGCCGAAGATTGCGCCTCCATCCGGGTAGAGCGGTTCGCCGGCTGCCCAGCGGTAGACGGCATCGGGGACCTCGAGGTGAATGGCGGAGGCGCCCAGGCGGCCGCAGGCCATGCGGTCCTCCGCCCGTCGGGCGGCGATCGGGGATCCTGCCCCGCCCCATTGACGGTGGAGCTCGACGGCGAAGGGCGTGAGCTCGCCAACCGGTGTATCCCCGGCGCAGACGGTGACGACGGTTACGGCCTCATCGTTCGCCGTCTGGCGAGCGATCAGGCCGCCGCAGGAGAAGACGGCGTCGTCGAGGTGCGGCGCCAGGTAGACGTGGGACGCCATGTCAGGGATTATAGCGGAGTCAGGTCGAATATGCGCGCAAGGGCCGGAAGTCCCAATACTGGCCGGCGTCCGGTAATCTGGGCGGCAGGCTCCCATCCCTTGGGGCTGTTTGCCAGGCACCGCCGACCGCTGCGCAGGGTTAGCCGCTGGACGGCCTCGGCCAGGGTGGAGCCGGCCGACTTGGGACCGTCCCTGTCGGCTTGACTGGGCCAAGAACGCGGTGGCGTGAGCCGCGCTCACCGCTCGCGGCTCGTTACGTCCGGCTAGCCGCTAGCTGCTAGCTGCTAAGCGCCAATTGCCAGTTGCTGCTTGCTGGAAGCCGACCGCTGACCGCTGATCGCTGGTCCCTGCCCGTGATAGAATGGCCCTGCGGGCCGTTAGCTCAATGGCAGAGCAGGTGCCTTTTAAGCACAAGGTTACAGGTTCAAGTCCTGTACGGCCCACAAGCCCCGCCGGCGGCGGGGCATTTCACAACTTACGGCCGCCGCCGATCTTCCCCGGCCGACGCACACAGCGCCATGCACCCCACCCTGCTCGGTGAACTCGCCTCGCTCGCCACGGCCGTGTGCTGGACCGGCTCGGCGACGTTCTTCTCCATCGCCAGCCGACGCCTCGGTTCGGTCGTCCTCAACCGCACCCGCCTTCTGCTGGCGGTCGTGTTCCTTCTGATCACCCACACGCTGGCGCTCGGTACGCCGCTCCCCTCGACGCCGCCCCCGACCGTTGGCTGTGGCTCGGCCTCTCCGGCGTCGTCGGCCTGGCGATCGGCGATGCAATGCTCTTTCAGGCCTACGTGCTGATCGGCCCGCGCCTGGGTATGCTGATGATGAGCACCGCACCGGTGATGAGCGCGCTGCTGGCGCTGGCGCTGCTCGGCGAACGGCTGCGCGCCCTAGAAGTGGTTCGGCGTCCTGCTCACGGTGGCCGGCATCGGCTGGGTGGTGACGCGCGGCAGCGGCCCGCTGCTCGACCGCCACAAGCCGCACTACGTGCGCGGCCTGATCCTCGGCCTCGGCGCCGCCGCGTGTCAGGCCGCCGGATTGACGCTCTCCAAACTCGGGCTGGGCGGCGACTTCCCCGCCTCTCCGGCGTCGTCATCCGCATGCTGGCGGCGTTCGTGGCGCTGTGGGGTTGGACACTGATGCGGCGCGGATCGGCGCCACCTTCACGCGCCTCTCTCAAGAACGCGCCGCCCTGCTCCCGGCTGTCGCCGGCGCGATCGTCGGGCCGTTCCTCGGGGTCTGGTTCTCACTGATCGGCGTGCAACTCGCCCGCGTCGGCGTCGCCAGCACGATCATGGCGCTGCCGCCGGTCTTCCTGCTTCCCATCGCCCGCTTCGTCCTCAAAGAAGAAATCAACTGGCAGGCGTGGGCCGGCACCTTCGTCGCCATGGCCGGGATCGCGCTGCTGTTCCTGATCTGACGTGTTGGGCCTGCGCGGGCTGCCTCGGCCCGCCTTGGCCGCCCGCTCCGGCTGACCCGCACGCACGGTCTTCGGGTAATCGTTCGCCGCCTGGCGCGGCGCCCTTCAAACCACCCCGCGGAACGCCGACCCGCGGATCGAACAACACGACGACACCGTCCTCGATCACGCGCCGCGTGCCGGCATCCAGCGGCGCAGATGCCCAGCTGCGATCGGCGATCCCAAACTCGACCTCCAGGCCGTCGGCATACCACACGCGCTGCGAGGTCGACGCGCCCCAGTCCTCGCGGTCCATGCGCTACGGCTCGCCGAAGGCGAGACCAGTCGGCGTCGGCGACCAGGGCCGACGGGGATCTCGCACACCAGGACGAGATCGACGTCCGACTCGGACGTCGCCGCCCCGCGTGGCATGCGAGCCGACGAGCGCCACGCCGAGGACGGCCGGGCGCGCCGCCGCCCACGCTTGCACGCTCAGGATCAACTCTGCCACTCGTTCGGGAACAGCCGGTGACATCCTATCGACTTTCCACCCGCGGCGACCGCCCGACCTCGATCTTCCTGCATGTGGTGCAGTGCGGCTCTGACCCCGGCCAAGCATGCATGAGCGATCTCGAACACCCCCCGAGCGTACACCCTCTCCGGTGCGACCGCATACGATGCCGATCCCCCGATCGCTGGGTTACCCTGCGCCGATCGGCGATACACAACACGACGTGACCCGTGGCTGGCCCACAGGTCACGTAGTGTTGCCTTCCACGGCGAGATCAGGTGCCGGACCCGGGCGAGCGGTGCTACATGCCGTCCGGCCCCGTCGCCGGCTGCGGGTCGCGGAGTGACCCCTCGCCAGGCCTGGCCCGCTGCATGCAAGTCCTTGGCTGCGCCCATCATCACCTGAGCGGCTTCGCGCAGCGCGCTGCCCGCGCTCTTGACCGTCTCAACCGCTTGAGCGGCATCGGTCACCTTACCCCCGCCGTTGAAACCGGCGTGAGCGTCGAGGATCGCGGCTGCCTCGTCGTGCGAATGTTGTGCGCGGGCCATCTGCCCAATGAACTGCGCCAACGCCGCTTCGAGCTCGCTGGTATCGACGCCATTGGCCTTGGCCTTTTCGATCAACCCCGCCAGCTTGTCGGCGCCTGCCTTCGGCCTTGGCCAGGTTGTCGCCCTGCCGCGAAAGCCAGTCCTTCTCACGCTCCAGCGCTTTCTCGAGACGTGTGCCGCGATCGCGGCTGCGCTCCGCCGACGGCGGCTGGCCGTCGTCGGCGTAGGCCGGTGTCGCCGGGACGGCGACGAACGCCGCCGCCGTCAGCGCGATCACGAGCAGGCCGCTGGCAATGGCCCAGATCATCTTCCGGACACGGGAATTGGTACGCATCGTATGCCTCCTGGTTTCCAGTTCTACCTCAATCCTCCTCGCCGCTGTTATCCGGCCGGGGGGGTGATGTAACAAGATTGTAAAACGAGGCAGTGCGGGCGACAGGCGTACCCGTCAGCCGGCGATTTCAGGTCGTCAACCCCGAGCAGGGCTCGTCTCCCCTCGGCACACCGGCATGCGTCGCGCCTCCGAGATCGCGGCGCCAACTCACCGGACTACAGCCACCCGAAGGTCGGTTTCCGCTGCGCCGGCGACTCCGCACCGCCGTAGTCCTTCCCCGCACCGCGACTTCGTGCATGCGTTTGGTGGTATACCTGACCCGCCGGCCCGCGGAGCCCTCGACGCATGCCCCCGAAACGCTATGACGTGGTCGGTCTGGGAGTCTCGACCGTCGATCTGCTGATGCAGGTGGAGCACCTGCCGTCGGAAGAGGAGATCCTGCGCGCCGATGGTTTCAGCGTGCAGGGCGGCGGGCCGGTCGCCACGGCGATCGTAGCCCTGGCGCGGCTCGGCGCGCGAACGGCGATGATCGACGCCCTGGGAGATGACTGGCGCGGCCGCCTGATCCACGACGAATTCGCCCGTGAGGGCGTATCCACCGATCTGCTCCGCATGCGCCCGGGATGCACCTCCGCCACCGCGGTCGTCCTCGTGCACTCGGGGACGGGAAAGCGGACGATCGTGTGGTCCCCGGGCACCACCGCCGAGCTCTCAGTCGATGAGGTCCCATGGACGGCCATCGAACAGGCCGCCTGCCTGCATGTGAATGGGCGGCACGGCGAAGCATGCCTGGAGGCGTGCCAGCACGCCCGTCGACACGGCGTCCAGGTGTCCTTCGACGGAGGCGCCGGGCGCTACCGCGAAGAGACGCGTCGGTTGATCCCGCTCAGCGATATCTGTATCGTCGCCCGCGAGTTCGCAGCCCGGCACACCGGCGAGGAACTTGCCGAGCGGGCCGGTCCTGCCCTGCTTTCGGCGGGTCCGGCGATCGTCGCCATCACCGACGGCGCCCGCGGCAGTTGGGTGTTCTCGCGAGACGGGTCGCGCTTCCACCAGCCCGCCTTCCCGGTGCGGGTCGTCGACACAACGGGTTGTGGTGACTGCTATCACGGCGCCTTCCTGAGCGGGCTGCTCCGGGACCTGGATCTGCGTTCGGCGGCCAGGCTGGCCAGCGCCGCTGCCGCGCTCAACGCGCAGTCGCTCGGGGGCCGGCAGGCGCTCCCCACGTTGACACAAGTCCAGGCGTTCCTCGAGCAGCACGCGGATCTGTAGGTGACGGTGCGGCCCTGCCCAGCGCAAGCGCGCGGGTGCGGGCGCCTCGGCGGGAAGCCTGATCCAGCGGAAAGCTCCATCTTCTCCGGACTGCCGGCGCACGGACTTGTGCGGTCGGAGGCGAACGATGCCGGCAGTGGAGTCGTGGCGAGGCGCTCGGGTTACATTCGTCACTGCACGGAGGACCGGCGTCGCGATAACCTGCCCGTGGTTTCCTCCCCGGCCCAGCATCGGCCGGGGCGAAGGGCAGGCGGATCCACCGCCAGTCCCAGGACCAGGCGAGAGGATGGAACGATGGACGGCAGGGTTCTGGTGGCCTATGCCACCAAGTACGGCGCCACGCAGGAGATCGCCGCAGCGATCGGCGAAGCGCTGAGCAGAGCAGGGCTGGCGGTCGATGTGCTCCAGGTCGATCGCGTGAAGGACGTCTCGTCCTATCAGGCCGTGGTCCTTGGCAGCGCCGTGTATGTGGGGCAGTGGCGCAAAGAGGCGGTCGCGTTCCTGGTGAAGCACGAGCAGGCACTCTCCGAACGGCCGGTGTGGCTGTTCTCCAGCGGTCCCTCCGGCAAAGGCGACCCGGTGCAACTGATGAGTGGGTGGAAGTTCCCCGAGGCACAGAAGCCGATCGCCGAGCGTATCCACGCGCGGGACACGGCCTTGTTCCATGGCGCACTCGATCCGGAGAAGCTCAGCCTGCCTGAGAAGCTCATCCTCAAGGGGGTCAAGGCGCCCCTCGGAGACTTCCGCGACTTTGAGGCGGTGCGCGCCTGGGGCTCATCCATCGCCGCGGCCCTAAAGCACTAAGGCGGATACCTGCGGGGCGTCCCGGGGCTCGGGCGGCACGCCCGGCGGAGGTGTGCCTGGCCAGCATGCCCTCGCTGGCGATCCACCGGACGTTCTTCACCTAAGCGATATCGGTTGAATCCCCGCGTGCACGACACCACCTGACCGCAGGCGTTGGCGCCTGTCAGGTGGTGTCGTTTCACGTGCCGGGGCGTCGCGTGGCGGCTAGTCCACGAGCGGGGCGAAGATCGCCCACAGGAATAGCCCGACCGATGCGCAGAAACTCAGCAGCCCAGGGAGCAGGTAGGGGATGCTCGTCCTGAGGTAGTAGCGGGAAGCGTAGAACGAGTGCGTCGCCTGCTGCCGCCCAGCCTGCGTAGCTCGGACTTCAAGCTCCTTCCCGCGGCGACGCATGTCCTCGACGCGATCATGATGCGCACCGGCCAATCGCTCCAGATCTTCCGTCGGGACATTCCGGACCGACAGCGATTCATCCTCGACCTGCGCTCCCCCGGCGTAGTCGCGGGTGAACACCATGCCTCCGCCGCGCAACGGCGTGTACAGATACACGCAAGCAGGGGCTCCGAATGGCTGGAGGACGATCGAGGCGAAAGCCGAGTGATCGCGTGCCGCCAGCGCCACCTCCCGGTATTCCGGTCCCCACACAGGCATCTTCTCGACCTTCACGCCGAGCAGGAAGTAGTGCAGCCGCTTCAGCCGCTCCAGGCTGTCCACCAGCGCAGGTGAGTCACCGAGAACCTGGGCCTCCTGATCGGCAGGCAGGAACCAGCAGCGCATCAGGTCCGGTCGCAGTCGCATCAGGAGAGTCGGGAGCGCGCGCCGGCCAGTTAGTAGAACCAGCGCCAGGGCCACCACAAGCAGGGCCAGTTCAAGTTGACTCAAGATCGATCCCCTTTGCCGCCCCACGACGGAGATGCAGCGGCCCCGCGTCCGGTGCAGCCGACCTCCCGGCAGCGATCGGGCTACGGCGTGGGTGTGTAGGTTCCCGTCCAGTCGGCCGCGGCCAGGACGTGCCCCTCCAGTGCGGTCAACACCGATTGGGGAGACGAGCCCGACGGCAATGCCAGCAGTGCATCCAGCGCCAGCAGCCGGAACACGTAGGTATGCTCATTCGGCGGGCAAGGTCCGTCGTAGCCGGTGCCGCGGATCGCCGCACCACCCGGGAAGGTGCCCCCGCTGGCCGCGGAGAAGTCGTTCGGAGTTTCGATCCCGCCGCCCAACGCCTGCGCATTCCCCGTGGCGCCCTCCGGCAGCCCGGAGGATGTTGAAGGAAGATCGTAGACCATCCAGTGGATGAAGCCCAGATCGGTCCCGGCGCCCAGGTCGGGCCCGGCATCGGCGTCAAAGACGATCAACGTCAGCGTTCGTGCCTCGGTCGGGACACCGGACCAGGTGATGGAGGGCGAAACGTTCTCGCCGTTGCAGGTGTAGCGATTCGGGATCGCGCCGCCGTCGGCAAACGCATCGAGCTGCAGCGCCAATGCCGGTGCGGGCGCGGGCGCGGAAGGGGCGCTGAGCTGCGGGGTGTCCGTCGGCGTGATTCCCTCACTTCCGCTCGTGGTCGCCGGAGGTTCTGGCGGCAACGGCGCCTGGGCGGTCGCGCATCCTGCCAGCATCCAGGCCGCCAGCGTGCTTGTGATCAGGATCGTCTCCCATCGTTTCATCGATCACTCCTGGAGATGCAGCGCGTCAACTTCTCGCACCCCAATAGCTCTTCATCGGCTCGAAGTAGTGATCGATCCAACCCTGGGCGTAGTCCGCCCCTTGCCCCTCCGGCATCTCGGTGTGCCGGAGGACCAACCGGGTGCCGCCGCGCTCGGCGTGCAGTTCGAGCACCAGTCGCGAGTTCCGGCGCATCGGGCGGGAAGTCGATCGTCCTCCACGCTTGCTCGATCCGGCGCGGTGGATCAAGCACGAGCGTCGTCCCGCTGATGTAGCCGTCCCAGGCCGAGAATGCACCGCCTGGCACAGGATCGATCTCGGCCTCCCCGCCGGTGAATGCGCCATGCTCTTCGCTGTCCAGCCAGGCGCGGTACAGCCGTTTCGGGGGAACGGCGAACCACTCTTCCAGGACCACGGATTCCATTCTCCACTCCCTTCCACCGACACGCAGGTGTCGCAGCGGCTGTGACGGCGTCACCTTCGCTTGCAGTCCGGTTCCTGGCGACGCTCGCCCCCACTCTACCTTAAGAGGCAATGCACTCCAAGTCCGGGCGGGATCTTGAATTCGTTGAGCTCCGCGGTGCCCGTCGCGCTGTCGGCGGCAGCGTTCAGCGGCGGCGATGCATCGGTGACCGAGCCACAGCATCCCGTGCGCTCGATGGCGCGAATCACTCACAGCGCCGGCCGCACCCGCCGGCGCGAGCTGCCCATCTGTTCACCTGGTCTCCCTGCGCCGGCTCGGCGCACACAGGATCGGGGATGACCTGCTCCTCTTCTCGCCGGCGGATCCGATTCCTAAAGCCGCACACTGCGGCTTGCAGCATGCCGATGGATCGAATCTTAAAGGAATCGGGCGAAAGTCGACCTTTAAGGTTTCTCGGGGCAGCGACGCGAACCCGGTCTACTCGTCGTTATCGATATGACCGCCACGGGTAGTCGGGGGTCGCGGGTAGGAGCCAAGGGCTAGCCTAAAACGCTTGACCTAGCCATAACTGTCGTGGTAAACTTGCAAAGGAATTAGAAACGGACGGCCGGCAAACAACGTTGATCCGCCTGCCGCCGGGAGCCATATCCGTACACCATGTCAGCCCGCCAACGACCTGAGGTCGCCAGAACACCGGCAACACCCTCACCCAAGGAACTCGAGCCCGACCCCGAAGAGCCTCCGGGTCCGCGCCAAGCTCGCCGCGTGACGTCCCGCGCGAATTCCCCTCGCCGAATCACAACGCAGACGCAATCGGCCGACCCGCGCCTCGAGACTCTCGAGCTCGCGGCGACGGATCCGACCTTCCTTCCCGATGTCCTGGTCGAGCCACGACCGCGCCAGCGCCGTTTGCCGCGGCGCATCACCGACCTGAGCGCCGTCGAGGTGGTCGTGCTCTACAGCCTGGCCCTCGGGCTGGAGCGCGGACGCCCGGAGGACCTGCTGGCCGACGAAGAGACCGAGCAGGTCGCGCGCCACGTCGCCCAGGCGCTGGAGGGCGAGGTCGGTGCGGTGCATCTGGCGCCGGTGTGGGACGACGTCCCCTCGGCCATGCGCCCGTTCGACTCGCGTCGCTCGGTCGTCTTCAACCTGGTCGAGAGCCTGGGCGGGCGCGGATTCAGCGAGGCGGAAGTCCCGCGCCTGCTTCGGTCGATGGGATACATCCACACCGGCGGCAGTTATCAATCGCTGCGCCGCAGCGGCAACAAGATGGTGGCCAAGCGGCTGCTGGAAAGCAACGGTTTGAAGACGCCGCGCTACCAGGTCTTCCATCGCCGCAGCGAACGCAACCTGCAGGTGCCGCTGCCGGCCATCGTCAAGCCGGTGGCCGAAGGCGGCAGTTTCGGGGTGACCCAGGACTCGGTCGCCCACACGGAGGAGCAGCTCCAGGCTCAGGTCGACCTGGTCCTGCGCACCTACCATCAGCCTGCCCTGGTCGAGGAGTTCATCGTCGGCCGCGAGATCAATGTCGCCCTGTGGGGCAACGGCCAGCCCGAGGTCCTGCCGATCTCCGAGATCCTCTTCAATTGGACGCGCGACCCGCTGCGCAAGTTCGTGACCTTTGACGCCAAGTGGGTCGAGGGCTCGCCCGAATACCAACACACGCCCGGCGTTTGCCCGGCGCGCCTCTCGGCCGAGGACCAGGCGCGGATCGAAGATGCCGCCGTCCGCACGTATCAGTTGCTGGGCATCAAGGGCTTCGCCCGGGTCGACATGCGCCTGCGCGATGGTGAGCCCTACATCCTGGAAGTGAACGTCAACCCGGACCTGGCTCCGGACGCAGGCTTCTTCCGTTCCGCCCGGGCCGCCGGCCACACCTACCCCTCCATGGTGTTGACGATCCTCAAGATGGCCCTTGCCTCGCGGCCGTGATCGACATTCGCCCCACGCAATCTCAGGATGCCGACGCTCTGCTCCGTCTGGCCGGAGCAGAGCCGCTTTTCACCGCGGAAGAAGCGGACACCGTGGCCGAGCTGCTCGAGTCCTATCTGAGCGGACGAAGATCACAACGGGTACTACTTCCTGAGCGCGATGGAGAACGGCGAGCTGCTGGGCTTCGCCTGCTACGGCCCCACACCACTCACGCAGGGGACCTTTGACCTGTACTGGATCGCGGTTGGTCGAGCGAGCCAAGGGCAAGGGGATTGGACGCGCCCTGATGGCTCAGACGGAGAACGAGGTGCGCAAGCAAGGCGGTCGGATGATCGTGTTGGACACCTCGGGCCGCGCCGAGTATGCTCCCACGCGCGCCTTCTACCAGCGCCTGGGCTATACCCTCGCAGCGACGATCCCGGAGTTCTACGCTCCGGGCGACGACCTGATCATCTACACCCGAACGCTGGCCTGAGAGACGCCAACGGGGCCGCCCTCGGCCCCGTGCCCTTCCTCTCATCTCCGTTCGAATCTGCGCGGTCTACGGGCTCGAACTACCCCCCGACATCGCAGGGATCAGTCGCACCTCGTCGCCCTCGGCCAGCGTCGTGTCGACGTCGGCGATCCTCCCGTTGACCACCAGCAGGATGGCGTCGTCGCGCAGCGAGATGCCGAGCGCCTCGACCAGCGTGCGCATCGTCGCCCCGGGCGCCAGGTCCAGCGTCAGCCGATCGACGATCCCCTCCGGCGTCTCCCGCCGGAGCGTCGTGTGCAGCCGGACCGTCACGACCATCCGGCCACCCGATCCAGGTCGGCATCGTCGACATCGAACACGCTGTTGTGAGGCGGCAGGGGCTCCTGCGTCATCCATTCTGGAATGCGGTCATCCGAGGCGTCGAAGCCGGCGGCCAGGTTGAAGGCGCGCTCCAGCCGGAGCGTCTCCAACCCAAGTTCCTGCAGCACGTCATCGCCGACGCCCCAGCCATACCGACCATTGATCAGGTCGCGGATGGCGCCCGGCGCCTTGGCGAAACCGAACGCTCCGAAGATGCAGGCGCCGAGTGTGTCATAGCCGGCCATGTTGATCTGGGACGCACGCGAGATGTCGGCTTGACCCTTCGGGTCGAGGTGGTCGACCTTGGCGCGGATCGTCAGGCCGCAGGTGTGGTCCGCGCCCTGGGCCGAGGTGGCGTAGGTCACGCCGGTGCCCTTGATGGCGCGCGGGTCGTAGGCCGGCATCGCCTGGCCCTTGACGACCGGGACGCGCCGGACGCCGAGCACCTTCCTGACGGCCGCGCCGCAGCCGAGAACTCGCCCGAGGGGTGCCCGGCGGATCTCGAGCACGTGCCCTCATCCTCTCACCGCGCCGACCCGAGACGCGGCCCGTGACCGCGGCCCGATCCCAGCACTCGCCCGAGCGGTGTCCCCCGGCGGATCTCCCCAACAACTCCATCGCGGGCCGCGTCGCCGAAGGTCATCAGTCCGGCCTGAGCTGCAACGCCCAACGCCGCGCCGGTATCGATGGAATCGAGACCCAGGTCATTGATCTCCCAGTTCAGTCGCCCGATGTCGTCCAGGCTGTCGATCCCCAGATTGGAGCCCACCAGACCGATCGTCTCGTACTCCAGGGGCGAGACGATCTTCTCACCCTGCGGCCCGCCGAAGCAGTTCGAACTCTGGATCACGCAGCCCGCCATACAGGCGTGCGACGGCTCGCTCGTCCCGCCACGCGACAGCATCAAGTCCCGTAGCGCCTCTCCGCTGATCTTGTCGATGCCCTCGAAGTCCCCGGCCGAGAAGCCCCGCGTGGGAAGGGCGCCGAACCCATGTGTCATCGTCGCCAGCCCCGCCGTCCCATAGTCGCGGTAGATGGCCGTCTGGGGGTGCGCCATCACTGCCTGCGTGTACAGCTTCTGCCCGGCCTTGAAGAGTGCGGCGTCGACCAGGGGCGGTTTCTCCCCGCCGGCGCTGTCGATCACCATGGCCTTCAGCCGACGGGCGCCCATCACGGCGCCCATGCCGCCACGGGCGTTGATCCGCGACGGCTCGCGGTCCTTGTCCAGATTGAGGATGCCGGAGGCGAGCAGCCGCATCTCTCCACCGGGGCCGATCAGGCTGAGGGCGACCTGATCACCATAGCGGCGCGCGAAGTTTCTCCGCTGCGGCATAAGCTCCGAGCCCGGCCAGGTCGTCCGCCGCCTCGAATCGCAGTCCGTCCTTGCTCACGTGCAGCACCCACCACCCGTCGAGGGGCAGGTCCCCTTCAAGCACCAGTGCCTTGATGCCGAGGGAGACCATCTGCAGCCCGGTCGTGCCGCCGGCGTTGCTCTCCTTCACGCCGCCGGTGAGCGGGCTCTTGGCGCCAACGGAGATGCGGTCGCACGACGAGACCCTGTGCCCGACGATCAGCCCTGGAGCCCAGATGAGCTTGTTGAGCGGGCCAAGCGGGTCGCAGCGTGGGGGCACTTCGTCGGTCAGGATTCGGGCGATCAGGCCGCGTCCTCCGAGACGCTGCCAGGACGGCGGCACGGCTTCGCTGGCAGCCCGTTTGTTGGCCACATCCACTCGCCAGACCCGCTCCTCCATACCAACTCCTCTCCTACCCTGCACGTGCCCGTCCGAGCGCCGCGCGGAACGCATCCGTTGGGAGATGGCAGTCACGGCATCAGAGGACCCACTCCAGGTCCAGCCGTCTCAGCGTCTCCACCGTCGGGTTCCCGGTCTTTGAATCCCAACCGGCCTGTGCGTAGTATTCCTGCAAGGCCCCATCGACCTCTTCGTGCGTCAGCGCCACGCCATCCGTCGGCCCTCCGCCGGTCAGCGGACGATAGAACTTGTCCGGCAGCCGGTCGGCGTCTTTGCCGATGCCCATGCGGGCGTTGAAGGCGCGCAGCATGTTCAGGCGTCGCTCGCCGATCGCCAGCAGCTCGTCCAGCGTGAAGTCTTCCCACCCCGTGGCGGCGCGGACGAACTCAACCGTCTCCTGCGGACCATACAACGTCCATGCCGGCCCCCACACGAACTGGCACAGGGCCGCCGTGTCGAGGAAGGAGTAGAACTGCTGACCCTTCAGGGCGTAGCGGACCTTGTCCGCATCCAGCGAGCGCGGCGCCAGCGTGTGGTCGAAACCCATCAGCTTGAGCCGGCCCATATACAGGTCGGAGGCACCTTCCTCGATCATCGGATCATGCTCGGACGACTGGTGATCGGCGCCGAAGGGGTTGACCGCATAGATCAGCGCCAGCGAACGTTTCGCCTGCGGCATGTGGGCCGGCGCCTCGGCGCCCTTGACCGTGATCAACAGCGCCTGCCCCTTCCCCAGCTTGTCCGCCGCCCGCTGCGAGCCCTCGGCCAACAGGTCTCCGAATCCCTCCCGCCGTGGCGATGCGCCTGCGTCAGCCGGATCATGGCTCCGGCGTCGCCGAACGGTGCCGGGAATCCGATCTCCTTCTCCGTCAGCACGCCCTTCTCGTAGCACTCCATCGCCCAGGCGACGGTCGCCCCCGTGCCGATCGTGTCGAGCCCGTAGTCATTGCAGATCTTGTTCGCCAGCGAGACGGCCTCCAGCTCCTTGACCCCGCAGTACGATCCGAACGTGCCGATGGTCTCGTACTCCGGACCGCCAAAGCGACGCTCGACGGGGGTCCCCTCCCATTCCGTCTCCACGACACGCTTGCAGCGTACGGCGCATGCATAGCACGTGTCGTTGGCCTTGAGGATCGTATCGGTCATGGTCTCGCCCTGCAGGCGCTCGAAGTGCTCGAATTGGCCGGCGTTGTAGTTGTAGGTCGGGAGGGTGCCGCTGAAGTGCTGGAACGAGACGACGCCGGCGGTGCCGAACTTCTGCAGCGCCAGGACGTCCCCGTTGTCCTCGAGCCCCGCCGCGCCGGCCTTCGCCATCTCGCTGATGCGCCTGGCGTCGGCCCAGGGAAGCCGCTTGCTCTTGCCCCGCGCCACGACCGCCTTCAGGTTCTTCGAGCCCATGACGGCACCCAACCCGGTGCGGCCGTTGGCGCGGTTGCCCATGTTGATGATCGCCGCCAGCCGGACCAGCTTCTCACCCGCCGGCCCGCACTGGGCGATCTCGATCTTGTCATCGCCGAGCTCCGCCTTGAGCGCGTCGTCCACCTGCGACGTCGTCTTGCCCCACAGGTGTCCGGCGGGCCGCAGCTCGGCCTGCCCATCGTGCAGCCACAGGTAGACGGGGGACGCCGACTTCCCGGTAATCACCAGCCCGTCGAAACCGGCGAAGCGCATCTCGGCCGGGAAGAACCCTCCGCTCTGCGCGTCGCCGATGCCGTCGACGAGCGGCGACAGTGCGTTGGCGCACATCCGGCTCTGCCCGGAGATCGGGGCACCGGTGAGCAGGCTGACGAACAGGGTCAGCACGTTCTCCGGCCCGAGGGGATCGATGCCCGGCTTGGTGTGCTTGAGAATGTAGTACATCCCCATCGCCGAGCCGCCGAAGTACTGGCGGTAGAACGACTCGGGCGGTGTCTCCATCTCCACCACGCCGCGCGTCAGATCGACGTGTGCAATCCGGCCGGTGCGTGCGTCTGGCATCGGAGCCTCCTGTGCCCTTGACCCTATTCTACTCAGGCCTCCAGCGCCGCCTGGAACTTCTCGAGCCCGTCCTCGATCTGGCTGGCGTTGACCACCAGCGGCGGGACCCATCGGATCACGTTTTCATACGACCCGCAGGTGAGCAGCAGAAGTCCCTGCTGGTAGGCGGCCCTGGCCACGGCCTTGGCGCGATCGGTCCATGGCTCCCCCTGCGCATCGGTGAATTCGGTGGCGATCATCAATCCGCGGCCGCGCACGTCGCCGATCTCCGGGTGCTGTTTCTGCAGTTGGCGTCAGCCCGCCCAGGAGCACCTCGCCCATGGCGACGGCATTCTCGATCAACTTCTCGTCGTGCAAGACCTGGATGGTCGCCACGGCGGCGGCGCAGGCGACCGGATTGCCGCCGTAGGTGCCGCCGTGCGAACCCGGGATCCACTTCGCCATCAGGTCTCGCCGGGCCGCCAAACCCGCCAGAGGCATCCCGGAGGCCAGCCCTTTGGCCATGACCAGGATGTCTGGGACCACACCGCTGTACTCGATCGAGAACCACTTGCCCGCCCGGCCGAAACCGGCCTGCACTTCATCCGCCACCAGCAAGATGCCGTAGTGATCGCAGACCTCACGCAAACTCTGAAGGAATGCGTCGGGAGCCGGAAC
The DNA here is from genome assembly GCA_963818575.1 of uncultured Chloroflexia bacterium. Lineage (GTDB taxonomy): Bacteria > Chloroflexota > Anaerolineae > Anaerolineales > E44-bin32 > DYJB01. The sequence continues at coordinate 63,030 of CAWFSV010000011.1, read as the reverse complement.
GTAGCCGCCCTCACCGAGCACCGGCTCGATGACGATGGCGGCGGTCTCGTCCGGCGCGGTCTGGGTCTTGAGCAGCAGCTTGAGCTCTCGCAGGCAGAAGCGAACGGTCGTCGCCTCATCCCATCCGTAGTAGTAGGCATAGGGGAACGGCGCCACGAAGAAACCGCTGGCGAGCGGGGCATACCCGGCGCGGTAGATCGATTTCGAGGTGGTCATGGCCATGGTGGCGTTGGTGCGGCCATGGAAGGATCCCTGGAAGACAATCACATTCGGCCGCCGGGTAGCATGCCGCGCCAGCTTCACCGCGCCTTCGATCACCTCGGCCCCGGAGTTGGTGAAGAAGAACGTGTCCAGCGGCTTGGGCACGATCGGCAGGAGCTGTTCGACCAAACGCAGCATGGGTTGGTGCGCCACCAGCGCCGCCTGTCCGTGGAGGAGCCTGGCGGCCTGCTCCTGGATGGCCTGGACGACGCGCGGGTGGGAGTGGCCGGTGTTGGTGACCCCGATCCCGCTGGTGAAATCAAGATACCTGCGGCCGGCGGTATCGATCAGGTAGGGCCCTTCGCCGCGTTCGACGACGAGCGGCCAGGCTCGGTTCCATACCGGGGCGAGGTGCGATAGACCTTCAGGTTCCATCCCTGCCCTCTCCTTCATGCCGCCGATGGTTCAGAAGGTCCGCGACCATTCCTTCGGCCAGCGTTCGATCACCACTTTCTTCTGCGTGAAGAACTCGACCGCATCCCAGCCCTGGCCGTGCAGGTCTCCGAAGAAGCTCTCCTTCCACCCGCTGAACGGGAAGAAGGCCATCGGCGCGGCAATCCCGACGTTGATGCCGATATCCCCGGCGTCGGCCTCGTAGCGGAAGCGGCGCGCCGCTGCGCCGCTGCCGGTGAACAGGCAGGCCATGTTTCCGTGCGGGCGATCGTTCACCAGCGCCAATGCCTCGTCGAGGGTCGCGGCGTGCATCACGCCCAGCACCGGGCCGAAGACTTCCGTCGTGGCCAACTGCCCTGCCGGCGGCACATCGGTCAGGATCGTCGGCCGCACGAAGCTCCCGCGTTCGTATCCGGGGATTCGCGGGCGCCGTCCGTCCACCGGCAACCCGGCCCCCTCTGCCTGCCCGGCGCCGATCAGCCCCTCGATCTTCTCCCGGCTCTGCGGCGAGATCACCGGCCCCATCTGCACGCCCTCGTCCAGCCCGCAGCCGGTCACCCGGCTGACGGCGGCATCGCAGATCATCTCGGGGAACCACTCGCGCGCTTCGCCGACGGTGATGGCCACCGAGGCCGCCGCGCAGCGCTGCCCGGCGCATCCGAAGGCGCTGTCGGCCGTGATCCGCGTCGTCATCTCACGGTCGGCGTCCGGCATGATGACCAGCGGGTTCTTCGCCCCGCCCTGACACTGGGCACGCTTGCCCTGCTCGGCCGAGCGGCGGTAGATGTACCGCGCCACCGGCGTCGATCCCACGAAGCTGATCGCCCGGATGGCCGGGTGGTCCAGGATCGCATCGACCGTCTCCACGGCTCCGTTGACCAGGTTGACCACGCCGCGCGGGATGCCTGTCTGTTCGATCAGGCCGAAGATGCGCTGCATCGTCAGCGGGACCTTCTCGGACGGTTTCACGATGTACGTGTTGCCGCAGGCGATGGCGTAGGGCATGAACCAGAAGGGGATCATGCCCGGGAAGTTGAAGGGGCAGATGGCGGCGCACACGCCCACAGGCTGGCGGATCATCGTCTCGTCGAAGCCGCGGGCGATATCCTCCGAGTGGTAGCCCTGCATCAGGATCGGCATGCCGCAGGCGATCTCGACGTTCTCGATCGCCCGGCGCATCTCGCCCCGCGCCTCGTCCAGCGTCTTGCCGCACTCGATCGTGATCAGGCGCGACAGCCCCTCCAGATCCTCTTCCATGAGCGCCTTGAGCTTGAACAGGTACTGCACACGTTCGGGGGCCGGCGTCCGCCTCCATTCCGGAAGCGCCCGCGCCGCCGCCTCGGCCGCTCGCGCCACGTCGGCCGCCGTCGAGAGCGGCGTCCGGCCGATCCGCTCGGCCGTCGCCGGGTTGACGACGTCGACGAACTCGCTGCCGCTGGATGCCACCCAGGCCTGGTCGATGAAGTTCAGCACCTGCCCCGGGATGACGTCAGGTTTGGCTGATGGCATCGGTTATCTCCAGCCCCTGCTCGATGATCGCCAGGCCCTCGTCCACCTGCGCCTCGGTGATGCACAGCGGCGGCACGGCGAAGACCACGTTGTGGAAGATGAAGGTGAACAAGCCGTGGCTGCGCAGGAATGCGCCGAGCTCGGTGAGCGGGTCGATCGGCTCTTTGGTCGCCTTGCTCTTGACGATCTCCAGGGCGGAGAACAGGCCGATGTACCGCACGTCACCCACCGAGGCGTGCCGGGCCTTGATCTCCTCGAGCCGCCGCCCCAGGTGTTTCCCCACGCGCACGGCGTTCTCGAGCAGGCCGTCGTCTTCGTACGCCTGAATGGTGGCGACCCCCGCCGCACACGCCAGCGGGTGGCCGCTGTAGGTCAGCCCGCACCACAGCATCTTGTCCTCGAAGTGATCGGCGATCGGTTCGCTGACGATCACCGCCCCGAGGGGCACGTAGCCGGCGGTGATGCCCTTGGCGGTCGTGATCATGTCGGGCACCACGTTCCAGTGGTCGACGGCGAACCACTTCCCGGTGCGGCCCCAGCCGCTCATCACCTCATCCGAGATGAGCAGGATGCCATGCCGGTCGCAGATCTCGCGCACCCGGGGCCAGTAGTCGTCGGGCGGCACGATCAGCCCATTGGTCCCGGTGACGCCTTCCATGATGATCGCCGCCACGCGGTCGGGTCCTTCATACGACAACACCTCCTCCACGTGGGCGATGCACTCGCGATGGCAGGTTTCGCGCGTCCAGCCGAAGGGGCAGCGGTAGCAGTACGGATCGAGGAAGTGCACGACGCCCGGGATCGTCGGCTCGGCCGGGAGACGCCGGTAGTCCCCGGTCAGCGCCAGCGCCCCCTGCGTCGCGCCGTGATACGAACGGTAGCGGGCCAGGATCTTGTGCCTCCCGGTGTAGAAGCGGGCGATCTTGATGGCATTCTCATTCGCCTCCGCGCCGCCCAGGCAGAAGAACGTCTTCTTCAGGTTTCCCGGGGCAACCTCGGCGATCTTCTTGCCCAGGAGCCCGCGCGGCTCGGTGGCCATCCCCGGATGGGCGTAGCACAGCCGGGCGGCCTGCTCCTGGATCGCCTGGACCACCTTGGGATGCTGATGGCCGATGTTCAGGTTCATCAGCTGCGATGAGAAATCCAGGTAGCGCTTGCCGTCCGCGTCCCAGAAGTAGATGCCCTCGGCCCGGGAGATGGGGATGGGCGCAAGTGGCCGATTGAATCGACCACGAGAACAGGGTGTACTCCCGGTTCATCCGCACCATGTCATCAGAGTTCATCGCTGCCTTGGCTGCCACCTTCTCCTCCGCATCCTCGTGTGAATCGACTGTGCCGGCGCCGCCTACTTCCGGACACTCCGGGCGGCGTCCGCCATCACGTTCAGCGTCTCGTCGATGTCGGCATCCGTGTGTGCGTAGCACAGGAACCAGGGCTCGCGCGGATCGTGGTCGGGCATGACGCCGCGTTCCATCGCCGCCTCGACCAGCCGCAAGTACAAGTCCTTGTCGGAGGCGTCCCACTCCCGCTGGCAGGTCGCTCCCTCCGCCCCGAAGGCGAAGGAGAACATCGACGGATGACCACGGAAGGAAGCCGGCAGGTCCGCCGCCTCGAACACCTGCTTCAGGCCGTCCATCAGCCGTCGGCCGCGCAGGGCAATCGTCTCCAGGATCGGATGCTTCTGCAGCAAGTCGAGCGTGGCATAGGCGGCTGCCACGCCAGGCTTGTTGTTGTTGAACGTCCCCCCCTGCGAGACGCCTCGCCCGATCACTTCCATGACCTCGCGCCTGCCCCCCAGCGCCGCCAGGGGGTAGCCGTTGGCCAGCGATTTGGCATACGTCGCCAGATCGGGCTTCAGGCTGTAGACCTCCTGCGCCCCGCCGCGGGCGATGCGGAAGCCGGTCTTGACCTCATCCAGGATGAAGACGATTCCGTACTCATCGCACTTCTGCCGGATGAACTGCAGGAACCCGGGCAGCGGCTCGATCGCGCCGCAGTTGTCCTGCATCGGCTCGGTGATGATGGCGGCGATCTCGTGGCCGACGCGTCGCAGCGCGTTCTCCAGTGCTTCAAAGTCATTGAACGGCAGGGTGACGACCAGCGAGTGCAGGCAGTTCGGCAGGCCCGAACTGGCCGGCACGGGGATCGGGCTGCGCCGGCTGCCGTAGGCTTCCGACGGTGCATAGGTTGAGAACAGCATGTAGTCCTGGAAGCCGTGGTAGTTGCCCTCGAACTTGACGATCTTCTCGCGGCCGGTGTACGCCCGGGCGACGCGCAGCGCGTGCATCGTCGCCTCGGTCCCCGAGCAGGCGAAGCGCACCATCTCCACCGCCGGACACATGGCCACGATCTTCTCGGCGACCGCCACCTCCAGCTCGCTGGTCATCGCAAACAGCGACCCCTGGTCGATCTCGGCATGCACCTTGGCATCCACCTCCGCGTAGGCATGCCCGAGGATGATCGGTCCGAACGCCAGCCGGTAGTCGATGTACCGGTTCCCGTCCACATCCCACAAGTAGCCGCCCTTGGCCTTCTGAACATAGGGCGTGATGCCCTCGCCCCAGTAGCGGAAGTTGGAGTGCACCCCCAGCGGCATCACGGCCGACGCCCGGCGCTGCATGGCGATGCTCTTGTCGCGCAAGATCGTCACGGCCCTCTCCTCGCGAGACTCGTCGCGTCCACGCCGGACCCCAGACCGGATCCGACGCCTCGGCCCGCCCTCCCGCGCCACGCGCAGGCTGGTCGTCTAGGATCTCCCTCACGCCTGGCAAACGGCACCCCCGGCACGAGGGGCGAACTACAGCGCCTTCTTCAACTCCACCAGCGTGTCGGACAGGCGGTCGATCACCTGGTCCAGCACTTCGAAGGGGATGACCAGCGGCGGTTCGATGCGGACGGTGTGTGCATTGGTGAGCGTGCCGCCGACCAACACGCCGCGTTTGAACAGCCCGGCCGCCACCTTGTATCCGATTTCGGGATTATGGAAGTGCATCCCGATCAACAGGCCGCGGCCGGTGATTCGAGCGAAGATCTCCGGATACTGGGCGGCGAGGGCCTCCAGCTTCGGGATCATGTAGGCACCCTTGGCGGCTGCCTGCTCCCACAGCTTCTCCCGCAGCGTGAATCGGATGGCGGCGATGGCCGCGCTGCAGGCCAGTGCCCCACCCCCGGTTGTGGTGGTATGGATGAAGGGGTTGGGCTGCATCATGACCTGCCAGATCTCCTCCGTCGAACAGAAGGCGCTGATCGGCATCACGCCGCCCCCCAGCGCCTTCGCCGCCGCCAGGATATCCGGGACGACCTTCCAGTGATCGACTCCCCACAGTTTGCCGGTCCGTCCCATCCCGGTCTGCACTTCATCGGCGATGAGCAGGACGCCGTAGTGGCGCGTCAGCTCGCGCAGCCGCGGCCAGTAGTCGTCCGGCGGGACGATCGCCCCGGCCTCGCCCTGGATCGGCTCCATCAGCACGCCGGCAATGTCGATCCCGACCGTCCGGCAGATCTCGAGCTGCCGCTCCACGGCATCCGCCTCTCCGAACGGCACGTGGTAGACGGGGCCGCCGTACAGCATCCCGGCCGGCTGCCGGTAGTCGGCCTTGCCCATCATCGACAGCGAGCCCATGGTCTTGCCGTGGAAGGCCTTGACGGCGACGATGAATCCGTTCTTGCGCGTGTACAGCTTGGCCAGCTTGATGGCGCCTTCGATGGCCTCGGTCCCACTGGCGCAGAAGAAGCTGTACTTGATATCGCCCGGTGTGATCTGCGCCATCAGGCGTGCCAGCACGCCGCGCAGCGGATCGATCAGCTCCTGGCTGGGCATCGGCGTGCGCAGGGTCAATTGGGCGCGCACCGTGTCGACGATTTCAGGATTCGCCCAGCCGTGGACGAGCAGGCCGTACCCGCCGAGGCAGTCGATGTATTCCCGGCCGAGGACGTCGCGGAACAGCGCCCCGCTGCCCGTCCATTCGGTCGCCGCCCAGTCGCCCGCCTCGGTCACGGACTTGCGGTACTCCAGCCAGCCGCGGTTGAAGTACTCGGCGAAGTTGAGTTTCGATTCCTCGATGATCTGCTTGCCCAAGGCCTCCGGCACCGCAGCCTGGTGGATCAATCCCACCCAGCGGTCGGCGTACGTCAAGGCATCGTCGAGGGATTGAGGCACGTCGAGCCTCCGTAGGCGGCGGGCGGGCCAAGGCCCGCCCGCCAGACGGCAGTGAGCGTCAGCCCATTTCCTTCATGCCGTACGGGAAGTCGTAGGGGGCCATGCGCTGCATGAACGGGTCGGGGTCGAAGGCTTCCGGACCGAAGCACGCCGGCGCCCTTCCAGATCCCCGCCTCGAGCAGTTCCATGGCGATCACCGGGTTGACCGCCGTCTGCCACACCACCGCCTGCACCCGGTACTTCTTCATGCAGGTCTCGTTGTCCGCCACCTGGTACAGGTAGACCTGGCGCGGTCGGCCGTCCTTGCGGCCTTTCACCCACGTCCCGGCGCAGGTCTTGCCGAACATCCGGTCACCCAGGTGCGCCGGGTCCGGCAGACAGGCGGCGACGACATCCCGCGGGGCGACCTTCACGCCGCCGACCTTGATCGGATTCTTGTTGTCCAGGCCGAGCATCTTGATCGTCTTGAGCACGCGGATGAAGTCGTCGCCCAGGCCGTACTTGAAGGTCACCCGTTTGCACTTGACCCAGCGCGGCACGAGCAGCACTTCCTCGTGCTCGACGTTGACGCACCCCTGCGCGCCGATGCCCTCCGGAAACTCGAAGGTCTCGAGCTCGGAGAAGGGTTCGGTCGTGTACCAGCCGCGGGCCTTCTCCCAGATGATCGGCGGGTTGAGGCATTCCTCGATCGTGGTCCAGATCGAGAAATTCGGGGCGAACTCATAGCCCCGCACTTCCAGGTTGGCGCCGTCGCGGACGTTGATCTCGTCGATCTCGTCGAACAGGTGCTTCTCGGCGTATTTGGCGAAGACATCCGCCATCCCCGGCTCGACGCCCATGCCCAGCAGGGCGAGCAGGCCCTTCTTCGCCCACTTCTCGGCGCGCTCGAACTGGTAGTCGCCGAGCTTGACCCCGGGTTTCTCGAACGGCAGCTTGGGGTGCGGCGTCGAGAGCGTCATCGCCATGTCCATGTAGGTGCAGCCGTACTGGTACGCGGCGTCGAAGATCTTCTCGTTGAACAGCGGCTCGACGGCGTTCATGATCAGGTCGACTTTGTGTTTCCGCGCCAGCTCGACGATCTGCGCCTTGTTGCCGGCGTCGATGGCCGCGACCGGGAACTTCTTCGGGTCGCGCAGCTTGGCCCGCACCTCGCGGCAGCGCTTGGGATTGATGTCCGTCAGGACCATGCGCTCCAGCCAGGGAGCCTTCTGCGCCACGACGGCGATCGCCTCGCCAACTCCCCCCGTCCCCACCAACAGCACTCTCATGCCAGCCTCCAGGGCTCGTGTGCCCGCGTGCCGTCACTCCCGGGGCGAGGCTGTCCCTCGCCCCGGGTTCAGGTCCATTCCCTGGTTACGCGTCCGCGCCCTCAGGGTTGAACGGATCGACGTCCGGAACCCCCGGTTTGATCATCCGCCGGATCGGGAAGTACAGCAGCGCGCCGACCGCCATGGCCGCCAGCGCCAGCCAGAGCGAGCACAGGCCTTCCTCCTGGATCTGGCTGTAGATGGCCAGCAGGATGATCGCCGTCGGTCCGAGCGTCACCAGCACCATCCCCAGCCATCCGCCGGGCACCTTCTGGCGCGGCAGGTCGGGCCGGGTGATGCGCAGTTTCCACATCGCCCCGAACTCGGCCAGGATCACGAGCGTCTGCAGGAAGACGTCCACGACGACCAGGAAGGCGAACGCCTGCAGCGAGAACAGCGTGAAGGCAAAGGCGCAGACCAGGATCGCCACCCAGGGCGTGCCGTAGCGCGGGTGGACGCGCACCAGCCACTTGGGCATCATCCCGTCTTCCGCCAGCGCGAAGGGAATGCGCGATCCGCCCAGGCTGTTGCCGATGAACAACCCGATCATGCTCAGCACGGCGGCGACCGTCAGGAACCCGCCCAGCACTCGCGGCAGGGCGCTATCGGGGCCGGTCAGCTTGGCGGCAATGGCATGCCCGATGTCGGGAAACTCCCAGCCGACGGCGCTGGTTGGATCGACGCCCCAGGCCTCATACTGCTCGGGCGCCACCCCATACTCCTCGAGGACGACGCCGATGCCCTCGCCGTCGCCGTACTCCTCGATCCCCCACGCCTGATAGCGCCCGTCCTCCCCGCCGCCCCCGTACAATCCGGCCAGAGCCGGCAGGGCGTAGGTGGCGACGGCCGCGATCAGGACCAGCAACATGGCGCGCGGGTAGGTCTTGCGCGGGTTGACGATCTCATCCCCGGCGGCCGCCGGCAGTTCCCAGCCCATGTAGTTCCACATCACGACGAACAGCCCGACGCTCAGCGCACCCCCCAGCGTCTCGCCCTCAGGCAGGAACGGTAGGGAGGCGGTGGTGCCGCTCTGGATCCAGACGATGAACCCCAGGACGGTCATCACCACCAGCGGCGCCATCACCAGCACGCCCAGCCAGCTGGTGGTCAGCCCGGCCAATCGCGCGCCTCGCACCTGGAGCGCGGACATGGCCCAGATGATGACGGCCGCGACCAGGAACGACATGAACCCGCCGCTCAACTCGAGGCTACCCAGGGTGATGCCGTTGCGGATGGCCGGGAAGAAGTACCCGAGGTAGTAGGCGGCCAGCACCGGGTAGATGGCCACGTCGACGAACGACATGATCCAGTTCATCCAGCCGGCCATGAAGCCGGAGAACGGCCCGAACGCCTGCTTGATCCAATGGTAGTAGCCGCCCTCGACCGGCATCATCGAGTTCAACTCGCGCACCATCAACATGTTCGGCAGGCTGAAGATCAGCGGGGTGATGATGATCAACAGCATCGCCAATCCGGGCCCCGACCACCCCACCAGCGCCTCGATGCCGAAAGACCCACCCGAGACGGTGAAGTAGATCAGCCCGAACAGGGGCAAGAGCGTCAGCTCCCGTTTGAGCTTGCGGCGTTCTGCGACGATCTCCACGGCGGCCACGTTCGATCCGGATTGTGCCATCATGCTCCTCCTCTGAAGCCTTTGGTTGTTCGCGCGCGGTTGACCGCGTCAAGAGCTGCTTCCCTATCCCGGCCTGTCGCCCGCCTGCGCCCGCAGCGCACGGCTGCTCTTCCCCGGAGCCGATTCGATCGGCCCGGCCCTCCTGGTCTTCCCGGATGGGCTTGTCCACACAACCGGACGACGGGATGCGCCACTGATACACGTCTTTGAGGACCATGGGGACGATCACGGTGGAGGTCTTGCGCACGCCGGGGATGTTGGCGATGACTTCGGTGGTGAACCGGTAGACCTCGGCGTTGTCTCGAGCCACGACTTGCGTGCTGATGTCCGTTTCCCCCATCGAGCAGCCGACGTAGCTGACGCATTCATACTCGGTCAACTTGCGAGCGACATCGAGGATGCTGGCGGCATCGACCTGGATAAAGACGTCGGCGGTGACGCCGTATCCGAGCGCCCTCGGATTCGGGATGGCGCCAATGTGCACCAACCCGGCGGCGACCATCCGATCCAGGCGATAGCGCACCACGCGTTCCGAGACCGCCCCCAGCCGGCGCGCAATCTCGGCGCACGGCATCCGCCCGTCCTCGATGAGCAGGTCGACGATCCGGCGATCAACGTCGTCGATTTCCGACATGATTCACGTCATGTTTGTTGGGAATGTACACTAAAGTTAGCATGGCTGGAGTTTCGAGTCAAGAATCGTTCTACGGGTTTGCCGCAGGCAGGAGGGGGATTGTCGTCAATATTGATAAGATCTCACCTGTCCGCGCCGCCTCAATCTCAATCAGCCGTCCCCTGGGCTGAGCCCGGTTGGAAGCCGGAGGCGCCGGAGCGCCAGCCCTTCGCTGCCGGCGCCAAGGAGCCATCCACATCATGCCCGGTCTTGACCACTTCGGTCTGCTGGCACCGCTCTACGACCGGCTGATCCGGCCTCCGGACCTCGGTCGATTGGTGGATCTGGCCGGCCTGCCAACGCGCGGGCGGTTGCTGGACGTGGGGGGCGGCACGGGGCGTGTCGCCCAGGGGCTGGCCGACCTTGCAGAGCACGTCGTGGTGGCGGATGAGTCGTGGCGGATGCTCTCCCGCGCGCGCGCCAAGTCGGGCCTGCTCCTGACCGCCGGTCACGCCGAACGCCTTCCCTTCCCATCGGGCGCGTTCACACGCGTGATCATGGTCGATGCCTACCATCATCTGGAGGACCAGGAGCGCAGCCTGGCGGAGCTGTTACGCGTGTGCGCGCCCGGCGGCCGGGTCGTCGTGGAAGAACCGGACATCGATCGCGTCGGGGTGTGGGCGATTGCGCTGTTCGAGCGGCTGGCACTGATGCGCAGCCGATTCCGCCGCGCCGAAGAGATCGCCTCCGGGTTCCGGGCGATGGGCGTCGACGTGAGTGTTCATCGCCAGGCGACGACGGCCTGGATCGTCGCCCTGGCTCCCGACCGCGGCTAGCTCGCTACGCTCCTGCATCCTGACGGCGCGCAAGCATCGGCGCCGCGTGCACCAGCCTGCCGCGCCTCGGGGTCGCCGCGCGCGCCTGCCGCTCCCGAGCCTGGCGGGTTCCGCCATTCGCCGACGGTCGAGGCGGTGCGAACCCTCGGCCCTCGACCCGATCCGGGGCTCGCCGAGCTAGTCGTAGGCTGGATAGAAGCAGCCCAGGGTATTCCCCCGCGGATCCTCGACCGTCCAGCCGTAGCGTGGTCCATCCTGTCGACGCGGTATGCCGCGAGGATCGCCCGCCACGGCTCGAGCGCCGATCGCGCCTGCAGGACGGACAGATGCGTGGAGGGCCACGCCTGGGAGGCGCGTTGATCGAGGGACGCCAGATGGCAGGCCAGCCGCGGCAGCAATTCCTTCTGGATCTCCGGCGGCGACTCACCGGCCAGTGCAGCCAGAGCCGGAACCGAATCCTCGCTCAGCCCGGTGAGGTACACGATGTCGAGCTCACTGCCGGCGCGGGCGCGTTCGGCATTGCGCCGCACGATGAAGTCGTCGACGTTCAGGACATTCAGCGTCAGGGCGAATCCCAGCACGGTCCCGACCGCCGCCGGCGCGAAGGCACGCAAGTTGCCGGCGAGCAATGTCACCAGGAACAGCAGGAAGGACACGCCCATCCACAGGATGGCGGCGTGGGTGTAGGCTCGCAGGCGTGAGAATCCGTAAGCCGCCTCATACAGCTGCAATCGAAGAAACGCCGAGGTCAGGATCATTCCCACCAGCGCCACCATCCCGGCACTCAAGCCGAGGAACCAACCCTGCTGGCCACGCGATCCGCGGCGGGTGTAGGCGCCCAACCCAAGGATGAGTGCCAGCGTCAGGAAGGCGACCGCCACCAATTCCCCGAACCCGCGCCGGGCGTACTCCGAGTAGGTGAAGCCGGAGGCGGTGATGTTCGCTTCCCCACCGAACAGGTAGCGGAACTGGATGAAGACGAACAGCGCAAACAGCAGATCCACCGCCAGCAGGACGACCACCGATTCGGTGAACCCGAGGAACGGCGCCAGCAGCGGCTTGTCCGCGCCGATCAGCTTGCGCTCCCCGGGATCGCGCAGCGCCGCCACCAGCGCGCCGAGAAAGAAGACCGAACAGAACAAGACGACGACCGTCCGGCGGGCGAGATCGGCCAGGCGCTCGAGGTCGAGCCACTCCAGCGCACGGCGGAGGTAGTCGGCGAAGATCAGATCGGCGGCCGTCAGCAGGGCGGCGAAGACCACCAGGATCGGCAGCGCCAGCACCAACCCGCGCAGGACAGCCACCACCCGGCTGTTGGCGCCACGATCGCCAAGCGCTTGACGGTTGGCGGCCGAGAGCACCTGCCACGGGCGCAGAAGTGCTTCGAGCGGAACCCAGGCCAGCGCGACCGCGTAGTCGATCCAGCCGAAGGCGAGCAGCCTGCCGGTCCGGAACGTGCGCACCCAGAAGGCCAGCAGCGCCAGCACGATGACGATGTTTAGGAAGAGGGTAAGCGGTTCAAGGCGCACGAAGGCCAGCGCGGCGAAACCCACGATCGGCAGGATGAGCCACAAGCTGCCTTTGGCCGGCCGGCGGGACTCGGCCCATGCCATGCCGACCGCAACCACGCAAACGAGGGCCGCCCAGATGGGAAGGGAGATCCCGATGGGCCGGGCGTAGAACAGGAGCTCCACCGCCAGACCGAGCGCCAGTGCGGCCAGGCTCAGGCGAACTGGATGGCGGAAGAGGTCGGGCTGTGTCACCGGCTCGCCGGTGTCGGGCAGCGAAGAACTTGAGCTGGTCATCCCATGCTCCTTGGATCGATGAGTGTCTCGTCCGACGGCAGCAGCCATAGCTGCTGTGCCTGGCGGTCGAGGATGAGGTGGACACGTCCGCCGTCGCCACAATCCGACCAGGCGCGCCATGCTTGAACAGGTGTTGCACCGGCGGCGGACTCAGCGCCGGAACCCCGATACCCTTGATCTTGTCCCCCCTGGTTGTCCTTCCAGCCCGCTCGGGGCTGATCCCTCAACGGGAGTTTGGTCATTCGGCCCTCCTGGAGTGTACTTCCACTGCCTGCCGCGCTTCAGCGGTCTTCTCTTTCGAGCCTCGAGGCAAGAGCGTGTGCAGCACGAACCCGGCGCATGCGCCGACTGCGGCCACCAACAGGAACGGAACGGGAAGGAGGACAAGCCCGGCCGCTTCCGCCGCGCCGGGCGGTGCCTCGCTGCCCGACGCCGAAGCGAAGCCGGGCATCAACCGCACCGTCATCGTTCCCATCAGGAGCCAGACCACCAGGCTTCCCACGCCAACCAGCATCCCTCGCGCCGCCGGGGCCCATCCGTCCGTGAAGCCCGGGACGATGATCGGCCCGCCGAGCACGGATCCCAGAATGAGGGCCAGGAGCAGCGGGGCGACGTACACGTATGCCAGGGCGAACGCCCCCCACTGCCAGGCGGCCAGGCCGCCGATCGAGCGCGCCTGCGCCACCAGAACCGGCAGGGCAAAGAGCGCCTGCCCCACCAGAAGGCCGGCGGCGGCGGCGAACCACAGGCCGGAGAAGGCCTTCGGGTTCTCTACCGCCCACCTACTTAAGGCGGAACGCGGGGCCCTGGTTGATGCGACGGCGGGAGAGTCGGTTGGATCAGGAATCGGAGCCTCCGTCGGGCCGCTCGCCTTGGCGGGCAGCGAGCCGGCTGCCTGGGCGCCATGGTGGCGGCTCGCGCCTGTCAGACGACCACGGCCGGCTTGCAGGAAACCGCGGAGACTTCTCAAAGACTATCAGTGGAGCCCGACGGGGGATCAACCCATGGCAGCGAGATGCAGCCTGTGCCGGCGCACTGTCCCCAGAGTGCTTTTCGGTCGGCGATAGAGCGGCGCTGTCGCGCAGTGAGGAATCATCTGGGCCGGCAAGATGCCGGCCCAGATCATGGAGCACGTCCGGGGAGCACCGACGCGACCATCCGCGCGATCAGCGCGATCCCCTTGAGGTCACTGGCCGGTCTAGTGGCTGTTGATCCAGTCCAAGACCGCTGGTTGATCCACGCGGTAGGCGAAGTCCGTCCCGCGGCAGAGCGCGTTCATGCCGAACGAGGTCACCCCAACGATCAGATTGGAGTTCGTCCCGCCGAGGAAGACGGGGCCGCCGGAATCGCCGGAACATGTCCCACCGCGTCCGTCCCCATTCCCTTGCGTCTGGAGGTTGTAGCCGTCCGTGATGGCGCTTCCCAGATTGACCAGCGTGGAGACTGCCATCAGCCGAATGCGGAAGGAGATGTTGGCGGAGAGCGTCGTTGTCATTCGTCCGATAGGTAAGGCCGTAGCCGCTGACGGTGAAGATGGTCTCCTGCGTGCCGCGAGCCGTGCTTAGACCTTCGAGCTCACCGGGCTCGGGCAGCACACCATACTCCGGCATCCTGATGCGCTGATCAAGAATCAACAACCCCCACATCGTGGGTGTTGGGGAAGCCGGCGAAGTTGGCGAACCCGTAGTTGAAGATCTGGTGGGAGGTTGCGCAGAGCTTGCCCAACGTGCCACGGGCGCAGTACTCGGGATACCCGGAGACTGGATCGACCTCCGTGGCCGAATTGTAGTTCGCCCCCGCATCCTGCTGGAAGTAGACGCGGGCGCTCACGGCGCCTTCGGCAGTATCGGTGCAGTGTCCGGCGGTGAGGAATTTCGTCGGGCTGATCAGCGAGCCGCTGCAGCGCCAGATGAACTCCCCGTCGGCATCGTAGAAGACGACCAGGCCCACGAAGGGGTGTTCGTTGTCTTCCACGTAGGTGCCGGTGATGGCATACGCCACCGTGGCAGTCACACCCAACAAGAGCCCCACAACGAGCAAGATCGAAAGTGCGCGTCTCACAGTGCCCTCCTCAGATTCTCGAACGCGAACGAAGGCCAGCGTTCCCGGAATCACGCAGCGCAGGTGATCGGCTCAGGCACCTCCCTGTGAACCAAGTTGTCGGATTCCAACGGGGTTTGTGCCAACACAATACACCCATCCGCGGCCGCCGGTCAAGCCTCGGGCCCGTCGAGAGATAAGGGCCGCTTCGAGATGGCAACCCACGCGGGCCTCCTTAGCTGGCGTCGAGGGCGCCCTTGTCCGACAATCGCCCTGGGGTGAGGGGCGAGATGGAAACAAGAGCGGCGCCCTTCCGGGCGCCGCCTTCGATCCTTCGTGCACTCTCGTCGGGCTACTTCCCCTTCCGGCTCTCTGCCGCCGGATCGTCGTCTTCCTTAGATCTCGGCTGCACCAGGCCCCAGATCAGCAGGCCGGCGCCGGCGCCCAGCCCGTACGCGCCCAGTGTCGCCCCGCCGACCACCCAGTGGCCCAGCAGCACGAAGCTCGCCAAGAGCCCGAGATACACGGCCACCATCAGCTGCCACGCTACCATCTCCTGCTTCACCACACGGATGGTTAGCCAGCCAACGGCGAGCCCGAACACGATCGCCCCCAGGAATCTGAGAACGTACCCCGCGATGTCGAGCACATCCAGAAACGTCATGGCTTGTCTCCTCTCTCCGGCTTCCCCCAGTATACCGGCACGAACGGTCGGGGCAATAGGAGGATAGCTGGACAGCCCCTCCCCGCCGTGTTACCATCGCGGCTGATCACAGACACATGATGGCAGCCAAGAATTCTCGCTCCGCCAGCAAACGACCTCGCCGCCGGATCAACTGGTCCCGCACGCTGTTCATGTTCCTCGGCTTGCTGGTCGTCCTGGCATTCATCCTCAGCATGGTCACGACCGGCTGAGCCTGCGGGCCAGCCTTCATCCTCCAGCCGCCGATCGATTCACAAGGAGGCCTTATGACCAACGAACGGTTGGGGTTGATCCAATTCGACGGTGTCGACCGAACCGTCATCGGTCCGGACCTGAAGGCGGGCGATTTGGCCCCCGGATTCGTCGCCGTCGGCCAGGACTGGGCCGAGGTTCATCCGCTCCAGGACAGCGCCGGCAAGGTCATCGTCCTGGCCGCCGTGCTGTCACTCGAGACCAGTGTCTGCGACCGGGAGATCCGACGCTT
The DNA here is from genome assembly GCA_963818575.1 of uncultured Chloroflexia bacterium. Taxonomy (GTDB): domain Bacteria; phylum Chloroflexota; class Anaerolineae; order Anaerolineales; family E44-bin32; genus DYJB01. Next base: position 47,287 of record CAWFSV010000011.1, on the reverse strand, counting down.
CAACACCGAGGCTTCCGGCCTCGGCCCCGAGGTCCAGATCTACGTCATCAGCACCGACCTGCCCTTCACCCTGAAGCGCTCGTGCGTGGCCTCCGGCATCGACCGGGTGACGACACTGACGGACCAGCTGCACGCCGATTTCGGCCCACGCTACGGCTGCTGGGTCAAGGAGATGCGGGTGCTGCGCAGGGCGGTGTTCGTCGTCGGTCGCGACGGCAAGCTGACCTATGTCGATTACATGAAGGTCTTTGGGGACGAGCCGCGCTATGACGAAGTCCTGGCGGCGGTTAAGAAGGCCGTCTGATTCCTGATCCTGCGGGCCTGCCGGCCGACGATCGCCAGATTCCTGGCAAGGCACGCAGCCCGATACCCGCCGCCGCGTGCCGGACTGGTACCGGAGTCCTCATCCATGCCGGCGTGCGGCATGTGTGCACGCCAGCGCTGGGTTAGTCGCCGGGATCTGTCCACCCCTGTGGCACGCGGCTTGCACATAGATTGCAAGGGGACCGTAAGGTCCGGCCCGCGGCGGGCGTGCTATCCTGTGATCGTTGAACGAAGTTCCCGCCGCAACCTAGCGCTCTGCCTGAGGCGCACGTCAGGCGAAACTTGAGGAAAGGAGGATACGCCGATGTTGTTCGCCCCGAAGGAACGTGGTCAGGGTCTTGTTGAGTATGCGCTCATCCTCGTCTTGGTCGCCGTGGTCGTGATCGTGATTTTGGCGCTGCTCGGGCCCGCGATCGGCAACGTTTTCAGCAATATCGTTGGCAACATCTAGTCCGTGCCGTGATCGATGATCGGGAGCCTCACCTTGCGGTGGGGCTCCTTCCTTTTTGGGGCAGGAGCACGCGGATGGGGCCGCGCTCCGCCCTGGACACCGTTCCTTCGGATGTCGACTCTGGTACGCGGGTCCTCCCCCAGGCTCTCGCCGGGCAGCCCGAGCTCGACGCGCAGATCGTATGTAAGCCAGTCGAAAGGCCGGCGGCGGGGCAGTTGTGTTATTCTGTTGTTGGCGGGTTTCAGTTTCGATGCAAACCTGCGCTCTGCCTGAGGCGCACATCAGGCGAAACTCAAGGAAAGGAGGATCCACCAATGCTGTTCGCCCCGAAGGAACGTGGTCAGGGTCTTGTTGAGTATGCGCTCATCCTCGTCTTGGTCGCCGTGGTCGTGATCGTGATTTTGGCGCTGCTCGGGCCCGCGATCGGAAACGTCTTCAGCAATCTCGTTGCCAACATCTAGACCGGATCCGTCCGGAATGCCCACGTAAGCTTGAGCCCCACCTTCGCGGTGGGGCTCTTCGTTACGGGGACTCGGGCTGCGGGAGGGAACGCCATGCCCTTCATCCGTCATCGCTCCGGCGCTGGTACCGGGGTCCCCCCTCGCCGCCCGCAGACTACGGCCTCGGTCTCGCCCTCCTTGCGGGGCCGGCGCCACGGCCTGAGGCGATCCGCCGGCACTTCCGCGGTCAGCGGATGCCGCCCCGGCTGCACGGGGACCCGCAAGGCCTATGCTCGTCGAGCATGATCTTCTGCTAGAGTCAGGTACCAACGCGGCCGCAGCCCGGCGCTCCGCCTGAGGCATCCATCAGGTCAGACCCAAGGAAAGGAGGATACACCGATGTTGTTCGCCCCGAAGGAACGCGGTCAGGGTCTTGTTGAGTATGCGCTCATCCTTGTTCTCGTCGCCGTCGTCGTGATCGTGATCCTGGCGCTGCTCGGGCCCGCGATCGGAAACGTCTTCAGCAACATCATGACCTACATCTAGACCGGAACCGCCCGGAGACCCGTCTCCTCAAGCAGGAGCCCCACCTTCCGGTGGGGCTCCTTGTCATTCGTGGTCGAAAGTCCGGCCCTGGTGGGCTAGCGCGGGAACCGGCTGAGGACGGTCGCCGACGCCGGCACCGGCGTCCGATCGCCGGTGCGAAGCCGCTTGACCGGCTTCACCGGGTCGGCCGTCGCGCCTTGATAGACGGCGACAGGCGTCCCCTCGGTCGTCGACTTACGTTGCAGGTATGCCTGCCCGAGCAGGTAACCGGCTCGGTCGACGGCGCACGACGTGACCGTGCCGATCACCTTGCCGCGCGGATCGACCACCGGGTCGCCGTTGTGCGCCATGCGCACGCCCTTCTCGTTGAAGCGGAACCGAACCACCTCGCCATCGCGGGCCGATTCCTGTTCCAGGAACGCCTGCCGACCGATGAACCACGGCTTGTTCGTCTTGCAGTACGAGCCGAAGCCGGCATGCCCCACGCCCAGGCCAAGTGCGCCGGCCATCTCATGTCCATACAGCGGCAGCCCGGCCTCGGTCCGGAGGGAATCGCGCGCTCCCAGGCCGATCGGTTTGAGCCCCAGCGGCGCCCCGACCTTGCTCAGGGCCTTCCACAACTCAACGCTCTTCTCCGGGTGGACGAACAGCTCGAAGGCCACCCGTTCGCCGGTGTATCCGGTGCGGCTGACCACCAGATCCAGCCCGCCGAAGGTGCCCTCCATCACGCCGGCCCACGGGAGTTTCTTCAATCTGCGGGCCGTTCCGGCATCGCAGCCCAGCGCCAGCAGAATGTCGCGGCTCTTCGGGCCCTGCAGCGCGATGTCGACGCGCTGATCGTCGCCCGCCTTCGGGTCGCGCAGGTTGCGCAGCCGGCAGGTGCGGCCGAAGGCCAGTGCCCACGGGCGAGCGTTGTCGATGCGGACCTGCCCATCCTTGACGGCATTCAGCCAGGCCCAGTCCTTGTCGTCATTCGAGGCGTTGACCACCACCAGATACATCGCTTCCCGGCGGCGGTAGACCATCGTGTCATCGATGACCTGCCCGTCCGGGTCGAGGAACTGTGTGTACAGCGATTCGCCGACGGCCAGCGAGGCGACATCGTTGGTGACCACGCTGTCGAGGAAGGCGCACGCCTGCGGGCCCTCCACCTGGTAGACGCCCATGTGGCTGACGTCGAACAGACCGGCAGCGTTGCGCGTCGCCAGATGTTCTTCGATCACCGACGTGTACCACACGGGCATGTCCCAGCCGGCGAACGGGACCATCTTGGCGCCCAGCTCCCGATGGGTGGCGTGCAGGGCGGTCTTCTTCGGCTCCCCCTCCGCCGGCTCAACCCACTTGAAGCGCGGCAGGGCGCGGCCTTTCGCTTCCGGCATCCCCACGAACCACGGCTTGTCGCCGCCTGCGTCGCTCGGGCCCTCGGGCAGCTTGGGGACAGTGCCGCCGAGGGTGACCACCACCGGCCCGGGAATGCGTTTCAAGGGATCGGAGGCATCGAAGGCCACGAAGCCGTCCGAGAGATCGCGCAGCCACGTGGCGGCGCGCTGGGCGTCCTCCCCGGAAACCGTCAACTGCCACGCCTCGAGCGTGCGGGTGACGACGGCCTTGAGGGGAGCGCCGGCGACGCTCAGCGTGCAGCGCGCCGAGACACCCGGCTTCAAGTCCTCCGTTCGAGCGCTGATGACCCAGCGCAGCATGTCTTCCGCCAGCGCCCCTCGCAGCTCCAGGACGGCATACTTGCCTCGCGGCGCCGGGTCGTCCGGGTAGGCAAAGTGCGGGTACCCGTGGCTGGTGGCGCGGAAGTCGATGCCCTTGGATTGCGCCAGGTCGCGGACCTTGATCTGCGTGCTGTGCAGCACGTCGAAGTCGATCTTGGCGCGGGGCTGCGGCCCCTTGCGCGCCGACTGCTGGTAGGGGACGCAGGCTTTGAGCAGCTCCGCGATCCATGTCCCCAGCGACTCACTCTCGCCGGTGTTGAAGCCGCGCTGCGTGATCCACGGTGTCCCCAGGCGCACCCCCGACGGGTTGGCGGCGGTCGTGTCGCCCGGGATGGTGTTGCGGTTGACGACGATGCCTGCCAGGTCGAGCACGCGTGCCGCGACATCGCCCGAGAGCGGCGTCCCCTGCAATCCGGTGACCGACTTGCAGTCGACATTCGTCATGTGGGTGTCGGTGCCGCCGAAGGGGATGCGCATCCCGGCGCGTTCGAGGCCCCGCGTCGAGCGCGGCAGCATTGGCGACAATCTGTTTCTGCAGGGCGGCGAATTCCGGGGTGCGGGCGAGCTTGAAAGCCAGGGCCTGGGCGGCCATCGTGTTGACGTGCGGCCCGCCCTGCTCGCCGGGAAAGACGGCCCGGTCAATCAGTTTCGACAGCGACTCGATGTGGGTGACGAGCGCCGCGCCGCGCGGGCCGCACAGCGACTTGTGGGTGGTGAAGCTGACGACGTGGGCGAGCCCGATCGGGGACGGGTAGGCGCCCCCGGCCACCAGCCCGGCCACATGGGCGATGTCGGCCAGCAGGTAGGCGCCGACCTCGTCGGCGATCGCCCGGAACTTCTTCCAGTCCACCGACCAGGGATAGGACGAATAGCCGGCGATGATCATCTTGGGACGGTGCTCGCGGGCGAGGGCCGCCACGGCTTCGTAGTCGATGCGCTCGGTCGCCGGGTCGACCTTATAGTGCACCGCCTTGTAGAACTTGCCTGAGCGGTTGACCGGCGAGCCGTGCGTCAGGTGCCCGCCATGAAGCAGGCTCATCCCGAGCACGACGGCGCCGGGCTCGAGCAACGCATGGTACACGGCGTTGTTCGCCGGCGCGCCGGACAGCGGCTGGACGTTGACGAACAGCTCCTCGGGCGTCAGCCCGTTGGCGGCGAATGCCTCGGCACAGCGTCGGCGGGCCAGCGCCTCGACGATGTCGGCGTACTCCACGCCTTTGTAGTAGCGGGGATCGGCAAAGCGGCGGTAGCCGGCCAGCTGAAGCTCGTAGTCGAGGATTTCGGCCTCGGTCTGGGCGCGGGTCGCGTCGTCCGGATAGCCTTCGGCGTAGATATTCTGGAAGGCGGACGACAGCGCCTCACGCACGGCCAGCGGCGCGCTGCTCTCGGAGGGGATCAGGATCAGCCGGCGGAACTGCCGCTCGGATTCGATCTGAAGCAGTTCGTGGAGCGCAGGGTCGAGGTCGGCCAGCCGGCCGCGCACGAGGAAGTCGGTCATGGATCTCACTCCCGGAGGCTGGGGTCGTGTCCGAACAGGATGTCAGACAACTCGATTGTAGGCCCGCGTAACCGCCTTGGTCAAGCGACACCCGCTGCCCGCGGCACATGTCGAATGTTACCGGGAGGACGATTGCGGTCTGGTCTGCGCGGGCGCGGCAAAGTCATCCAGACAAGCGGCGTGGAGGGACGGCGTCCTGCGGGGTGCGGCATCGCCGAGGGTGGACAAACCGCGCCGTGACAGGGCCACGGCTCTGGTCGTGGGCCTTACGGGATCGGCAGCGGTCCGCCCTGGTAGACCCACAAGTCGAACAGGTCCCCAAGGTCGCACACGCAGGTCGCCTCGGCCGTCGCCTGGAACGCCTGCGCCGTGGCGGTAGCGTAGCGGTAGTCGGTGAAGTAGGTCCGCAGGAATGCTCGGAAGTCCGGCTCTCCCAATCGGCCACGCAGAGCATCGAAGAACAGCGCCCCCTTGAGATACACGAACACGGCGTAGTCGCGCTCAGCTGGAATACTCTCCCACGCCCAGGCCGATCGGGGTTTCCGTCCTTCCGACGTCGCGCAGGATCCTCCGGTTCTCATCCAACAAGCCGGTCGCCGTCCGCACATCGCCGACGGCCTCGTAGTAGAGCGTCTCCAGGTACGATGCCGCGCCTTCGTCCAGCCAGGGTTCGAGGAGCTGGTCGTTGCCAATCAGCGCGTAGAACCACTGGTGGGCGACCTCATGGATGACCACATCGTCGTCCGCCCGATCCCCGACGACGCCAATGAAGACCAGTCCGGGGTACTCGATCCCACCGAAGGCCCCCGGTGCGTCGATCACGTCCAACTCATCATAGGGGTACGGGCCGATCCACGCCTCGAAAGCCTCGAGGGCGCGCGCCGCCGTCCCGGCCAGCGATTTGGCCTCGGCTGCATGCTCCGGCAGCACCCATGCCCGGGCGACGACCGCGCCGGCCTGCGCCTCCGCCGGGACAAACGGGCCCAGGGCGAAGGCAAAGTCGCGGACCGGGCCGCTGGCGTAGTGGACGGCGACCGTTCCGTCGGACGCGGGCGTCCGCTCGAGCTCAATACCGGTGGCGACCAGCGTCAGCTCCTCCGGGACGGTCAGACGGACGTCGTACAGCGCAACGTCGGAATTCGTGGTGTCGCCTCCGGGCGGCGCGGGCATGACCTGCCACTCGCCGGCCGGCGTCAGCCGCGGGACGAGCGGGTAGAACGTGGGCGCCAGCAGCATTCCCTCGGAAATGCCGAAGCGTTTGGGGGAGGACAGGGTGATCGGATCGGTGGTGACGACGCGAAACGAGACGTCAGATCGACCACCTCGCCCGGAGCGAGCGGCGGGTCCAGAGGCACACGCAGGCCAACACCTTCTTCCTCGGATTGAGGGACCACGACGCGGCCGTCGACGACTGCCTGCCCGGCCTGCATCTCGGCGGCGTACTGCTCGTCATTCGGCCACAGCATCAAGGCGAGATCCTCGAGCGGCCGGTCGAGCGGGTTCGTGAAGCGGATGCGCGCCTGCCCTTCGATCACGGCCTGCGTGACGGCAGAGTCGAATGTGACACTGGCTGTGATCCAGTAGCGTGTGGCGGTGGGGAAACTCGCGGCGTCGGAGGCGAAGCCCTCGAGCAGCGCCTGGGCCTGGGCTTGTTCATTCAGCCAATCGACGGCCGGCGTCGGAGGCGCCGGAGCGGTGGCGATCTGGGTGGCGGCCTCCGGCGGTTCGGGCGTCCCCGTCGAGGGGAGTGCGGTCGAGGAGGGCTGCACCCGGGTCAGCAGCGGGGCCGGGACCAGCGAGCAGCTCACGCACAGCACGAGCAGCAGGGCAGCATGCGTCGCCCGCATCCTCACCTCCCGCAGCCTGAACAGGCAAGGGGCGTCGCCGGGACGCCCCTGGTGGGCGGAACAGGACTCGAACCTGCGACCCCTTCTGTGTAAGAGAAGTGCTCTAACCAGCTGAGCTATCCGCCCGCGTCGGCATTATAGCCGCGCTCGGCATTCCGGTCGACTTCTGAAGTCCGTCGGACTTCGGAAGTCGGTCGGCCTGCAAGCCGAATTGCGTTGCAGGGCGTGGTGTGCTACAGTCCGTGGCCCCGGGGGCACCCGCCCCCGACCCCATTTGGAGCGGCAGGATGGCCACCTACCAAGAGCGCATCCGCGAAGTGCGCGGCGGGCTGTCCCCCAGCTTCGGCCGCCTGGCGGATTTCCTGCTGGACTCCTACGCCGAGGCTTCCTTCCTGACTGCGACCGAGCTCGCCCACACGCTCGACCTCGATCCGGCGACGGTCGTCCGCTTCGCGCAGAGACTGGGCTATCCGGGGTATCCCGAGCTGCAGCGAGAGATCCGTCAGAAGGTGAAGGACCAGCTCCTTGCTCGTCCGGAGGTGGAGGCCGGGACGGCGGAGGCGGCATGTGACGCCGCGCTGCTCGAGGTCTCGCAGGCGCTCGAGCTGACGCGCCGGGGGTTCCCGAGCCAGGCGGCGCAAGGTCTCCTCAACGCCCTGGATGGCGCCAAGCGCATCGTCGTCCTGGCCGAAGGGCTGGCCTACTCGCCGGCGCGCACGCTGGCGGCCTGGCTCGAGTCGGCCGGGTTCGCCATCGCCATCGCCGGCAATGGCGTGCCGGAGATGGCGCGCGCCGTGGCCGGCGTCCGCAAAGGCGATCTCCTGCTGACGGTGATCGTCGACGAGCAGACGCCGTTCATCGCCCGGGCGATGGCCGAGGCCCGCGCCTCGGGCGTCCGCACCGCGGCGCTCGTCGCCTCGCCTTCCGCCCAGGCCGCCCAGCATGCCGACCTGCTGCTCGCGGCGCACGCCAGCCCCGAACCGGCCGTGGGAGGCATCCTCATCCAGGCACTCGTGTACGGCCTGGTGCGCATGCTCCTGCACGCACGCCCCGGCCTGTTCCGGCCGGTCCAGGAGCGCGTGAGCGAGATCACCCACCGCCTGCTCGAAGGCGGCCGCTAGACCTCGATGCCCGGACGACCCGCCTGCCCTTCCGCGTGCCCACGATCCTTCTCGTCTGACCCAAGCCTTCCATGATCGTGTTGATCCTGAGCCTGGTGCTCATCGCCGCGCTGTTGGTCTGGGAGCTGTGGGTGTGTGAAGGCGCGCACCTGGGCCGACGGTTTGTCGTCTCGATGTACGATCTGGCCGCCGACCGCTATGACTCGATCAAACATTTCGACCCCGACTGGGAGCGGCGCTTTCTGGGCGAGGCGCTGGCCGGCGCCATCGGTTCGCTGCCCGGGGCGCGGCTGCTGGATGTCGGCGCCGGCACCGGCCGCACCGGCCGCGCGCTGCTCCCGGTGACCGAACTCGACGGGCTGCTGGTGTGTCTGGAGCCCTCGCGTCGGATGCTCTCCCTCGGCCGCCGTCTCACGGCCCATCCCGCCGTGGCCTGGGTCCGCGGCTGGTCGCTGCCGCTCCCGTTTCCGGCGGCGGCCTTCGACTTCGTCGTCTCGCTCGAGATGCTCGAATTCACCCCGAACCCGCGGCGAACCGTGCAGGAACTCGTTCGGGTGTTGCGCCCTGGCGGCTGGCTGCTGATCACCAACCGGGTGAGCCGCGACGCGCGCTGGATCTTCGGCCGCACCGTCCGGCGCGCGGATTTCCCTGCGTTCCTGGAATCCGTCGGCCTGGACGACATCGACGTCCTGCCCTGGCAGGTCGATTATGATTTGGCCTGGGCGCACAAGACCTGAAGCGCCCGGCGGGAGAACGGCATGAGGATCATCCGCTTCCGCGAACACCCGGAAGCCTGGCCGGCGTGGGGCTGGGTGTCCGAGGACCGCGTGGGACTGATCGGCGGCTCGCCGTTCAGCGATTTCCGTCGCGAGTCGGCCGATCGCCCGTTGTCGGCCGTCCAGCTCCTCCCGCCGCTCGTCCCGGGCAAGATCATCTGCGTCGGCCGCAACTACGCCGCCCATGCCGCCGAGCACGACGCCGAGGTCCCGGCCCTGCCTCTGCTGTTCTCCAAACCTCCGAGCGCGGTCATCGGCCCGGGCGATCCGATCCTGCTGCCGCCGCAATCGCAGCGCGTGGAGCACGAGGCCGAGCTGGCGGTGGTGATCGGCCAGCGGGCGCGCTGGATCAGCCCGGAGGAAGCCTCCGGCTACATCCTCGGCTATACGGCGGCCAACGACGTGACCGCCCGCGACCTGCAGAACAGCGATGGGCAGTGGACCCGCGCCAAGGGCTTCGACACCTTCTGCCCTCTCGGACCGTGGATCGACACGCACCTCGACCCGTCGGATCTCCTGGTGACCTGTCACGTCAACGGGCAGCTGCGCCAGATGGCGTCGACCCGCGACATGGTCTTCCCGGTCCCGCAGCTGCTGGCTTACGTCTCGTCCATCATGACCCTCGAGCCCGGCGACCTGCTGCTCACCGGCACGCCCTCGGGCGTCGGGCTGCTGGCCGCCGGCGACGAAGTGCAGGTGGAGATCGGGGGCCTGGGCATTCTCACCAACCCGGTGCGCAATGATCCGCACCGAGGATCAACCACTTCCTGAACGCTGGAGGCCTGCATGGGGCTGAAGCCCGACACCTGGATCGTGCGTATGGCACGCGAACACCGCATGATCGAACCCTTCGTCGAGGACCAGGTCCGGGACGGGGTGATCTCGTACGGCGTGTCGTCCTACGGCTACGACATCCGCGTGGCCGACGAGTTCAAGATCTTCACCAACGTCTACTCGGCCGTGGTCGATCCCAAGCACTTTGACCCGAAGTCGATGATCGACTTCCAGGGCGAGATCTGCGTCATCCCGCCCAACTCGTTCGCGCTGGCGCGCACGGTCGAGTATTTCCGCATCCCGCGCAGCGTGCTGACCGTGTGCCTGGGGAAATCCACCTATGCCCGCTGCGGGATCATCGTCAACGTCACGCCCTTCGAGCCCGAGTGGGAGGGCTTCGTCACCCTCGAGATCTCCAACACCACGCCCCTGCCCGCCCGCATCTACGCCAACGAGGGCATCGCCCAGGTGCTGTTCTTCGAAGCCGACGAGGTCTGCCGCACGTCCTACGCCGACAAGAAGGGCAAGTACCAGGCGCAGAAGACCATCGCCCTGCCGCGGCTGTAAGCCGGGACGATTGCGGACGTGACGGCCCCCGCCCCGGCCACCGCCTCGAAGACCCTCGCCGCGCTGTGGCGCGCGGTCTTCCTGGTCTCCTTCCCGTTCGGCATCCTGGCGTTCGTCCTGCCGATCTACGGGCGCGAGCTGGGCGCCTCGGCCCTCGAGGTCGGCGCTTTCTTCTCCGCCTTCTCGATCGTCCCCGTGATCGTGCGGCCCCTTCTGGGTCGCGCCCTCGACCGGTGGGGCCGCCGCCCGTTCCTGCTCGCCGGCCTGGCCGGCTACCTGGCGGCCGTGCTGGCCTTCGCCTTCGCCACGTCGGTCTGGATGCTGACGCTGGCGCGCTTCCTCCAGGGGATCGGCGCCGCCTTCCTGTGGTTGACGGCCTTCACCATGCTGGCCGACCTGGCGACCGCCGGCGGGCGCGGGCTGAGCTTCGGGCTGATCGACGAGGCGACCAATCGCGGGGCGATCCTCGGGACGACCCTCGGCTTCATGCTGATCTTCACCCTGCAGCGCGGCGGGGCCATGGATTGGCGCCGCATGTGGTGGATTCTGTTCGCCGTCTACAGCCTGACCACGATCGGCGCGCTCGTGGATCGCCTGGCGCGGCGCCCGCGAGACGCGCCCGTCGACGCCGGGAAGCGCCCCGGCCTCCCGCGTCATCAGCCGAAGGCTGTTCACGCTGATGGGGATCGTCTTCGTGACCGGTGCGTCGGGCGCCATGGTCTGGCCGATGCTGATGATCTTCCTGCAGGATTCGCTGCACGTCGAAGTGAACGGGTTGGCCCTGGCCTACCTCCCGGCGGCGTTGATCAGCTCGTTCCTGCCGTCGCGGATGGGGCTCGTCTCCGACCGCTTCGGTCGGCGGAAGCCGATGATCCTCGGCTTGCTGGTCGGGGCCGCCGCCTCGGCACTCATCCCCCACCTGCGATCGCTGGCGGCGCTGGCCGGACTGTGGGCGGTCGAATTCGGCGGGCTACGCCGCCTCGATCCCGGCGGAGCGGGCGTTTGTGGCCGACATCGCCGGCGAAGATGTGCGCGGCACGAGTTACGGCCTGTACACCTTCGCCTACTTCCTGGGATCGGCGATCGGGCCGCTGGCCGGGGGATGGATGTACGACCAGGTCAGCCCGGCCATGCCTTTCTACTTGAACACCGCCGTATCTGGCCTTCGGCGCATTGCTGGTGGCCGTGGCGCTGCGCGAGCCGGCCCGCACCGTCGAACCGACTGGATAGGTTCGCTGGATCGCTCGCCTGTCGTGGCGTACCCGACCGGTGCATGCGCGGCCCGGCGGCGCGGCGGGCCCTGGAGGACCGGGTGGATGGATCGATGGCCATGACCGACAACGGTGAGCCAGCGGGCCCCGACCCGGTGGTCCTGCTGCTGTGCGATGACTTCTTCGTGATCCCGCGACTGCAGGACGCCGCGCGCGCGGCCGGGCTGTCGCCGGTGGTCATCGATCACCCGCAGGCGCTGGATGCCGAGGGGGATCCCGCCCCGCGCCGCGTGCCGATCACCGAGCCGCTCGAGGGCAGCGATGCCCGCTTCCTGCGCGGTGTGGTCGATCTGCAGCCGGCGTTGATGGTCTTCGACCTGAGTTCCTCGGCCCTGCCCTGGGCTCGGTGGATCCAGATCCTGACCACCTCGGCCGCCACGCGGCGGATCCCGCTGATGGCATTCGGCCCTCACGTCGATGAGCACAGCCTGCAACGCGCTCGCGAGCTGGGCGCCTGGAAGGTCCTGCCTCGCGGCGCATTCCTGGGCGCCCTTCCCGGCCTGCTGGCCGAGCATGCCCTGCGCCCCGATCGGGTGGCGATCGAGGCCGCCTGCGACGGGGCGTTGGATGCCCGGGTGGTCGAAGGGATCCGCCTGGTTCAGGCCGGAGACTACTTTGGGGCCCACGAGCATCTCGAGGCCGCCGTCCTGAGCACCGACGGTCCGGAATCCGCGCTGTACCGCGTCTTACTCCAGGTGGCCGTCGCCTACCTGCACCTCGAGCGTGGCAATCTGCGCGGGGCGCGCAAGATGCTTCTCCGCTTGCGCGGCTGGCTGGCGCCGCTTCCGGCTGCATGCCGCGGCGTCGACCTGGCGCAGCTTCGGGAAGACGTGAATGCCCTCCAGGCGGCGCTGGACGCGGCCTCGGGCGAGCCGTCGACCCCCGTCCCGGCCGGCCTGCGGCGTCCGATACCATTGATGGACGCCCCCGACTAGCTCCTCACATTCAGCGGGATACACCGGCCTCTTCCTTCTACGTGCCCGCAGTCAGACAGGCGGCGCCGCTGCGGGCCGATGATGTGCAAAACGATGCGACACGCCGCTCGGGAGCGTGTCGCATCGTGCATTCGGTTGGCCTGGTGCAGAAGAGCAGGCGCCGTGCGGCGCCCGGCACGACCTTCCTACACTTTGAACTTGCCCGAGTTGTAGAACAGATCACCGTCCACCAGGATCTGCCCGCCCTGGCGCATGTCGCAGATCAGGTCCCAGTGAATGGCGCTGTGGTTCTTGGAGCCCGTCTCGGGGTATCCGGCGCCGAGCGCCAGGTGAAAGCTGCCGGCGATCTTCTCGTCGAACAGGATGTCCTTGGTGAAGCGGTTGATGCGCGCGTTGTTGCCGATCGCCCACTCGCCCAGGTAACGCGACCCGGCATCCGTATCCAGCCCGCTGAGCAGGAAGGCTTCGTTCTTGGCGGCGGTCGCCCGCACCACCCGGCCGCGCTCGAAGGTCAGCTCGATGCCGTCGACCTCGACCCCGTCGGCGACCGCCGGATAGGTGAAGCGCACCGTGCCCTCGACCGAGTCCTCCACGGGGCCGGTGTAGATCTCGCCGTCGGGCATGTTGAACAGTCCGCACGAGTTGATGAAGGTGCGGCCGTCGATCGACAGGCGCAGGTCGGCGTTCGGCCCGCGCACCTCGACCTGCTTCCGGCCGCGCAGCCACTCGATCAGCCGCGCCTGTTCGTCACGCTGCTCCCGCCAGCGTGCGGCGGCGTCCGGTTCGTCGGCGTACATGCCGGCGAAGACGAAGCGCTCGTAATCCTCCAGGCTCATGTCGGCGTCCTGCGCCAGCGCCGCCGTCGGGAACAGGCTGAAGCACCAGCGCAGTTCGCCCCGGGCGCTCCGCTGGCGGAAGAGGTCCTGCAGGGGCAGATGGGCGCGGTTGCGGATCGCCCGTCGTTCGTTATCGACTCCGGCCAGGCTGCGCGTGTTCTCACGGCTGCGTACGACGATCATCGCCTCGAATTCGCCGCGCAGCATCGATTCGATCCGCGAGACATGCTGGAGCTGGTCGTCGTTCGCCTCCGTCAGGAAGACGTCGTCGAAACCGAAGTAGCCGATGTACGTGTCGTAACCCATCAGCGGGTACGGGTAGGCGCCGGCGCGCAGCACCTGGCGCACAATCTCGCGCACCAGCGGCGTGGCCAGCGGCGAGGCGACCACGGCAACGTGATCGCGCGGCTTGACCTCGGTCGAATAGTTCACCAGAACGCGGGCCAGTTGCTCCAGGCGAGGATCGGGCATCGGGTGATTCTCCTGGCGGCGCACGGCCGCCGCAACGGTGAGAGGATGTCGCGGGGATTCTCCCGATCAGGGGACGGACAGCGTGCAGCCGCCGGTGAAGACCAGATCGACACGGAGCAGCGGGTCGATCTCGGGCCAGGTGAAGACCAGCGTGAAGTCCTTCCCGCTCTGGTCGGCGACGTGCGTACGCTCGTCGCGCGGGATCGCGAAGGCCGCGTCTCCCGTGATCAAGAAGCCGGGTGGCGGCAGGATCTTCTGACCGCCCATCTGCACCTCGGTCAACGGGTTGCGGTCTTCCCACTCCAGGACCGGAATACCCTCCAGGTAGAGCTCCGCCCCGGTGGTGTTATCGATCGTCCACGATGCCCTGGCCCCGTCACGCTGGAAGCCGATCAGCTGGAGCTTCGGACAGGCCTGCGAGACGATCGCCGTCGGGACGGCCGTCGGCTCAGGGCTGGGTGGCAACGCGGCGATGGGCGCGGTGGCAGGAGCCGCGGCAGGTGCCGTAACCGAGGGCGGGCTGGTCGCCTCGGAGCCGCTGTCATTCAGCGCCGGCCACGCGACGGCGGCACCCAGGCCCAGTACGGCGACGCCCAGGACACCGATCAAGGCCCAGCCGAGGCGGGACCCGGAGCGGCGGGGCGAGTGCACGCGGCCCACGGCCTCCCGGCGCGGCGCGGGGATGACCTGCGTCGCCTGACCTTCGGCCTCCCCGCCGCCCATCAGCGCCGTCTGGTACGCGGCGTTGAGCGCCGCCACATTCGGAAAGCGCTCCTCCGGGTCTTTGGCCATGGCCTTGCCGATCACGCGCTCGAGCGCCGGAGAGGCGTCCTTGTTGAACCGCCGCAGCGGGGGCACCGGTTCCTGAATGTGCATCAAGACCGTGCCCATCGGCGAATCGCCCTCAAACGGCAGCCGCCCGGCGGCGATCTGGTACAGGATGACGCCCAGCGCGTACTGATCCGAGCGCGCGTCGAGCATCTGCCCGCGCCCCTGCTCGGGCGAGACGTACGCCGGCGTGCCCATCAGCATCGACCCGGTCAGCGAATGCGAGCCTTCGACCAGCCGCGCCAGGCCGAAGTCGGTCAACAACGCGTTCCCCGTGCGGCTGATCATCACGTTCGCCGGCTTGATGTCGCGGTGGATGACGCCCTGGTCGTGGGCGAACTGCAGCGCGTCGGACACCTGGCCGATCCACCGGGACAGGTCCGGAACCGACAGCTTCTGCTGGGTCAGGCGATCGTGCAGCGTGTCGCCCAGCACCAGGGGCATGACCAGGTAGACGACACCCTTGGCCTCGCCGTAGTCGGTGACCGGGACGATGTTGGGATGGCGCAATCGGAAGAGCAGTCCGGCCTCGCGGCGGAAACGCCGGACAAAACGCTTGTCGGACGAGATGGTCGGCGCCAGGGCCTTGACCGCCACCTCCTGCTGCGTGCGGGTGTCGACGGCGCGGTAGACGGTCGACATGCCGCCCTGGCCGATCTGATCGACCAGGCGGTACGAGTCGAGCGTCGTTCCCACCAGTCCAGGCATGCCGCGCGCCTCCGCTTCAGGCAGGATCGCCTGACTCTATCATGGAAGGCGCGCGGGTTAGAGGGGGAGGAAGGTCAGGCCCTAGGGCAGGACGAATTCTTCGACCTGTTGGCCATTGACGAACACGGCGAACGAGCCGCGCTCGAACGATCCGATCGGAATCGTCTCGGCGTACGAAGCCAGCACCTGGACACAGGCCGTCCCGGTCGGTTGATCCGTGTACAGCGCCACCTCGATCCGTCCCTGATCGTCCCCCGGCTTCACCGCCCAGCCGAGGCGGGCGCAGGGATTGGGGAGGTCGCCCGCGACGAAAAGCCGTACCTGAACGGGGAAGCTCTCGAGCAGCAGCAGGTCGGTCTCCACGGGCGTCAGCTCGGTGCGAACCATCCCGGGCTCCACCGTCGGCGCCAGGGAGGTGGGTCCGGGCTGTCCACCGCATCCGCCGACCAACAGCGGGAGAGCCAAGGCTTAACGCCACCAGCCAGCGATGGGGGTTCATCATGCGTTTCCTCCAGACAACCAGCAGACGCCCACGCTTCCATTGTAGTTCCTGATCTACAGCCTGACCCCCACCCTCCCCTCCCCCTTTCAGGGGGAGGGTTAGCACGGTACGTGAGCGCCTTCTCAAGACCGCCGCGGCTGGGTATGATTGCCCCGTCGACATGAGGCAGAATCCATTGCTTCCCGATGACCGTGGCGCACCGACCGAGGGACTCCTTCCACCGGATGACGACGTCCGTCCGTTCGGGTCGTGTGGAAATCGCCAAGACTCGACAGGCGCACGCTTTCGCCTGCCTGTGCCCCGCGCCTCAACCACAGCCTCGAGGGTTGGCTTGACTACGATTCCTCCTCACAGCCCGCGCCGGGAATTCCTGGACGGGGCGCGCGATCAGCTCCCGCTGCTGCTTGGCGTCGTCCCCTTCGGGTTGATCTTCGGCGCGCTGGCCGTCTCGGCCGGCATCCCGCCGCTCGAGGCGCAGGCCTTCTCGTTCTTCATCTTCGCCGGCAGCGCACAGTTCGTCGCCATCGGGCTGGTCGCCGGGCAGACCCCGGCGCTGCTGATCGTGGCCACGATCCTGGTTGTCAACCTGCGGCACATGCTGTACAGCGCCGCCTTGGGCCCGCACGTCCAGCACCTGTCGCGGCGCTGGAAGGTGCCGCTGGCGTGGCTGCTGACCGATGAGGCCTTCGCCACGGCTTCGCTGCGCTACCGGCAGGACGACCGGCAGCATGCTCACTGGTATTTCCTCGGCACCGGGCTGATGCTGTGGGTCTCCTGGCAGCTGAGCACGCTGCTCGGCATTGCCCTCGGGGCGCGCATCCCCGAAAGCTGGTCGCTCGACTTCGCCCTGCCCCTGACCTTCCTGGCGATCCTTGTCCCGCAGGTCCGTGATCGCCCGTCGCTGGCGGCGGCGTTGGTGGCGGGCGTGCTCGCCGTCGCCCTGGCGGGCATGCCGCTCAAGCTCGGGCTGATGGTCTCGATCCTGGCCGGCGTCGCCGTGGGCGGTCTGCTCGAGATCCGGCCTCGGGCACGCGCCGCGGCCGAGGATGGATCCCGATGACCCGCCCCGAGTTGTGGATCGTGATCGTCGGCGGCGCGCTGGCGACCTTCGCCATCCGGCTGTCGTTCATCGGCCTGGTGCCGCCCGATCGACTGCCGGAAGCGGTCCGTCGCGTCCTGCGGCTGGTTCCGCCCGCCGTGCTCTCAGCCATCATCCTGCCGGCGGTCGTCGCGCCGGCGGGGCAACTTGAGTTGGCGCTTGGCAACGACCGGCTGTGGGCGGGGCTGCTGGCGACGCTCATCGCCTGGCGCACGCGCAGCACGTGGCTGACGATTGTTGTTGGGATGCTGGCGCTGTGGGGGTTGGGAAGCTTCTAGCTCAGCTCAGCGGCTAGCGATCAGCTTTCAGCGGTCAGCGATCAGCAGGAAGCGGGGGCGAGGCCGAGGTTCTCCCGCACCGCACCGCCAATGACCTCCGATCGTCCCTCAAGGAAGTCAGCCACGCATGCGCCTCGCCCAGGTCCCGCGAGGCGCGCGGCGATTCGCCTGCTCGAAGAACATGACGACGTACTCGGTCACGCGCGGCGGGCCATCGGTGCGGGACGGAAGGATTCGCAGCAGATTCCGTGCTGCGCCACATGGTGTTGCTCAGCCGCGCGCGCGACAAGCGCGCGATGTCGCATGCACCGCGAGACGTGGCATCGAGACTGCGGTGTTGCGCTGCGAGGCCGCCGCTCAGGGTGACGGGCGTGCAGTAGTGCGGGTTGCCTGGGTTGGCAGGCTACAGTCGTCGGGGGTTGATTGTCGGGGCGGAGGCGGATCCGTCGGCGGTGGCGCGGGCGTGTTCGTGGGAGTGGCGGGACGGGCGTGTTCGGTGGCGGCAGGCTTGTGTCGGTCGGTACCAGGATGTCCGTCGCCGTCACTCCACCCGGCAAGGTGGGAACCACACCGGTCGGCGTGGGCGTCCAAGTGGGCTGGCCGGGCACCGGCGTCGGCTGGCCACCGCCCGAGCCGGGAGTCCGAGTGGGGGTCCGATAACCGATGGGCGTCCTCGTCGGCGAGGGCGTGGGACCCAGGGTGGCATCGCCGACGACGGCCAGCAGCGCCTGCTGCGTCATCGCCTCCAGGTCCGCCGGCGGGAAGCCCATGGCGACGACAGTGCCGTAGACGGAAGTCTCAATCGCGCCGGGGGCGAAGGCCGTCCCCGCGGCCGGCGCGTTCTGGGTCGACAGCGCATCGATCGTGGTCTGGAACTCGGCCGACTGGCCGCTCGCCTGCGCCACGGAGGTCCCGTTCAGCACGGGCGGGAACATGCCGAAGCCCCACGCCGCGGCCGGGCAGGCCGAGCAGGAACACGGCGGCAAGAAGCGGGGCGAAGCGGCGTGTCCGGCGCGCCGCCTCGCGCGCCCAGGCGCGCGCAACCACGGACCGTGGCAGCGTCTCCGTCGGCTGCTCGGCGCGCAACTGCTTCAGCCGGTAGGTCCCGCTCGGATCGAGGGATGCCTTGAGCGCCCCCTGAAAAGCCTGGTTCAGGGCGGAGACCGATTCGAACCGGCCGGCGGGTGTCTTGGACAGCACCCGGATGAGCACATCCTCGACGGCCACCGGCAGGTTCGGGTTCGCCAGGCGCGGCGCCGGGAGCGGTTGGCTGGCCTGCTTGATGACCACGCCCATCGGCGTGTCGGCTTCGTAGGGCAGTCGCCCGGTGCACAACTGATACAGCACGACCCCGAACGAATACTGGTCCGACGTCGGGCTGACGTCCTCGCCGCGGCATTGCTCGGGCGACATGTACGCCGGCGTCCCAATCAGCAGTGAACCCGTCAGGCTGGCCGATTCCCACGGCACGTGCGCGAAGCCGAAGTCCGTGAGCATCGCCTGGCCGTTGTCGTCGAGCAGGATGTTCGACGGCTTGACGTCGCGGTGCACGATGCCCTGCTGATGGGCGAAGTCCAGGGCCGAGCTGATCTGATCGACGATCCGCCCGCCCTCCAAGGGGAGCAGCGGGCCCATGCGCAGCCGATCGTGCAGCGTCCCGCCCGAGAGGTAGGGCATGACGATGTAGTGGTAGCCGTCGGCCTGGCCAAAGGCCAGGATCGGGACGATGTGAGGATGCTCGAGGCGCCGCAGCAGATCGACCTCGCGGTCGAACCGGCCACGGAATTTGGGGTCGGCGGCGATGTACGGGGAGAGGACCTTGATGGCCACCACGCGCCGGTCGCGCAGGTCCTGGGCGCGGTACACCGTGGCCATGCCGCCTTGCCCGATGGCATCCTGGATGGTGTAGTTGCCCAGCGTGCGCCCGATAAGCTCAGTCATCCCTAAAGACGCAAATAGCCGAAGGTGGCCCCGGGGCGCCCTCCGGCCGGTCTGACACTTGAGGCTTGGCTATTATCGCGCCGAATTGGTCCGATAAGCAAGGTCCTAAATCCCGCCCCGGCGCAAGGCTGCGCCCGGGGGCTGCCAGGGGGTGAACTCGGTCAGGATCGAGCCTCCAAGGAACTCCCGCAGGATCGAGTTGTCCGGGATCAGCCCCGGATCCACCGGCAGGAACCATTCCAGGAAGCGCAGCAGCCGCTTGGCCTCGACGTGTTCGGGTGTCCCGAAGGCCACCTGGCGCAGCAGCGGCTCGGCCAGCGGCGCCAAGGCCGAGCCTTCGTAGACCAGCGCCGAGTTGAAGGTCACGTCGGCGTTCTCCTGATAGGGGAAGATGTAGCGCTTCTCCCCGCGCCGCACGGACTCCCAGCGGTGGATCGTCTCGGCCGCCGGATAGCCGCGCTGCGCGGCGTCGCGCACGATGCGGCGGATCAGCCGGGTGTCGGTGGTCGAGACCCGGTTGTAACGATCCAGGTTGAGCTGGGTCAGCGCCGAGGCGTAGATGCGGAAGGTCCGGGCGGCGGGGATCTCAGGCAGCAGGTCGGGATTGAGGCCGTGGATGCCTTCGAGCACCAGGACCTGTGTCGGGCCGAGGCGAACGGTCTCGCCTTCGAGCTGGCGGCCGGCTTTGAAGTCGTAGCGCGGCAGGCGGACGGGTTGGCCGGCGATCAGGGCGCCCAGGTCGCGGTTCAGCCTGGGCAGATCGAGGGCGCCCAGCGCCTCATAGTCGTACTCGCCGTTCTCATCCCGCGGCGTCTGCTCGCGGTCGACGAAGAAACCGTCGAGCTCGACCGGCAGCGGCGAGACGCCTTGCGCCAGGAGTTGGACCGACAGCCGTTTCGAGAACGTGGTCTTCCCGGAACACGACGGGCCGGCGATCAGGATGACGCTCGCCGCCTCGCGCCGGACGACGATCTGCTGGGCGATGGCGGCGATCTGCGCCTCCTGCAGCGCCTCCGCCACCAGGATGATCTCGCGCCCGCGCCCGGCGACGATGGCATCGTCCAGCGCTCCGACACTGCTGATGCCCAGCCGGTCGAGCCAGTCGCCGTACAGGCGGAAGGCGGTCAGCAGCTTGGCATAGCGCGGCGGGGCGAGCACCTCGGTCGGCTTGTGCCGTCGGGGGAATTGGAGGGTGAAGCCGTTGTCCGCCGGATCGCAGTGCAAACCAGCGCAGGTAGCCCGTCGACGGGACCATGTAGCCGTGATGGTAATCGCGCAGCGTCCCCAGCGTGTACAGCACCAGCGTGGGCTTCCGGCGATGGACGAGCAGGCGCGCCTTGTCGTCGTAGCCCTTCTCGCGAAAGTAGGCGATGGCGTCTTCGGTCCTGGACTCCGCCTTGGCGAAGGGTGCATCCTGCTCGACCAGGGATCGCATGCGCGCTTCGAGTGCGCGCAGCTCGGCCTCGCCGAACGACCCCCCGGTCACCTGGCAGAAGTATCCGCCGGAGGAGACCGAGTGATCGACGGTGAGGATCAGGTCGGGGTACAGCTCTTCGAAGGCGGCGGCGAGCAGGAAGGTCAGCGAGCGGCGGTAGATGCGCATGCCGTCCGCCTCGCCCATGGTGACCGGGCGGACGCGCGCTTCGGTCTCGATCGGGTAGGTCAGCTCGCGCAGCTCGCCATTGACCACCCCGCCGACGATCGGCGCCGGGGTTAAGTTCGGGTGACCCAGGAACGTCGCCAGGCTGGCGCCGCGCGGCCCTTCCAGGGCGCGGCCATCCGGCAGAACGATCTGCACCGTCGCGCGCAATGGGACTTCTTGGATCTGGCTCACCGGGTCGGCGACCTTCACGCGGCGTTCTCCCTGGGGGGCCGGATTCTACCGCGAAACCCGGGCAGGCCCCTGAGTCGCCTTCGCCCGTCCTTACATACCTTCGCCCCGTGTCGCGGGCGGGGGCCGCGCGCAACAGGTTGCCGTGATCGTGCCGGTCCTGGTCCCGGCCCGCGAAACATGAGAGCGGCCGCTGAGCGGCCGCTCTCGACGATTGTGGAGGCAGGTGCGCCGGGCGTCAGCCCTTCTTGGCCGGCTCCCCGAGCTCCGCCGGCCGGCAGCACAGCACCAGATCCTTGGCGGCCTTGACCTCGTCCAGCCGTCCCACCGGTGTATGGTGCGGCGCGCTGTGGAGCAGTTCCGGATCGGTGTGCGCTTCCCCGGCGATCTTCACCATCGCCTCGGCGAACGCATCCAGGACCTGCAGGCTTTCGCTCTCGGTCGGCTCGATCATCAGCGCCTCGTGCACGATGAGCGGGAAGTAGTTCGTCGGCGGGTGGAAGCCGAAGTCCATCAGGCGCTTGGCGACATCCAGGGCGCGGATATCGGGCGCATCCGCCCAGCGCCCCTCGGCCACGAACTCGTGCATGCAGATGCGGTCGTACGGGACGTGATACGTCTCGCGCAGCTTCGCCCGCAGGTAGTTGGCGTTCAACACGGCGTGGTCGGCGATGGCGCGCATCCCCTGCTTGCCCTGCATGCGGATGTAGGCGTAGGCCCGCACCAGCATCCCGAAGTGCCCGTGGAACGACTTGACCCTGCCGATGGTGTTCTTGGGCATCACCAGCCCGAAGAGCGGCGCCTCGTCCTCGTCGCCGACCTCGATCACCTCGACGATCGGCCCGGGCAGGAAGTCGACCAGCGCCTGGCACACGCCGACCGGCCCGGATCCCGGGCCGCCGCCGCCGTGCGGCGTGGAGAAGGTCTTGTGCAGGTTGTAGTGCATGACGTCGATGCCCAGATCGCCGGGACGAACGACGCCCAGCAGCGCGTTCATGTTGGCGCCGTCGCCGTACACCAGTCCGCCGCAGGCGTGGATCTGGTCGACCACCTCCTGCACGTGCTCCTCGAACAACCCGAGCGTGTTCGGGTTGGTGAGCATCAGGCCGGCGACGGTGTCGTCGCACACGGCCCGCAGCGCCTGCAGGTCGACGTTGCCGCGATCGTCCGACGGCAGCTCGACCACCTCCAGCCCGCTCATGGCCGTGCTGGCCGGGTTGGTGCCATGGGCCGAGTTGGGGATCAGGATCTTGGTGCGTCGTAGATCGCCGCGCGAGCGGTGATAGGCGCGGATGATCAGGATGCCGGTCAGCTCGCCGTGTGCGCCGGCGGCCGGCTGCAAGCTCATGCCCTCGAAACCGCCGATCTCCTTGAGCCACTCCTGGACCGAGTACATCAGCGCCAGATTGCCCTGGGCCGTCTCCGGGTCCTGCAGCGGGTGGGAGAAGGCGAAGCCGGGGAGCCGGGCGGCGTCCTCGTTGACCTTCGGGTTGTACTTCATCGTGCACGAACCCAGCGGGTAGAAGCCGGTGTCGATGCTGTGATTGAGCTGCGACAGGCGCACGAAGTGACGCACGACGTCGAGCTCGGACAGCTCCGGCAGGGGCAGGTCCTTGCGCACGAGCCCCTTCGGCAGCGCCGTCAGGGGGACATCCGGCGCCGGCAGCGGCACGCCCGGCCGACCGGGCGCCGACAGATCGTAGATCAGGGGCTCAGACATGAGCCACCTCCTTCAGTCCGGCGACCAGATCGTCGATCTGTTCCTTGGAGTTCATCTCGGTGACGGCGATCAGCATGTGATCCTTCAACTCGGGGTAGTCGCCTCCCAGGTCGTAGCCGCCGAGCGAGTCGCACTCCTCCAGCAGGAAGCGGTTGATCTCGGCGACGGGGCGCGGGCAGCGCACGACGAATTCGTGGAAGAATTCGCCCCGGTTCCACACGCTATAGCCCTTCAGGCCGCGGATCTGCTCGGCGGCGTAGTGCGCCTTGTGGTAGCACAGCTCGGCGACCTGGCGCAGGCCCTGCTTGCCCATCACCGACAGGTAGACGGCCGAAGCCAGCGCCATCAGGGCGACGTTGGTGCAGATGTTCGACGTGGCCTTCTCGCGCTTGATGTGCTGCTCGCGCGTGCTGAGGGTCAGGACGAAGCCGCGTTCGCCATGGCTGTCGACCGTCTCGCCCACCAACCGTCCGGCCATCTTGCGCACGAATTCCTTGCGCACGGTGAAGTGGCCGAGCGACGGCCCGCCGAACGACATCGGGATGCCGAGCGGCTGCCCGTCGCCGACGACCACATCGGCGTCAAACTCCACCGGCGGCTTGAGAAGCCCGAGCGCCAGTGGATTGACGCATACGCACAGCAGCGCGCCGACGGCATGCGCCGCCTTCCCCAGCGCCGTGAAGTCCTCGATCCGGCCGAAGAAGTCGGGGTACTGGACGGCGACCATCATCGTGTCCGCGTCCAGCAGCCCGGCCAACCCGGCGCTGTCGTTGCCCAGCGCCTCATCACCGGCCAGCGTCAGGCCCATGCCCTGCATGTAGGTGCGGACCGTGCCGCGGTAATGCGGGTGGACGCCCGGGGAGAGGATCACCTTGGTGCGCTTGCCGCGATGATGGTTGAAGGCCAGGATGACGGCCTCGGCCAGCGCCGTGGCGCCGTCGTAGTGCGAGGCGTTGGACACATCCATCCCGGTCAGATTGCAGATCAGCGACTGGTACTCGAAGATCGCCTGGAGCGTGCCCTGCGAGATTTCCGGTTGATAGGGCGTGTAGGCGGTGTAGAACTCGCCGCGGCGCAGGATGTGATCGACAACCGACGGCACGAAATGGTTGTAGGCGCCGGCGCCCAGGAAACAGGCGGTATGGCGCGCGTCCAGGTTCGCTTCCGAGAGGGCCTGCAGCTCCTCCATCACCTCGAGTTCGGACACTGCCTCCGGCAGGTCCAGATCGGGGAAGCGCACGCCCGCCGGGACGGCCTGATACAGGTCGTCCAGCGAGCGCACGCCCACGGCCTTCAACATCGTCCGCCGGTCGTCTTCGGTGTGCGGGATGTACGCCATTAGTGGCTCCGTTCGTCGCAGTGCTTGGCGTAGGCCGCGGCGTCCATCAGCCCGGCCACCTCACCGGGATCGGCGACCTCCATCCGGATCATCCACGCCTTGCCGTACGGGTCGCTGTTGACCACGTCGGGCGTCCCGGGCAGCGCGTCGTTCACCGCCACGATCTTGCCCTTCACCGGCATGTAGATCTCCGAGGCCGCCTTGACGGATTCGACCGAAGCGAAGGCCTTGCCCTTGTCCAGCGTCTCGCCGACGGCCGCCGTCACCTCGACGAAGACGATGTCGGACAGCTGGCTCTGGGCGTAGTCGCTCACCCCGACCGTCGCCGTCTTGCCCTCGAGGCGGACCCATTCATCGCTGGTCGTGTACTTGAGGTCCTTCGGGAACTCCATCGTGTCCTCCTGATTCGTGTGGCATCCTGGCGCAGGGATCGAAGGGAAAAGGGCGCACCCGTACGCATGGGTGCGCCCTCTGTCTGCGGCCTGAGAGATTTGTCCCGTACGGGACTTGCCCCATCGGCGCCTTGCGGCTTTCCAGAGGTGCGGCCAGAAGGGTCCTTGGACCTGAGAGTTTCGCCCGGGACTGCACCGGCCCTCGAGCTTGCCCCTTCGGTGCCCGGCCGGCCGGCCGGGGCTCTTCCCTGTCTGTGCTCGCTTGTCCGATGATTCTACGGAGCGCATGGGGAGAAGTCAAGCCGAACGACACGACCTGACGGGTGACAAAGCCACCTTTCTGGGCTTCCTCTCCCTCGCCCGCCGGACCGCCTGTGCTAGACTCCTGGCTCCAACCCCGAAGTCAGCGTGAGGCCATCGCCCATGCCCAAGGACGACACCGTTCTGATCACCGGCGCCAACGGTGAGATCGGCCACGGGCTGATCCACCATCTGTGCTCCGCAGGCGCCAGCCGAATCGTCGCCACCGACATCCAGACACTGGACCCCAGCCTGCAGGCCGACTGCCACACCTTCCTTCAGGGAGACATCACCGATCCGGAGTTGATCCAGCGCCTCGGTCGCGAGTACGCCTTCACCACCATCTATCACCTGGCCTCGATCCTGTCGACCAAAGGCGAGCGCGATCCGGAGCTCGCCCACCGGATCAATGTCGACGGGACGCTGCACCTCCTTCGGATGGCGACCGAGCAATCCCGCGCCGGGGGACGGTCGGTCAAATTCATCTACCCGTCGTCGATCGCCGCCTACGGTCTGCCCGATCTGGAGACCAAGGCGCGTGAGGGGCGCGTGGTGCGCGAGGACGAGTGGTGTTTCCCGGCCACGATGTACGGGGTCAACAAGTTGACCTGCGAGCACCTGGGCCGCTACTACGCGCTGCACTACCGGCGGCTGGAGGCCGAATCAGCCGCGCCGCGGATCGATTTCCGCGCCCTGAGGTTCCCGGGGCTGATCAGCGCCCTGACCATCCCCACCGGCGGCACGAGCGACTACGGCCCCGAGATGCTGCACCACGCGGCGCAGGACAAGGCCTACGCCTGCTTCGTGCGGCCGGACAGCCAGCTTCCGTTCATGGTGATGCCCGACGCGATCAAGGCGCTGCTGCTCCTGGAGGCGGCGCGGCGGGAGAACCTGCGCCAGCTGGTGTACAACGTCACCAGCTACAGCCCGACGGCGGCCGAGATCCTGGAGATGATCGTGCGCGCCTTCCCCTCGGCGAACATCACCTTCGCCCCGGATGTGCGCCGCCAGGGGATCGTCGACAGCTGGCCGGCCGATGTCGACGACAGCGCCGCACGCCGCGACTGGGGCTGGCAACCCGAGTACGATTTCCGGCGCTCCTTCGAAGAGTATCTGATCCCCAGCGTGCGGCAGCGGTACGCATAAGGCCGATCCAGGTCCAACGCGTCACCGTAGGGGCGAAGCACCCGTGACTTCCGGGTGCTTCGCCCCTACCGTCCGTCAACCCGGCTGCAACCTGCACGCCCTCCGCCCTGTATATCCTAGGGACGTCGCGAATGCGTTCATTCCGTCCCGGGAGGGTTGCGAATGTCGAAGGTTTGGCTGATGGTGGTCGCGTTGCTGCTGGCCGGCCTGGCCTGCGGGTCTCCAACGATCCCGACGCCAGTCCCTACCCCTCACATTACCCCGCTGCCGCCCGGGGTGACGGCTTACGGGTTCTTCCCCTCCCCGCCGGAGGTGTCGCTCGAAAGCGTCCTGAACCACTTCACCGACATGGCGCGCCACGCCGATGTCGTCCTGTTCCAGCAGAACATCCCCTGGCAGGCGTTTCCGCTGGAGGGTGAGGCCGAGCCGCAGCCGCTGATCGACATCCGCAACCAGGTCACGCTGGCGCACCAGAACGGGCTGGAACCGATCTTCGTCGTCGATCCGCTCAACGGCCTCAACCGGCGCGAGTTCATGGGGCTGCCTTCGGGCTGGCCGGCGAGCTTCGAGAATCCGGACGTGCGCAAGGCCTACCGCGAGTTCACGGCGTGGATCGTGCGCACTTTTCATCCGCGCTATCTGGGATTGGCGTCGGAGATCAACACCTACGCCGATGCCCACCCGGAGGACTTCCCGCACTTCCTCAGCCTGTACCGGGAGGTCTATACCGCCGTCAAGCAAGAGTCCCCCGAGACTCAGGTCTTCGTGACGTTCCAGTGGGAGGATCTGAACAACCTGTTCGCGGCTGCTGCCGAAGGACGCCAGGCATACCAGACCAACTGGGACCAGGTCGAAGCCTTCGAGCCTCAATTGGACCTTTGGGTGATCTCGTCCTATCCCTTCGCCGCGTTCGGCGGGGGCGACGAAATCCCCGCGGACTACTACACGCCGCTGCTGGCGCGGACCGACAAGCCGCTTGGCGGTGGCCGAAGGCGGATATACGTCATCGCCGGTCGGGCCCTTTGTCGGCGCACCGGAGGATCAGGCGGCCTACTTGCAGGCCATCGACGCGCAGATCGGCTCGCGATCTGAGGTTCTGGATCTACCTGCTGCTGACGGACTTCAACGCCGAATCCTACGCCGAGGTCATGGGCCGCAACGGCGTCGGGCAGCAGGACGTGGACACGCTGGGCATGTTCGCCTTCGTCGGACTGCAGTTTCAGGACGGATCGCCCAAACCGGCGCTGGCGGTGTGGGATGCATTCAGGGCCGAGCGATCCGCGCCGTGATCGCGCGCGCCACGCACGGCGTTGAGATCACATGCCGCGCGACTCTCGGCATGGAGAGCGCCGAAGGCGCGCCGCAATTCCGGTCAACCCGGGGCCAGCATGCCAGCCGGGATTGCCCCGTCGGCCTGCGGCCGTCTTGATCAGGACACCTCACGGAGCGACCTCCGCCGTACACGCGCCCGCGTCACCCATCGGCATTCTTCGCGAGGGTGAAGCACCGTGCCGCGACGTAGGGGCGGGTTTGAAACCCGCCCCTACGGTTGTCCTTCGGGCCATCTCGCCTCGCGTCCCTACCGTAGGGGCACGAACGGTGCGTCGCCCCTACGTCCTCGCAAGCGGGATTCCCAGTTGCGGGCCGAATGGCCACGTCGGGCTGCGCCATCCTCACAAGGCCGCGTGCGCCTGGGATCCTCCCAATGAGGGCCGGGAACGCCCCCAACGAAACGTGCGACACGAGGGCCGCACGACTTGTTCCTTGAGCCACACGGCGATCAGGTGAGGTTCACGTGTAGCGGCGCGGGACGCGGGACGTGATCCCGCACACGACCTCGTAGCTGATCGTCCCCCAGGTCGCCGCCAGGTCCTCGGCGCGCAGCCGTTCTCCGCCCTGAGCGCCGATCAGCACCACCTCATCGCCGGCCCGGGCATCCGGCACGCGCGTCCAATTGCACCAGCACCTGGTCCATGCACACTCGCCCGACGACGGGCACGCGTCGTCCGCCGACGAGCATCTGGTTTCCCTCGCTGCGGCGGTACCCGTCACCATACCCCACCGCCGCCGTCCCGATACGTTCATCGCCCACCGTCGTGTACTGGTGGCCATAACTCACCCCGCGCCCCGGCGGCACGACCTTCACCTGGGTCAGCACGGCTTTCCACGAGAGCGCCGGCAGCAGCGCCGGAGGCAATGGGCACAGCGGGGAGGGCTCGAGGCCATACAGGGCGATGCCGGGCCGCACCAGGTCGAAGCGCGCGCTCCGGCGATGGAGCATGCCGGCGGAGTTGGCCGCGTGGATCAATCCGGGGCGCAACCCTGCGGCAGTCGAGCGCCGACTCGACCGATCGAAGTTCCGATTCCTGGGCCTGGGTGACGCTCGGAGGCCGGGTCGTCGGCGCACGCGAAATGGGTGAACAGACCTTCGAGTGAAACGCCTTCGGTTCCCCCGATGCGGCGGGCGAATTCGACGGCCTCGGGCGGCTGCACGCCCAGGCGGGCCATCCCGGTGTCGACCTTGAGGTGCAGGCGCGCCTTGCGGCCCAGGGCACGCGCAACGCCGGCGATCTCGTCGACCTGCAGCGCGCTCCATACGGTCAGCGAGACGGACCCGGCCACCAGTTCCGCCAGTGCCTCGCGGGGCGCCCAACCGAGCAGAAGGATCGGGCAGCCCAGCCCGCCCCGACGCAGTTCGAGCGCTTCCTCGGGCCGGGCGACGCCGCACCAGGTCGCTCCGCCGCGCAGCGCGGCGGTGGCGGCCGGAACCGCACCGTGGCCATAGCCGTTGGCTTTGACGACGGCCATGACCGGCACCGAGGCCAGGCGCGCCAGGTGACGGACGTTGGTCTCGAGGCAGGCAAGATCGACTTCAACCCATGTCGCCAGTCGGGGTGCGGTGCGGGGAGCCGGAGCGGGTGACGTCATGGACGAGGCGCGCCTCAGGTGGCCGATTCTAGCACGCGGACGGGCTATAATCGGCGGGTCATGCCCCCCTCCGCCGTCTTCCTGTTGGCGGTCATCGCGATCGCCGCGGTCCTGCTCATTGCCACTCGGATCCGAGCCGACCTGGTTGCCCTGTTGACGCTCGTGACGCTGGCGCTCTCCGGCCTGGTCACACCGGCCGAGGCGTTCGCCGGCTTCAGCAGCCCGGCCGTCCTGACGATCCTGGCGATCTTCATCATCTCGGAGGCGATGCAGCAGACGGGCCTGACGCTGATGCTCGGCCAACGCCTGCTGCGCTTCAGCGGCGGCGGCGAGCGGCGGGCGGTCCTGTTCACCACGCTCTCGGCTGCGCTGCTCTCGCTGTTCATGAACAACCTGGCCGCCGCCGGCGTCCTGCTCCCGGCCGTGATCAGTGTCTCCCGGCAAACGCGCACGGCGCCGTCGCGCTTGCTGATGCCCCTGGCGTTCGGCACGATCCTCGGCGGGATGGCCACGCTGCTGACGACGGCCAACATCATCGTCGGCGGGACGCTGCGCGACGCAGGGCTCGAGCCCTTCACGCTGCTCTCCTTCCTCCCGATCGGGATTCCGATCATCGTCGTAGGCGCGGCTTACCTGACGCTTGCCGGGCGGCGATTGCTGCCCGAGCGCTACCCCGCGGGACAGAGCGCCAGGGCCGTCCGGCTCCGCGCCGAACTGACGACGATGTACGGGATCGAGCACACGTTGTCCGAGGTGCGCGTGCTCCCTGGTTCGGCCCTGGCCGGGATGTCGCTGCGTCAGGGGGAATGGGCCCGCCGGCTCGGCCTGACGGTCGTCGGCGTGGCGCACGACGGTCACGTGATCGTCTCGCCGTCCCCGGACGAGATCATCCTCGAAGGCGATGTCGTGCTCGCCCAGGGGCAGCCGCACGTGGACGTCCTGGCGTCCTACGGGCTTCGTCAGCAGGCCGAACCCGAGATGGCTCATGAGGTCGCCAATGGCGAGACGATCCTGGGGGAAATCGTTCTCTCCCCCCACGCCCGGTCGGCGGGAAAGACGCTGCGCGAGGTGCACTTCCGCGAGAAGTACGGGCTGAACGTCCTGGCCCTTTGGCGCCGGGACAAGCCGGTGGTGGAGGGCGTGCCCGAGATGCGCTTGCAGCCGGGCGACGCGCTGCTCGTTCAGGGACCCGCGGCGCGTTTCGGCCTGCTGCGCGACGAGCGCGACTTTCTGCTGTTGGAACAGGATCCGGACGCCATCCTGCGGCCGCGCAAGACTCGCCTGGCGGCCGGCATCACGCTGGTGACCCTGATCGTTGCCGCCATGGCCTGGTTGCCGGTCCCGGTGGCGGCGCTGGCAGGGACGGCGCTGCTGCTGCTGACCGGCTGCGTTTCGATGGACGACGGCTACCGGGCGATTGAATGGAAGGCGATCTTCCTGATCGCCGGCATGTGGCCCCTGGGCACCGCCCTGGTCAGCACCGGGCTGGCCGACGTCGCCGCCAACGGTCTGCTGAGCGTCGCCCGCGGAATGCCCTCGCTCGCCCTGGCGGCGGTCCTGCTCGTCGTCGCCGGCGCGCTCAGCCAGGTGATCGGCGGGCAGGTCGCCGTGCCGATCCTGCTGGCGCCGATTGCGGTGGCCATCGGACACGAGACGGGCGCCGACCCCCGCGGCCTGGCGATGGCCGTCGCCCTCGGCTCGTCCCTCGGGTTTCTCACCCCCGTCGGGCATCCGGTGAACACGCTGGTGATGGGACCGGGCGGCTACGCCACGCGCGATTTCTTCCGGGTCGGCGGCGTGCTGCTGCTGATCCTCGTGCCGCTCATCCTGGCCGGGCTTCATCTCTTCTGGAACCTGTGACGCATGATGCCTTTCACCTTTGACCTGGCGGGCCGCGACGGTCGCGGCCGCGCCGGGGTCTTCCACACCCCTCACGGCGACCTGCACACCCCGGTCTTCGCTCCCGTCGGCACGCAGGCCAGCGTCAAGGCCGTGACGCCCGAGCAGCTCCGGAGCCTGGGCGCCAGCCTGGTGTTGGCCAATGCCTACCATCTCTACCTGCGCCCCGGGGCGCGCCGCGTGGCGGAGCGCGGCGGCCTGCATGCTTTCATGGCCTGGGACGGCCCGCTGCTCACCGACTCCGGAGGGTTCCAGGTCTTCTCGCTCGCCGACCGCCGCAAGGTCGACGACGATGGCGTCACCTTCCAGTCGCACCTCGACGGTTCGACGCACCGTTTCACGCCCGAGTCGGTCATCGCTCTTGAGGAGGACCTTGGGGCGGATGTCATCATGGTGCTCGACGAGTGCGCCGAGCCTCACGACCGGGCCTACAACGAGCAAGCGCTGCGGCGCACGCACGCGTGGGCCGAACGCTGCCTGCGCGCCAAACGGCGCGACGATCAGGCGCTGTTCGGGATCGTGCAGGGCGGCATCTTCCCCGACCTGCGGGCGCAGTCGGCGGCGCACATCGCTTCCCTGGGATTCCCCGGCATCGCCATCGGCGGCCTGTCGGTCGGCGAGTCGAAGGATGACATGCTGGCGATGCTCGAGACGGTCGACCCGATCCTGCCCGACGACCGGCCGCGCTACCTGATGGGCGTCGGGTCGCCGGAGGACCTGGTGGAAGGCGTCGTGCGCGGCATCGATCTGTTCGACTGCGTCCTCCCGACGCGCATGGCGCGCAATCATGCCGCCCTGACACGCCAGGGCCGGCTCCACCTGCGCAACGCGGCGTACGCCGACGACGAGCGGCCGATCGACGCCGACTGCGACTGCTACGCCTGCCGCACGTTCACTCGAGCGTACCTGCGGCACCTGATCGTGGCCGGCGAGATGCTCTCGGCCACGCTGCTCTCGATCCACAACCTGCGCCTGCTGGTCTCGCTGGCCGCCGACTTGCGCGTCGGCAGTCCTGGCCGGGTCGCTGGCCGCCTTCGCCGCTGAGTTCCGCGCCGGCTATCAGAAGCACCGGCCGGAGGAGGAGTAGTCGTTGTCCCTGTTCCAGGCGCTCGTCCTCGGGATCGTCCAGGGCCTCACCGAGTACCTGCCGGTGTCATCGTCGGCGCACCTGGTGCTGGTGCCGTGGGCGCTTGGCTGGGAGTTCGATCCCGACGCGGCGTTCGCCTTCGACGTGCTGGTGCAGATGGGGACACTCGTGGCCGTCATCGCGTATTTCTGGAAGGACCTGGTCCACATGCTGCGCGCAACCCTCCGGGCGCTGGTGCACCGCGAGGCCATCCAGGATCCTTATGTGCGGCTGGCCGGGTTGATAGTCCTGGGGACGATCCCGGCCGTCATCGCCGGCGTCGCCTTGAAGGACATCGTGGAAGCCGCCTTCGGCAGCCCGCTGGCAACCTCCGGTTTCCTGCTGGTGACCGCCGCGCTGCTGCTGGCGGCGGAGCGGATCGGCAAGCGCCTCAGGCCGCTCGAAACCGCCACGTGGAGGGACGCAGTCTGGATCGGCCTGGCGCAGGCGCTGGCGTTGTTCCCGGGGCTCTCGCGATCGGGGGCGACGATCTCCGCCGGACTGCTGCGCGGCTTCGATCGCCCGGGTTCGGCGCGCTTTTCGTTCCTGCTTTCGATCCCGGTCATGATCGGCGCCGGCGTGTTGACCCTCGGGGATCTCGCCGCGCTCCTACTTCTGGAAGACCTGGTCCACATGCTCGCGCAACCCTCCGGGCGCTGGTGCACCGCGAGGCCATCCAGGATCCCTATGTGCGGCTGGCAGGGTGGATAGTTCTGGGGACGATCCCCGCCGTCATCGCCGGCGTCGCCTTGAAGGACATCGTGGAAGCCGCCTTCGGCAGCCCGCTGGCAACCTCCGGTTTCCTGCTGGTGACCGCCGCGCTGCTGCTGGCGGCCGAGCGGATCGGCAAGCGCCTCAGGTCGCTCGACACCGCCACGTGGAAGGACGCCGTCTGGATCGGCCTGGCGCAGGCGCTGGCGCTGTTCCCGGGCTCTCGCGATCGGGGGCGACGATCTCCGCCGGACTGTTGCGCGGCTTCGATCGCCCCGGTTCGGCGCGCTTCTCGTTCCTGCTTTCGATCCCGGTCATGATCGGCGCCGGCGTGCTGACCCTCGGGGACCTCGCCGCGCTGCCCGGCGCGGCGGCCTTTGTGCCGGCGGTGCTGGTCGGATTCGTTTCCGCCGCGATCGTCGGCTACGCTTCGATCCGCTGGCTGCTGGGCTTCGTCACCCGGCACTCGCTGGCGGTATTCAGCGCCTACTGCGCGTTCGTCGGGCTGCTCGGTCTGGCGATCGGACTCATTCGAGGCGGCTGATGTCCTGGAGGCTCGCCACGCTGCTCACCCGGAAGGCCGCGCAGCTGGTACTGCGGCGTGGTCGCACTTTCGCTGGCGCTCGGCTCTTGCTCGCCCACGCCCACGCCGACGCCGGTCCCGGGCCCTGTACCGCGGGTAGCTGTAACCCCCGCCTTTGCGCCTCGCGTCCTGGCATGGGCGCACGCGTACCTGGAGGAGCTCGGCCCCCTGCCGTTCGACCTGGAGATCGTGCAAGCCGGCGTGGCGCTCGAGGGGTTGGATCAGGGCGAGTATGTCGTCGCCATCGGAGCGTTGGAGCCGCAGGATGGCTGGTTCGCGACCCCGCTGGCCCGCGATCCGATCGCCGTTGTGACGGGCAGCGGCTCGGGCGTGAGCCAGGTCACGCGGCTTGCGCTGGTCGACTTGCTCGCCGGACGCACCGCCCGCTGGTCTGAGCTTGGCGGGCGACGACCGGGCCGTGCAGCCTGTCCTCCCGTTGCCCGGGGACGACTTGCGACAGGTGCTGGACGAAACGCTGATGCTCGGCAAGCCCTTCTTCTCCGGCTCGCGTCTGATCGCTACCCCGGCTCAAGCCCTCGAACTGCTGAACGAAGATCCGGCCGCGTTCGCCTTGCTCCCGCTCAGCTCGCTGCCTGCCGGGAGCATTCCCCTTCGTTTAGATGGCGTGCTGCCCGAGTCCGACGCGTGGGCGTTCCGGGGAGCTACGCGCTGGTGGCGCAGGTCGTCGCCGTCGCACCGAGCGAGCCGCGAGGACCGGTGCGCGATTGGC
The DNA here is from genome assembly GCA_963818575.1 of uncultured Chloroflexia bacterium. Lineage (GTDB taxonomy): Bacteria > Chloroflexota > Anaerolineae > Anaerolineales > E44-bin32 > DYJB01. The sequence continues at coordinate 13,648 of CAWFSV010000011.1, read as the reverse complement.
TGGCGTGGGTTCAGGCCCCAGGCGGGGTGATCGAGAGCAGCTCGAGCGATTGAGGGGGAGCCTTGAGTCGAAAGCTCACTAGCGATCAGCTATCAGCGCTCAGCGGTCAGCGGTCAGGACTAGCTACTAGCAATTGGCAATTGGCAATCAGCAATTGGCAGTTGGCGATGGCAATTGGCAATCAGCATGCGTGCCAGCAATCGGGGTCGCGTCAGCCATTGGCGCCCTCGCATGTTGATACTGGCCCGCTGACCTAGGAGCGAGGCGGACGACCGAGTGCGACGGGACCCCGCCGACGCTGGTCACTCCTCATGGTCCGGTGGCTCCGATCGACTGAGCCCCCTCCGCTGACCAGCAACCAGCTGCCTGCCGCTGCAGCTACTTGCTGCTAGCTGACATGCTGAAAGCTGACAGCTGCACAGCTGACCGCTCTCTTTCATCCCCCCAGAAACGGATTCGTCATCCGCTCCCTGCCGACCGTCGTCGATGGCCCATGCCCCGGGTAGACCTGGACCTCATCCGGCAGGTCGAGGATGCGGTTCGCGGATACTGGCCATCAGCGTATCCCAGTCTCCGCCCGGCAGATCGCTGCGGCCGACGCTCCCATCGAAGAGCACATCACCGCTGAACAGGCACCGTTCCGGCGCGCAGTAGAACATGACGTGGCCGGGCGAATGCCCGGGGACATGCCGCACCTCGAAGGTGAACGCGCCAAGCGTCATCTGCATGCCGTCGGCCAGCTCGATCGTCGGCTCCGGCCCCGGATCAAACGCCGGGAATCCCGAACCACGCCGCACCGCCATTCAGGCGCCACAGGGTCTGGTCGAGCGGATGCAGGGCAACGTGCGGAGCCGGATCGACCCCGTCGGCAACTCCACCGGCCCCGCCGAAGTGATCGAAGTGAGCGTGAGTCAGCCAGATGTCGGTGATCGTCCACCCGCGCTGTTCAGCCTCCCGGACGATCGCCGCACCGTCCCACGCCGGATCGATCACCGCCGCCACCCGGGCCTGAGGATCAGCCACCAGATAGGCGTTGGTTTGTACCGGGCCCAACAACATCGGCACGATAGACAGCGCGGTAGTCCCCATATCGTCTCCTCAACCTGTGCGTGGCAGCGTGGCGGCGACCCACAGCATCGCGCCGGCGAGCCCCAGGATGGCGGCGGCCCACGTGGCGGCAGGCGCCGACAGGCCGGCCAGAGTGCGGACCGGGAGCACGAGCTCACGCGCCAGCAGCAATCGCTCCGCCTCGGCCGCCCCGCCTGCCGCATGCCGCCGCAATCGAATCAGAATCGTGGCCGACGATTCCGGCACGTGCAGCGCGACCAGGCTCCATGCGAAGGCACTCGCCGGCCGCAGCGCCTGGCCCGATTCGCCTGCCGGGCTCGACCCGGACGTCAGCCGAGACGACCTCGGCGGCAAGCGTATAGACCGGAAGCGCACGGCTGTCGGGTTCGACTCGAACGGATAGCTCGAGCCGCTCACGGCGGCCTTCCAGCAGCCCGGGCCGGCGCATCGATTGCCACCGTCAGGCCCGGCGCCGGCGCGGCGTCGGTCCCCGTGCACTCCGACTGGCAACGAGATCCATGCGGACTGCACCTGTTCGCTCGACCACGCCAGCTCGACCCGCACCCGCGGGGACGGCCAGGCGAGGCCGGCGGCCAGCAGGCCGCACGCCGCCAGGCAGACGGTGCCCAGCCACCGGAAGATCCGTTTGCCCCGCCGCATGCGCGCAGTATACCGCGGCGCTTTGCTCCTCCGTGCGGCGATGTTAGACTGGTGGCACTCTGAACAGGGGGAGGCGTGTATGCCAGCGTACCCGGCTGAGCCGTTTCGCATCAAGGTCGTCGAGCCGATCCGCAGCCTCGATCGCGCACAACGCCTGTCGGCCATGAAATCCGCCGGCTACAACGTGTTCGGGCTTGCGCTCGGATGACATCTACGTCGACCTGTTGACCGACTCCGGGACCGGCGCGATGAGCGACCGGCAGTGGGCGGCGATGATGCTGGGCGACGAGTCGTATGCCGGCGCACGCTCCTTCTATCGCCTGAAGGATGCCATCGACACGATCTTCGGCTTCCGCCACTTCGTGCCCACCCATCAGGGCCGCGCCGCCGAGAACATCCTGACCAAGCTGCTGGTCCAGCCCGGACAGTTCATCCCGTCCAACACGCATTTCGACACGACCGAGGGCAACATCCTCGACCGCGGCGGCCGGCCGGTGAATCTGGCCATTCCGGAAGCGGCGCATGCCTCCGATCTGCATCCGTTCAAGGGCAACATGGATCTCGCCGCCCTGGAGGCGTTCATCGAGCGCGTCGGCGCGGAGAACATCCCGCTGGGCATGATGACCATCACCAGCAACGGCGTGGGCGGGCAGCCGGTCTCGCTCGAGAACCTGCGCCAGGTGAGCGCCATCTACCGGCGGCACCGGATCCCGTTCTTCATCGACGCCTGCCGCTACGCCGAGAACGCCTTCTTCATCCAGCAGCGAGAGCCGGGGTGCGCCCAGATGCCGGTGCGCGAGATCGCCCGACAGATGTTCGCCCTGGCCGACGGGGCGACGATGAGCGCCAAGAAGGACGCCATCGTCAACATGGGCGGCTTCCTGGCGATGAACGATGACGAGCTGTATCAGAGCGCCTGCAACGAGCTGATCCTGCGTGAGGGTTTCCCGACCTACGGCGGGTTGTCCGGCCGCGATCTCGACGCCATGGCCGTCGGCCTGTGGGAAGGCCTGGAGGAGGGGTACCTGGCCTACCAGGTCGGACAGGTGGCCTACCTGGCGCAGCGCCTGCTGGACCTCGGCGTGCCGGTGATCCAGCCTCCCGGCGGCCACGCCGTATACATCGATGCCGGCGCGTTCCTGCCGCACATCCCGCGCGGCGAATTCCCCGGCCAGGCGTTGGCCGTCGAGCTGTATCTGGAAGGCGGCGTGCGCGCCGTCGAGCTGGGCTCGGTGATGTTCGCACGCAAGGACGAGGACACCGGCGAGATGGTCTATCCGTTGATGGAGCTGGTGCGCCTGGCGCTGCCGCGGCGCACGTATACGCAGGCGCACCTGGATTTCGTGGCGGAGGCGGTCGGCCGCATCGCCGCCCGCAAGACCGAGGTCCGCGGCTACCACATCACCTACCAGCCGCGGCTGATGCGCCATTTCACGGCGCGCTTCGAACCGCTCTGAGGGCGGTCGCCGGCAACCATCACGCGTTGGCCGGCAGGGCGAAGCCGGTCGGCCGAAGGCCTCCGCCTCCGCCCCACCGGGCCGCGCCCGCCGGTGCCCTCGATCCAAACGTCGATCCTGCCCTGCCACCAACTCGTAGGGGCACGGCATGCCGTGCCCCTACATGTCCAACGGTGCATTCCCGCGGTGGCTTCGCCCTCGCCTGTTCTGGTAGGGGTGAAGCATCGGCGGATGCCGATGCTTCACCCGCACCCGCCCCTCCGAGTCAACCTTCGTCATCGCGCATGACCGACGCCGGCGACATCGTCCGACGTGATCGCGCTGACGCAGATCGCAGGAGCACGACGGCGGCGCCTTGCGACCGAGTCACGCAGGCTGAAGCCTGCGGCTACCTGCCGACGGCCCTCGATGCATTCCCGTCGAAGCCCCTGAGGATGCACGTCGGCCGGAGCCTTCGGGCTGCCGCGTCACGGACGCCGACCATGTGGACTCCGCATGCCATCCGTATGGGCACGGCATGCCGTGCCCGGCGGATGATTCGCGACCGAGCGCCGGTTGGCGATCGCGGTGCGCGGCGAAGGCGGGCCTGGCGACCGAGTCACGCAGGCCGTAGGCCTGCGGCTACCTGCCGACGGCGCTCGATGCACTCCCGGATCGAATCCCCTGAGATGCACGCAGCCGGAGCCTTCGGGCTGCCGCGCCACGGACGCAGACCATGTCGCTCGCAAGGAAACCGTAGGGGCACGGCATGCCGTGCCCCTACCCCATCATCTCCCACCCGGCCACCTTCCCGCCGTGGTGGGCTACAGGGTCGCGGACCTGGTTCGTCCTGCACCGGCTGGTGACGGAACCCGCGATACAGGAGCAGGTCATACGCCAGCTTGATGCTCCCCGCCAGGAAGAAGGGAAGGTTCATCCACGCGCTCGAGGCGACCATCGCCGCCGCCAGCCCGGGCGACAGGGCCGCGCCGGTCGTGCGGGCAACGCCGGTGACACCCGCGGCGGCCGAGCGTTCCTCGGGGTCCACCAGACCCATGGTGTACGACTGCCGGGCGGGGACATCCATCTGCGAGATCGTGTAGCGAAGAAGAAGGAAGGCGACCGCCAGCGGCAGGGAAGGCATGAGCGGCACCAGGAGCAGCAGCAGGTTGGAGGGAATGTGGGTGAACACCATCGTCCGGATCAACCCGATGCGTCGGGCGAGCCGCGCCGCCAGGAGGGCTGAGATCCCGGCCAGCAGGTTGGTGGCGAAGAAGATCGCTCCCAGTCCCGCCGGCGAGACCTGGAAGCGCAGGTGGAACCAGTAGGCCACGACGCTCTGGACGACGAAGCCGCCTCCGAACGCATCCAGCGAGAACAGGCCCGATAGCCGGAGAACAGCCCGGCGCGACCGTCCCAGCCCCCACCAGGTTCGACTCTCGCTTGGGTTATCGGGAGCTTCAACTTTGGGAGAAAGCAACCCGAACGCCAACGCGAGCACCAGACCCATCGCGGCGTAGATCAAGAGTACAGATCGATAGCCATCCAGCGCAGTCGCTCCGGCTTCGATCCGGCTCTCGGTCAAGATGCCGGCACCGGCGGCCCCCAGCGCCGTGGCAAAGGAACCGCTCAGGTTGTACCAGGCGAAGACCGAGGTTCGCTTGGCGGGCGGGACCAGCTGCGTGAGCCCCGCCTGCTCGATGGCCAGAAACGGTCCCACCTCGTATCCGCTCGGGCTGATGACCCCGATCGTCGCCGCCGCCAGCAGCAGTGGCACGTTTCCGGTAGCGGCGAAGACGGCCCCGGCGGCGAGCATCAGTCCGGAACCGATGAAGAGCGTGCGGCGGCGGCCGAACCGATCGGCGTGTGTCGTCAGCCACAGCGAGATGGCCGTGTCGCCAAGCAGCGTCAGCGTCAGCAACAGGCCGATGGTGGCTTCGCCCAGGCCGCGCTGCACGAGGTACAGCACCAGGATGACGGACACGGCACCGTAGGCGAACATGCGCGCCATGCGCGTGCCGAACAGCAGCAACAGATCGAGACTCGGACGAGGCACGAGCGCCGTCAGCCTGCGCGGCTCACTTGCAGACGGCACCAGGCGTAGAGCGCGTCGTAGACCTCGAACTGGACGGCCAGGTTCTCCTCGTCGTCCGGGTAGCGCAGGCTGAAACCGGTGGCGATCGCTTCCAGGCCGCGGGCGACGGGATCCGTATCGAGATCGGCGGCCACATCGGCGGCGTGGACGATTTCCGCCAGCCGCAGGAGCGCCGGGTCCTTCAAGTCGTACTTGAGCAGAAACGACTCGAAGGAACAGCGGCCCTCGTGGTGGCCCAGCTCGACGCCGGGCACGTCGAACGGGATGGCGTCCGTTTCCTTGGCCAGCCGATCGACCTGGCTCTTGGGCGCGAACAGGAACTCGGCCTGATTGTCGATGAAGCGCGTGATCAGCCAGGGACAGGCCACGCGATCAACGTGGACGTGGGAACGCGTGATCCACTTCATGGGACCTCCCCGCAGCGACGGAGGGGCGGCGCTGGCCGCCCCCCGTCCCTTCGCTTGGTCTCGACGCCGACGCGGGTCGACGTGCTGGGTCAGGCCGATCCTGCCCGAACGCTCCGAGCGTCGTCGATCGCCTTCTTGACGTTGACGAACGGCAGCAGGATCAACCCCATGACGAAGAAGAAGACCAACGACAGGATCGCCGGGCGCAGGCTGCCGAACGCCTGGTTCATCACGCCGAACAGCAGCGGCCCGGTCCAGGACGTGCCGCGCTCGCTGACCTCATAGAACGAATAGAACTCGGCTTCCTTGCCGGCCGGGATCATCTGGGCGAACAGGCTGCGGCTGATCGCCTGGCTGCCGCCCATCACGACGGCGATGAAGGCGCCCAGGATCCAGAACTGCAGCACGCGCGTGTCGCCCTGCAGCCCGGCGTAGGCGTAGATCACCACCCCGGCCCAGATCACCAGGCTGATCAGGATCGACTGCTTGGCGCCCACCCACCCGGCCAGCTTGCCCCAGAACAGCGCACCGCCGAAGGCGACGAACTGGATCATCAGGATGATCACGATCAGCGTCGACTGGTCGATCTCCAGGCCGCCGCGCAGCACCGGGGCGGCGGCGAACGTCGCCGAGACGGCGATCACCGTCTGGATGCCGTCGTTGTACAGGAAGTAGGCCAGCAGGAACTTGAGCGTCTCCGGGTAGTGCTTCAGTTCGCGCAGCGTGCCCGCCAGCTGCTTGAAGCCGGCACTGACGTACGTCGCGCCGGCGGGCAGCGCACGCCGCGGCGTGCCGCGCCCGCAAGCGCGACCAGGTGTAGAGCGACCACCCCAGCCACCAGACGCCGGCCGACGCCAGGTTGATGCGCACCGCCAGGTCGGTCGGCACCCCCAGCGCCTCATGGAACTGGTAGAACGCCAGGTTGAGGACCAGCAGCAACCCGCCGCCCAGGTAGCCCATCGCCCAGCCGTAGGACGAGACGCTGTCGCGCTTGTCCTCGCTGGCGATATCCGGCAGGTACGAGTTGTAGAAGACCATCGCCGCGCCGAACGCCAGATTGGCCAGGATGAAGAGCAATCCGCCCAGCCACCACACGTTGGCCGTGGTCAGGAACAGCAGGACGGTCGCCAGCCCGCCGAGCGTGGCGAACAGGCGCATCATCTGCTTGCGCAGGTGCGAGTAGTCGGCGATGGCGCCCAGGATCGGCAGGAACAGCACCTGCAGCCCGACGGAGATCGAGACACAGTAAGGAAGGAAGGAGTCCGGAGCGATGGGGATTCCCCCAGCCGCGCCATCCCGTCGGCGAAGGGCGTCGCTGCCTGAGCGGCGAGCGATGCCAGATACGGTCCGAGGAAGACCGTGCCGACGGTCGTGCTGAAGGCCGAATTGGCCCAGTCGTAGAACGCCCAACCGCGAATCTCGCGCTTGTCGTTGACCGGCACGTCCGGCCGGCCGGCTGCCGCCATGGCTGTCATGCCAACCTCCCCGCACGCCGCGTGAGGTATTCCCCGGATCCGGGGTCGCTGCGCCCGCCGGCCCATTATCGCCGCGATGACGACCGGAAAGAAGCAGGGATGCAGCCGGATTCCTCGGCGGCCACAGTCCGAGAAGTGGCCGTGGTAGACTGGCCGCGCATCAGGAGCGACCCGCGCGCAAGACGCCGGGCCCGGCGCAAACGCCGAGGCGCGGCCGCTGTTGACGCACGTCCTGAACGGCCACGGGGATCCGGTCATTTCCACCTCCCAACGCGTGGGATTTGCCGGTGCCCGGGGTTTGGGCGCCGAGTTGCCTGATTATGCAACGAAACGGACCGGCAAAGGAGCGCCGTCGGCTCCGTGGCGTCTCCTCCATTCCCGAGCAGGCGTGGCCGCCCGGCTACCGGCAGCAGACTGGAACGGCAGGCCGCACCAGGGTTGATCCCACTCGAGGAGCCCCGGCCGATGCAGGAGGCCCTGTTCCAGTTCGCCGCCAAGGCCCTGCGGCTTGCCTGCCAACTGGTGGCTCCCCGGGGCCTCCCGTTCGGGACAGGACGACGATGTGATCCGGGGAGATGCCGATCGGCGCGACCAATCCGTCGGTCGGACAGGTGGGCAGCCCCCCGCCCTTCGGCTCACACGCCGCGGTCAGGATCAACACAGCGAGGAGCGTGATCGCAAGCCGGATGAACGTGTGGCGGGTCATGCATGCCTCCTGGTCTGGTGCTGGGCCCCAGGTGTCGGGGACCGTTCGGGCGCGGGTCGATCAACTTCTCGGCGGCACGGCCGCAGGCAAGCGTCCTACTGGAGAAGGGCATAGATCTGGAACGAGATGGCGTTGCTCTCTCCCTGATTGCCGCTGATGTCCCACGTGCGGGCGAAGGCCTGCGCCATCCCGGATGGATAGGGTCCGCCGTAGAAGATGCAGGTCGTTGTCTGCGTGCAGGTTCGCATCAGGACGGGTTGATTCTGGGTCGACAATCGGAACCAGATCTCGATCTTCTCGATGCCGCCGGCATCGGCGGCCGAGGCCGACAGGCTGAGTTTGTCATGGTCGGTCGGGCGGCCGGGCCCGGTTGGCGCTACGGCGATCGATGCAATCGGAGGCTGGGAGTCGCCGGGGATCGGCGTATCGGTTGGCGGCGCGGCGATGACCGGCCGGCTGGCCGCCGGCCCGACGATCGACAGCGAACCTCCCCAGACCCAGCAGTGTCCGCCGGAGCCGCCCGGCGTCGGGATCCACCACCAGGTCGAACTCGGCGTTGCGGCCGTCGAGCGCCGTCGTCTGGCCCTGAAGCAGCGTGGCGATGTTGCGGTACACGGTGCTCGGGCCGATGCGGCAATTCGAATTCTGATTGGCGGTGGCGGAGGCTGCGTCGAGCGTCGGCGTTGGAGTGATGGTGGGGGTCGGCGTTGCGGTCGGTGTTCCCGCCTCCGCTGTGTGCGTGGCGGGAGCATCGATTGCGGTGGGGCTGGCGATGGCCGGCGGAGTGAATACCGGCGACGGCGTGGCGGCGGTGGTGTAGCGCCAGGCCTGGAACCCGATGCCAAGCACGCCGATCAAACCGACGAGCGCCGCGGCGCCGAACAGCGCTCCGGCAAGCCAGGCGCCGCTGCCACCCGGTCCAGAGCCGGACAGCCGGCGCACGAGGCGCGGGACTTCCCCTGAGCCGCCTCCGCGCCCGCCCGATCCGCGCGATCCGCCCGCGCCGCCGGCACCCTCGCCGCCCGAGACGAGCCGCCCGAGCCTGCGTCGGGATGCGATTGCTCCACCATCCTGGCGCGCACCTTGCCCGCGCCCTGCCCCGGCGCACCGCCCTGCTGGATCTTGTGCAGAGCCTGCGCCGCCCAAAGCGGTGATGGAATCAGCGGAGGCAGCACGACCATCAGCGCCGCCACCGAGCGCAGGTCGGACTGCGTCTCGCGGCACTGCGCGCAGGAGGCGATGTGTTTCCGGGCGGCGGCCTCGGCCTCACCGCTGAGCTCGCCGTCGTGAAATGCCGAGAGCAGGTCACCCAGGACCTGGCAGCGCTCGACGCCGTTGGCCAGCGTCAGGCGCAGCCCGTGCACATCGCGGAAGCGCAGGCGGGCGCGATGGACGAGCTGGCGGGCGCTGTCGTACGAGCACTCCAGCGCGCGGGCCAACTCCTCGTACGAGAACTCGTGGATCTCCCGCAGGACCAATGCCTGACGGTAGGCGGCCGGGAGCCGTTCGAGCGTGCGTCGGATCAGGCGCTGCTGTTCGCCGCGCCGCACCTGCTTCTCGGGCGGGCGCCGGGTGGTGGGAGGCTCGGCCATCACGTCGGCGTCCTCGATGTCCACCAGCCGGCGATTCTTGCGGATCTGGTCGATGGCCAGGTTGCCGGCGATGCGAAACACCCAGGACTTGAAATCGTACGGGGGCCCGAGCATGCCGAGCCGCTGGTGGGCGACGACGAACGCATCCTGGGTCGCATCCTCCGCCGATGGACCGTCGCCCAGGATCTGGTAGGCGTAGTTGAGCACGGCCGGGTGAAGCGACTCGAACAGGTCGGCGAACGCCTGTTCATCCCCGGCCTGCGCCTGTCGGGCGCGGGCGACCATCTCAGGGTCCGGTCCTCGACGTCGTGTGTCCACGTCAGTCTGACCTAAGAACGGCGGACCCCGGCGCGGTGTGACAGCTGCGCGGCGGGTTGGTCCCGAAACGGAGGACGGAATCGAGAGAGCGGATTCGGGCGCGCGGCGCGTACGCGCCGGCGTGCTGGTCGGCGGCTGCAGAGTCATCCAGGCGGACGTTGAGGCATCCCCCGGGAGCCGATGGGCATCGGCTTCCCCCCGATCGATCGGCGGACTATAGCACAGCCGTCTCTGGCGCGCGGCGCGCGGGGATGAAATGCGTCGCGTGTGGTATCCTGACTCCGCACAAACCCCATGACCGCGTCTGAGTTCGTCCTCCCGCAGGCATTGCGATCGGATCGCCGCACGCCGCTGCGCTGGGTGCTGTCCCACGTGCGGCGGCAGTGGTGGCTGCTGATCCTGCTGCTGATCGGCGCGCTGGGCAACGCCTCGCTGGCGGCGGTCGTCCCGGTGCTGGTCGGGCGCGCCTTCAATGTGATGTTGAGCGCCGCGCCGGACCTGCGCCTGGTCGGCACGCTGGCGCTGGTGATCGCCGGCTCGCAGATCGGCCGCGGCCTGCTGCAGCTCGGGCGCAACTTCAGCGCCGAACTCTCGGCGCAGCGCGTCGAGCGCGACATCCGCCAGGAGCTGTACCTCAGCCTGCTGGGCAAGAGCATGACCTTCCACAGCCTGCAGCCGATCGGCGACACGATGGCCCGGGCGACGAACGACGTGCGTCAGGTCAACTACCTGTTCAGCCCCGGCCTGAACCTGGTGATCGGCTCGGCCAACTTCATGATCGTGCCGCTGATCGTCGCCCCGACCTATCACCCGTCGCTGATCCTGATCCCGGCGCTGTACATCGCCGCCTACGGGCTGGCCGTGGCGCAGTACCTGCGGCAGCTCGAACCGGTCACCGAGCGCGTGCGCCAGGCGTTCGGGACGCTGAACGCCCGCCTGGCGGAAGCGCTCGACGGCATCGAGGTGGTCAAGGGTCACGCGCGGCGAGGCCGAGGAGGTCGATGGCTTCGAGGCGCGGGCGCGCGTCGTGCGCGACGCCTCCGTGCGCCAGGGCGACATCGAGGCGCGCTTCCTGCCGCTGCTGCTCCTGGCGCTGGCCGAGGCCGGCGCCTTCCTGCACGGGCTGCTGCTCTACCGCCAGGGGCTGCTGGACGTCGGCCAGGTGATCGCCTTCGTCGGGTTGATCCAGCTCTTCGGCTTCCCGACCTACGTCTCGCTCTGGGCGTACTCGCAGCTCTCGATGGGGCTGGCCAGCGCACAGCGCATCCTGGAGCTGATCAACCGCGAGACCGAGCTCGATCACAACCCGCGCGGCCACGCCGCCCCGATGCGCGGCGAGATCGAGTTCCGCGACGTGACCTTCGGCTACACCGAGCGCGGCCCCAGCCTCGAGCAGGTGACCTTCCGCGTGCAGCCGGGGCAGACGGTGGCGATCGTCGGGCAGACCGGCTCCGGCAAGACATCGCTGGCCAAGCTGGTCAACCGCACGCACGACGTCTCGGCCGGCGCGGTGTGCGTCGACGGGATCGACGTGCGCCAGTGGGAGCTGGGCGCGCTGCGGCGCCAGATCGCCATCATCGAGCAGGACGTGTTCCTGTTCTCGCGCACCATCGCCGAGAACATCGCCTTCGGCCGGCCGGGCGCCACGCCGGCCGAGATCGAGGCGGCGGCCGAGGCGGCGCAGGCCCACGAGTTCATCACCGCCTTCGCCGACGGCTACCGCACGCTGGTCGGCGAGCGCGGCGTGACGCTCTCGGGCGGCCAACGGCAGCGCATCGCCCTGGCCCGCGCCCTGCTCTCCGACCCGCGCATCCTGATCCTGGACGACTCGACCAGCTCGATCGACAGCGCCACCGAGGACCAGATCCAGCGCGCCCTGTTCCAGGCGTCGCGCGGCCGGACGACGATCCTGATCACCCACCGCCTGTCGCAGATCCGCTGGGCCGATCTGATCGTCGTGCTGCGCCGCGGCCGGCTGGCGGCCGCCGGGTCGCATGACGACCTGATGCGCACGTCGGACGCCTACCGGCGCATCTTCACGCGTTACGAGGGCGCCTAGCCATGGGCTTCTTCGACGGCCTGGAAGCCGAGCCCTACGACCGCACCTACCGCGACCGCGACCTGGTGCGCCGGATGGCGGACGCCTTCCGGCCGAAGGGGCGCGCCATCGGCGTGATCCTGGCCTGCAACCTGATCGCCGCCGCCGCCGGCGTGGGCGTCCCGATCCTGATGGCCCGCGGCGTCGACATGATGGTGCAGACCGGGACGCCGGCGGGCATGGCGGCGCTGGCATCGGCGCTGTTCATCCTGGGCGCCGCCGGCTGGGGCGTGAACTGGATCCGCCGCCGGGTGACGGCGCGGGCCGTCGGCGACGTGATGCTGGCGCTGCGCCGCCGGGCGTTCGCCGCCGCCGCCGAGCACGACCTTTCCTTCTACGACGAGCACTCCTCGGGCCGCATCGTCAGCCGCATCACGTCCGACACCGAGGAGTTCGCCAACGTCGTCACGCTCGTCGCCGACCTGATGAGCTCGTTCGTCCAGGCCGGCATCCTGCTGATCGTCCTGGCGCGCATCGAGGTCCGGCTGCTGCCCTGGCTGCTGGTGACGCTGCCGCCGGTGTTCTTCTGTGCCTACGCCTTCCGGCGGCTGGCGCGCACGGCGACGCGGCGCGGGTTCCGCGCCATGGCCAACGTAAACGCGCTGACCAAGGAAGCGGTGAGCGGCATCGCCGTGGCCAAGAACTTCCGCCAGGAAGGCGCCATCTTCACCGAGTTCGACCGGGTCAACCGGCAGTCGTATGCGATCAACGTCCGGCGCGGGTTCGTGCTGGGGATGATCTTCCCGGTGTTGAACGCGCTGGCCGGGCCGGGGACGGCGCTGCTGTTGTACGCCGGTGCGGTCAACGTCGCCGGTGCGCTGATCACCTACGGGTCGTGGTACCTGTTCGTCACCAGCCTGGACTACTTCTGGGACCCGATGCTGGCCTTCTCGTCGTACTGGAGCCGGATCCAGGGCGGGCTGTCGGCGGCCGAGCGCGTCTTTGCGCTGATCGACGCCGAGTCCGCCGTGGTGCAGCTCGAGCGGCGCGCCGTTCCGGTGCTGCGGGGCGAGATCCGCTTCGAGCACGTCGGGTTCTACTACAAGTCGACCGAGCCCGTGCTGAACGACTTCGACCTGCTCGTGCGTCCCGGGGAGACGCTGGCGCTCGTCGGGCACACCGGCGCCGGCAAGTCGTCGATCGCCAAGCTGGTGACGCGCTTCTACGAGTTCCAGAGCGGGCGGCTGCTGATCGACGGGATGGACATCCGCACGCTCGACCTGCAGGCTACCGCCGGCAGTTGGGGATCGTGCCGCAGTCGCCGTTCCTGTTTTCGGGGACGGTGATCGACAACATCCGCTATGCGCGCCCGGCGGCGCCGCTGGACGAGATCGAGGCGCTGGCGCGGCGGATCGGCGGGGGCGAGTGGCTCGAGTCGCTGCCCGAGGGGCTGGCGACCGAGGTCGGCGAGCGCGGGGCGCGCCTCTCGATGGGCCAGCGGCAGTTGGTGTCGCTGATGCGCGTGCTGGTGCAGAAGCCGGCGATCTTCATCCTGGATGAGGCGACGGCCAACATCGACCCGTTCACCGAGGCGCAGATCCAGGAGGCGCTGGGGCTGATCCTGGCGGAGACGACGGCGCTGCTGATCGCCCACCGCTTGTCGACCGTGCGCGCCGCCGACCGGATCATCGTCCTGCGCCAGGGCGTGATCATCGAGGAAGGCGACCACGACGGCCTGCTCGCAGCGCGGCGGCCACTACGCCGAGCTGTACAACACCTACTTCCGGCACCAGGCGCTTGGGCTACGTGCCGGAGGGGATGGAGATTGTGGACGGGAGGTTGAGCGTGAAGGG